>JAUNKF010000006.1 GCA_030532895.1 Lautropia sp. | reverse complement strand
AGGGCTTCTTCTCGGTGCAGCAGACCTGTCCGACCTGTCATGGCAGCGGCAAGGTTGTCACTGATCCGTGCGAGACTTGTGATGGTGCCGGTCGCATCAAGCGTACCAAAACCCTGCAGGTCAAGATTCCGGCCGGTATCGACAACGGCATGCGCATCCGCTCGGCCGGCAATGGTGAGCCGGGCCTGAATGGCGGCCCGCCAGGCGACCTTTATGTGGAAATCCGCGTGAAGGAGCACCCCGTTTTCAAGCGTGAAGGTGATGACCTGCACTGCGAGGTGCCCGTGAGCATGGTCATGGCAGCCCTGGGTGGCACCATCGAAGTGCCCACGCTGGGGGGCACGGCCGAAATCCAGCTCTCCGAAGGCGTGCAGCCAGGCAAGGTCTTCCGCCTGCGCGGCAAGGGCATCAAGGGGCTGCGCTCGGAAGAGCACGGCAACCTCTACGCCCATATTTCGGTGGAGATCCCGGTGCGCCTCACCGACAAGCAAAAGCAGATGCTGCGCGAGCTGGATCAAAGCCTTTCGGACGCCAAGCACAGTCCGCAAACCCGCAGCTGGAAGGATCGGTTGAAGGAGTTTTTCCAGTAAGCTTGTCAGCGCAGCCTCGACACCATGCCCTGGTCTTCTGGGTCATGGTGTCGCTCACCTGACTGGGGGAGGTCGAGATGAACCGGTATGACAGCGATTTTTATGGCTGGACTCAACAGCAGGCGGCCCTGATGCGAGCGGGCAACCTGTCTGAACTCGACGTGCAGCACCTGCTGGAGGAGATCGAGGAAATGGGACGTAGCGAAGAAAGTGAACTGCTATCCCGTTTTGAGATCCTGCTGATTCATCTGTTGAAATGGCGCTTCCAGCCGGCAGGTCGTGGCCGGAGCTGGCAACTCTCGATTGCCGAGCAGCGCCGCAAGATCGAGCGGCGTTTGAGAAAAAGCCCCAGCCTCAAGCACAAGCTGCCCGAAATCCTGGCCGACGCCTACGGCGATGCGGTTCTGGGGGCCGAGCGTGAAACGGGCCTCGATGGCAAGGTGTTCCCTCAGCACAACCCGTGGTCTTATGAGCAGATGATGGACTCGGCTTTTTACCCGGAAGCGTGAGGGGCACCATGGCCTGATGGGTTAAATTTAAGGGGATTGGCACGGGCAGGATTCGCCTGATGCCGCTGGCACCCAACCCCCAGGATCGGAGAACCCATGAGCAATCGGAGCAACCAACAGGAATTCGACCGCGCCAGCCAGGTGCTGGTCGGCGGCGTCAACTCGGCCGTGCGGGCTTTCCGGGCGGTGGGGGGCACACCGCGCTTCATCGAGCGGGCTGAAGGCGCCTACATGTGGGATGTGGAGGGCAAGCGCTACATCGATTACATGGGTTCCTGGGGGCCGGCCATCGTCGGCCATGCGCATCCGACAGTGGTGGCTGCCGTGCAGGCAGCTGCCACGCGGGGGTTGTCCTTTGGTGCACCCAATGTCGATGAAAGCGTGCTGGCCGAGCATCTCTGCGGCCTGTTCCCCCAGGTGGAGCGCGTGCGCTTCACGAGTTCGGGCACCGAGTCCACGATGTCGGCCCTTCGGCTGGCGCGCGGCTATACCGGCCGCAACCGCATCATCAAGTTCGAGGGCTGCTATCACGGCACCGCCGACAGCCTGCTGGTGAAGGCGGGCAGCGGGGCGCTGGCCTTTGGCAACCCCAGCTCGGCCGGCGTGCCGGAGGATGTGGTCAAGCACACGCTGATCGCCCGCTTCAATGATCTGGACAGCGTGAAGGCGCTGTTCGAGCAATACCCGGATGAGGTTGCCTGCCTGATCGTGGAGCCGGTGCCCGGCAACATGAACCTGATGGTGCCCGAGCAATCCTTCCTCGAAGGCTTGCGGGCGCTATGCACCGAGTATGGCGCGCTTTTGATCTTTGATGAGGTGATGTCGGGCTTTCGCGTGACGCTCACCGGCGCGCAGGGCTGGTGTGGCATCACGCCCGACATCTCCACCTTTGGCAAGGTGATCGGCGGTGGCATGCCGGTGGGCGCCGTGGGCGGCCCGGCCAAGGTGATGGAGAAGTTTGCGCCCTTGGGCGGCGTGTATCAGGCAGGCACGCTGTCGGGCAACCCGATTGCGATGGCAGCCGGCATCGCCACGATGGCGCTGATCAACGAGCCGGATTTTTATCTGAAGCTGGAGAAGATCATGACGCGCCTCGTGGATGGCCTCAATGCCGCTGCGCAGGCCGCGGGCGTGCCTTTCTGCGCGCGTGCCCTGGGCGGTTTGGGCGGCATCTACTTCCGCGCCACGCCCCCCAACAACTTCGAGGAAGCCACCGATCAGAACCTCGACACCTACAAGCGCTTCTACCACCTGATGCTGGACGGCGGCGTTTACCTGCCGCCGTCTCATGTTGAAGCCTTTTTCCTGTCGTCCGCCCACACCGAGGCCGACATCGACGAGACGCTGGCCGTGGCCGAGCGGGCCTTCAGGACGATCGCCGGCGAGGCTTGAGGCGGGTGGCGGCTTGAAAGCGGCGGAGGTCAGCCTGATCGTGCCCCTCAACCGTCAACGGTTGGTGGGCATGCGCTTTCTGGCGATAGCATGCGCCCTGACTTTTGTGGGGCTGTATGCCTTCTTTGAGTATGGCGTCTTCGAGTCTTCCGACGATGCCGGAAGGCGCCAGGTCGTCATCATGATGAGCCTGATGTGGCTGATCAATTTTGTGTTGCTGCCGCTGTTCATTCTGGCAAAGCAACGCTTCAACATCGGCCGCCGTCATGTGATCAGACGAGCGGCCGATGGCTCGGTGTCCGTCGATCTGGAATGGCATTGGGGGTCGAAGGTGCTCTGGCGTGAGTCGGTGGCGGTGGCCGAATACACCTGGGTGTGGGTGAAGAGCTGGGACTGGCGGGATCTGCGCCTGGAGCTGGGGGTGACGGACGTGCCCGGCGGCTCGCGTTACCGGGTGTATTCGCTCTCGGTAGTGAACGCCTTTGGCCGCTACCGCTTCCGGCCCGAAGAGGTTGAGGCCGACAAGGCGCAGTTGCTCGCCTGGGGGGAGCAGGTGGCCGAGCTGATGGGGTTGGAGAACCGCGGGTTTTCTTTTTCCGAGCCGGCAGAATTCTGGTCATGAATGTGCACGAAGTACAGCCACCAGAAGCAAGCCATGAGGCCAAAGCGCCCGCGCCCGCGCCTGCGTCTGAGGCGGACAGGCTTGTCATGCCATGCAACAGATATCGGGTTGTGCTGGATCGAAAGTGGGCGATGGTGTTCGTGTTTTTGGGCGTCGCCGGCTTGCTGATGTTCATGCTGAGCTTATGGGGGAGCGGGAGCAAAGACCGGTTCGGCAATTTTTTGATGCTGTGGGTGGGCATCCGTCTCCTGCCATTGATGCTGCTTCCCCTGCTGCCGTTTTACCTGCGCCATGCCATGCGCAGCTTTCATGTGTTTGAACGGGATCAGGCAGGCCATGTCACGTTGGAAAAGCAGTGGCACTGGCACGGCCGCATCGTGAGACGAAAGACGGTCGATCTCTCGTCCTACACCTGGTTGCGCGTGAAAGCGCCAGACTTCGTGGCGCTCACGCTGGAACTCGGCAACCGACAATACCTGACCTATCCGCTCGAAGTGGTACGCCCCATGGGCCAGAACGTCTTCCTGCCCGAACAGCTGGAGGCCGACAAGGCGCGTCTCGTCGAAACTGGCGCCACCGTGGCCGCGTGGCTGGGGATCGAAGACCGGGGATTCAGGCCCTATTCATGATGGCTTGTCGGCCGATCAAGCCTGTGGCGGAGCCGAGACAATACAGCCTTCGAGAAGGCATTATTTGCCGCTGATCGGTCAGCAAGGGGTAGTCTGGGAGAGTGGCATAGGATGGAGCAGCCGTTGCTGTCGTGTGCGCATGAGGTGGTGCCATGGCACAACCGATGAGGCGGCATTTTGATCCTTAGCCTTTTCCGACTGTTTTTCCCGGAGTATCTGATGAAGAAACTGCTTCCTGCCGTTCTTGGTGTGGCGATGCTTGGCCTGGCCGGTTGCGCCACCGAAGGTTCCCGCGTGGTCGAAAGCCCGAAGGTTGCGAGCTACAACACGCCGTATCAGGGCCAGAAATCGATGATTGCGGTGGGCAAGTTTGCCAACCGTTCCAGCTATCAGAACGGCATTTTCAATGATGGTGAAGACCGTCTGGGCAATCAGTCGAAGACGATTCTGGTCTCTCACCTGCAGCAGACAGGCCGTTTCAGCGTGCTGGATCGTTCCAACATGGATGAGGCTGCCAAAGAGGCCAAGATCAAGGGCCGTGCGCAGACCCTGAAAGGCGCTTCCTTTCTGATCACGGGCGATGTGACCGAGTTTGGTCGCAAGAACGTGGGTGATCAGCAATTGTTCGGCATCCTCGGTCGTGGCAAAAATCAGGTGGCTTACGCCAAGGTGACCTTGAATGTGGTCAACGTCGAAACGAGCGAAGTCGTCTATTCGGCGCAAGGTGCAGGCGAGTACAACCTCTCCAATCGCGAAGTGCTTGGCTTCGGGGGGACGGCAGGTTATGACGCCACCCTCAACGGCAAGGTACTCGATCTGGCCATTCGTGAGGCGGTGAACAATCTTGTGGCGGGTATCGAATCCGGCCGCTGGACACCCGCTCAATGACGGAGGCTTTCATGAACAGCGTAGCCAAACGGGCGGCGCTGGCCCTCATGCCGCTGATGCTGGCGGCATGTGCGGCTCAGAAGCCGATGTATCACTGGGGCGAGTATCCCGATACCGTCTATACCTATTACCGTGAAGGTGCTGACCTCGATCAGCAGGCCGATGCACTGAAACAGATCATCGCCGATGCCGCTGAAGCCGGGGACAAGGTGGGGCCGGGCGTGCATGGCCAGCTTGGCTTGGTGCTGTCGAAGCAGGGCAGAATCCAGGAGGCGAGGGATGCCTTCCGGCAGGAGCAGATGCTGTACCCCGAGTCTTCTGCATTCATGCAGTATCTGATCGATGGCGGGGCTGCTGCCAAGAAGCGGGCCAACACGCAGGCCAAACGCCATTGAGGAGGGGCCGAAATGAAGAAGACAGCTACAAGACTGCTGGTCATGGGCGCAGCGCTGATGGCGCTCACCGGCTGCGCCACGCGACAGGCGCCTCAGCATGATTACTCGGCACTTCGCCACAGCAACCCGCGCTCGATCCTGGTGGTGATGCCTGCCAACCATTCGCCGGACGTGAAGGCCGATACCGGCGTGCTGGCGCAGATGACGGTGCCGTTGGCCGAGCAGGGCTACTACGTGTTTCCGGTGGCGCTCGTCGATGAAATGTTCAAGCAGAACGGCTTGATGAACGGCGATGAAATCCGTTCGGCACCGCTCAAGAAGGTGCAGGAAATCTTCGGGGCCGATGCCGTGCTGTATCTGGACGTCAACGACTACGGGTCGAGCTACCAGGTGATCGGCAGCGCCACGAAAGTGTCGCTGGATGCGAAGCTGGTCGATGCGCGTACCGGACAACAGCTGTGGGCAGGTAGTGCGGCCAGTGTGTCGAAATCCGGCGGTGGTGGCGGGAGCCTGGTCGGTGCCTTGATTGCTGCAGCTGCCAGTCAGATCATCGATACCGTGACTGATCGCGGCTACGAGGTGGCGGGTATCGCCACGACACAGCTGGTTCAGCACGGCAGCCAGGGGCGTTTGCTCTATGGCCCCTATCACCCGAAGTATCAGGCCGATCGTTGATGGCGCCTGAGAACAGGTGGTGATGTTCAACCGGTCTGCGTGACTGGTTGGCGGATTCTCCAAGGGGCTTCGGCCCCTTTTCTCGTGTGCGCCCTGATGCAACTTGGCCCGTTTTTCCCCAGGCTTCATGATAGAGGGACGCGGCTTGGGTGAGGAGGTCGAGCGGGGGCGGTTATTTTGAGTATCGCCGGATCAGCCCATGCTCCGGGCCGTGCTGCGTTTTTTCTGCAAAATGCCACGCGCCATCATCCGACAGCATCAGCAGGTTGGAGCAGCGTGTGCCGTAGCCGTGGCTTTCGCTCTGGATGAAGGTGGAAGACAGCAGGCGTTCCCATTCAAGGCTCACGCCGGTGTCCGGCAGCTGGTCATCGGGTTGTCGTTGCCTGTCTTCCAGAATGTGCCAGGCGAGCGTCTCCAGCTTTCCTGCCTGTTTGTTCTGAGTCGTAGCCGTTCGGGGATGGCCATGCTCGTGTTTGCGCACGTCGGCGTGTTGTTCTTCGTCGTGCTGATGTTGAGCCGACGCGGGCAGCACAGCAGCGATCGGGGGCTTCGTGTCCGTCTTGCGGGCTGTTTCATTGCCTTCGTTGGCGTGCGCTGATTGCCCGGATCTGGCTGCCAACGGGATGAACTCATCCAGGAAGCGCTGCCGGATGTGTTCGCTTTTGGCCCAGGGGTCGATCTTTTGCCCGTTGCACAGCACATGCACGCCGGCCGACAGCACGTCGGGTGAGCGCGACTCGGGGCCACCATTGCCCAGATAGACGGCGCTATCCAGCGTGCCCACGATCAGGTTGAAGCCCGCGTAGTCGTCGAGTCGCATGGCCAGCGCTTGCTGATAAGCCAGCGGGCTGAGATCGCTCGTCAGAAAATCCGCGACCAGCGCGCCGCGCGAGGTGGCAAAACGGCGCCGGTCGCGCGCGTCCCGAACGTTGGTGAGCACGGCCCAGCGGCCCGTTGGCGTGATGCCGAGCCAGGTGCCGCCCGATTGCAGGTCGCGACCGGCGATGATCTGGTGCTGCCTGACGGACGCTGCGTGAGTGTTGTCTTCATGGCGCGGCGTGCGCAGGCGGTTTGGGTCTTCGTCATCCTCATGCGGTGGCACATCCGTCATGTCGGCATCATGATCGCGTTGTGCCGATGCGTCTGCCATCAAGGCTGATGGCGTCGTCGTCAGCCGCCACGGTGCCAGCCCGGCCGTCGGCCGCGCATAGAACTCATCCCGATTCGAGATCAGGCACAAGGGCATGCCCGGCAGGTGCTGCCAGGCGAGGGCGACGAGGCACATGGGGTGCAGGGCTGCATGCTGATGATGGGTAAGTGTACACCTTGCCGTCTCACGCTTCGGTAGAAGGTCATGTGCTGAAACGCCTTCATGGCAAGAGCCACCGCCGGGCGCGCGCATCACACGGTCTAAGGGGAATCCCTGTAGGTAACTGGCTATATCCCTGCTCATCGTCGGACTTTCTAGAATGATCGGCAACGCGGTCGGCAACGATCAGAAGACAACCGGAAGACGATGGAGGAGGGAGAACGATGCAATCCGTAACGGGGCGCGTGGCGCCGGTGAGGGTGGTTCCGGCCAGGGCATCCGGGCCGGGGCTTGAGCGGGGTGAGCGGCGGACGTGGTTGAAAACGTCCGGCGTGTTGATGGGTACGCTGGCGGCGGGCAGCCCGCTCGCGCTTCTGGCGCCGTCGTTGAGCTGGGCCTTGCCTTTGCAGTCCTTGAGCGAATCGGAGGGCAAGACCTTGCTGGCGCTGGGCCGGGTGCTGTACCCGCATCGGCGCCTGCCCGATGCCGTCTATGCCTTGCTGGTGAAGGCGCTGGATGAGGTGGCTGGGGCTGATGCGCTGAAGCGTCAGCTGCTCTCGGAGGGCATCACGGCGCTGGATCAGGCGGCTGGCGGGCGTTTTCTCTCGGCCAAAGCCGATGTCCAATTGCGATGTACGCAAGCCATTCAAGGCCAGCCCTTCTTCGAGCTGGTGCGCGGCCAGTGCATCACCGCGCTTTACGACAATGAGATGAGTTTTTCCCTCTTCGGGTATCCGGGGCCGTCGTGGCAGCTGGGCGGTTACTTGCAGCGCGGCTTTCAGGATCTGGACTGGTTGCCATCGCCGCCGGCCGAGGCCAGCCCGCCGCTGACCGATGCCAAGGTGGCGGCACCTGCTCATCGGGTGGGAGGTTGAGATGGCACGTTTCGATCATTCGGATGATTCGGTGGTGGTCGTGATCGGCTCAGGCGCCGGTGGTGGTACGTTGGCTAATGAGCTTTGTCAGCGGGGCATCAAGGTCGTGTTGCTGGAGGCGGGCAAGCGAGAGTCGCCAGCCAGCTTCGTGCAGGAGGAATGGCCGTCTTTCAACCAGCTGGCATGGTCTGACCCGCGGACGGCCTCGGGCAGCTGGCGCGTGGCGAAGGATTTTCCGGCATTGCCGGCCTGGATCTGCAAGACGGTGGGTGGCTTATCCTTGATCCCGATGGCTACAAGATCGAGATTTTGGAAAAGCACGGGCATTATCAGTAAACTGATGACGCAGCTCGGGTGTGTCTTGCCAGGGAGAAGAATCACGCCCGAACCTCGCCCGCAGATGTAGACGCGGCTGCCTGGGGGAAGAATTACCCTCGTATCACCCTAACCGCATTACTCTGAGGCCCAGTAGCCGGTGCATGGTGTCAAAATACCGATCGTGGTGCAGCAGCAGGTAGTCTCGGTTCAGGCAGAAGGTGCCGATCATCACGTCCAGCGGGCTGCGGATGGTGAAGCCGGCCGAGACCATCGTGCGGTAGTGGGTGGCGGCTTCTCGGGCCAGCTCGGGGTTGAAGGCGGCCTCGACGATGAAGCCTTCGAGCAGGTAGCGGGCGTGACGATAGTCCCGCTCGTGGCGAAAGCCGCGCAGCACTTCATATAGCACCAGATCGGGCACGACGAGTTGCTCGGCCTCCTGGCGAAGCAGGGTTTTCAACGCCTCGGTGGCTGGCTGGGTGTTGCCGCGAAAGAAATCGATCCAGACGCTGCTGTCGACGACGATCATGATTGGGCCGAGCCTGGTGCCGAGCCGAAGGGGGCGGCCGCTTCTTCCATCACGCGGCGGGGGGCATGATCGACGGGGACGGGGCCGGGCTGGTCATCCCAGTGCAGGCGGCCTTCCCACTTCAGCACTTCAAGCGCGTGGTTACGCCGCGCCACGAGGCGCAGACCTTCTTCGACGGCTTCACGCTTGGTGCGGAATTGCCCGCCCTTCATGGCAGCTTCCATCAAGCTGTCATCGATATCGATATTGGTGCGCATGATGTGTTGAATGAGTGAGTTTTTTGTGTAGAGTAAGTACTCGACCCGTACTTGGCAAGCCCCGATCCATGAGCAAACCCGACTATCCCGTCACGACGGCCATCCGCTTTTTGCGTGATCATCAGATCCCTTTCACGCCGCACCTGTACCCCTATGTCGAGCATGGTGGCACTGCACAATCAGCGGCTGCCCTGGGTGTGCCGGAGCATCAGGTGATCAAGACGATCGTGCTGCAAAACGAGCAGAAAAAGGGCCTGATCGTGCTGATGCACGGCGACAGGCACATCTCCACCCGCAACCTGGCTCGCGAGCTGGGCATGAAGCACATCGAGCCGGCCGACCCGAAGCAGGCGAACAAATGGACGGGTTATCTGGTGGGTGGCACCAGCCCTTTTGGTACGAAGACCCTGCTGCCCGTCTACGTGGAGCGCACGATCTGGTCCCTCGACACGATCTACATCAACGGCGGCAAACGCGGCTTTCTGGTGGCGGTGTTACCCGAGGAAGCACTACGTGCCCTGAAGCCGGTGGACGTGTCGGTGGCCACGGATTGAGTGTTTGGGCGGGAAGTGTGTCAGGGCTGCTCGGGCAGCCCGGCGCGTTTGCGTAGCGCGGCCACGTAGGCGGCGCCATCCAGCGGTCGGCCATGCCGCTGCGAGAGCCAGAGCGCCTCGCCCAGGCATTCCTGCGCCACGTGGGCAGCCTCATGGGCGCTGCCCAGTTGCTGCTCCAGTACATCCAGGCAGTGCCGGATGCCGCGGGGCTGGTCGATGGCCCGCTGTTCGCTGATCGCCAAATGCATCGACAGATGCAGGAAGGGATTGGTGCGGCCGCTTTCGGGGCTGTACTCGGCCTCCAGCGCCCGGTTCACGTCCGAGAGATCGTCGTGATACTCGGGGTGTTGGCCGATCCAGATCATGGCCACGGTTTCGAGTGGCTCCAGCGGCAGGCCGTCCTGGTGCTTCTTCCAGACGTTGCAGAAGTAGCGGCGGACATCGGCGACGGACGGGTTGAAGAGCATGGGGTAGTTCCTGGCTATGCCGCGGCATCCAGCGCCGAGCGCCGCGGTGGTGGCAGGGTTTTGGGTTTGTAATCGCACAGGTCGGCGATGGGACAGCGCCAGCATTCGGGCGTGCGTGCCTTGCAGATGTAGCGGCCGTGCAGGATCAGCCAGTGGTGGGCGTTCAGCAGATAGTCTTTGGGCACCACTTTCAAGAGCTTCTGTTCCACCTCGTTCACGTTCTTGCCGGGTGCGAGGCCCGTGCGGTTCGAGACGCGAAAGATGTGGGTGTCCACCGCCATCGTGGGGTGCCCAAAGGCCGTGTTCAGCACGACGTTGGCCGTCTTGCGGCCCACGCCGGGCAGGGCTTCGAGGGCTTCGCGGTCTTCCGGCACCTCCCCGTCGTGCAGGTCGATCAGCATCTGGCTCATCAGCACCAGATTCTTGGCTTTGGTGCGGTAAAGGCCGATCGTGCGGATCAGCTCGGTCACTTTCTCCACGCCCAGTGCCACCATCGCCTGCGGGGTGGGGGCAATGGGAAAGAGCTTGCGCGTCACGATGTTGACGCTCTTGTCCGTGGCCTGGGCCGACATCAGCACGGCGGCGAGCAACTGATAGGGCGAGCCGTATTCCAGTTCGGTCTGTGGCGAGGGGTTGGCAGCCGACAGGCGCTCGAACATCGCGAGGCGCTTCTTCGGGTTCATGTGGGGCGTCCTGTGGTGGGCGGCCGTTTGCTGGCAGACAGTTTGGCACGGATGGCAGCCAGACGGCGGGCCTTTTCATCGGGGGCGGCCAGGGCGATACGGGGATCACGGCTGGTGGCGCCTGTGTCGGCCCCGGTGCCAGAAGGGGTGGCTGTCGGCATGCTGCCGTGGCGCGGTGTGGAATCGGGTACGTGGGGCTTGGTGTCGAGGTCTGCCAATGGGGAGGCTGCCGAATGGGCGGGGGCGGATGGCCGGGCAGACCCTGGGGGTTGGGTGGCGCCTGACGGGTGAGCTTGTCGTGCTGCCTGCCGGGTGGCATGTTCACGGGCCTGCTCGCGAAGCAGGCGCTGGTCGCGCTGCTGGTGCAGGCGTCGGCCTCGGGTGGCGTCTGCCGCCTGCCAGTCGGCCGAGAGCACCACGATCTCGATGCAATCCGTGGGGCAGGGGGGCAGACACAGTTCGCAGCCGGTGCAGCGGTCGGTGAGCACCTGATGCTGAAAGCGTGAGGCCCCCACGATGGCATCCACCGGACAGGCCCGGATGCACTTCGTGCAGCCGATGCAATGATCGGGGTCGATGTGCACGATCTGCCGCGAGGGCATCGGGCTGAGGTCGTCGGCCAGGGGCAGGGCGGGTCGACCGAGCAGGTGGGCCAGTGCCTCGGTCGTGGCCTCGCCGCCGGGCGGGCAGCGGTTGATCTCGCTCTCTCCGCGCGCCAGTGCCTCGGCATAGCCGCGGCAGTCGACAAAACCGCAACGCTGGCATTGGGTCTGTGGCAGCAGACCGTCGATGCGGTCTGCCAACGACAGGGAAAGAACGGGCAGAGGGGTCATCAAGTATGGATATCGTCAGGCTGCAGCCTTGCCAGAAGCCGCCTTCTCGGTTTTTTCGGCCTTCTTCTCTGCCTTGAGCAGCGCGTTTTTCTCGTGCCGGGCGATGAAGCTGCGAATCTTGGGGTACACCATCCGGCGCCAGCGGCGACCGCTGAAGATGCCGTAGTGGCCGGCACCCTCGACGATTTCGGTGGCATGCATCGATTTGGGCAGGCTGCTGCACAGCTCATGGGCCACCGAGGTCTGGCCCACGCCCGAGATGTCGTCCAGCTCGCCTTCCACCGTCATCAGCGCGGTCTGCTTGATGTCGGCCGGGCGGATGTTGATGGTTTCGCCCTCGAAGGGGACATGCCAGGTGCCGTTGGGCAGGGCATGATCCTGGAAGACGGTGCGGATGGTTTCGAGGTAGAACTCGGCCGACAGGTCGAGCACGGCGTTGTATTCGTTGTAGAAGGCGCGGTGTGATTCGGCGTCTTCCATGTCGCCGCGCACCAGGTTCAGGTAAAAATCCCAGTGCGATTGGGCGTGGCGGCCGGGGTTCATCGTGATGAAGCCGGCATGCTGCAAAAAGCCCGGATACACGCGGCGGCCCGCGCCCGGATAGCGACCGGGCACGCGCTGGATCACGGTGCGCTCGAACCACGAGAAGGGTTTTTCAGTGGCCAGCTCGTTGACGGCCGTGGGGTTGCGGCGGGAGTCGATCGGCCCGCCCATCAGCGTCATGCTGAGGGGTTGCTTCGGGTCGTTTCGGGTGGCCATGATCGAGACGGCTGCCAACACCGGCACGGTGGGTTGGCACACGGCCACGAGGTGAACGTTGGGGCCAAGATGCCGGATGAACTCGACCGCATAGGCCACGTAATCGTGCAGGTGGAAGTCACCTTGCGACATCGGCACGATGCGGGCGTCCACCCAGTCGGTGATGTAGACGTTGTGATCAGGCAGCATCGTGCGCACGGTGTCACGCAGCAGCGTGGCGTGGTGCCCCGAGAGAGGCGCGAAGATCAGCACGACCGGATCGTTGGCGTGATCGGCCAGCGAGGTGGGCAGCTGGCGCTCGAAATGCACGAGCTTGCAGAAGGGCTTGTCGATGACGACCTTTTCCGTCACCGCCACCTGGGTGCCGTCGATCTCGGTGGTGGGCAGACCGAAGGCCGGCTTTTCATAGGTTTTGCCCAGGCGGTGGAGCAGCTCCATGCCCGCGGCCATCCGGTTCGAGCCGGGCAAGTGAGCGAGCGGGCTGAGCGGGTTCGCATACAGGCGACCAACCGCTTCAGCCCAGGCGGAAAGCGGGGCGAGGATGGCGCGTTGCGCTTCATGCATCTGATAGAGCATCGTGTTATCTCACTGGTTCTTCGTGCTCTGTGCAGCGCACGCACGGGTGCGGGGGACACAGGCTGCTGTATTCAAGGTAGACGGACGCTGGCAGTCTTTTACAGGAAATTCGTGATGAACGCCATAACCCTGGCGCATGTTGTCCACGATTTTCGTGCCTGAAAAAGGCCCTCCGGGCCTGGAGGACACGCGCAGGCTGGCGGCATGGCTCGGGAAAACGAGGGGAAGCGAGGTGGTGTCACATGGGCTGACAGGATATGATCGCTACTCGGTTGGCCACGAGCTTGGCCGTCTGGCCATCTGATCAGGCGGCCAGTGACCGTGAACGGCTTGAATGAGACGTGTGAGCGCGCGCGTGGGCGGTAGCGCGAGCATGGCGCTGTCAGGCGATCCGGTTCCGCGGTGGCGGTGGCCAGGCGGGTGGTCGTGTTCTGCAACGGCCTGCAGGCCGCAGACGGTTGCCCAGGCTCAGCCTTCGAGGTGTTTCAGCTTGTCGGGCTTGCCATTCCAGTCGTCCGCATCGGGCAGCGCCGCTTTCGTGCGGGTGATGGCCGGCCAGTGGGGGGATTTCTCGGCGTTGAGCGCGATCAGCGACATCTGGTCGGAAGGCACATCCTCTTCGGCCACGATGGCCTCGGCAGGACATTCAGGCACGCAAACGGCACAGTCGATGCACTCGTCGGGGTCGATGACCAGCATGTTCGGGCCTTCGCGGAAGCAATCGACCGGACAGACATCCACGCAGTCGGTGTATTTGCAGAGGATGCAGTTTTCAAGCACGATGTGAGCCATTGCAGCGAAACGGCGAAGCGTTCTCTAAAGGAGGAAAGCGCCGTATTTTATCCGTTTGCCGGCGGCAAGGTAATCGGAATTGACGGACTTAGGGCATGATCATTTCATCTTTACTGGATACAGACCTCTACAAGTTCACGATGATGCAGGTGGTGCTGCATCACTTTCCGGGTGCGCAGGTCGAGTACCGCTTCAAGTGCCGCAATGAAGGCGTGGATCTCGTGCCACTGGTCGACGAGATCAACCGGGAGATCGAGAGTCTGTGCGAGCTGCGCTTCAGCGAGCAGGAGTTGAGCTACTTGCGGCAGCTGCGCTTCATCAAGAGCGATTTCGTCGATTTCCTTGGTCTCTTCCAGATGAACCGGAAGTACATCTCGGTGACGCCGTCGCCGCAGGGCAATGGCGAGATCGACATCGTGATCAAGGGGCCGTGGCTGCACACGATCCTCTTCGAGATTCCGGTGCTGGCCATCGTCAACGAGTTGTATTTCCGGCAGGTGGCACCGAACCCCGACTTTGCCGAGGGACGGCGGCGGCTCGATGAGAAGATCTCGATGATCGTCAACGACCCCGAGATGGAGGGGATCATCATCGCCGACTACGGCACCCGACGCCGCTTCTCGGGTCACTGGCACGAGGAGGTGCTGCAAACCTGCCGCACCCGGCTGGGCGAGGCGTTCGCCGGCACCTCGAACGTGCTCTATGCGATGAAGCATGGCGTGTTGCCTTTGGGCACGATGGCACACGAGTATCTGCAGGCGTGTCAGGCGTTGGGGCCCAGGCTGCGTGATTCGCAGATTTACGGTTTCGAGACTTGGGCGAAGGAATACCGCGGGGATCTGGGCATCGCGCTGGCCGACGTCTATGGGCTGGATGCCTTCCTGCGCGACTTCGACATGTACTTCTGCAAGCTTTTCGACGGTGCGCGCCACGATTCGGGTGATCCTTTCGAGTGGGGTGAGCGGCTGATCGCGCATTACGCGGCCAACCGTGTCGACCCGGCCTCGAAGACGCTGGTCTTTTCCGATTCGCTCACCTTCGACCTGATCAAGGATTTGTACCGGCGCTTCAAGCACCGGGCCATCGTGGCCTTCGGCATCGGCACGAACCTCACGAACGATCTGGGCTACACGCCCCTGCAGATCGTGATCAAGATGGTTCGCTGCAATGGCCAGCCGGTGGCGAAACTCTCGGATTCGCCGGCCAAGATCATGTCCACCGACAGCGAATATCTGACCTATCTGCGCAAGGTCTTCAACGTCAATTCGGATGCCGAGGACGAGTCGGTCTGATGTCATCGGCTGCCAAACCCCGATTGTTGCTGACGAGGCGTATCGATCCGCGCGTGCTCGCGCACCTGGAAACCGTGTTCGAGATCGACGCCAATCAGGCTGATGAGGTCTGGTCGACCGATGAGCTGCATGCCCGCCTCGCAGACAAGGAGGCTGTGCTGGTCGTGGCCTCTGATCGGGTCGATGCCGCTTTCCTGGCGGCTTCGCCCCGGTTGAAGATGGTGTCCACCGGCTCGGTGGGTGTCAACCACATCGACTTGTCGGCCTGTGCGGCACGGGGCATCGTCGTCACCCATACGCCCGATGTGCTGAACGAGGCCACCGCCGACATGGCATGGGCACTGCTGATGGCGACGGCCCGGCGTGTGACGGAGGCGGAGCAGTGGCTCAGGGCGGGCCATTGGGGGCGCTGGGCCTGGGATCAGTTTCTGGGGGCGGATGTCCACGGCAGCACGCTCGGCATCGTCGGCATGGGTCGCATCGGTACGGCCATCGCCCGGCGCGCCCGTGGTTTCGGGATGTCGCTGCGCTATCACAACCGGCGCCCATCGCCGGAGGCGCAGGCGCTGGGCGCAGGGCTCTGCAGCCTGCCCGAGCTGCTGGCCGCATCGGATCATGTCGTGCTGGTGGTCCCGTATTCAGCCGAGACGCACCATCTGATCGATGAGGCGGCGTTGTCCCGGATGAAGCCGACGGCCACGCTCATCAACATTGCCCGAGGCGGGGTGGTGGATGAGGGGGCGCTGGCTGCTGCCCTGCAGGCTGGCCGTCTGGCCGGGGCAGGGCTGGACGTGTATGAGGGTGAGCCGACGGTGAACCCGGCCCTGCTGGCCTGCCACAACGTGGTGCTGACACCGCACATCGGTAGCGCCACGCACAGCGCCCGGCTGGCGATGGCGATGCTGGCGGCACGCAATCTGACGGCCGTCTTCAGCGGTCAAGCGCCTTTGACGCGGGTCTCGGGCTGAAACCTGCCCGTTCTGAGGCCCGAACTTTGGCCCGTTAGCTGGACATCAGAACGACAGGCGCACACCAAGCATGACGAGACTTTCCGGGGTGGCATTGCCGGACTGGGCCGCATAACGGCTTTCGGCAAAGGTCGCCATGTCGCGCGAGACACGTGAGGTCAGCCCCAGGCCGATCATGCCATTGGTCTTTTGCCGGATGGCGACCAGTCCGCTGCCATCGGTGATCTGGTGGCGCACTTCCAGCTGAAGGCGCGGGCGAATCTGTCCCAGTCGACCAAACCAGTCCGTTTCCAGGACGCTGCCGAAAGACAGGCTCGATTGGGCCTGCGTGCCGTGCCAGCCACCAGGGCTGCCCGGCAGGCTTGCATCCACGTCGGTGGCGATCAGGTCGTAACGACTGTAGGGCGAAAGCGTCCAGCCATAAAGGGATCGGGGCTGCCGGTTCAGCGACAGGCTCAGTGCGCGGGAGGTGCCGTGGATGCCAAACTGGTCGGTGTGGCTGCGCAAAAAGTCGTGCCGGGCGCGGTGGCTGCCCAGTGAGACGCTCAGATCGAGCATCCACGCTCGGATCGGTTGCACCGAGACATAGGCCGACAGCACGTTGCCCGAGGATTTCACGGTCGAGATGCGGGCGGCTGCCAGTCCGATGGCTACCTCGTCGTTGACTTGCTGGTCACTCCCGATGATGGTGCCCGGCGTCGTCAGTCCCAGCCCCGAGCCGTTGTTGATGCTGTGCAGGGTGCCGCGGATGTAGAGGTTGGTCTTGCCGGGGGCGCTGTTGAGCAGACGGGCCTGACCCGGATACAGGTCGGCCCGCTGTTGCAGCGGGATGCTCTTTTTCTGGTCGGCGAGCTTGAGCAGGTTCTGAAAGCGCGGCACATCACGGCTGCCGATGCGTGAGAGGCTTTTCTGGCGCTTACGGATCTCGGCCTGATGGGCGTGAATGCTGTTCTGGGTGTGCTCGATGAAGGAGAGCGAGGCTTTCTGATAGGCTTCCAATGCGCGATCGCTGGCCCCGGCCGGCGACAGCGGGGCCAGCAGGGTGGCTGCCGCGATCAGCAGTGCTGCGTGCCATGACCGGGCACGAGGTTCCGGGCAAGCCGGCCGCTCGGCGGGCAAGGGATCGGAGCAGAACCTGGCAGAGACAGCTGGCAACATGATCGACGGCACCCGGTGCGGGCGCGGTGAATATTCTTCCACGCAACTGGGAAGCCAGCTGCACGAGCCGACAGCTGCTTCCTCGTGAACGAAAACCTTCAATCCGTTGATTTTTCTGGAAAAATGTCCTGCAACCACGAAGGGGCCGACAGACGGTCGATTCGTGGGCCATAATCGGCTGTCGACATCATTGTCGCGCTTTTATTTCAGAATACCGCCTCATGTATCAAAATGGAAACAAACAACGCACACGTCACTGATGTCAACACAACAGATCCATCCCGGCAGCCGTTGGCAACATCGGGGGCTGCCCGTGAGGGTCAGGAAAGCGTGATGGCGGTTGCACCTTCGGTGGCCGAGGTGCCGCTGGTTGGCCTGATTCCGGCCGCAGGCCGGGGCACCCGGCTGGCACCCTTACCCTTCAGCAAGGAGCTGATGCCGGTTGGTTATCAGCACATTTCGGAAGGGGCGGATCGCAAGCCCAAACCGGTGTCTCAGTATCTGGTCGACAGGATGAAGCGGGCCGGGGCCGATCGCATCTACTTCATCGTGCGGCCTGGCAAATGGGATATTGCCGATTACTATGGTGATGGCAGCCGTTTGGGGGTGTCTTGTGCCTATCTGCATGTGGGGGCGCCCTGGGGGCCTCCGTTTTCGCTCGCGCAGGCCGTACCTTTCATTGGTGAGGCAGATGTCGTGTTCGGCTTTCCCGACATCCTGATCGACCCGGTCGATTCGTTCACGCCGCTCTTGGCGCGCAAGCGTGAGACGGGGGCCGATGTCGTGCTGGGCCTCTTCAACGCCACGGCGCGTGAGCCGGGGGATGTCATCACCGTGGCCGATGATGGCCGGGTGCTCAACCTGGAGACGAAGGAAGAGCGCCCCGAGCGCCCCGATCACTACACCTGCTGGATGTTCGCCGTCTGGAACGGGCGTTTCACACGCTTTCTGCACGAGGAGTGCCGCCGATTGGCCGCCAAGGCCGAGGCTTTCGTGAAGGACAATCCGGGGGCGAAGGCGCCAGAATGGCCGGTGGGGGCCGTCATTGCGGCCGGCATCCGTGCGGGCCTGCATGTGGATAGTGTTTTCTTCCCGCAGGGACGTTTCCTCGATATCGGTGAGCCGGATGGCATCACGATCGCCACGGATTTTCCCGAGGTGTGGGATGGCAAATCGGCACGCTGACGCTTTGGCCGCTGATGGGCTGCCTCACGCCTGGTGGCTGGTGCCGGCCGAACCCTGGCGTACCCGCTTGCAGGCCGAGATCGAGGCGCTGGCCGCTGACACGGGCGGGCCCGTATTCGAGCCACACCTGACGCTCGCGCTCGGGGCGTTGCCCACGAGCGTGCTGGACTGGGCAGCGCTGGCTCGTGCCTTGCCGGTTCATGTTCAGCCGGTGTCCTTGCAGGCCGGGCCACGAGGCCATACCGAGCGCTATTTTCAGACACTCTTCATCCGTTTTGGCCAGCATCCTGACACCTTGCCCATGCTTGCAGCACGGCGCCAGCAGCTGGTTGCCGCGATGATGGATGCCGTGTCGGTGGATGAGCGCGGGTCGGCTTCGAGGGCGGCCCCCTTGCCCGGCGACACGGCATTCACGGCCCCGACGGCGCCGGCTTTCGAGCCGCACCTGAGTCTCTGCTACGCGAATTTGGCCGCTGCCGAGCGCGCACGACTTGCCACGCTTGGTGGTATCGAAGGTGAATGGATCCGCTTCGATACGCTGGTGGCGCTTCGGCCCCGGCCGGGAGCCAGCACGATGGCGCAGGTGTCGGACTGGGACTGCTTCTTCAGGGTAGCGCTCAGTCTGTCGTGAAAGCGCTGCTGAATGTTGGCGGATCCACACGGGCCGGGCTGCTTTTGTTGATATCCGGGTAACTTCGTGGGCCAAAACCAGCTCAAAATCGGGTAGAACAGGGATAACCCCTATCGGATCGGACAGAGGGGGAGGGTATGCTATTTACAGTAAGCAACAAACACTACGCATCTCTCCGATACTGTCCGTGTTGGATCATCCGTCAGGGATGGCCTGAGTCTGGCCGCTTCGGCGGATCGGGCTCTGCCATGACCGGGTGATGGCTAAAAGGGGGAGCATCGCGTAGCCGCAAGACAATCGGCAGCAACGGCGGACATTGCATGACCGAGGGAGTGATTGTCATGTCCAGTCTCGAAGATGCGTTCCGAAAGGCTCAACAAGATATCGTGGATCTGCCGGTGGCCCCTGGTCGCATCAGTCAGCTGCGGTTGTACGCGCTATTGAAGCAGGCAACGGTGGGTGATGTCTCCGGCAGGCGTCCTGGCTTCTCCGACTTCGAGGGGCGCTCGCGCTGGGATGCCTGGCAGGCACTGGCCGGTACGGGACAGGAGGAGGCCATGCGGGAATACATCCGCGTGGTGGATCAACTGAAGAGCCGGGCCATGTTGATAGCCGCCGCGCAGGGCAGTCTGTATTCGCTTTGAGCATCTGCGAGCAGGGCACCGGCCTTCAAAAAGCCTTGATTCC
Organism: Lautropia sp.; assembly: GCA_030532895.1. Lineage (GTDB taxonomy): Bacteria > Pseudomonadota > Gammaproteobacteria > Burkholderiales > Burkholderiaceae_E > Lautropia. Next base: position 131,697 of record JAUNKF010000006.1, on the reverse strand, counting down.
GGGTTATCATCCTCGGTTCCTTGCCACACGGTCGGCAAGTGTCGCTGCAGTGCCTGTTCAGAGGGCCTGAGCGTACTTGTCCGGCAGTCATCAGGGCTGGGGCTGATCGATTCGGGTGCGGATTGGGTGCGTGTTGACGCTGTCCTTCGGTGGGCGGCGGTCGCGTTCGATCTTCCTTGTCAGGCGGCTCCTTGGCCAGGTGAATGCTGACCGGTGGCTTTCTTTCCACGGAAATCCACAAGGGGAATCCATGCGACATTATGAAATCGTGTTCATGGTCCATCCGGACCAGAGCGAACAAGTGCCCGCGATGATCGAGCGTTACAAGCAGATGGTCGAAGGCCGCAGCGGCAAGATGCACCGCGTCGAAGACTGGGGCCGTCTGCAGCTCGCCTACCCGATCCAGAAGATCGCCAAGGCTCACTATGTGCTGATGAACGTCGAGTGCGATCAGGAAAGCCTGGCCGAAATCGAAAACGCCTTCCGCTTCAATGACGCCGTGCTGCGTCATCTGGTCGTGCGGATGGACAAGGCCGAAACCGGGCCTTCGGTCATGAGCAAGCGCCTGCAGAAGGAAGAGTCCCGCAAGGTGACGACTTCCGAGGCACCGGCCGAGAACAACGCTTCTGCCGAGTAAAGCGGCAGACGTGTCGGTGCCTTCAGGTTACGGTGCCACGGCGCAGGCCATGCCCGCCATCGAGGCGGAGCCGCTTTTTCCTGACAATGGCCTGAACACCCTGGTGCTGAGTGCTTGCCTGTCGGAACGGAGCGCCATGCGCTACACCCCGGCCGGTGTGCCGGTGATGGAATGCAAGCTCACCCATCGTTCCATCCAGCACGAAGCAGGGCTGGGACGGCAGGTCGGTTTCGAGATGGGCGCGGTGGCGATGGCCGACCTGGCCCACCAGCTCGACAGCCTCGCACCCGGTAGCCTCTTGACCGTCACCGGTTTTCTGGCGCCGCTTCGCAAGAGCAGCCGAAGCCTGTTGCTTCACCTGACACGTATCGATCTGAACTGAACAAACACTGATTGAGGTTTCATCATGGTAGGTTTTCGTCGCGGCAGCAAAGACCGCAAACCCAAGCGTCCCGCCCAGTCCGCGCTGTTCAAGCGCAAGAAGTTCTGCCGTTTCACGGCCGAGAAGGTCGAGTGGATCGACTACAAGGACGTGGACACGCTGAAAGATTTCGTCACCGAGCAGGGCAAGATCATTCCGGCCCGTCTCACCGGCACCCGCGCCCGCTTCCAGCGCCAGCTGTCCACGGCCATCCGCCGTGCCCGCTTCCTGGCCCTGATGCCTTACACCGACAACCACTGATTACTGATGCAAGGCTGATGGCGGTGCGTGTCGGCCCGTTTTCCCGGTGGATTTTCCCCGGCGGATGAAGGGCCATCAGAACACGCCGTCCAGTCTGGCAGGAGCACAAGATGCAGATTATTTTGCTTGAGAAAGTCGTCAACCTGGGTCAGTTGGGTGATGTTGTCCGCGTGAAGGACGGCTATGCCCGCAACTTCCTGATCCCGCAAGGCAAGGCCCGTCGCGCCACCCAGGCTGCCGTGGCCGAGTTCGAGGCACGTCGTGCCGAGCTGGAGCGCATCCAGGCCGAGAAGCTGGCTGCCGCCCAGGCCGAAGGTGAGAAGCTGGCCGGCCGCCAGTTCTCGATCACCGAAAAAGCCGGTGTCGATGGCCGCCTGTTCGGTTCCGTCACCAACGCCAACATCGCCGATGTGCTGCACAAGGCTGGCTTCGAGTCGGTGCAGAAGCAGATGGTTCGTCTGCCCCAGGGCCAGATCAAGACCATCGGTGAGCACCCGGCCCAGGTCGCCCTGCACACCGACGTGCTGGTCGACATCACCATCAACGTGGTGGGCGAAACGGCCTGATCGTGAATCGGGCGAATGCCCCGATTCCACTCGGATGTGTCTTGATTCGTTCTGATCAGACACCATCCGGGTAGACGTACACTCGACACCGGTTCCTTTTTTGGGACCGGTGTCGTTTTTTTCGGCCCTTCAGTGGCGCCGCACAGCCCGGTACAGCCGCCTGCTTCGGCCTTGTGAGATGATGAGCATGTGTCAGTGTGATGTTGTGGGCGTGTCTTGACGGACGTAGCTCCCGCAACAATCTATTGCTCGATGCGCGTCTCTTCAACACGCTCTAACAGGCTACTGAAATACCCGGCATTCGATGGCCGATCATGATGGTGGCATGAAGTTCATGCCCTGAAATCAGTGGGTTGCGGTGTGAGCAACGCGCTCGGGTAGTGAGTGTCGAGGTACTTGAACAGCCTGCCAAGGCGCTGAGGTTTTGTTTTCTTGAGACATGATTCAGACGATGGATAGCGAGATTGCCAATCTGCGGCTGCCGCCGCATTCGATCGAGGCCGAACAGTCGGTGCTGGGGGGCCTGTTGCTGAACAACCGTACCTGGGAAGACATTGCCGACATCATCAACGAGGACGATTTCTACCGACTGGATCACCGGCTGATCTGGACGGCCATTTCGGATCTGGTGAAACAGGACAAACCCGCCGATGCGCTCACCGTGATCGACACGCTGAAGCAGCGAGGGCAGCTCGAAGAAGCGGGCGGGCCAGCCTATCTGGCGAGCCTCTCGAACAGCGTGGCGTCGGCCGCCAACATTCGCCATTACGCCGACATGGTGCGAGACCGTGCCGTTCTGCGCCGGTTGATCGGGGTCTCGGAGGAGATTGCCAACGATGCCTTCAACGCTCAGGGCAGATCGGTGAACGAAGTGTTGGACGCGGCCGAGGCTCGGATGTTTCAGATTGCCGAGGACAACGGCAAGAAAAAGAAGGACTTTCAGGGACTGGGCCCGCTCGTCGATAAGGTGTTCAGGCGCATCGATGAGCTGTATAGTCGAGCAAACCCAAGCAAGATCACTGGTATTCCGACCGGTTTCATCGATCTTGATGAGATGACTGCTGGCATGCAGAAGGGGGATCTGATCATCTTGGCGGCACGTCCTTCTGTGGGTAAAACGGCCTTTGCGTTGAACATTGCAGAGAATGTTGCTATCCAGTATGGGGCACCGGTGGCTGTTTTCAGTATGGAGATGGGGGCCGAGCAGCTGGTGATGCGTTTGATCGGTTCCACAGGGCGTATCGATCAGAGCCGGATGCGAACGGGGCAGCTGACAGAAGACGATTTCATGCGTTTGACCGACGCTATGGCAAAGATGCAGGGGGCTCCACTCTTCATTGATGAGACACCGGCGTTGAACCCTTTTGAACTGCGCGCCCGTGCCCGGCGTCTGGCACGGCAGTATGACCATTTGGGCTTGATCGTCGTCGATTACTTGCAGCTGATGACCGGGGCCAATCCCAACGGCCGTGAAAACCGGGCAACCGAGGTGGGCGAAATTTCTCGGGCCTTGAAGGCACTGGCCAAGGAGTTGCAGTGCCCCGTCATCGCGCTCTCGCAGCTCTCGCGGGAAGTGGAGAAGCGCCAGGACAAGCGCCCGCTCATGAGTGATTTGAGGGAGTCCGGCTCGATCGAGCAGGATGCCGACGTGATCTTCTTCATCCACCGGGATGACCGCTATGACCCGGAGGCCGAGACCAAGGGAATGGCCGAGATCATCATTGGCAAGCAGCGTAACGGCCCGATCGGTTCCGTCACGCTGGCTTTTGATGGGAAGTACACGAAGTTCGACAACTACTATGACGGCGGCCAGCGCTATTGAGCGTTCTAACACGGGAGCCGACAGTGAGGCGAGATTCTCCCTCGCCGTGAGTGATCGGGAGCGCACTCAAACACAAAAGCACCGCAGGGTTGGCAATTGTCAGCACGCCAACTTACCCTACGGTGCCTTTGTTTGAGTCGCTGCTCAATCTGAACAACCGGCGCTCGATCCAACCGGCGGCCAATCAGGCACTCGCCCCAATCCGGGTATTGGGCGGCACGATCGTCGGTGTCGGTTTGGCTTTCTGCGGCCGACGGATCAGGTGGCGGGTGAGGTAGTTGCGCACCGGTTGCTCGTAGAACACGAAGATGGCGGCCGAGAGTGCCAGCGTGCTGATGCTCACCAGCAGGATGTAGACCGGCATGCTCTGCTCCAGGGCACCCACGCGCTTGAGCAGACCCATCACGTAGATGTGGAAGATGTAGATCGGGTAAGACAGCTCGCCCAGGAAGTTGATGCTGTGCTTGGCGCCTGCGCCCAGCTTCTGGAAGGACTGTTCGCAGGCCAGCGTCAGCAGCACCAGCGCGGTGCTGGGCAGGCCGATCACGAGCACGCGCAACCCTTTGTCGGCGGCCATGGCGGGCGTGACCAGGCCAGTGGAGGGCAGGAGCAGCACGCAGAAGAGGGCAAAGCCAAGAATGGCCGCGCCCATCGGCAGCCGGGCATACTGCAGAAAGCGGGTGTTCATCACGAGTTGCGCCAGCAGCATGCCGTAGATGAACTCGATGATGTAGGCATCACTCCAGTAGCTGAGCGGCGAGGTCGGCTCCACGAAGGGGTGGATCATGGCCAGTGCCACGAGCATGATGGAGCAGATCAGCAGCCGGTGCTGGTGCGAGATCTTCAGCGCCACGAAGTAGATCAGGTAGAAGAGGATCTCGTAGTTGAGCGACCAGCCCAGCATGAGGAGCGGCATGTGGTACTGGATGCTGTCGTTCCACACCGGCCAGAAGAAGAGCGAACCCAGCAGCAGCGGCAGATCCACCGTTACCTGGTTCAGGATGCTGGGTGCCACCAGGGCGATGCCGGCCAGCCCGAGGGTGCCCAGCCAGTAGAGCGGCACGATGCGGATCAGGCGCCGCGTGAAGAATTGCGGCGCGCCATGCCGGGTCACGTAGTGGATGATGAAACCCGACATCACGAAGAAGATGTCGACCCCGGCGCTGCCGAAGGGGGCCATGCCGTATTCGGTGCGGATGTGGCTGACCACGACCAGGGCTGCTGCAATGAAGCGCATTGCCTGAATCGAGTAAATCGTTTTGTCCGTGGGCTGCTTCGGGCTGGCCACCGGGCGGGTGGCCGACAGGGACATGGCAGACATCGTGATCACCTTGAGGGCAAGGGGCAAACGCAAAGGTGCTGTTTCGGCAAGACCGACGATCGGCCTTTCAGGAGACGTAATAAAACAACGAAACGTGTGCTTTGTCGGTGATATATGACGCCAATTGCCCGACAAGCGGATGGCCAACGATCCGAAAGCGTGCGTGTTGGCGTCAGCCAAACTGAGGGTCTGGCGCATGCTTGTCGGCTTGTCGCTGTGGCGTCAAAGCCATCTCACTTCCTTTATATCGGCATTTATGTGACATTTTTGTTCTTTTTATGCCTAAACATGAAACATTCTCACCAAGTGTCACTCAGCGTGATTTTCATGGGTTTACAAATCAAGCTGATGCACAGTGTGTTGTTTTCAGGTTGCTGGCCTGTTGTTTGCCACGGCTGCCAGGGATGAAAAAAAGGCTCTCCCATCCAATGGAAGAGCCTGAGGTGATGCAAGCGCCTGAGGACTCTGCTCGGTGTATCGCGTTCGGGGTCAGAGCACGTCGGCCGCAAAGGCGGCGAGCCGCGAGCGTTCACCGCGCTGAAGCGTCAGATGCCCGCCGTGTGCCCAGCCTTTGAAGCGTTCCACCACATAGGTGAGGCCGGAGGAGGCTTCCGTGAGGTAGGGCGTGTCGATCTGGGCGATGTTGCCGAGGCACACGACCTTCGTGCCGTGGCCGGCGCGGGTGGCGAGTGTCTTCATCTGCTTGGGCGTCAGGTTCTGCGCCTCGTCGATGATCAGGTATTTGTTGTTGAAGGTGCGTCCGCGCATGAAGGCCATCGATTTGACCTTGACGCGAGAGCGGATCAGGTCGGTGGCCGCGGCACGGCCCCATTCGCCTCCGGCGCTGCCACGGTTCAGCACTTCGAGGTTGTCTTCGAGTGCACCCATCCAGGGCTGCATCTTCTCCTCTTCGGTACCGGGCAGGTAGCCGATGTCATCACCGACGGGCACCGTGGCCCGTGTCATGATGATTTCGGAAAAGCGTTTCTGGTCGAGCGTCTGGGCCAGCCCGGCTGTCAGTGCCAACAGCGTCTTGCCGGTGCCTGCCTGGCCGAGGAGCGTCACGAAGTCGATCTCCGGGTCAAGCAGCAGGTTCAGTGCAAAATTCTGTTCACGGTTGCGGGCCGTGATGCCCCAGATGGCATGTCGTGCCTCGCTGTAGTCGCGCACCACGCGTAGCACGGCCTGATTGCCTTCCAGCCGGCGCACCTGGGCAAAAAGGGGTTTGCCACCGTCTTCGAGGTAGACGAACTGGTTCACCAGCATCGAGGGCACGAGCGGGCCGCGAATGCGGTAGTAGCTCTGGCTGCCCTCCTGCCAGGATTCCATCCCGTCACCGTGCGTTTGCCAGAAGTCGGCGGGCAAGGCGAGCGAACCGCTGTAGAGCAGGTCGAGATCATCCGTGACCTGGTCATTGAAGTAGTCTTCGGCTGGCAGACCCAGCGACTGGGCCTTGATCCGCATGTTGATGTCCTTGGACACCAGCGTGACCGGGCGGCCGGGATGTGCCTGGCGCAGCGCGGCCGTCACCGACAGGATGCGGTTGTCGGCCTTGCCGGGGGGCAGGGCATCCGGCAGCGGTGCATCCAGCACGCGTGTTTGCAGGAAGAGCCGTCCCGTGGCGTCGAGGTGGCCCAGGCTGTCGAGCGGGATGCCGGCCTCGATCGGCCCCGTGGCCCCGGAAATCAGCTCGTCGAGACTGCGGCTCACCTGGCGGGCGTGGCGTGAGACCTCGCTCATGCCGCGCTTGTGGTCGTCCAGCTCTTCCAGCGTCATCATCGGCAGGAAGACATCATGCTCCTGAAAGCGAAAGAGCGCGGTCGGGTCATGCATCAGCACGTTCGTGTCGAGCACGAAGAGCTTGCGCGGATCCTGTCCGTTGGGCATGGCGTCCAGATGGGCGGCGCGGCGTTTGCCGCCTCTGGTGCGACCGGTGCCGGCCGGTGAGGGAGCCGTCACGGCAGGACGCGGCGCCCCGGTCACGGCCGGTTGAGGGGGCATGACAACGGGCTGGGCACTGGCCACAGCCTGCGGCTGGCTCACTGGCGTAGCTGGTGTGGCAGACGCGGCAGGGGCGGCGGGCGTGGCTGAAACCGTGGCTTCGGCCACAGCGGCTGCCGTGACCGATGGTGTGGCAAGGCCCGCCTCGGTCAGTGGCAGCTGGCTGTCATCGGCTTCGGCGCCGGCGCGCTTGCGCCGGCTGGCAGGACGCACCTTGGCTTTGTTCTTGGCAGCAGCCTTGATGTCCAGGCGGGCACCGCGGGTGCTGGGGGCTTTGGGTAAGGGCATGATGGGGTGGTCGGTTCAGGCGTCCTGAACGGCTTTCAAGACCTCCTCGACATGGCCGGGCACTTTGACTTTGCGCCAAGCCTTGACGAGAACGCCTTCTCGGTTGATCAGAAAGGTCGAGCGTTCGATGCCTTGCACCTGCTTACCATACATGTTTTTCTGGCGGATGACATCGAACTGTCGGCAGAGCGTTTCATCCGGGTCGGAGATCAGCTCGAAAGGCAAGGACAGCTTGCGCTTGAAATTGTTGTGCGAGGTGAGGCTGTCGCGTGAAACACCATAGACTTCGGCGCCAGCGGTCAGAAAGTCCTTCCAGACGGCGGCAAAGTCGGCGCCCTCGATCGAGCAGCCGGGGGTGTTGTCCTTGGGATAAAAATACAGCACGACCATCCGGCCTTTCAGCGATGAGAGCTGCAGCGGGCCGCCGGTGGTGATGGCTTCAAAGTCTTCGACCGCTTCGCCCAGCGAGACGGTGTTGACGGCATCGGACATGGTGTCTTCCTGTTCTGTTTTCAAGCGTTGATGAAGCGGTGGCTGGACATGCCGTGGTGTCACGCCCTGAAGGGCGGCGTTGGCGGAAACGAAGCCGTGTGCATGACTGGGCTAATGTCTCAGCAGTGCGGCCAGCACCTGGCGACCTTCGCCCATCAGGATGTTGTAGGTGCGGCAGGCGGCCACCACGTCCATCACTTCAAGGCCGATGCGGGCTTGCATCAGCGAACGGGTGATGGCCGGGGGCGGAAAGCGCAGCCGATCGCCTGTGCCGAGCAGGATCACTTCTGGCGCCAGTCGCGCCAATTGCTCGAAATCGGCGGCCGTGAGCGCCTCGAAACTCGCCACCTGCCAGGGCAGCACGGGGCCGGTGGGCTGAACCAGCAGCGCGCCGTGGTGGCGGGTGCCATTGATGTCGACCCAGTCTTCGCCGTAGGCGGTGATGGTGTTCAGATGCTCGTTGCGGTCAGCGTGCAGTTTCATGAATCGTGTGCACCGGTTCTTGTCGGCCGGCTCCTGGCGGTGGCCGGGCAGCGCACGGGCGGCGGACGATGCCGGGCGCTCGGGCGCTCAATGTCGCGAACACGATGGCTGCCGTCCCGGCGCCCCGAAAGCAACAAGCCGAGCCTTGAGGCGTGTTGTCGAATCGCAGCACCGTCGTTCTACGGTACATTATGCGGTTGCTTCCATTCATAGTACCGCAAACCTTCCTGTCTTCGAGTCCATCATGAAGCCGATTCTCAAATCCGCCAAGCTCGCCAATGTCTGTTACGACATTCGAGGCCCGGTGCTGGCCAGGGCGCGCCAGCTGGAGGATGAGGGGCAGCGCATCATCAAGCTCAACATCGGCAACATGGCGCCTTTCGGCTTCGATGCGCCCGATGAGGTTCGGCACGACATCATGGTCAACCTGTCGGATGCCTCGGGCTATGCCGATGCGAAGGGGTTGTTCTCGGCCCGAAAGGCCATCATGCACTACACGCAGCTCAAGGGCATTGCTGGTGTGGGGCTGGATGACATCTTCGTTGGCAACGGGGTCAGCGAGCTGATCGTGATGTCGATGAACGGGCTGCTGAACAACGGAGACGAGGTGCTGGTGCCGTCGCCCGATTACCCGCTCTGGACGGCTGCGGTGAGCCTGTCGGGTGGCCATGCGGTGCATTACCGCTGTGATGAGGGGGCCGGGTGGTTGCCGGACATCGACGACATCCGCTCGAAGATCACCGAGAACACGCGCGCGCTCGTCATCATCAACCCGAACAACCCGACTGGGGCGTTGTATCCGGACGACATGTTGAAGGCTTTGATCGAGGTGGCGCGTCAGCATCAGCTGATCATCTTTGCCGACGAGATCTATGACAAGATCCTGTACGACGGGGTGAAGCACACCTCCATCGCCTCGCTCGCCGATGATGTGCTGTTCATCACCTTCAACGGGTTGTCGAAGAATTACCGGGCCTGCGGTTATCGCAGTGGCTGGATGATCATCTCCGGCGACAAGCGCCACGCGGCTGATTACATCGATGGGCTGAACATCCTTGCCTCGATGCGGCTCTGTGCCAACGTGCCGGCCCAGTTCGGCATCCAGACGGCGCTGGGGGGTTATCAGAGCATCAATGAGCTGGTGCAGCCCGGTGGGCGCCTGGCCCGCCAGCGTGATCTGGCCTGGGAGATGATCACCAGCATCCCGGGTGTGAGCTGCTTCAAGCCGCAGGCGGCGCTCTATCTCTTCCCGCGGCTCGATCCGGCCATGTATCCGATCCAGGACGATCAGCGTTTCATCCTGGAGCTGCTGGAGAAGGAGCGGGTGCTGCTCGTGCAGGGCAGTGGCTTCAACTGGCCGGAGATGGATCATTTCCGGGTGGTTTTCCTGCCCAACAGCGATGACCTGACCGAAGCCCTTCGTCGCGTCAGCCGTTTTCTCGCGGAGTACCGTGCCCGGCATGGCACGGGGCCGAGCTGAGGCGTGGCCGGCAAGGTGTTCGGGGCTGGCCCAGGGACCTTTGCCGCACGGATGGCCACGCTGAATCAGGCTGTTGCGGCCCGGCCGGCGCGTGGCACTGCCAGCCCATGATTTGAAGACCGGCACGGAGGCGAACGAGCGCGTCGGACGTGCCGGACCATGCCAGACAAGCATCAGGAGTTTTTCCAAACATATGAAAGTGATCAAGGTCGGACTGCTCGGATTGGGGACGGTCGGCGGTGGTGTGTTCGAGGTGCTGCGCGACAACGGGGCCGAAATTGCCCGTCGTGCCGGGCGTGCCATCGAGGTGGTACGCGTCGTCACGCGCGATGTGGCCCGTGCGCGCACGGAGGTCGGGGCCGATATCCCGGTGAGCGATGATCCCTTCGACATCGTGAATGATCCCGAGGTGGATGTGCTGGTGGAGGTCATGGGCGGCACGACGGTGGCGCGCGAGGTGGTGCTGGCCGCCATGGCCAAGGGCAAGCAGGTGGTGACGGCCAACAAGGCGTTGTTGGCCGTGCATGGCAACGAGATTTTCAAGGTGGCCGAGCAGGCGGGGGTGATGGTGGCCTTCGAGGCAGCCGTGGCCGGTGGCATTCCCATCGTGAAGGCATTGCGTGAGGGGCTGGCCGCCAATCAGGTCGAGTCGCTGGCAGGCATCATCAACGGCACCACCAACTTCATCCTGTCGGAGATGCGCGACAAGGGCTTGTCCTTCGATGCGGCGCTGGCCGAGGCGCAGGCACTCGGTTATGCCGAGGCAGACCCCACCTTCGACATCGAAGGGGTGGACGCGGCTCACAAGGCCACCTTGCTCGCCTCGATGGCCTTTGGCGTGCCGGTGCAGTTCGACGGTGCCTACATCGAGGGCATCAGCAAGCTTGCAGCCGAAGACTTCGCCTACGCCGACCGGCTCGGCTACCGGATCAAGCTGCTGGGCATCGCCCGCCGTCGTCCGGACGGCATCGAGTTGCGTGTGCATCCCACCCTGATTCCCGCCAAACGCCTGTTGGCCAATGTCGATGGGGCGATGAATGCCGTCTGGGTGAAGGGCAATGCCGTGGGCGAGACCTTGTATTACGGGCCGGGCGCCGGCAAGCGTCCCACGGCCAGCGCGGTCGTGGCCGATCTGGTGGATGTGGCCCGGATGATCGACATCACGCCCGAGCACCGCGTGCCATACCTGGCTTTCAAGCAGGATCGTCTGGCCGAGCTGCCGGTGCTGCCGGCCAGCGCGATGGAAACGGCCTATTACCTGCGCATTCATGTGCTGGACGAGCCGGGTGTGCTGGCCGACATCACGCGCATTCTCGCCGACGAAACCGTCTCGATCGATGCGATGATCCAGCGCCAGCCGGCCGAGGGTGACACCTCCACCGACATCATCATCATGACGCACCAGACCATCGAGCAGCGTATCGACGCAGCCATTGCGCGCATCGAGGCTTTGGCCTCGGTGCAGTCTGCCGTCATCCGCCTGCGTGTCGAACAACTGGACTGATCCCTGACCATGCAATACCTGTCCACGCGGGGCGGCATGCCCCCTCAGCGCTTCAGTGACATCCTGCTGGGTGGTCTCGCGCCCGATGGCGGCCTGGTGATGCCGGCCGAGATCCCGCAGATCGATGCGGCCACGCTTGCTGCGTGGCGCGGGCTGTCGTACCCGGAGCTGGCTGTCGAGGTGCTCTCGCGCTATGCCGATGACATCCCGGCTGACGATTTGAAGCGGCTGGTGGCCGACACCTACACCGAGGCCACCTTCGGCTCGGCCGACATCACGCCCGTGTCCTTGCTGGATGCCGGCTCGTCGGCCATGGGCCCACTGTATGTGCAGCACCTGTCCAACGGCCCGACACTGGCTTTCAAGGACATGGCGATGCAGCTGTTGGGTCGCCTCTTCGAGTACACGCTCACGAAGCAGCAGCGCTGGCTCAACATCGTGGGGGCGACTTCCGGTGACACCGGCAGCGCGGCCGAATACGCCATGCGCGGCCGCCAGAACGTGCGGGTCTTCATGCTCTCGCCCGCCGGCCGGATGAGCGCCTTCCAGCGGGCGCAGATGTACAGCCTGCTCGATGACAACATCTTCAACATCGCGGTGGATGGCGTCTTTGACGATTGCCAGGATCTGGTCAAGGCGATCTCGGGCGATCTGGGGTTCAAGGAACGCCATGCCATCGGGACGGTCAACTCGATCAACTGGGCGCGTGTGGTGGCGCAGGTGGTCTACTACTTCCAGGGCTATCTGCTCGCCACCAGGGATGAGCCACTGGGGGCCGACGGGCAGCCGCGCCCCGTGTCGTTCACGGTGCCCACCGGCAATTTTGGCAACGTGCTGGCGGGCTACATCGCCAAGCGGATGGGCTTGCCGATCTCCAAACTGGTGGTGGCCACGAATGAAAACGACGTGCTGGACGAGTTTTTCCGCACCGGCCGCTACCGCGTACGCACGGGGCGTGAAACGCACGCCACGTCCAGCCCGTCGATGGACATCTCGAAGGCATCCAACTTCGAGCGCTTCATCTTCGATCTGTTGGGCGGTGATGCCGATCGGGTGCGTGCGCTCTGGCAGCAGCTCGACCGTGAAGGCCAGTTCGACCTGAGCACGGCCCCTGAGTTCGCTCGCGTGGCAGCGCTCGGCTTTCGTTCGGGGGCCAGCACCCACGCCGACCGGATGGCCACCATCCGCCACTGGTATCAGGCCAAAGGCGTCATCGTCGACACCCACACGGCCGATGGCCTGAAGGTGGCCGAGGCTCACCGCGAGCCGGGCGTGCCGATGATCTGCCTCGAAACCGCGCTGCCGGCCAAGTTTGCCGACAGCATCGAGGAAGCCATCGGCCGTCGGCCGGATCCATTGCCAGGCTATGAGCGTCTGGAGGAGCAGGTGCAGCGTCACACGCGCATGCCGGTCGATCTGGGCATGCTGAAAGCCTACATCGCGGCCCGTACCTGAACCACGATGAAAGTCATGGGGTTTGCCGGGTTTTCCGGCTCGGGCAAGACGACGCTGATCGAGCAGGTGATCCCGCTGCTGCGAGCAGCGGGCCTCGTCGTGTCGGTCATCAAGCACGCGCATCACACGTTCGACATCGACAAGCCGGGCAAGGATTCGTGGCGGCACCGGCAGGCCGGGGCCGGGGAGGTGCTGCTGACCTCTGATCAGCGATGGGTGCTGATGCACGAGCTGAACGGGGCGCCCGAGCCGGATCTGCACGCCCACCTGGCTCGGATGTCGCCCTGCGATCTGGTGCTGGTCGAAGGCTTCAAGCACGCCGACATCCCCAAGATCGAGGTGCATCGGCCCTCGGTGGGCAAGCCTTTGTTGTATCCTGAGGATGCGCACATCGTGGCCGTGGCCACCGACGAGCCGGGCTTGGCATTGCCGTCAGACCGGGTGCGGCTCGACCTGAATGCACCGGCCGAGGTGGCAGTTTTCGTCAGGCAGCATCTGGGCTTGGCATGATCCACGGTGTTGCTTGTCTGGCCTGTGCAGTCGATTCCTAGCCCGCCGCCCGAGCGGCCCCGTTGGTCTGCCGGCCTATCGGCCGTGTGTGGGCTGGAGCAGGGGGATCTGGCGCTGTTCTCGTTCCCGCCGGGCCTGATGCCTGCCTGCGCCTGTCGCTTCAGTCCTGTTTTTTGGATATTTGCCGATGTCTGCACCGCTGTCCTTTGAAGAAGCCATGTCCCGCCTCTTGGGCCATGCCGAACCCCTCGATGGCATCGAGACGGTGCCGCTGATGCAGGCCGATGGCCGCGTGCTCGCCGAGGGTATCGTGGCGGGGATGAACGTGCCGCCTTGGGACAACGCGCAGATGGATGGTTATGCCGTTCGGGCTGCCGAGCTGGCGGCCGAGCCGGGGCGGGTGTTCGAGGTGTCGCAACGGATTCCGGCAGGCCATCAGGGCCAGCCGCTGGAGGCAGGCACGGTAGCTCGCATCTTCACGGGGGCCGCGCTGCCGCCAGGGGCTGACGCCATCGTCATGCAGGAAGAGGCCGAGGTGACAGACGCTGGTGTGCGTTTTCAGCAGGTGCCGTCGGCCGGGGCATGGGTACGTCGGTTGGGCGAAGACATCCGCGAGGGCGAAACCGTGCTGTCGGCTGGCACGAGGCTCTCGCCCGCCGCGCTGGGGCTGGCAGCCTCGATCGGTGCCGCCGAACTGCGCCTTCATCGCCGGCCCCGCGTGGCCTGTTTCTTCACCGGTGACGAGCTGGTGATGCCGGGCGAGCCGTTGCCGCCTGGTGGCATCTACAACTCGAACCGTTTCGTGCTGAGTGCGCTGATCCGGCGCCTGGGCGGTGAGCTGGAGGATTTTGGCATCGTGCCTGATGATCTGGCAGCCACTCGGGTCATGCTGCGTCAGGCGGCGGCCAAGGCCGATCTGATCATCAGTGCGGGCGGCGTCTCGGTGGGCGAAGAGGATCATGTCCGCCCGGCCGTGGAGGCCGAGGGCGAGATCGACCTGTGGCGGCTGCTCTTGAAGCCGGGCAAGCCACTGGCCTATGGCCGCGTGCGTCGACCTTCGCAGTCGGGGCAGTTTGCCCACTTCATCGGCCTGCCGGGCAACCCCGTCTCGGCCTTCGTCACCTTTCTCGTGCTGGTGCGCCCCTTCATCCTGAAATTGCAGGGGGCTCAGGCATTGGCGCCCCAGGCCGTCACGCTGACGAGCGCTTTTGAATGGACACGCCCTGATCCCAAACGCCGTGAGTTCCTGCGCGCCGTTCTGCTGCCCGATGGCCGGCAGGCTGATCTTTTCCGCAACCAGGGGTCTGCCGTGCTCACCTCCACCGTGGCCGGTGACGGGCTGATCGACAACCCGCCGGGCACTGTGATCAGGCCGGGGGATCCGGTGCGCTTTTTGCCTTTTGCCGGGTTGCTGAATTGATAGGTATTTTTGTTGGTTGCCCGTATGCGTTGAGCATCTCCGTCACCATCCTCGGTGTCGTCACGGCCAATGAGAAAGCGCTGAAGCAGAACTCGGATGTTGGCGCACTTTGTTCGTGTGCCATTGATTGATTGGGGATGAATCGTCCATGAAGATTCGCGTGTTGTACTTTGCCAGCCTGCGCGAGCGGCTGGGCACCGAGGCTGAAAGCCTCACGCTCCCGGCGGAGGTGGGCACCGTGGGCGCGCTGCGCCAATGGTTGATTCAGCGTGGTGATGTCTGGGCCGAGGTACTTGCCATGCCCGCAGCAGGGCGGGATCTGATCCGCGCCGCCGTTTCCCAGCAGATGGCCACAGCCGACACGCCCTTGACCGACGGGGCCGAGGTGGCTTTTTTCCCGCCGGTGACGGGGGGGTAAATGACGGGAAGGGTGTCTTGACAACAGGTCAGGGGGCTGTTCGGCAGCTTTGTCGGCCTCTGTCTGGGCATCCCGTTTTCCTTGCCGAGTGGGCTTTGCGGGGTAGGGTAAATCTGGCGAACGGAGCTATTTTCTGATCATGTCATCTTCATCTGCTTTGACCCCGCGCATTTGCGTTCAGGCCGAAGATTTCGACTTGGGCGCCGAGCTGAAGCGCTTGCAGCAGCGCACGACCGAAGCCGGTGCGGTTGCTTCCTTCGTGGGCTGCGTGCGTCACCAGAACGAGGGCGATCAGGTCTTCACGCTCACGCTGGAGCACTACCCGGGCATGACCGAGCAGACGCTCGCCGCCATCTGCCGAGAGGCCGAAGCGCGCTGGCCGCTGCTCGATGTCACGATCATCCACCGGGTGGGCACCTTGCAGCCGGGCGACCAGATCGTGCTGGTGGCCGTCAGTTCGGCCCACCGCGCCGCTGCCTTCGACGCCTGCCGCTTCATCATGGACTTTCTGAAAACCGAAGCACCGTTCTGGAAAAAGGAAAACACCCCCGATGGCAGCCGTTGGGTGGCAGCGCGGGAAAGTGATGACGAGGCGGCCAGAAGCTGGGGATGATGTCGTGCTTTTGCCTGTGAGCCAGGATCTGCGACAAGTCGTTTGAAGCGCCCCGAGTATCGAGGCGTGGTGAGTAGAGTAGGTAGTAGTGTAGGGGCCGGGATGATTTCATCCGGCTGTGATTGTTCGGCCATCGAGTGCGAGAGGACGAACAAGTGCATGACACACGCTTCTATGTGAGCAGCGGCGCCAGCCGTGCCAGCACCTCATCCATGATCCAGTCGGGCACCCGTTCTTTCTTCTTGCCGCGCCGTGCGCGCAAGTCCAGTGCTCGTATCTGATCACAACGCACCACGCCGGTGGTGTCGGTGCCGGCCCCCATCAGCGAGACGCTGAAACCCTCCATGCGGGCGAAGTTGCCACCGCTGGTGATGGGCAGTACCAATGGCGTGCCTGTGAGCCGATTGAAACCCCCTGGTGAGACGATCAGAACGGGGCGCGTGCCTTGTTGTTCGTGCCCCGATGTGGGGTCAAGCGACACCACGTAAATATCGCCGCGATCCATCAGAGCAGCTCGTTGCCAACGGGGCTGTTGTCCAGCCAGGTCCGATCTTCTGCGCTCGCGGATGCGGTGCCATCGCATCGTTGCAGCAGCTCCTCCAGCGTGTATCGGGGGCGGGCCGGTTTCACAAGCAGCGTATCCTGATCGGTACTGAGATGGACAGCGGTGCCTGCTTGCAATTTCAGATCATCCAGCAGGGCAGGTGGTACGGTCAGCATGACGGAACCGCCAACCTTGCGTAGCGTGGTCGTGTGCATGATCCTGATCCTGTTCTATAAGTTATATTTCAGTATAACTTTTGAATAGCAGAAGTCAAGCTGTTCTGGATTGAGCGCTGTTTTGGGTGGACGACTGTTCCAAAACTACAGCAATGGCGCCGCCAGCCGCGCCAGACTCGCCACCAGCCGCTCGTTGAAGTTGTCCGGACTCAGATCCGGGTGCAGCTTGGTGGCTGATTCGGTGTCCTTCATGAACTGGGCCGACATCTTCGAGGCCGTTTCCTTGTCGTAGATGGCCGCCATCACCTCGAAATTGAGCCGGAAGCTGCGGTTGTCCATGTTGGCCGTGCCGATCACCGACAGCTCGTCATCCACCACCAGCGTCTTGGCGTGGACGAAGCGCGGCACATAGGCAAACACTTTCACCCGCTGGCTCAGCACTTCCTCCACGAAGGTGGAGGCGGCCAGTGCCGTCAGCAGCTGATCCGATTCCATCGGCACCAAGAGCCGCACATCCACGCCACGTGCCGCCGCCGTCGTCATCGCCATCAGGATGGCCTCATCCGGCACGAAGTAGGGTGTCGTGATCCAGACCCGCCGGCGGGCCGACGAGATGGCCGTGAACAGGAAGCGGTGGATGGGGGAAGGATCCCGGTCAGGGCCGGCATCGATGATCTGCACCCACGGGTTGGTGGGGGCGGCCACGTCTGCATCCCACGGAAACCATGCCTGGATGTCCTGCGGGGTGGTGAGCGCCTTGTCGAGCCGGGCCAGATGGCCTGAGCGGGCGCCGGCATAGAGCCAGTCTTCCAGAAACACGCGCTGCAAGTCGAGCACGGCACCCCCTTTGAGCGCCAGGTGGGTGTCACGCCAGCCCGCTTTGCCCACGCATCGGGCCGATTGCGCCGCTTCGATGTTGATGCCCCCCGTGAAGCCATAACGCCCATCCACCACGACGATCTTGCGGTGGGAGCGGAAGTTCATCATGCTGGGTTTGAGTGGCATCAGCCGTGGCGGGTTGAAGATCCGAACCTCGGCACCGGCCTCGCGCAGTGGCTGCCAGAAGGTTTTGCGACAGCGTTTCGAGCCGACCGCATCGACGAGCAGCCGTACCTTGATGCCGGCCTTGGCCTTGTCGATCAGCAGGTCGCGCCAGCGTGTGCCGATCTCGTCCGGCTCGAAAATGTAGTACTCCAGATGGATGTGGTGCCGGGCCGCCTGCATCCGTGCTTCGATGGCCGTGTAGGTGGCATCACCATCGATCAGGATGTCGAGCACCTCGGTGGGCCGCGGTGGCGGACTGCCCGCCTCGATCGCCACGCGGGCCTGTGCCAGCAGCCAGTGGCGCGAGGCCAGCGTGTCGGGCAACCGCTGGTGTTGCATCGGCCCGTGGCGGGCGGCCAGATGACGTGCCAGCTCGCGCCGGAAGTTGCGTCGCTTCAGCTTGCGTGGCCCGAACACGAAATAGAACACCGCGCTCAGCACCGGCACACTGATGAAGGCCATAATCCAGCAAAGCGTGGCAATCGGGGGGCGACGCTGCGCGAGGATGTACAGCGTGCTGACCACCACCCAGACCAGATACAGCATGGCCCACGAAGAGCTGGGGATGCTGTACCAGATCTCCTGAAGGGCGTTGAAAAGGGGTTGCAGCGGAGCAAACAAGATCAGTCGACCACGATCAGAGAGTTGATACGAAGTGCCTCGTTGCCAGGCGTTGGGCGATGCCTGGTGCTCAGGCTTCTGGCCCGGCTGTCAGCAAGCAAGGGCTTTTCACAGATATTGTCTTTGAAAAAGAGTCTTGAATTCCGACACCACGCCCCCACCTGTTGATCATTCCCGAATCCAGGGATGGATGCCCGCTGGCAAGCGGAAGGCAGGCCCGGTCTGGTCTGGTCTGGCATGTAGCAAGGTGCATGAAGCCACTGGATGACGGCCAACCGTCTTCAAGCCACGGTAAGTGGCCGCACGCGTGCCTGACAGGTTGGCCGATCTGATGGCTTCACGACAGGGGCCCAGAACCAGCCCTGATGCCTGATACTGACCGACCCGGACACCCGCCCCCTGGATTCTGCCTGATCGACAAGGACGACAACACAGATGCGAATCGACAAGCTCACCACACAATTCCAACAGGCACTGGCCGATGCGCAAAGCATGGCCGTGTCTGCCGACAACCCCTACATTGAACCCATCCACTTGCTGGCTGCCATCATCAACCAGCCGGACGGTTCAGGCCGGGCGCTGCTCGAACGCGCCGGTGTGCGCATTTCGGCATTGAAGAGCGGCGTGGAGACGGCGCTGCGGGCGTTGCCCGAGGTCAGCGGCCAGTCCAGCCAGCCCGGCGTGAGCCGTGAGTTGCTGAAGCTCCTCAACAACGCCGAGAAAGAGGCCGAGAAGCGTGGCGACCAGTTCGTGGCACTGGAGATGTTTCTGCTCGCGCTCACCGAAGGCGATGGCCGCCAAGGGGGCGAGGCCGGCCGCTTGCTGCGTGAGGCGGGCCTCACCCGCAAGAGCCTGGAGACGGCGGTGGAGGCCGTGCGGGGCGGCCAGACGGTGGAATCGCAAGATGCCGAAGGCCAGCGCGAAGCGCTCAAAAAATACACGCTGGATCTGACCGAGCGTGCCCGTCAGGGCAAGCTCGATCCGGTCATCGGCCGGGATGATGAAATCCGCCGCACGATCCAGATCCTGCAACGTCGCACGAAAAACAACCCGGTGCTGATCGGTGAACCCGGCGTGGGCAAGACCGCCATCGTCGAGGGGCTGGCTCAGCGCATCGTCAATGGCGAGGTGCCCGACACGCTGAAGAACAAGCGTGTGCTGTCGCTCGACATGGCGGCGCTTCTGGCCGGTGCCAAATACCGTGGCGAGTTCGAGGAGCGGCTGAAAGCGGTACTGAAGGACATTGCTGCCGACGAGGGCCGAACCATCGTCTTCATCGACGAGATCCACACGATGGTGGGGGCCGGCAAATCGGATGGCGCCATGGACGCCGGCAACATGCTGAAGCCGGCACTCGCGCGCGGCGAGCTGCACTGCGTGGGCGCCACCACGCTGGATGAATACCGCAAGTACATCGAGAAGGATGCGGCCCTGGAGCGGCGCTTCCAGAAGGTGCTGGTGGGCGAGCCGAGCGTGGAATCGACCATTGCCATCCTGCGTGGCTTGCAGGAGCGCTATGAGATTCACCACGGCGTGGAGATCACCGATCCGGCCATCGTGGCGGCGGCCGAACTCTCCAATCGTTACATCACCGACCGCTTCCTGCCGGACAAGGCCATCGACCTGATCGACGAGGCGGCCTCGCGCATCAAGATGGAAATCGACTCGAAGCCCGAGGTGATGGACAGGCTCGATCGCCGGCTGATCCAGCTGAAGATCGAGCGCGAAGCCGTGCGCAAGGAAACCGATGATGCCTCGAAGAAGCGCTTTGCGCTGATCGAGGAGGAAATCGAGCGCATCGGCAAGGAATACGCCGACTACGAAGAAATCCTCAAAGCCGAAAAGGCCGCCGTGCAGGGCAGTGCCCAGATCAAGGCCGAGATCGACCAGCTGCGTGCGCAGATGGCCGAGCTGCAGCGTCAGGGCCAGTACGAGAAACTGGCCGAGCTGCAGTATGGCAAGCTGCCCGAGCTGGAGAAGCGCCTGGCCGAGGTCAACGATGCCGAAAGCAGTCAGCAGGCGGATGAAGCAGCGGCCCATGCCAAGCCGAAGCTGCTGCGCACCGTCGTGGGCGCCGAGGAAATCGCCGAGGTCGTGTCCCGTGCCACCGGCATCCCGGTGTCGCGGATGATGCAGGGCGAGCGCGAGAAGCTCCTGAAGATGGAAGAGGAGCTGCACAAGCGCGTGGTGGGGCAGGATGAAGCCGTCACGCTCGTCTCCGACGCCATCCGCCGCTCACGCGCCGGTCTGGCCGACCCCAATCGTCCCTATGGTTCCTTCCTGTTCCTGGGGCCAACCGGCGTGGGCAAGACCGAGCTGTGCAAGGCACTGGCCCGCTTCCTCTTCGACTCCGAAGACCACCTGATCCGCATCGACATGAGCGAATTCATGGAGAAGCACTCGGTGGCCCGCCTGATCGGTGCGCCGCCGGGATACGTGGGCTACGAGGAGGGCGGTTACCTGACCGAGGCCGTGCGTCGCAACCCGTACAGCGTGATCCTGCTCGACGAGATCGAGAAGGCCCATCCGGACGTGTTCAACATCCTCTTGCAGGTGCTGGACGACGGACGCCTGACCGATGGCCAAGGCCGCACGGTGGACTTCCGCAACACGGTCGTCGTCATGACGAGCAACATCGGCTCGGGTGAAATCCAGCGCCTGTCGGCCGACAAGACGCTGAACGACCCGGATGTGATCAAGGAAGCCGTGATGGGCGAGCTGCGCCAGCATTTCCGGCCCGAGTTCATCAACCGGATCGACGAGATCGTGGTCTTCCACGGGCTGGACAGCAAGCACATCGCCAAGATCGCCGCGATCCAGCTGGAGCTGCTGAAGAAGCGTCTGGCCGAGCGCGACCTCGACCTGTCGATCAGCGATGCCGCGATGGACGAGCTGGCCAAGGTTGGTTTCGACCCGCTCTATGGCGCACGGCCACTGAAGCGGGCCATCCAGCAAAACCTCGAAAACCCGATCGCCCGTCGGGTGCTGGAAGGCAAATACGCCCCCAAGGAAACGATCCCGGTCGATTTCCAGAACGGCGAGTTCACCTTCGAGCGGACGGTGCATTGATCTTGATGGGCGGGTGAAGGCAGGGCAGGGTTTCTGCCTTTTCCTGAGCGTGTGAGGCACTTGTTCAGCCCCGTGAAACCCTCTCCGGGCGTGTAGCACTGCGTTGCCACCCGCTCCAAGCGGCCGTTTCAGGTGACTGACCCCCGATTGCCGATGGCTTGGTGCTGTCGGGTCGGGGGTTTTTTATGGCCAGATGTGATGGGCGAAGAACTACTCTACCGTTGATCGGCTGAGATAGATCGATGAATTCTCTGTCAGATACATCAGGAACTTCAGAGTGCTAGGGTGCTACTTGGTGTGCATAACTTTACAGAGGCGTGCTGATGTTGACGACGATCTTCGCTTTCCTGGCATTTGGTAGTCTTTCTTTGCTGGCTTTGGGTATTCTCTTTCCGCGGATGGTAATTAGATCAGGTAACGCTTCTAGAGGACGGGTTATTAAGGTCTATGGGAGCTATTTTATCTTGTTCATTGGATCGGCTATCTTCTCCGTTTCTTCCGCTGAAAAGGTTAAATCTGGATCTCTGCCTGAGGACGTAGCTGAGGTAAATCGTTCCGAATCTGTTGTGCCGGAAAAGAAGGAAAAAATGGTGAAGGCAGCCTTGGTGGATGAGGTTGGTGAAGAGGGGCGTGATAGTGAGTCATCCGGGCTTTCAGATGAGGAACTCAAAGCTCTTGAAGAGAGTAAACTCAGGCTCGCTGATGAGGATAGAGTGACAAAAATTCTTAGAAAGGAAGCTCGGTCAGAAATGACTGTTGATTCAGTCAATAAGAATAAGAAAACCGGTAAGTTTAGGATTGTACTGTCCTATAAGCCGTCTGCTGTTTGGAACGAAGCATCTTATGTTTCGGGCTTGTCTCATCGCATTGTAGATCTTGGGCAGGCTATTCAGAAGCATGCTATTGATGTTGAATATGCAAGTTTTGTGGCTTTTGGAAATTATGTTGACTCGTATGGAAATGAGAGTCAAAAGAAGGTTTTGACAATCGATATTCCAGAAGTTGATTATTCTAGAATCAATTGGAAAAATATAACTCACTGGGATATTCTTGATATTTCTGAGGTTTCGCTTCGTCCAGTGGGTCGTAGTGCTGCAAAGCGTTTTTGCGAGGATTCTAGCAATAAAAAAGGTGCGGCTGTTTTTTGTTCGGCTGTCTTGTCTGGTCGTAAAAAGGAGGCAAAATCCGCGCTTGCTTCGATGTCGGGTTCTGAGTCTCAAGCGGTGACGGAGTCTCGTAGTGTTGATTCTCGTTCGTTGATCAATTTGGATTTTTCGACTTTTGTTAAGAGGGTCAATAACGATTTGAAAGTCATTGATTCTCCATATAGACTTTCGTTGCAGGTTAAACGTGAGTCTTTTGGTGAGTCATTAAAAGGCGCGACATTTGAGCTGAACGATAATTTGTCTGCCTTGGTGACAATGGACTCAAAGAGCAATAAGCTGTCAAAAATACTTGTTACGACCGTTCCTGGTTATGATTCCGTTGAGAACTTTGATAATGCATTTGCCGCTATTATGCTGGCTAGTGCACCGGCAGGTCGAGACGGGGAGAAGACGGTTGGAAAAAGGCTGTTTAAAATGTATGCGAAAGTTGGAGAGAGATTTTCTTCTTCTGGTGGTCTTGAAAGGGATAGCTTTGTCCAGGGTGGTGTTAGGTACGGGATTTCCATGAGTAAAATGACGGGCGTCTGGGTTTTTGCAGAACCAGCTTGAGGCAGCTAAGAGAGGATTAGATGGCAGAAACTTCATCCATCCTGGAGTGGACACTGGTCGAGGAGTGTCCGATTCCGGGTGACGTGCAGGAACTGATGGTGGCAGGCGAATCTGCGGTGGCGGCGTACAAGACCTTTCGGGACAGCGCTGTCTTCACTTCCAAGCGTCTGATCGTTCGGGATGCCCAGGGGATTCGGGGCAAGAAGGTCGAGATTTACTCTCTCCCTTACAGCAGCATCAATATGTGGTCGAGCGAGAACGCGGCGGGGTTTCTGGATTTCAGCGCCGAGCTGGAGCTATGGACGCGCGCAGGGCACATCAAGGTCAAGCTGATGAAGGGGATTGATGTGCGCAAGCTGGACATGCTGATCGCCAACTGTGTGCTTGGGGCCAAGTAGGTCTTTCCTGAAGGCTTGGAGGCCGGGTAGTTATTGTTCTCGGCCGTCATGGAGAGGCCCATTCGGGAGCTGATCAGATTTCTGACCATGCTGGCCAGTCGTACAAGCAAGGACATCGAGGCTTGTCCGGAGCCTTCATTGGTTCTGGATCCGGAGGAGGAAATGGCCCGTTTTCAAGCTTGGCGTGAGGAGCAGGAAGAAAAGCAGAGCCGGTATTATTCATCTACCTCCAGCAAGGGTTTTGGATTGGGGACTTTGGCTCCCGTTTTTGGACTAGGATGGTTGTTGGGTGATGATGAATGAGTTTGCTCGCCATTCACTGGCGGATGAGATCAAGCCCGAAGCGCGCGTGCGTATGGGTGATGCTTTGGCTGATATCGGTCGCAAGCTTGAGTTGACCGAGGAAGATATCGCCGTGTTCTAGCGCGTTCGGGATAGGGTGTCAGCGGCGCCGTTAGGCTTTGATTGAAGGCGTTTCAATCGCCGTCCCATTCGAGCGTTCCGAACAGGTCGATGATATTGGCGCCGGTGCGCAAGCGTTCGATGACTGTGTTGGCCGTTGTCACATGGCCTGCTTCCACGTCCTTTTGCCCCAAGGCCAGCAATTTCAATAGGGCCAGGGTTTCTTGAGTCCGCTCGTAAGAGCTTATATCCTGCAAAACGGCCTTAGCTTTACCGTTTTGCGTGATCACCAGCGGCTCCTTTGATTCGGCAAGCTGTGCCAATACTTTGGCGGCGTTGGCCTTCAAATAGCTGATACTGATGGGTTTGGCTTGATACCGAGATGAGTCATGCATGGGATCTTCCTCGATAAGATGTAGTGAATATAGTCTTGTTCTGGCCGCGGTGTCATTGGCCCGACTCTTTCTCTGAGGGTATACCTGAGTGGGGGCATCAATGGACGGACTGAACCCTGCCACAAGAACCCACCACCCCACCTGTCGGCCCAGGCACCCCGCCCGGCACCGTTGGCAGCAAAGGGCAGGGCGCAGGTGCTAGGGTGAACCCATCATCCAGGGCATCATGACAGGGGGAGTCATGCTGATCATCGACAAGTGCCGCGCAGCCGCTTTGTGTCTGTGTTTGGGGGCTGGCGGGCTGTTGTCTTTATCGATACAGGCAGCACAGGAACAGGCTACGCAGCCTGTGCAGCTATCGGAGTCATCGGCTGTCAACGGGGCGGCAGCAGCGGCCAAGCAGGTAGCGGTAATCGACGAGGCCGGGGTGCGGGCCTTGCTCGCTCAGGCTCGTGATCCGACCCTGCGTGTGCTGGGGGTTTCGCAGCGGGCGGGCGGCGGTTTTGTGCTTCATCTGATTCATGAGGCCACTTCGTTGCCTGCGCCGGCGATTTATGTGGGCCATGTGGCGGAGTCCTTGCTTCGGGAGGTTCAGGTGCTGCACCAGCACCAGGTGCCGGTTGAGCAGCTTGAGTTCACGACCTTCATACCGCAGTTGCTGGACAATGGTCAGGGCGGGGTGAAGGTGGGAGAGGGCAAGATGCAGATGTTCGCCTTTACCGTCTTGAAGCAGGATTATCAGCAGGTCAATTGGCCCAAGGTCGATCAGCGGCTGATGCTCGATATCGCTGACATCACGTTCAGCAGCTTGGGCCGGCGGGCGGGCGAACGCTTCTGCCAGGGCAAGACGGGCATGGGAGAATCGCCGCTTTTCTGCGCCGCCGTGGCCTCGGGCCAGAAGAAGGAGGCCATGTCGGTGTTGCTCAAGCAGATGACCTCGGCACCCAAGCAGGGGGGCTGATTTGGGGTTTTCGCGGAGACGTTCCGTGCGTCCATGCTCGTAGGGGCTTGGTATGGCCTTGAGGTGAAGCTGGCTTAAACTGAAGGCCATGCTCACCAAAAACATCGCCACGGGCGAGGGAGGAGGCCATGAATCAGTCTGACAGGCTCAAGGCGCATTCAACAAACCGGCCCCGCATGAAGTCATCCGTTCGGTCGGCCATGGCCGTCTGGGCAACATGTCCACCCGCGAGTTGGGCAGACTTTCACAACCGGGGCAGCCGCTCTATGGCATCGAGGTCACGAATGACGGGCTGGTGATTTTTGGTGGTGGCTTGCTGCTGAAGGATCAGAACGAGGTGATCGTAGGCGGCATTGGTGTCAGTGGCGGCTCGGTGGAAGAGGATGAGAGCATCGCCACGGCGGGGGCCAGGGCGCTGATGGGAGCAGGTCAATGAATAAGCGGGATGTCTTCTTGCCCGCATCGGCAAGCCATCATCCAGTTTTGGTGGACAGCGGCCTTTCAGCACCGTCCGTGTCCGAAGAAGATGATGAGGGATTTCAGGAAACGGCTTATCTGCTGGGCAATCCGGCCAATGCCCGCCGATTGCTTGAGTCGATTGCAGTGCTGGAAGCGGGTTATGGCCAAG
The DNA here is from genome assembly GCA_030532895.1 of Lautropia sp. Classification (GTDB taxonomy): domain Bacteria; phylum Pseudomonadota; class Gammaproteobacteria; order Burkholderiales; family Burkholderiaceae_E; genus Lautropia. Next base: position 106,052 of record JAUNKF010000006.1, on the reverse strand, counting down.
CACATGACCTGAAAAACGCCAGCGCTGAAAACACCAGCGATGAGCGGTTTTCTCATCCAGGTGATTCGTCGCGGTGATCGAACGCGCTCAGCGCCTCGATGATCCGTTCTGCCGTCGTATAGCCCTGCGACAGCGTTTGCAGGTGGCCGTCCCGTTCGATCAGTAGCGTCGGGAAGGCTTCCACGCCCCAACGGCGGCAGCGTTCAACCGCTTGCCAGGTTGCCTGCTTTGCCTCGTTGGAGGTGAAAAGCGCCGAGAAGCGGGTAAAGTCCAGGCCCAGTGATGGGCAGATGTCGGCATAAAAATCCAGTTGCTTCGGGTCTCGTCCCTCGAAATAGAATTTTCGCTGCACGACGGCCATGAAGTGCAGCGGCAACAGCGTGTCGGTGGCGAGAGGTTGCAGATGGCCCGAGCCGGTGTGCGTGGCCACCATCTGCTGCACGCACACGATGGCGCGGCAGGCCGGCTCCGTGTCGTAATGAAAGTCGGCAGCATCGAGCAGCGTGTAGCCGAAGGGCTGACCCGTCACGGAAGCAATCCGCATCCATTCGCGCCGCAGAAAAATCTTGAAGGCGTCATTCCAAGGCTGGCCGCCGCCCATCCGCAGACCCCCCACGGTGATCTCGAAGCCGATGCCGTGGGTCAGGCACCAGCTTGCCGCCTCGTCAACGGCCGGTGCAATCCCCCAGCACCACGAGCACATCGGGTCGCCGATGTAATGCAGCGTGAGTTGCCGTCTGGGGGGGTGGTGGATGGGGGCCCTGGAAGGGCCGCTGCCTGCCACCTGGCAGGTGCCGGTGTCGGGGTCACATGAGGTCATCGTCTGGGCTTCCTGCAGGAAGAAAACCGTGTGTGCCGGATAAGCGATAAGTATCCCACAGCGGGGCTTGGCATGCCCCGCTGTGCGCGGGTGGGAGGCAACGCCAACGCTTTGTCGCCATCGAGCTGTTCGTGTTGTCGGCACCTTTTACAATATGTTCAAGCGCGTGGGCAGGATGTAAAACCCGGATCCGCTCATGGGTGTGCTGTCGTTTGGTTGTAGAATTATTATCATTAAGTTTTTCATTGTTTGAGATTTCCATCGCCGTCTGGCGCCTTGGCTGATGCTGGTTCCTTTCCTGATCATGCTCCGCGAGGGCATCGAAGCCGCCCTGATCGTCGGCATCGTTGCCAGTTACCTCAAACACAGCGGTCGTGGCGAGCTGATGCCGGCCGTCTGGGTGGGCGTCTTCTTGGCGCTGGCCCTGTCGCTCTTTGCTGGCGCTGGCCTGCAATGGATGGCGGCCGAGTTTCCCCAGAAGGAGCAGGAGCTGTTCGAGGGAATCGTGGGCCTGATCGCCGTGGCCATGCTGACCTCGATGGTCTTCTGGATGCGCCAGAGCGCCCGCAACATCAAGGGATCCCTGCATGCCTCGATCGACCGGGCCGTGGGGCAGCAGGGCAGCCGCGCACAAGCCTGGGCGCTGATCGGCATGGCTTTTCTGGCGGTGGCTCGTGAGGGGCTGGAGTCGGTCTTTTTCCTGCTGGCGATCTTCCAGCAAAGCCCCGGCTGGGAGGCCCCGGTGGGGGCGCTGGCCGGCATCCTCGTGTCGGTGCTGATCGGCTACGGGCTGTATGCGGGGGGCGTCCGGCTCGATCTGCGTCGCTTCTTCCGCCTGACCGGGGTCTTCATCCTCTTCGTGGCCGCCGGGCTGATGGCGGGGTCGCTGCGCAAGTTTCATGAGGCCGGCCTCTGGAACACGACCCAACAGGTGGTGTTCGACCTGAGTGAAACGCTGCCGATGGACAGCCCGCTGGGGGCCGTGTTGTCCGGCTTGCTGGGCTATCAGGCTGCGCCGGTCTTGGGTGAGGTCATCGTCTATCTGACTTTTCTGGTTGTCACCCTGTTTCTCTTTCTGCGTCCCCTGCCGACACCGGCATCGGTGGTGCCTTCTCATGGTTGATCCTGTCTCATGGCCGATTCCAAATCTTCTTCTCCTGCCGGCTTGAAACTGGCTTTGGCTGGCTCGGTGCTGCTGGTGGTGGCCGGGGTGGCTGCCTTCTGGTATGCGAGCCGGCAAGCGCAGCAACGGCCGGTTCAGACGGATGCCAATGCCGTCACCGTCACGATCGAAGACCGGGTCTGCAAGCCCAACGACATCACGGTGCCGGCGGGCAAAACCACCTTCACCATCGTCAACAAGTCCGATCGTGCCCTGGAGTGGGAGATTCTGGATGGCGTGATGGTGGTGGAGGAACGCGAGAACATCGCCCCCGGTTTTTCCCAGAAGATGACGGTGAAGCTGCGGCCCGGCGATTACGACATCACCTGCGGCCTGTTGAGCAATCCGCACGGCAAGCTGCATGTGACGGCCTCGGCCGATTCTGAGGCCGAGGCGGCACGCCCGCCTGCCACTGCGTTCATCGGCCCGTTGGCCGAGTATCGGGTCTACCTGATCAAGACCTCATCCAGCCTGCAAAAGGCCACGGAAACGATGGTCGATGCCATCTCGGCCGGCCAGCTCGATGAAGCACGAAGGCTTTACGTGCCGGCCCACCAGATGTACAAGCGCATCGAAGCGATGGCGGACATGTTTGCGGATCTGGATCAGCGAATCAATGCGCGGGCCGCCTATTTCGACAAGCGGGAGGCCGACCCGGCCTTCATGGGCTTTCATCGGATCGAGCATGGCTTGTTTGCGCCGGGTCAGGGCGATCTGGCGACGCTGGCACCGGTCACGAAACAATTGATGGCGGATCTGGGGCAGTTGCGTGAGCGTCTGCGCTCGCTCGACATTCCGCCAGAGCGCTTGGCCAGTTCGGCCGCGCGGTTGCTGCGCCGCACGGCCGACAATCTGCTAGCCGTGGGGGAGGGCGCTTATGGGCATGCCGAGCTGGCCGATGTGCAGGGCACGCTGGATGGCACCCGCAAACTCGTGGGCCTTTTGTCCCCGCTGCTCCAGAAGGCAGCGCCTGAGCTGGACAAGCAGGTGGCCGAAGGTTTCGAGGCTTGTTCGGCGGTGCTCTCCCCCTATCGGGAAGGCGAAGGCTTCAAACGGGTGAAACCCGATGCCAACCAATGGAAGACCTTGGCCGAACCCATCGGGGCATTGGCCGAGCAGCTCGATCAGGTGAATGCGGCCCTGAGCCTTGAATGATCTGACACGTCTGGAACCCATCTGATACGTCTGGAAGCATCATGCACACGATCCCTGAGTCCCCTGAGTTTCATGCGGAGGGTGTCTCCAAGCGCTCCCTGTCCTTGTCACCCGGTCAGCCGGGGCCGTGTATGGCTGATGATGGCCTGGCGGTGATGCCGGCCGACGCCCTCGCCGCTGGCGGGCGCCGGCGCCTGCTCGGCGCTGCTCTCGGCGCTGCCGGTCTGGGGCTGATGGGGGCGGGCTGTCGCACCTCGCTGCGCAGCACGGACGCTGGCGCCTCCGGGGCGCTCACCGGCGACAAGCTGGTGACGGATGCCAACACCAGCAACACCTACCAGCAGCGCGTGTCTTATCTGGGCGTGCATCAGGCGGGCATCCTCACGCCACGTCCCAACGCCGGCATGGTGGCTTCGTTTCATGTGATCGCCACCGATCTGGATGAGCTGGAGCGGCTCTTCCGGACGTTGTCCCGGCGGATTGCCTTTTTGACCCAAGGCGGCAAGGAAGTGCAGCGTGACCCGAAACTGCCGCCGGCCAGCTCGGGTCTGCTGGGGCCGGTGGTGCAGCCTGACGCGCTGACGATCACCGTCTCGGTGGGGGCGTCGCTGTTCGACGAGCGCTTTGGCCTGTCGGCGCTGAAGCCGCGGCACCTGCAACGGATGACGGCCTTCTTCAACGATGCGCTGGATCCCGCCCTGTGTCATGGCGACCTGTCGATCCAGTTTTGTGCCAACACGCCCGACACGATCAACAACGCCTTGCGCGACATCATCAAGAACCTGCCCGATCTGCTCGTGCTGCACTGGAAGCAGGAGGGCAATGTGCCACCGATTCCTGCGCGCCCCGGTCAGCCGCCCGAGAGTGCGCGCAATTTTCTGGGCTTTCGGGATGGCTCGGCCAATCCTGATTCGGCCGATGCAGCGCTGATGAACAAGGTGGTCTGGGTCGATCCGGTACGCGATGCCGAGCCAGCCTGGGCGGCGGGGGGCAGCTATCAGGCCGTTCGCATCATCCGCAATTTCGTGGAGCGCTGGGATCGAACCCCGCTTCAGGAGCAGGAGGCCATCTTTGGCCGGACGAAGGATGATGGCCTGCCGCTCGATGGTGGCCAGAGCGAATTCGATGTGCCTGATTACGAGAAGGATCCGGATGGCGCCAAGACACCGCTGGATTCCCATATTCGTCTGGCCAACCCGCGCACGCCTGGGAGTGAGGCCAACCTGATGCTGCGCCGGCCTTTCAACTACTCGAACGGCGTCACCAAATCGGGCCAGCTCGACATGGGGCTGCTTTTCATCTGTTATCAGTCCAATCTCGACAAGTCGTTCATCACGGTGCAAAAGCGCCTGGACAAGGAACCCTTGGAGGAGTACATCAAGCCCGTTGGGGGCGGTTATTTTTTCAGTTTGCCCGGCATCCGCAGCAAGGATGACTGGGTGGGCAGCACCTTGCTGGCTGCTGCCCGCCGAAGCGCTTCGGCCTGAGCGTGGCGTGCGTCCTGCCCATGCGCGGTGCCGTCACCGACATCGCGGGTGTGCAGGACAGGCGCCCATCCGTTTTTTCATACCAAGAAGATTGAAGGAGAATCATCATGGCTATTCGTCGTCGTCTCATCACCATGCTGGTGGCCCAGGCTGCCGCCTTGGGTGCGGTTGGTGCACAGGCTGCCGTGTCGCCCAACGAACTGGTTGGCCCCATCGCCGAGTACAAGATCTACGTGGATGAAAACGTCAGCCAGCTGGTGACGGAAACCAAGGCATTCGTGGCGGCCGTGAAGGCAGGGGATGTGGAGAAGGCCAAGAAGCTGTTTGCACCTACCCGCATCTTCTACGAGCGAGTGGAGCCGGTGGCCGAGCTGTTCAGCGATCTGGACGTGGCTATCGACTCGCGGGCCGATGACCATGAGAAGCGTGAAGAGGATCCTGCCTTCGGCGGCTTCCACCGGATCGAGTATGCGCTGTGGGAGCAAAAGAGCACGAAGGAGGTGCTGGATTACGCCGACAAGCTGGAAGCCAACGTGGTCGAGCTGCAAAAGCGCCTGACCGAGCTGACCTTCCCCCCCGAGAAGGTGGTGGGCGGTGCGGCCGTACTGATGGAAGAAGTGGCGGCCACGAAGATTTCGGGTGAAGAGGATCGTTACAGCCACACCGACCTGTGGGACTTCCAGGCCAACTTTGAAGGGGCCTACAAGATCGTCGAGCTGTTCCGCCCGCTGATCGAGCGTGAGGATGCGGCTTTCCTGAAGAAGACCGACAAGAATTTCGAGGTCGTCTTCGACACGCTCAAAAAGTACAAAACCGCAGATGGCGGTTTCGTATCCTACGAGAAGCTGACCGATGCCGACCGCAAGATGCTGTCGGGCCGCGTCAACACGCTGGCCGAGGATCTGTCTCAACTGCGCGGCATGCTGGGCCTGAACTGAGCCATTGTGCCACCCGAGGGACATCTGTGGCGTGCCGATGGGCGCTGCGGGTGTCCTGCCAACGACCCGCTACCCTTGGCGGCGTATAGCCCCGGATGCCGGGTGAAAACGGCATCCGGGCCAAGCACTTCAGCCCGCCGTCTTGCGAATCCGCTGGCAGGGCAATCCGCCTTGCCAGTCTTCCGAATCCGGCGGTTTTGGGCATCAGCCCGCCGCTTTCTGCACCCGCCGGCTCAGCATCAGCACCCCGATGATGAAGGCGGCGAGCCCCAGCCACTGGGCGGTGCTTTCCCAGTCGCCCAGGTCGAGTGCGAGCGGGGCTTCCGAGCCACCGCTGGACACCGAGACGGCGATGATCAGCGCAAGCGTCACCCCGATCAGGCTTTCACCCACGATCAGGCCGGCGGCAAACAGCGTGCCACTGCGTTCGGCCCGCTTCTGGGCTTTCTCGGCCTTGGCGCCATGACGGGCGGCAATGCGATGACGCAGCCACGCGGCGAGGAAAGCGCCGATCACGATCGGCATGTTGATCGACGGGGGCAGGTAGATGCCCATGCCCACGGCCAGCACGGGCAGGCTCAGCCGGTCGGCGCTCTGGCGCTTGAGCATCAGGTCGACGATGATCAGCACAGCCCCGATACCGATGCCGGTCAGGATGTAGTTCCATTGCAGGTTGTGCGCGAAGATGCCCTCGGCAATGGTCGTCATCAGCGTGGCCTGCGGTGCGGCCAGCGCCTGCGCGGCATCCATGCCTTCACGCGGCATCGCGCCGGTGAAGCCGTATGCCTGATAAAGCAGCTGAAGCACGGGGGCGATCACGATCGAGCCGACGATCACACCGATGATCAGGGCCACCTGCTGACGCCACGGCGTGGCGTGTACGAGGAAGCCCGTTTTCAGATCCTGCAGGTTGTCGTTCGAGATGCAGGCCACGGCCACGACGGCGGTGCCGGTGAAGAGCGTGAGCGCGATCAGGAATTGCCGGTTGGCCGGATCGGCAAAAAGGCCGGAGGATTCGCCGATCACCATCAGAACGAGTGAGATCGTGATGACCGACACGATGCCGATGCCCGAAATTGGGCTGGAGGAGGAGCCGACCAGCCCCGCCATGTAACCGCAGGCGGCTGCCACCAGAAAGCCGATCACGAAGGCCAGCAGCGAGCAGGCGATCACCAGCGTCCAGGCCAGCCCCGCGGGCAGGTTGGCATCGGCCACGAACTGCTGAAAGCACAGCACCAGCACGAGCAGCATGCCACCGGCCCACAGGATCATGGCGCGGGCCGACATGTCCTGATCCACGCGGGCGCGGCTGTCTGTCTGCTGCCCGCCGCGCTGATCGCGCAGTGCCTGGAACGACAGCTTCAGCCCTTCCATCATCGGTTTGAACAGCATGATCAGCGTCCAGATGGCGGCAATGCCGATGGTGCCGGCACCGATGAAACGCACCTTTTCCTTCCAGAGCGTCATCGCGTGACTCACCATGTCGCCATCGGCTGCCATGGGGGCCGCCGACGACAACCACGGCACGGCCACGCCCCAGGCGATGGCGATGCCGAGCAGGATGGCCACACCGCCGGCCACACCGATCAGATAACCGGCGCCCAACAGCGCCAGTGAAAAGCCCATCGGTACCTGAAAGATCGCCTGGCCGGCCTTGAACCAGTAGCTGGCACTGTCGGCCAGCAGCCGGAGACCGCCGGTGGCAAAGCTGACGATGCCCGCCAAGAGGCCGCCCGCGGCGATCTCGCGGATGCCGCTGTCGCCATGTCGGGTGGATTCGTGCTGGCTGCCGGAGGCCGCTTGCCGGCCGTGGGGGGGAGCCTGAGGCTGGTCGGCGGCTGCCTGTCGGGGCGTTTCGCCAGGGACATCGTCCTCGTCGAAATGCTCACCGCTGCCCACCTTCAGGATCTCGGCCGCGGCCACCCCTTCGGGGTAGGGCAGATCACTCTTCACGACCATGGCATAGCGCAAGGGGATGCTGAAGATCACCCCCAGAATGCCGCCGCCGATGCAGACGAGCGTGGTTTGCCAGAACGGAAAACCGCTCCAGTAGCCGGCCATCAGCAGACCGGGCAGCACGAAGATGATGCTGGAGATGGTGCCGGCCGCCGACGCCTGCGTCTGCACCATGTTGTTTTCGAGGATGTTGGCCCCGTGGGCGAAACGCAGGATCGCCATCGAGATGACGGCCGCCGGAATCGATGAGGCAAAGGTCAGCCCCACCTTCAGGCCGAGGTAGACGTTGGAGGCGGTGAACACCACCGTGATCAATGCGCCCAGGATCATGCCGCGCAGCGTCAGCTCGCGGTAATGGGCATAAGGGTCATGTGCATCTGTGGCCATGCCTTCTTCTCCTGTTGTATTTTGACTTCGGCCAATCTTAACCCCTCAGCCGATATCATTTGTCTCATCGATCTGGATAACCCGTACAACCATGTCCATATCCTTGCCCGTTTCCCTGTCCAGGCCGTTGTTCGGCTCGCTGCCCCTGTCCTGGACTTCCCGGTGCCTGCGCGCTGCCGTGGTCAAGCTGCAAAGCGGGCCGTTCAGCCTGGTGAAGAGGACGGCGGTTCCAGGGGGCACACTGGCTGCCGCGTCCGGTGCCATGCAGCAGGGCCTGCCGCAGGGTCGCGTAGCGGGCTGCCTCGATGGTCTGGCTGCTTCGGCGTCTCGCGGGACGGCAGGCTCGCCCGGCTTGGGCCGATGGGCGCTCATCGGCCTGTGTGTGTGGCTGGCGGGCTGCAACACCTTGCCACTGCCGCCCGAAGACGTGAAGCAAGGTGACTACGCCTCGATCACGCCCTATCTGGCCCAGCGTATCCGTTACGAGATGAAGAAGCGCGAGGTGGTGGGCCTGAGCGTGGCGCTGGTGGATGATCAGAAGGTGGTCTGGGCCGAAGGCTTTGGCTTCAGCGATCTGGCCCAGAAGAAGCCGGCCACGGCCGAGACGGTTTATCGCAGTGGCTCGATCTCCAAACTGCTGACGGCCACGCTCGCCATGCAGCAGGTTGAAGCGGGCCGGCTCGCGCTCGATACGCCGATCACGCAATATTTGCCCGACTTCAGCGTGCGCAGCCGCTTCAAAAATGCTCCGCCCATCACGCCGCGCAACCTGATGACGCACCATGCTGGGCTGGCCCGTGACTACCTGCCCGGTATGTGGGCGGCCCATCCCGAGCCTTTTGCCAAGCTGCTTGGGCCATTGAAGGATGAATACGTGCTCTATCCGCCCGATCATGTCTTCAGCTATTCCAACCTGGGCGTGACGGTGATGGGCATGGCGCTTCAGGCTGTGACGCAGCAGGATTTCGTCACGCTCGCGTGGCAGTCGCTCTTGCAGCCCCTGGGGATGAAAACGGCTTACTTTGCGCAAGACATCGATTCGCACCGTGGCTCAAAGGCGTATCAGGACGGTAAGGAGATTGCCAGCGTGCCGCTGCGGGACATCCCGGCCGGCGGACTCAATGCCTCGGTGCTCGATTTGGCCCGCTTCATGCAGATGGTGTTTGCCGAAGGGCGTTCACCGGCGGGCGGGCAGATCCTGCAACCGGCTTCCGTGCGTGAGATGCTGCGCCCGCAGAACACGGCGGTGGAGATGGATGAGGGGGGCGTGCAGGTGGGCCTCGGTTGGCATGTCGACAGACGCTTTGCCGGCGGGGAGCTGTCCGCCGAGCATGGGGGTAGCACTGGCACACATAACGGGATGTTGCGCATCCTGCCGGAACAGAAGCTGGGTGTGGTGGTGCTGGCCAACAGCGAGGGTGCCGAGGAGTTGGAACACGCGGTGGCTGACGAGGTGCTGGCCCTGGCGATGGCGGTGAAGACGGGAGAGCGGCAGTCCTATGGCGTCGTGCCGGCCAAGCGTTCAAGCCGTACCCTCACCGAGGCGCAGAAGGATACTTATGAGGGCTGGTATGCCGGTGTCTTTGGTCTGGCGCAGATCCGGCGCGAGGGCGGGGGCTTGGCCTCTCGGGTGATGGGCCGGGATTTTGAGCTGATCCCGCGTGAAGACGGGGCGATGGCGCTGGAGTACGAGTTGTTCGGTTTTTACAATGTGGGCGCGGAAACTCTCGACAAATTTGGCCTGCTGGCCAAACGCCTGGGCGGGCATGATCTGTTGATGGCGATCTCGCCAACCGGGGGCGGCAGCATCGTTGGCACCAAGGTCAGCCCGACGCCCATTCACCCAGCCTGGCGCGCGCGGCTCGGCCACCATGAAGTCGATCCCATGCCGCCCGGCGACATCGGCGTGCTGTCCGAGGTGCAATTGACAGAAGAAAACGGTTTTCTCATGCTGCACTTTGCCATGCCGCCTTTCTCCGATGAGGTCACCAGCCTGCCACTGAAAACCTTGTCGGCCACCGAGGCCATCATATTGGGCATTGGCGAAGGCTTGGGCGGCACGGTCGAGGCGGTGATGGGAGCGGATGGTGTTGATCGTCTGAGGTATGCCGGCTATTCGCTGCGGCGGCTGCCAGCGTCCAAGAAAGCTGGCGCGCCATAGCGCGTGTCATGGCACTTGTTCACCCCCGCGAGCGCCGCTGTTGGGCACTCAGGCTGATTCGTTCCGGATGCCGCTGATCACATGGCCAGTGGGGCCGGCCGTGGCGGCCGAATCGCAATGGCCGGTTTGATCATCGAAAAAGAAATCGGGCTGAAACTCGCGCAGAAACGGGCCTTTTTCCAGGCCGCCCAGAAAGAGCGCCTCATCCACCTCGATCTTCCAGGCCATCAGCGTGCGGATGGCCCGTTCGTGCGCCGGGGCGCTGCGGGCGGTGACGAGCGCCGTGCGGATCCGCATGTTGGGTGGGGCGCTGTTGCGCAGCCGGTGCAGCGCTTCGAGTAGTGGCTTGAAAGGGCCGGGGGGCAATGGCGTCGTGGCCTTGCTGACCTCATGATCATGAAAGGCGCTCAAGCCCTGACGGTGATACACCTGCTCGGCCTCGTCCGAGAACAGCACGGCGTCGCCGTCGAAGGCGATCCGCACTTCATCCGGATGTGCACCTGCCGTCTGTTGCGATTTGGGATAGACCCGTGCGGCTGGAAAACCTGCATCGAGCGCAGCCCGCACGTCTTCGGCATTGGCCGAGAGAAACAGGTGCGCCCCCAGTGGCTTCAGATAAGCATAGGGTGATCGGCCGCGGGTGAAAACGCCGCGCTCCAGTGGCACCCCATGATGCTCGGCCGAGCGGAAGGCGCGCATCCCGCTGGTGGGGTCATTGCGCGAAAGCAGCACCACGTCCACCCGTTTTTCATCCCCCTGGTTGAAGGCCAGCAGCTTTTTCACGAGTGGCATCGCCACGCCGCCGGGTGCGGGACGGTCGAGCAGTTCGAGCTGAAGCGCCATGTAGGCGCCGTCGTCAGCGGCCTCGAACAGGCGGTTTTCTTCCTCGAAGTCGAGGAGCGCGCGGGAGGAAATGGCGACGATCAACTGGCTGGGTGGTGGGGGCATGATGTTTCGGGGGGGGGGATAGGTCAGGTGTGGGTGGTGGCTGACGTGGGTGGTTGGTCGAATGGCGCGTCGCTTGGCAGCTGGTGGCTATCGTCGGCTTTGTCTTCGTCATCGTCGTTGCCCAGCTTGTCGGCGATGTGATCGAGCACAGTCTCGGTCGCCATCTGGCCGCCAACCTCGAAAAGCCCTGCCAGCAAATCCGAGAGGGGAGGCATGGTCATTTCTCCTTGATGAGGCATGATGGCAGGATGCCCGTCTGTCGGCTTCAGGTCAATGGCGGGATCAACCGCGTCAACCCAAAGTACAAATGTCCCCTTCTCTCCAAAGTAGAAGTGTCCCCGTAGGAGGAGCGGGATGCCCACGCGGGTGTTGTACCGGGCAGACAGCATTTTCAACAGGGGCGGATAGGGGGATGGGCAGATCGCAACATCCTGCCGCACGGGCACTGAGGGGGTATCATCCGGGCAGCCCCTTCTTCCTCCTTTCTGATCAGCAGGTTGTTTTTCATGATGAAATTCCGTTTCCCGATCGTCATCATCGACGAAGACTGGCGCGCCGACTCGGCCAGTGGCCTGGGCATCCGCGCCTTGGCCAAGGCCATCGAAGACCAGGGAACCGAGGTGGTCGGTGGTTTCACCTATTTTGATGTGGCGATGGTGGCCAACCAGGCAGCCCGTGCGTCGGCCTTCATCGTCTCGATCGATGACGAGGAGATCAGCGAGGAAGGCAACGATAGTGACACCATCCACGACTTGCGCGCGTTCATCAAGGAGACGCGGCGTCGCAATGCCGATATCCCGATCTTCCTGTTTGGCGAGACGCGTACCTCGCAGCACATCCCCAACGACATCCTGAAGGAGCTGCACGGCTTCATTCACATGTTCGAGGACACGCCCGAGTTCGTGGCGCGCTATGTGATTCGCGAAGCCACCAACTACATGAATTCGCTGGCGCCGCCTTTCTTCAAGGCGCTGGTGCATTACGCCAACGATGGCTCCTACAGCTGGCATTGTCCGGGGCATTCGGGTGGTGTGGCTTTCCTGAAAAGCCCGGTCGGGCAGATGTTCCACCAGTTTTTTGGGGAGAACATGCTGCGCGCCGACGTGTGCAACGCGGTCGAAGAGCTGGGGCAGCTGCTCGATCACACGGGACCGGTGGCCAATTCCGAAAAAAATGCGGCCCGCATCTTCAATGCCGACCACCTGTTCTTCGTGACGAATGGCACCTCAACCTCGAACAAGATCGTCTGGCATTCGGAAGTGGCCACCGATGATGTGGTGCTCGTCGACCGAAATTGTCACAAGAGCATCCTGCATGCCATCATCATGAGTGGTACGGTGCCTATCTTCCTGCAGCCCACGCGCAATCACCTGGGGATCATCGGCCCGATTCCGCGCTCGGAGTTCGACCGCGAGAGCATCGCGAGAAAGATCGAGAACAACCCGCTCGTGAAGGACAAGTCGGCCCGGCCACGGGTGATGACGATCACGCAATCGACCTATGACGGCATCCTCTACAACGTCGAGATGATCAAGGCCGAGTTGCAGGACTATGTGGAAAACCTGCATTTCGACGAAGCCTGGCTGCCGCACGCCACTTTTCACCCCATCTATCACGAGATGCACGCGATCGGCCAGAACCGGCCACGCTCGACCAATGCGATGGTGTTTGCCACACAATCCACGCACAAGTTGCTGGCAGGCATCTCGCAAGCCTCGCAGATTCTCGTGCAGGAGTCCGAGACCCGACATCTGGATCGCTATCGCTTCAATGAAAGCTATCTGATGCACACCTCGACATCACCGCAGTATTCGATCATCGCTTCCTGCGATGTGGCGGCCTCGATGATGGAGGCCCCCGGGGGGCAGGCGCTCGTGCAGGAATCCTTGCAGGAAGCGCGGGATTTTCGTCGGGCGATGCGCAAGGTGGGGGCCGAGTACAACGACTCCTGGTGGTTCAGCGTCTGGGGGCCGGATCGCCTCGGCCAGCTGGAGCAGCAGGACTGGATGCTGGCTGCCAACGAAAAGTGGCATGGCTTCGGCGACATCGAGCCGGGCTTCAACATGCTCGACCCGATCAAGGCCACCATCGTCACGCCGGGCCTCGATATCGAAGGCAATTTCGATGATGTCGGCATTCCGGCCGCGGTCGTCACCAAATATCTGGCCGAACATGGGGTGGTGGTCGAGAAAACCGGGCTGTATTCCTTCTTCGTGATGTTCACGATCGGCATCACGAAAGGACGCTGGAACACGCTCGTGACGGAGCTGCAGCAGTTCAAGGCCGACTACGACGAAAACCAGCCGCTGTGGCGCGTGATGCCGGAATTCGTGGCGGCCCATCCCATGTACGACCGGATGGGACTGCGCGATCTGTCCACGCACATCCACGAAGCCTACCGCGAGCATGATGTGGCGCGTGTCACGACGGACATGTATCTGTCGGACATGGTGCCGGCGATGAAGCCCTCGGATGCGTATGAGTGCCTGACGCACCGCGATGTGGAGCGGGTGCCGATCGATTTCCTCGAAGGCCGTGTGACGACGATGCTCGTGACACCTTATCCGCCGGGCATTCCGCTCCTGATTCCGGGCGAGCGCTTCAACCGCACGATCGTCGAGTACCTGAAGTTCGTGCGCAACTTCAACCGCCGATTCCCTGGCTTCCACACGGATGTGCATGGCCTGGTGGCGGACGTGTCGCTCACGGGGGAAACGCGGTATTTCGTGGATTGTGTGTCGGAGGCTCGGGAGCGGGAGATCTTGGGGGACGGGTGAGCGGGAGTGCGCTTGGGGGAGGTGTAGCTTCGGGCGGGGTTGGCGTAACTGCGTTTGTCCGTCGTCTTTAGCTTCGGGTGGGGCCGCCGTACCGGGTACATATCTCGTGACAACCTGGCGGTAATGGATTCCTCGGCATGCACCCGGTACGGCGGCTGTGGCATGTGTGGGGGCTGTAGCTTCGGGGTTTTGGCTTCGGGCAGGGCCGGGCTACCCGATATCCACCTCCTCACAACCTGACGGTGGGATTCCTCGGCATGCACCCGGTGGGGGCTGGGCATTTCTAGTGCATGACAATTTCAGGTAGTTGATACAAGCCCCGCTGGCAGGGGGAGCGGATCGGATTCATGCGCTTGCCGGCGGGGCTTTTTGCTGCGCGTCATGGGGGCGGGGGGGAGAATCGGTGAGGGATGCGATGTTTCGCACCACCGGTGGGGCTGACACATTGGCATTACGTCTTGAGAGAATTTGAAGCGTCTCTTCAGATTCTCGGGTGATAAGATGAATGCATACCTATCATACATGCTGAAAGGTCGGCTGGCTCGAGTGGCCTTCGGTGGAGGAGATGCGTGTCATGAAACCTATGGGATGGATGGCAGTCGGGCGGCGTGCCCTCGTGGCGGCAACGGCCGCCGTGGCGACGGTGCTGGCGAGCGGGGCTGTCGGCGCGCAGGAAAAACATGCGCATGACATCAAAGGGCTGAATTTCGGGTTCATCACTTTTGGTAACGCGAGTGAGTACCAGATCGCGCAGGGTGAGTGGTTCAAGCAATTTGCCGAGAAGGAGGGGGCGAAGGTCAGCGTGATCGATGGGGCGTTCAATCCTGTCACGCAGGTGAATGCGATGGATGACCTGATCGCCAAGGGGGTGGATGGCATCCTGATCCAGCCTTTCGATGCGGTGGCGGTGGCACCGTCGATCCAGGAGGCGCGCAGGGCGAACATTCCGGTTCTGGTGGTGGGCGGGCTGCCGGACGCCGAATCACCGGTTCCTTCGGCCGTGTTCAATGATGAAGCGCTGGTGCGCGAAGCGGCGCGCAGGGCGGTGGACTGGCTCAAAACGAACAAGCCAGGGGAGAAGGCCAAGCTCGTTCTGTTCGACATTCCTTCGATCGTCGTGTGCCATGAATGGCGGATGGTTGCTTTTCGTGACGAGATCGTTAAGCAGATGGGGGCGGAGAACGTCCAGGACGTGCTGAATGATTTCGTCGATCATTCCCTCAATGTGGCGGTGGCACGGATGGAGGATCTGATTCAGTCCGGCGCGAAGTTCAACATCTTCACGGCATGTGGCGGAACCGGCGCCATTGGCGGGATGGATGCATTGACGGCTGCGGGTCTTGCGGATGCCAAGGACAATGTGCCCACCGATGTCTATGCGTTTTCGATTGACGCCACGCCAGGGGAGGTTGCTTATCTGGTCAATCCGAAGCGTTCGCTGGTCGATACGCTTGCGCTGGCGCCCAAGAACAACGCGGGTGTGTTTCTCGACCAGATGAAGGGCATGCTGAGTGGTGCCATTGACCCGGATTCCACGCACAGTGTGCCCGCGCCGGGAATCCTGCTGCCGAAACCGTGCAAGGAAATCAGCGAAGTGCTTGCCGACCAATATGCCATCGTGCCCGGCTATCAGGCATTGAAGTGCAAATGATCGGGTAAGCGGGCCGAAAGGAGGAAAGCAGCTTTCCTCCGTTCTTTTCCATGGCAGGAGGGCAAGATGGCATCAGTGGATTCATCCCGTGGTGGCATGACGGGGCCAGGGGCCACCTTGGCCGGGCCACAGTCACAGCCACGGTCGCAAACGCAGACACAAACGCAGCAACAACCGGTGTCGTCGTCGGCATCGCCATCTTGGCGCGGCCTGCCCACCTTGACGCCCTATCGTCAGAAACTGCTGATCAATCTGGTGGCCTTGCTCGTCATCTGTGCGGTGATTTCGCTGTTGACGGAGCGTTTTCTGACGGTGACGAACCTGACCAATGTGCTGCGCAACGTGGCTCCGGTCGTGATCGTCGGCACGGCCTTCACGATGCTGATGGTGGCCAGAGGGCTGGATCTGTCGGTGGGGAGCGTGATCGCGTTGAGTGGTTCGGTGGCGGCCCTGAGTGCGGCTCATCTGCCGTTGCCGCTGGCTTTTCTGGCGGGGGCACTGTCCGGGGTGGCGATTGGTGTCGTCAATGCCATCCTGGCCGTCGGGCTGCGCATCAATTCGGTGATTGCCACGCTGGGTACGTTGTATGTGGCGCGCGGCATTGCCTTTCTGATCACTGATGGCGTGGCTGTCTACGGTTTGCCGCGCGAGTATCGCCTGTTGGGCACGGCAGAGTTTGCGGGTATCTCGCTCATGATCTGGATCATGGTTGGCGTGGTGGCGATATTCATCGTGCTTGAGCGCTTCACCTTGCTGGGACGCTACAGCGCGGCCGTTGGTTCCAATCCCGAGGCGGCTTATCTGGCCGGTGTGCCGGGGCGTCGGGTGCAGGCGCTGCTGTACGTGCTGACCGGCACGATGGCCGGGCTCGCAGCGGTGTTGTTGTCATCCCGTCTGGGATCCGGGCAGCCCAATCTGGGGGTGGGTTTCGAGTTCGAGGTGATCGTTGCCACGGTATTGGGCGGCACGAGCCTGGCGGGTGGCGAGGGAACGGTAGCGGGCATGTTCATCGGCGCCCTGATCGTGGGCGTGCTGAAAAACGGTCTCAACCTGCTGGGCGTGCCTGCTTTCTGGCAGATCGTGGCGCAGGGGGTCGTACTGGTGCTGGCGGTTGCCCTCGATATTGCGCTACGTAACCGCTTTGCGGCACGCGTGCGACGTGCCGAGACGAGTCGACCACAGCAGGGCAACTGATATGGATGCACGGCAAACACTCTTCGCCACGGAAGGCATCTGCAAATGGTTTGGTGGTGTCCGGGCTTTGGGCGGCGCCAATCTGGCGATCAGACGCGGTGAGGTTCATACCCTGCTGGGCGAGAATGGCGCAGGCAAATCCACGCTCGTGAAGATCATCGCGGGGGCGTTGCAACCGGACAGCGGCTCTTTGTCGTGGGAAGGAAAGGCACTGCCCTCGATGGATCTTGTCACGTCCCAGCGCTTGGGCATCCGCGTCATCCATCAGCGTCTGACCACCATTTCTCATCTGTCGGTGGGAGAAAACCTGCTGTTGGGCAATGAGCCGCATCGTTTTGGCCTGCTTCAGCTGAAGCGCGCGAGAAAACGTGCAAAGGATGCATTGGAAAGGATCGGCGTGCATCTGGATCTTGATCGCCAGGCGGGCACGCTGCGTGTTGCCGAGCGGCAGCTGGTGGAGATTGCCCGTGCGCTGATCGGTGACGCACGGTTGCTGGTGATGGATGAGCCGACCGCATCGCTGGGCGAGCGGGAAGTGGCGCATCTGTTCGGCATCATCCAGCGGCTTCGTGAAGAGGGCGTTGCCATCATCTATATTTCTCACAAGCTCTCGGAAGTGATGGCCATTTCTGATCGGGTGACGATATTGCGTGATGGGCAGACGGTGAAAACGGTGGATATCGGCAGCACCGATCCTGGCGCCCTGGTCGAATCGATGGTTGGACGGGTTCTTGCGCAGGATCTCGCAGACCGGCAGGCGACGGTGCCGGATGAGGCCGTGGTGCTGGAGGCTCGCTCCCTTTTCACGAGAACCGGTCTTTCTGACATCTCGTTCAAGCTTCGTCGTCGAGAAGTGTTGGGCGTTTATGGGCTGATGGGATCGGGCCGAACCGAGCTGGCGCGTGCGCTCTTCGGGGCAGACCCCTTGATCAGCGGCAGCATCCTGGTCGACGGCCGCCCGGTTTCGCCGCGTTCGCCTCGTGATGCGCGCAAGCTTGGGTTGGGTCTTGTGCCCGAGGAGCGGCCGCAAGCCGTTTTCGATGACCTTTCCGTGCTGGAGAACGCCACCATTGCTGCCAGTCAGCTGATGTCGCGCATGAGTGTCGTGCGTCATGGGCTGGAGCGACGGTTGACCGTCGGCATGGTCAAGCGCCTTGGGGTCAAGACAGCCTCGGTGGATGCGCCCATGCGATCCCTTTCCGGGGGAAACCAGCAAAAAGTCGTTCTGGGTCGCTGGCTTTTGCGCGGTTCTCGAATCCTGATCCTGGATGATCCCACCTCAGGGGTGGACGTGGGGGCCAAAGCCGAGATCTATCGCCTGATCTCGTCGGAAACGGCAGGGGGTCTTTCCGTCATCATGTCATCGTCGGAGTTGCCGGAGTTGCTGACCGTGGCGCATCGGATACTGGTCTTGCATGAGGGGCGGATCGCTGGCGTGCTTGAAGGTGAGCGGATGACGCAACGGGATGTGCTGCACCTGGCGGTTCGGGGCAATGTCGACGGCATGGCGGCCGAGGAGGCTGCAAACCCGTGTGAGGTGCCGTGAGGTGAGTCGGGGGCCGGCGTGGCACCGGTTGCTTGGGCAGGCTCCGCACGGAGCGGCGTCCTGCCTGATGAAGCGGCATCAATCAAACCAGTGATTTGACTGTCTGAAAATCAAAACCGGGGCTTGGAATGTCCACCACGATGCGGCGGAAGGGTTCGTCACTGAGAATCTTCCACCACATGCGGGCGCCGCGGGGGCAAAGGAACACGTCCCCTGGCTGAACGATCACGGATCCCCGGTCTGTCCAGTCCGGCGGGTTCCACCAGGTGATTTCGGCACTGCCGCTTTGCACGATCATCAGGGTCTCATTGAAGAAGACCCATTCGGTGTCGTTGTCCTTGTACCATTCTTCGTGGGCGACGAGGCAGGCTGGTTCCTCGAAAAGCGTCACGATCCGAAATTTTGATTCGGGCACGAATGGATAATCGACCAGTGGCGAAGACTGCAACTCGTCGACATCCGGGCGGCAAACCCGCACCTTGGAATAGATCATTCGTTGAAGCATCTCATGTCCTCCCAATTTGCATGACTGCACAAGTGTTCCACTGATGTGGTCATGGCGCGTGTCAGACACCGACTCGTCTTTCTGACAGCCAGCCGGGTGTGCATGACACGTTCCAGTCTTCAAGCATGGGTTTGCACCACCCGATCCAGGGCGCGTCTTAACCGCGTGAAGAGTTCGCGGACTTCTTCGTCGGTGATGGTCAACGGGGGGCAGAGGACGACACAACTGCCCAGCGCCCTGACGATGATGCCGGTTTCAAGACAGGCTTCATAGATACGCGCCGTCAGATCGCGGGGGGTGAGAAAGCTCTCTGCGTGCTTGGCCCGGCCTTCAGCGGGTTGGGCCACTTCCACGGCGGCGAGCAGGCCGGCATGACGGGTGGCGTGAACCAGCGGATGGTCCTGAAGCCCTTCCAGCTCCGATGTCCAGGTGGGCAGGATCGTGCGGACATGCCCCACGATGTCCCGACGTTCCATGATGTCGAGCACTTTGAGCGCCACGGCGGCGGCGACGGGATGTGCGGCATAGGTCAGCCCATGATTGAAGACACCAACCTGGTCGCAGGCATGTTCCAGCTGTTCGTAGAAGGCTTGCGACATGACCAGTGCCGAAATGGGCTGGTAGGCGCTGGAAAATCCTTTGGCACAACTGACGAAGTCAGGCCGGATCGACAGGGTTTCGCTGCCCCACAGGTTGCCGGTGCGTCCATAACCCGTGACGACTTCGTCTGCCAGCAGCGGTATGCCGTAATGTTCAAGCACGGCCTGAATTTTGGGAAAATACCCCCGTGGCGGCAGAGCCACGCCTGCCGAGGCCGAGATCGGTTCGGCAAAAAATGCGGCGATCGTGTCCGGGCCGGCGCGCTCGATGCAGTCGGACAGCTCGTCGACCAAGGTGTCGGCATAGGCGTCTTCGTCGTCGAAGCCATCGGCGGCCAGCGGCCAGTTCGGTTGTGAGATGTAAAGACAGTCTTGCGTGGGCAGGCCGTAAGCCGCCTGTTGTGCGGCACTGCCCCCGAGCGCGGCAGTGGTGACGGTTGAACCGTGATAGCTCCCTCGGCGCGAGATGATCTTGCGACGCTTTCCTTCGCCTCTGGCCAGATTGGCAAACCAGAGTGATTTGATGGCGTGGTCGTTGGCCTCGGAACCCGTCGTGGCGAACATCACATGCGCATTGGGGATGGGGGCAACCCGTGCCAGCTTGTCGGCCAGCTCGATGGCGATGTCGTTGGTTCTGTACATGCCGGAGGGATATGTCGCCAGTCGGCGCATTTGTGCCGTGGCCGCTTCGATCAGTTCCTCGTCACCAAAGCCGAGGGAGAGGCAATAAAAGGTGGCGGTTGCTTCCAGATAGTCCTTTCCCTGCTCGTCGTAGGTAAAGACCCCCTTGCCACGGGTGAAGATGCGTGATCCATGCGCTCGCAGTTGCCGCAGATTGGAAAAACCGAACAGCAGCGATCCTGTGCGGGGGGCTGAGCTTGACGGAGCCATGATCATCCTCCTCTCTGTTGTAACGCGCATCCATGCGCAATGCTTGATCCTGCCTGATGTCTTGCCCGTATCCTGCGCCGTCGAGCAACGGGCACGAGGCAAGGTATCTGCTCAGGCATCAGACCGGACATCAGGCCAGAATGGGTGTCCGAATGACGCCGATTCCTCCAGCCTCCACCTCCACGATGTCGCCTGGCACCAGAAAGACCTGGGGATTCCGGAACACGCCCACCCCAGGTGGTGTGCCGGTCGAGACGATGTCGCCAGGATCCAGCGGAAAGAATTGCGATAGCCAGGCAATCAGTCGGGGTAGCGGAAACAGCCAATCAGCGGTGCTGCTGTCCTGCATGGTGACGCCATTGACGCGGGTGCGTAACTGAACATCGTTCGGGTCGGTCAGCGCATCTGCTGTCACGATGGCCGGGCCGATCGGGGCAAATCCTGGCAGATTCTTGCCGAGCGTGATCTGGTTGTTCTTGAACTGGATGTCGCGGGCCGACAGGTCGTTCATGAGCGTATAGCCGAACAGGGCGGGCATGATGTCCGCTTCGCTGGCCTGATACAGTCGCTTGCCGATGACGGCGCAGAACTCGACCTCATAATCCATCTGCCGGGTTGCCGCCGTCCGTCTCACGGGCGCTTCTGGCCCGGTGATGGAGGAGGGCAGCTTGGCGAAAAAGAAGGGTTCGGTCGGCAGCACCGCATCGGGCATTTCCTGTGCATGGCCCTTGTAGTTGACGCCCGAGCACAGCACTTTGCCCGGACGGATTGGCGCGTCCAGATGGGTCATCGAGCGCGGGTGACGAGGCGCGTGAGGCAGGGCGGCACGAATGCGTTCGAGGGCGCTTGAGCCTGCTTGCACGATGCCCAGCATCGTATCCGGCACACCGGCATTGGCCAGGGAGCGCACGGAATCTCCGTCCAGCACGCCCGGTTGGGACGGCCCATCTGGTTCTAGGCGAAATGTCACTAGATGCATGCTGTTCTTCCCTGATCATGTGAGCGGCTGAAACTTCGTTTCGATGGCGCGTATCAAGGCGTACATCGCTGCGTTGTGAGGCGTTGGCACGCCCGCAGCCTTGCCAGCCTTGACCACGGCACCGTTGATCACGTCGATCTCGGTTTGGCGCCGACTGTCCACATCCTGGAGCATGGAGGGTTTGGCGCCCCGTGCGCGCGTGAGCAGGCCGAGTATGGCTTGCCAGCGTTCGTCAAAATCCAGAGGATGACCGCGCGCTTCGGTGACGGCGATGACTTCCCGGAGGATGGCCATCATTTCTTCCCGAGTCGATTCGCACTCGGCCAGCTCGTGTGTGAGCCAGCCCAGGCAGGCGGACAGTGGCAGCACGCAAGCGTTCAGTGCCAGCTTTTTCCAGATGTCGGTTTCTATCCGAGGCGGCAGCAGGCAATCAAGACCGGATGTGGTGAATGCCTCGCTGATGGCATCGAGGCGTGTGGCGTCGGCTGGGTCAATCTTGCCGATACTGGTTTGCCCCGTGCCCGGATGTTTGACCCTGCCCGGTGCCAACAAGGTTGCACTGTGATACGTCACACCCACCAGCACCTTCTCAGGGCCGATGACCTGAGCGATGCGATCGGCATTACCCCAGCCATTTTGCAGGCTCAGAACCTGTGTTCGTGGGCCGATCATCGGCAAGGCGAGCGTGATCGCGGCCTCGGTGTGATAGCACTTGACGAAGCTGATGACGAGATCCACCGTGCCGACGCTGGCCGGCTCGCTCGTTGCCTCCACCTTGATCTGACGGATCGAGCCGTCCTTTTCCTCGATGATGAGGCCGTTGGCACGGATGGCCTCGACGGCCTCCTTGCACACATCGACCAAGATGACCTCGTGCCCTGCATCTGCAAGGTAGGCGCCGAACAATCCGCCCATGGCGCCTCCACCGCCCAGCACTGCGATGCGCATGGTGTCTCCCTCATCGTTGAATGGGCAGGCGTGTGTCATTCTGGAAACACGCACTGTCCATTAAATTGGTATGAAAGCATCATAGCATGATGTTCATGCATTTGGTTTTACCGAATGTAATAACCCTGGGCATGTGTGATGCGCTGATTCGTGGTGGTGAAAGCGTCACTGAACGGGCATTCATGCGCGCGACGTCTGGCGATGGCGCAGGATGCGAAGCTGGTAGGGAGCCAGCCGAATCGGTGATGCCAGGTTGACGGGTGGGGCGGGACATGCCGCATCAGGCGTGTTTGCGTCGTGCTGCGCTTGAAGCTCGTTGGTATCGCCCTGACCCAAGCCGCTGAGGTGGACCATTTGCTGTTGCTCGCCGAGGTTGATCAGAAACACGATCGTTTCATCGTTCTGCCTGGCGCCGAACAGGAAAACCCGATGGGCGTCGTCGATCTCGAAAGGCACCAACCGTGCCCTGTTCAGGCAGGTGAAAGTCTGGAGCAGTGTGGTCAATGAAGGCGGCAGACCTTCCGTCATCCATAGGTCGGGGGCAAGGGTGATGGAGGTGGCGCCACCCAGGGCGAGATGACCAAGACTGCCAGCAAGCCAGGCAGCGCCCACTTGCCGAAGCCGCTGATCGCGGTGCGGCTGGGCGCTGTCCGCCTGCGATTCAAATGCCTGGGTGCCGAATGTCAGGGCGCTGATGGCAACTCGACCGCTCGCGGTACGCTGCCGGGCTTCCCGCACGACTTGTGCCTGCACTGCCAATGTCTCAAAAATGGAGCGTGTATCGAACACATGGTGTTGTGGAGACATCGGAAAGGCCACGAAATCCACAGGGGCAAAGTCGTTCGGGTCTCGGGCGAGATCCGCGTAGGCATCGTCGCCACCTGCGCCGATGGACAGGCCGTCCGGCATGCCGCGTGTCATGGCTTTCACGGCCAGGACTCGCGTGGGTGAGGGCAGGTGTTCGGGATCACCCAGCAGGATCAATCGGCTCAGGGGGCCGGCCTGTCCAACCTTCGTCAGCAGCTGGTCGAGCTGTGGGTCGGGAAGCGCCTCGTGATGAAGCACGAGTTCGATGCCTTGGGTGCCGCGCATGCTTTCGATGCGCGCAAACAGGGGGGCGATATCCGCTTCCGATCGAACATCAAATCGCCTGTGGGTGAAGGGGATGGCCGATGGTGGGGCTGGTTCGTGCGCTGCCAGGGAGAGCGCGACGCCCAGCTCGGGCAGTCCCTGCCGCAAGGGGCCAAGTGCCGTGGCGTGCAGGATGGGGCGCCGCGTGGGGGCTGCGTGTTCGGGCACGCACATTGAAAGATGAAGCCGCTGCCGGATGGTGTCGCCGGCAGCAAGGTGGTGCAGCTCTCCCAGTGAGAGTGGTGTCGTATAGGCTTTGAAACTCGCGTCCGTCCAGTTTCGCTGGTCTTCGATTTCAAACAGGTCGCCCTCAAGCCGGATGTCGAGACTCGTGTCCGTGTCCAGGCTGATCCGCATGCTTGAAAAGGCGGGAATGCAGGGCAGATGAATGCCGTCCACCAGATGTTGGGGATGAATCCGTGTCGGGAACCGGCCCGTGCGAGAACCCGCGTCGCCATCCGATACCCAACATGCCTGGCTGAAACGTGCTGCGTCGAAGTGGATGCATAGGCCGATCCGTGCAAAGTCGCAGTCCCGACGAGCGGTTGCCCGAAAGTCCGCTTGCAGCCTGCCGTCGGGAAAGCCGGTGACATCCAGATGCCACGCCAGATCGAGGCTGGCGCCTGTGCTTCTCGCGTGGACATGGGTAGAAAAAGGTGTCGGCCCGGCGTCGAGGTGCACGGACAGGGGCGTGGCAGGGATCGTGTGCCAGGCGGGATCCCGCACGGCCACATATATCAGGCGTATCAGCTCATGGCCCCGCATCGAGAGCTGAGCGATGTCGCCTCGATCAAAGGTGGCGCTGAAGTCGCCCGCATGCAAACGCCGGGAAGGCGGCCAGTCGATCCCGTGAGCTGGCTGTTTGCGCAAGATGCGTTTCTTGTCGGTCTCGGAGCCTGTCATGCACGTGTTCCTCCCCGCCAAAGTGCTTCGGGCGTGCAGAACCTCATGTCCCTCACATGCCGAAACACCATCGGGCCCGCCGCATTCGCGATGGGTTCAAGGGACTGGCAATGGTACGCCTACAGAGCGGAGCACCGTGGCCAGTCTGCTCTGAATGCCGATCAGATGGCGGTCAAACCACCATCGACGGTATAAACCGATCCCGTCACATAAGCGGCATCGTCGGACACGAGAAAGGCTGCCACGGCCGCCACGTCTTCGGGTTGCCCCATGCGGCGCATGGGTACGGTGTCCAGCACACTGGCCAGTTGTTCGGGGTCTGCCAGGAGCGGCGCATTGGCTCGGGTGTTCATGACCCCAGGCATGACACAGTTGGCCCGGATGCCCTGATCGGCATAGCCGGATGCAATGACCCGCATCATGCTGACCGCGCCAGCCTTGGAGGAGGAGTAGGCAGCTTCGGTGGGCGCCATCCCGTAGCTTCCGGTTGGGGAGGCGGTCAGCAGGATATTGCCGCCCCCGTTCTGCAACAAGGCCGCGATGCCATGCTTGCAGGTCAGAAACTGGCCCACGAGGTTGGTGTTCACCACGTTGCGAAAGACATCGGCCGACACGAGATGCAGCAGATTGTCTTCATGACAAGGTTCGATGCCGGCGTTGGCGATGACGATATCCAGGCCGCCAAAGACTTGAACTGCCGCGTCAATCGCGGCGGCGATGGATGTTTCGTCTCGCACGTCCGCAACCAGGGCCAAGCCTTCGTGAGGCAGCGCCCCGAGGTGTGTCGTGTCGATATCGACAAAAGCGACGTGGGCGCCTTCCGCCAGCAGTCGTTTGCCGATCGCCAGACCGATGCCGTGTCCGGCGCCGGTGACCAGTGCGCGACGGCCGCGCAGCCTCGTTTGCCTGTTTTCCATCGCTCGTCTCCCCATGAATGATCTTCGGGCGATCCGGTTGGCCGCCTTTGATCAGAGGGTAACATGGCGTTGGTATGATAGGTTTACCAAAAGTAACGAGATCCCGAATGCTGTGTCGCCGGGCTGGCTGGTGTTCTCAGAACGTGTCAGGCATGGGTTGTTGATCGCCATTTCAGCATGCGTCATGCGCTGATCCGTTCTTGTGACAGCGCCACCGGGCGTGCATGACACGCGCTACCGATGACACCGCTTTTCGGCACGTAACCGGCGTTGAACTACGTGCCCACGCTTTCCCAGTACAGCGTTTGCACGTCGGTGAGATGCTCGTGCATGGCTGCCTCGGCGCCGTCGCCATCGCCCCGCTTGATGGCCGTGAATAGCCGCTTGTGGTGCCGGATGGCTTTTTCGACAGCATCTGGCTGCTGCAATGAGACCTTGCGTTGATCGGAGAGCCAGTCGGAGAGTGCCCGATGAAAGATCAGAATGGCTGGTTCACCCGCCAGTTGAGCGATGGCGAAGTGAAAGGCGACATCGGTTTCAGCGAATGTCTCGATGTCGTTTTTGGCGCTCAGGTTGGCCTGAAGCGCGGCGTGCAGCTGTTCCAGTTGCTTCGGCGTGGCGTGTTTGGCCGCCTTGCGTGCCAGTGCGCCCTCGATGAAACGTCGAATGGCTTGTCCCTGCCGTTTGCCGTCGGGGGTGGATAAAAGATGTTTGGCGCCGGCCATCATGGATGACAGCAAACCCTCGGCCGAGGGTTGGGCCACGCGCGCGGGCACACCATTGCCGATCTCGATGAGACCATTGCGTTCCAGCGTGATCAGTGCTTCACGCACGGCCGGCCGGCCCACACCGAAGGCTGCTTGCAATTCCCGCTCGGGCGGCAATTGGTCGCCGGGTTGCAGCTTGCCGGACAGGATCAAGCCTTCGATATGTTCGGCCACGATCTCGAAGAGTTTCTTTCTTTCGATGGCGATCGGTTCAAGCATTGGGTGTGATGCCCTCATGTTTGTTCTTACGCCCCAGGTTTTTGCCGGCAAAAGGCCAAAAAGTAACCGCCATCTGCTGTATGGGAGCGCTGACCTGACAGGTCAAAGAGGTTTTTGATCATGCTATCATACCAAACGACTGGCTTATAGCATGATACATGATGTGTGTGGGCCACCTGTGCCAATGGCATCCGGGGGGGGGACATGATCGAGATGGATACAAGTTCTGCCACCACGCAGGCGTTCGTGGTGCTTGTCGAGATGCAGATCGAGCCGCAACACTACGAAGACTTCATGGCACTGATGAAGCGCAATGCGGCAAACTCCCGTGACGGTGAGGATGGCTGTCTGATTTTTGACGTTTGCATTCCGGACACGGCGCAGGATCCTCCAACCGTCTTGTTATACGAACGCTATGTGTCGGCGGAGGCTTTCGAGCTTCATTTGCGCACGGCGCATTTCAAAGTTTTTGATGAAGGCTCGCGCCACATGATTCGGGCGAAGTCGGTTCGTCGTTATTGGCTTCAAGCCAATTAGACAACCTCATGTACGCCGTTTCTTCCCCCGGTTCTCCACCGTGATCAGCATCGTCCCGGCCAGCACGTCATACAGGGTGCGACGCTGGCGGTCGAAGACAGACCAGAAGAAGGGCAGGAAGAAGAGAGGTAGCCACCAGGGGGAGGCTTTCCAGACGAGGGCGAGGCCGCCCCAGAACATGGCCGAGGCCAGGGTGTAGCGCCAGGCGGCGCGACCGAGGCTGACGGTCTGAAAGGCTGTGGGGACGGCTTGGCCGGTGTGTGCAGGAGAGCTTGCGGCGTGGGGTGGCTGAGCGATGGATGAGTCGGCGCGTGTGTGGCTGTTGCTGCCCGTTGGCTGCGTGGTTTCGTGGGGCGCATGGCGCACGAGCTTCACGCCGATGGTTTTCATGGGCAGGCTCCAGCGACCCTGACTCCAGAACCAGCTGAAGTAGGCGCCCAGCACGAGGAACATGAAACCTTGAAAGGTGGTGCGCAGCCAGCCTTCGGCGCCGGTGAATTGGGTGAGCGCGGAGAAGGCGTAGCCGAAGAAGAAGATGACGCCGAAGAGGATGATGGCTTCATAGACGACGCACATCAGGCGTCGCCACGTGGTGGCTGGCCCGGAAGGAGGGGCGGCGTTGAGTGGTGTGGGTTCCGGTTGGGGCGTGGCGGGAGCGGACACGGCGGCTGATCGGTTCTGGCCCGGAAGCAGCATTCGATGGCGGCATGCTGGGCGGGGTCAATCATCGGTCCGATGGCCTGTGAGACCGGTAAATGGGATTCGGGGCCGAGGCTGTCCGATCAGCGAGAGATCACCATCCTTGCATGCCTGCCACGGCCACTACTCAAGGCGGTGGGAGATCGAGCGATGATAACGGAGGTGTGGGGTTTGGCGTCATCGGCAGCGTGAAGCTGACCGGCGTACCGAAGCCGGCGCGGGCGAAGCCGCCGGCCTGGGGAAAAACGACCGGGATCGACATGTCGGGCGGCCGGGTGAAAGCGTGGCGGTAGACGATGAGGGCCGGCTCGGCTTCCTGTTGCGCGGTCAGGGGGCTGGCTGGCGTGGTGGCAGCGGCAAGGGCAGCGGGTTCAGGGTTGGCAGGCGTTTCGAGTGCTTCAGACGCTTCAGCAGCGGGTTCGGGGGCTTGTGCCGTGATGACCGCTTGAGCATTGTCTGCTTGGTGTTGGCCGGGCGTGGCCGGGGCGTCGGGGGTCTGGCCGTTGGCAACCTGCTGGGCGGCGCTCGGTGAGGTGTTGCCTGCCGAGAGCGTGCCATCAGGCGCGGCCGGGTCGAGGGCAGGCAAGGCCAGCAAGGTGGCCACCAGCACCACGGGCACGGTGGCAAGACCGAGGCGTGCCCAGGCAGGCCAGCCGGCCCAATTGAGCCAAGTGGCCCAGCCGGTGCCGGATCCGGCAGCTCCAGCAGCAGCCCCGACAGATCCGGCGCGCGGGCGTCCTTGAGCAGCGGCATCCGGTTGAGGGCCGTAGGCGGCAGCCGGGCGGCGCGCATGAGTCGGGGCAGCGGTGTCGGGACGGCGGGCATCGAGCCGTGACAGTGCCTGGCCTCGCGCCGCTTCAAGCCGTGCGTGGATGTGGGGGGGCAGGTTGTCGGCGCTGGCATCCAGTAGCCGACGGATTCGTTGGGCTATCTGATCGGGGTTCATAGGCTGATGCCCTGGGCACGCAGGGCGCGTGACAGGCTCTGGATGGCTCGGGAA
This sequence comes from Lautropia sp., assembly GCA_030532895.1. GTDB lineage: Bacteria > Pseudomonadota > Gammaproteobacteria > Burkholderiales > Burkholderiaceae_E > Lautropia. The sequence continues at coordinate 77,775 of JAUNKF010000006.1, read as the reverse complement.
CAGTGGGTTTTGACGCTGCCTTCCGAACAGCCCATGACGGCTGCCGTCTCGGCCACATCCATCTCTTCCCAGTAACGCATGACGAAGGCTTCGCGTTGACGGCGCGGCAGACGGGCGATTTCGGCTTCGATCAGCCGGACGAGCTGCTCGCTTTCGACCTGTTGGGCCGTGTCGGGTACTTGCTGATCAGGTTGTCTGGCCAGCAGGGCGTCAAGCGGGTCGGTGTCCTGATCCTGTTCGCGGTCGTGGCGGCCCAAGGGCAGGGCCGAGAAAAGTGAGACCCAGGTGTTGCGAACTTTCTGTCGACGGAAGTGGTCGTGGATGATGTTTTGCAGGATGCGTTGAAAGAGCGGCGGCAGCTCGGCTGCGGGACGGTCTTCGTACTTCTCGACGAGCCGGATCATGGCATCCTGGACGATGTCCAGTGCCGCTTCCTCGTCACGAACCGCGTAGACAGCCTGCTTGAAGGCGCGGCGCTCGACCGAGGCGAGAAACTCAGAGATTTCCGGTCGTGTCGCCATAGGGATGATAAATGTTAGCATGTCGGCTGCGCGTGACCCCGAGGGTCATTAGCAACCGCACCAAGATGGCTCATGAGGCCGTGGCGGTGTTCGAGGGATGCCGGTGGTTCTGGGGTCGTCCAGCGGGATGACGGGGCGCCGGTGTCGAAGACAGTCAGACCGAACGTTGTCAGGGTCTGTCTCGGTGCAGAGGTATGTGCTGTGCTGGGGCCGGCGGACGGGAGGTCAACCTGCATAGAGGAACAATAATGGAACTGACCGGCGCGGAAATCGTGGTCCGCTGTCTGGAGGAAGAGGGCGTCAAGCACGTCTTCGGTTATCCGGGTGGAGCACTCTTATATATCTACGACGCCCTTTACGCCGCGCGCAAGCTCGAACACGTGCTCGTGCGTCATGAACAGGCCGCCGTGCACGCGGCCGATGCCTATTCCCGCAGTACTGAAGAGGTTGGTGTCTGTATCGTCACCTCGGGCCCTGGCCTGACCAACGCCGTCACCGGCATCGCCACGGCCTACATGGATTCCATTCCGATGGTGATCCTGAGCGGCCAGGTGCCGTCGCAGGCCATCGGTGAGGATGCCTTCCAGGAATGCGATGCCGTCGGCATCACCCGGCCTTGCGTGAAGCACAACTTCCTCGTGAAGGATGTGCGGGATCTGGCCGCCACCATCAAGAAGGCGTTCCATATCGCCAAGACCGGTCGCCCCGGCCCGGTGCTGATCGACATTCCGAAGGATGTGAGCCGTGACAAATGCGGTTTCGAGTATCCGAAGTCGGTCTCGATGCGCTCCTACAATCCGGTGGTGAAGGGCCATCAGGGCCAGATCAAGAAGGCGCTGCAACTGATCCTGTCGGCCGAGCGGCCGATGATCTACGTGGGTGGCGGTGTCATCCTGGGCAATGCCTCGCCGGTGCTGAACGAGCTGGTCGACCGTCTCGGTTTCCCTTGCACGACCACGCTGATGGCGCTGGGGGCTTACCGGTCGAGCGATCCGAAATGGGTCGGCATGCCGGGCATGCATGGCACCTATGAGGCCAACATGGCCATGCAGCATTGTGATGTGCTGATCGCCATCGGCGCACGTTTCGATGACCGCGTCATCGCCAACCCGAAGCATTTTGCGCAGAACGCGCGCAAGATCATCCACATCGACATCGATCCGTCGTCGATCTCGAAGCGGGTGAAGGTGGATGTGCCGATCGTGGGTGACGTGGGTGAGTGCATGACGGCGCTGCTCGACCTGCTGGAGGCCGCCTTCAGCGCCGGCGAAAGCACCAACACGAAGGCACTGCAGTCGTGGTGGGCGCAGATCAACGAGTGGCGCAAGAAGGAGTGCCTGGCCTACGACCGCAACAGCGACAAGATCAAGCCGCAGTTCGTGGTGGAGAAGCTCTGGCAGGTGACGCATGGCGATGCCTTCATCACGTCCGATGTGGGTCAGCACCAGATGTTCGCGGCCCAGTTCTACCCCTTCGACAAACCTCGGCGCTGGCTCAATTCGGGTGGCCTTGGCACGATGGGGGTCGGTTTGCCCTATGCGATGGGGGTTCTGAAGGCGCATCCAGGCGCCCAGGTGGCCTGCATCACGGGTGAAGGCTCGATTCAGATGTGCATTCAGGAGCTGTCCACCTGCAAGCAGTACGATCTGCCGGTCAAGATCATCAACCTGAACAACGCTTCGCTCGGCATGGTGCGGCAGTGGCAGGAGATCGAATACGAGGGCCGCTACTCGCAGTCGTACATGGAGGCACTGCCTGATTTCGTGGCGCTGGCCGAAGCCTATGGCCATGTGGGCATCAAGGTCGAGCGGCCCGAGGATGTGGAAGGGGCGTTGCGCGATGCCTTCGGCAAGTACAAGGATCGGGTCGTGTTCCTCGATTTCATCGTCGACCGCACCGAAAACGTCTGGCCGATGGTTCAGAGCGGCAAGGGGCTGACCGAGATGCTGCTCGGCGCCGAGGACATCTGACGGGAGACGCGCCATGACCATGAAACACATCATTTCCGTGTTGCTCGAAAACGAGCCGGGCGCGCTCTCGCGCGTGGTGGGGCTGTTTTCGGCTCGGGGTTACAACATCGAGTCGCTCACGGTGGCGCCCACCGAGGACGAGTCCTTGTCCCGGATGACGATCGTTTCCTCCGGGTCGCACGATACGCTGGAGCAGATCACCAAGCACCTGAACCGTCTGATCGACGTGGTGAAGGTGCTGGAGCTGACCGAGGCGCCCCACATCGAGCGTGAGCTGATGCTCGTGAAGGTGCGTGCCGCGGCCGCGAAGGATCGTGACGAAATGAAGCGGATGGCCGACATCTTCCGGGGCCGCATCATCGACGTGACCGACAAGGGATACACGATCGAGTTGACCGGCAACTCGGCCAAGCTCGACAGCTTCCTGGCGGCGTTGGGCGATACCGTCATCCTCGAAACCGTCCGTACCGGCAGCTGCGGCATCGCCCGTGGCGAACGGGTGCTGAAGGTCTGAGGCTTGCTGCAACATGATGTTGAGGCCGTGCCTTGTGCCCGGCCCAATCATCGAGGCAGAAAAGCATCGACACGATTTGATTGAATGTCCGTCCGGTGCGGATACCGTTCACCGAAGGTGTTCGGGCTGCACCGGCCACTTACTCTGGAATGATTGAACATGAAAGTTTTTTACGACAAGGACGCTGATCTCCAACTCATCAAGGGCAAGAAAGTCACGATCGTGGGCTACGGCTCGCAGGGCCACGCACATGCGCTGAACCTGAAGGACTCCGGGGCGGACGTGACGGTCGGTGTCCGTATCGGCGGCCCATCGGAAGCCAAGGCCAAGGCGGCCGGCCTGAAGGTGGCATCGGTGGCCGATGCGGTCAAGGATGCCGATTTCGTGATGATCCTGATGCCGGACGAGAACATCGCCGAGGCGTACAAGAAGGACATCGAGCCGCACCTGAAGAAAGGCGCGGCGCTCGCTTTCGCCCACGGCTTCAACGTCCACTATGGCCAGGTGCAGCCGCGTGAGGATCTGGACGTGGTGATGGTGGCGCCGAAGGCGCCGGGTCACACCGTCCGTGGCACCTATGCCCAAGGCGGTGGCGTGCCCTGCCTCGTGGCCGTGCATCAGGACAAGTCCGGTTCGGCCCGTGATCTGGCACTGTCCTACGCAGCAGCCATCGGTGGTGGCCGTGCCGGCATCATCGAGACCAACTTCCGCGAAGAGACCGAAACCGATCTGTTCGGTGAGCAGGCTGTGCTCTGCGGCGGTGCCGTCGAGCTGATCAAGGCCGGTTTCGAGACACTGGTCGAGGCCGGTTATGCACCCGAGATGGCCTACTTCGAGTGCTTGCACGAGCTGAAGCTGATCGTCGACCTGATCTACGAGGGCGGCATCGCCAACATGAACTACTCGATCTCGAACAACGCCGAATTCGGTGAGTATGTGACGGGGCCGCGTGTGGTCACGGCCGAAACCAAGGCCGAGATGAAGCGTGTGCTGAAGGACATCCAGACCGGTGAATACGCCAAAGCCTTCATCCTTGAAAACCGTGCCGGTGCGCCGACGCTGGAGGCCCGTCGTCGTCTGAACGCCGAGCACCCGATCGAGGTCGTGGGAGAGAAGCTGCGCGGCATGATGCCGTGGATCAAGGCCAACAAGCTGGTCGACAAGAGCAAGAACTGATGTCGGGCCGCTGAGGCCGGCCTCTCGTCCTTCAACCCGCCATCATCGGCCTGTGTGGCCCTGCTGATCTGTGGGTGAGGTCGGCCCAGGCCTGGCATGGCACGCTCTCGTCGGTGCGAGAGCCAAACGGCAGGTGTCCGTGTCGGAAGCGACACGGCCCTGCCGTTTCGTTTGGGGTGGCGGGCGTGGGCAGGGGGGGGGGCGCCCGATGAGTCTCTGGTGTTGTGCCGCGCGAGCCGCTGAACAGGTGCGCGGGCGGGGGGCCGGGTCGTATGTCTATAATGGACGATCCGGCCGAACCCATGTCGTCGTGGCGGCATGCCGTCATGGTTCCTCATCATGGCCGCCATGTGCGAGTTGCCGTTTGGGTCAAGGGTGGGTTTATCGTGCCGAGGCTGGGGCCAGCGAGTTCTGGCGGTGTTTTCCCAAGTGTTCCGAGGAGCAGGTAAAACGTGTCTGATCAACAGCAAGCCGTGTCAGGTCGGCCGGCCGAAGCCGCCGCGGGGCATACGCATCTGCCAGACAGCTGGCAGGACTGGATCACCTCGAACGTGATGCGTGGTTGCGTCTCGGACGACCTGGTCAGGATCATGGTGGACAATGGCTTCGAGCCGGTGTTTGCCAGGCATGCGGTCAGCATCATCTCGGCGTTGGGTCAGCGGCTCAAGCACGCCCCGCAGGCAGCCGAGCTGTTGCAGGTCTCGGGCTATCAGCCGTCACCCATCCGTATCCCGAACCAGCCCCGGTTGCAGCTCGAAGATCGGGTCGTGGATGTGGCGTTCATCATGCAGGATCCGAATGTGGCCCTGATTCGTGGCCTCTTGTCGGACGAGGAATGCGCGCAGTTGATCGAATGGTCGAAGGGGCGGATGAAAAGCTCCGAAGTGGTCGACCGGGAAAGCGGTGCCAGCTACCAGAGCAGTGTGCGCACGAGCGAGGGCAGCCATTTCGAGCGGGGTGAAAACGCGCTGATCGAACGGATCGAGGCCCGTATCGCGGCGTTGACGGGGCTGGCCGTCAACCGGGGGGAACCCTTGCAGATGTTGCGCTACGGTGTGGGGGGCGAGTATCTGGCCCACCAGGATTTCTTCGATCCGGCCGATGCTGGCACCAAGGTGCTGACCGAGGTGGGCGGGCAACGGATCGCGACATTGGTGATGTACCTGAACGATGTGGAAGAAGGGGGTGACACGCACTTCCCTGATCTGGATCTGTCGGTCAAGCCGATCAAGGGCTCGGCCGTGTACTTTGAATATCAGAATGACGCCGGTGAACTGGATACCCGCTGCCTGCATGCGGGCATGCCGGTGCTTCGTGGCGAGAAGTGGATCATGACGAAGTGGCTGCGTGAGCGCCCTTACGAGCGCGCTTAGCGCGTGTCATGCCCTTGTCTGTCCGCAGGAAAGTCCCGTTGGGTGGGGGCGCACGTGCATGAGACGCGCTAGCCACGACTGGCCGTACATTTTCATTCAGGAACGGATTTTTTGATGACGGAAGTATCGAGCAAGCCTGAAGGCGCCTCTGTGAGCACCCAGGCGCAACCGACGACGCTCAACACCTTCAAGCTCAGGCGCAGCAAGTACGCCGCCGCCTCGATGACGCGCAGCGAATCGGCGCAAGAGGCTGCCAAGGCATCGGCCCGCGCGGGGCAGATGCCAATCGATGATGGCGAGGTGCATGACATCGAGCACCCGGCGCCTGGCCCCCGGCGGCGGCGTGGCATTTACCTGTTGCCCAACCTGTTCACGACGGGCAACCTGTTTGCAGGTTTCTATGCCATCGTGATGGCGATGAACGGCCGTTTCGAGCACGCGGCCATTGCCATCTTCGTGGCCATGTTTTTCGATGGCATGGATGGGCGGGTGGCGCGCCTGACCAACAGTCAGAGTGCTTTCGGTGAACAATATGATTCATTGGCCGATGTGCTGTCCTTTGGTGCGGCGCCGGCGCTCGTGATCTATTCGTGGGCGATGACGGGCATGGGCCAGTGGGGATGGCTGGCGGCCTTCGTCTATGTGGCGGGGGCGGCGCTTCGGCTCGCGCGCTTCAACACCAATATCCAGGTGATCGACAAGCGCTTCTTCCAGGGCCTGCCCAGCCCGGCAGCGGCTGCGCTGGTGGCCGGGCTTGTCTGGGTGGCCACCGATTGGCGGGATGCCAACTGGATCGTGGCTACCGGGGCGGATCTGGGCTGGCTGGCCTGGATCATGACGGTGTATGCGGGTCTCAGCATGGTTTCCAACTCACCGTTTTACTCCTTCAAGGATTTCAACCTGCGCCGCAGCGTGCCCTTCGTCGTGTTGATCCTGATCATGCTGGCGCTGGTACTGGTGTCCTCCGATCCACCGAGCATCCTGTTCCTGCTCTTCACCTGTTATGGGGTGTCGGGTCATGTGGCGTTGCTGCTACGCCGGCAGAAGAAACGGCAGGCACAGAAGCAGAACAGGGCGTCTGCTTAGTTGAGACGCAGCGGGGGTCTGGTTTGACCCCCTTTTTTGCCGGGGGATAAAATTCGGGTTGATCCCGTTGCAATCATTGCATGGCCGCGCCGATCGCGGTTCATTCATAACGGCCCCTTCACTTATTCATCTCAAGAATAGTCATGCCAGATAAACGTCGCCCGCTGGTCATGGGCAACTGGAAAATGAACGGTCGCTCGGCAGCCAACGAAGCATTGCTGTCCTCGCTGAAGACCTCGTTGGCCAGCGGTTTCGATACCATCGATGTGGCCGTCTGCCCGCCGTTCCCGTTTCTGTCGGCCGTGATGGCACAGACGGCCGATTCGCCCGTCACCGTGGGGGCGCAAAACCTCTCCACGCAGCAGGACGGTGCTTTCACCGGTGAAGTGTCCGCCGGCATGCTGACCGATCTGGGCTGCCGCTGGGTGCTGGTTGGCCATTCCGAGCGTCGTCAGCTCTATGGTGAAACCGACGAGGTGGTGGCCACGAAGGCACAGGTGGCGATCGATGCCGGCCTGATTCCGGTCATCTGCATCGGTGAGACGCTGGAGGAGCGCAAGACGGGGGATACCGAAGTGGCGCTGGCGCGCCAGCTCGATGCGGTATTGCCGGTGATCGAGCGTCAGCCGGCCTCGGCTTTCGTGTTGGCCTATGAGCCGGTCTGGGCCATTGGCACGGGCCTGACGGCCACGCCCGAGCAGGCGCAGGCCGTTCACGCTTTCCTGCGTGATCGTCTGGCGGCCAGTGGCTATGCTGCGACGCCCTCGGTTCGTATTCTCTACGGTGGCTCGGTCAAGGCATCCAATGCGGCCGAGCTGTTCGCCGGCGCCGATGTCGATGGCGGCCTGATCGGTGGGGCTTCGCTGGTGGCCAGCGAATTTGTGGGTATTTGCCAGGCTGCCGTCAGCAGCGCAGCCTGATCACAGGATTCATTTGATGAACGACATCTTTCATACCGTGGCACTGGCATTGCTCGTGCTGTCTGCCCTGGGCGTCATCCTGCTGGTTTTGCTGCAGCATGGCAAGGGCGCCGACATGGGGGCCGCGTTTGGTTCCGGTGCATCGGGTAGCCTCTTCGGTGCCACTGGCTCGGCCAACTTCCTGTCGCGCATGACGGGCATTCTGGCCACCATCTTCTTCGTCAGCACCGTGGCGCTTGCTTTCATTGCCCATCCGGGTGGTTCCCGTGATGGTGCTGCTTCGGGTGGCAGCCTGATGGAAAACGTCGACGTGCCGGCGGCCGATACCTCGGTGCCCTCGCTGCCTGGCGAGGCTTCTGCCGTGCCGCCTGGTGCGGCTGATGCTGCAGTGCCGGAAGGCCCGGCAGGTGAGGGTGTTGCAAAATGACAACTTGACGTGACTCGGCCCGTGTATGGCGTAGAATGCCGTTCTCGGGCTGATTCACGAGCCTGAAAACGGCCTTCTGTTCGGTCATTGATTTTCTTGAACGGAACGGTTCTGCTGCGGTGCAAAATCAATGGCAGGTGGCTCGCACCTTCCATAAAAACACAGTAGAATGGCCGCATTGCCGACGTGGTGAAATTGGTAGACACGCTATCTTGAGGGGGTAGTGGCGAAAGCTGTGCGAGTTCGAGTCTCGCCGTCGGCACCAACGAATGCTCAAGATCCGGTTCCAGTCGCTCAGGTGGCTAACCGGATTTTCTCTGGCTTGAAGCGCTAGGAGGAGATTGTGGAATTAAGCAACTATCTGCCGGTCTTGCTCTTCCTCATTGTTGGCGCACTGGTAGGCATCGCCCCGATGCTGATTGGCAAGCTGCTGGGTCCTTCCCGTCCTGACCCGGAAAAACTCTCCGCTTACGAATGTGGTTTCGAGGCATTTGGTGATGCCCGAATGCAGGTCGACATCCGTTATTACCTGGTGGCGATCCTGTTCATCCTCTTTGATCTTGAAATCGCCTTCCTGTTTCCGTGGGCTGTTTCGCTGGGCACCATCGGCTTTGCCGGCTTCATGTCCATGATGGTTTTCCTCACCATTCTGGTGGTCGGTTTCGTCTACGAGTGGGGCAAAGGTGCCCTGGATTGGGAGTAAGTTTCATCGAGGTCTGGTTGCAGACCTCTGTTTTTTTCTGCGTATTGTTTGTCGTTTCTGTGCTGTGCCGGTTGCCGTCTTGGGTTGGGGCGGTCACCTGTTTTCGGTGGAATCTTCATGAGTATCGAGGGCGTTTTTAACGAAGGATTCGTCACCACGAATCTCGACAAGCTGATCAACTGGACGCGAACCGGTTCGCTCTGGTCGATGACTTTCGGTCTGGCTTGTTGTGCGGTCGAGATGATTCATGCAGGCGCATCGCGCTACGACCTCGACCGTTTTGGCATGATCTTTCGCCCCAGTCCACGTCATTCCGACGTGATGATCGTGGCGGGCACACTGTGCAACAAGATGGCGCCGGCATTACGCAAGGTCTATGATCAGATGCCCGAGCCGCGCTGGGTGATCTCGATGGGTTCCTGTGCCAATGGTGGTGGCTACTACCACTACTCGTATTCAGTGGTGCGGGGCTGTGACCGGATCGTGCCGGTCGACATCTATGTGCCGGGCTGTCCGCCCACGGCCGAAGCACTGATCTATGGCGTTGTGCAGTTGCAGCGCAAGATTCGGGAAACCTACACCATTGCGCGCTGACCATGAAAAAGAACGAAGCACTGGTAGCGGCTCTGCAGGATGCGCTCGGCGAGCGGATCCTGGGCCTGTCCACCGCCTTGGGTGAAGTCACGGTTGAAATCAGCGCAGACTGTCATCGGGTCGTCTGCGAGCGTTTGCGGGATGACCCTCGTCTCGGTTTCGAGATGATGATCGACCTCTGTGGCATCGATTACGCCACGTACGGTAATGCCGTCTGGGACGGCCCGCGTTTTGCCGTGGTGTTGCAGCTGTTGAGCTTGAAAAACAACCAGCGCTTGCGGCTTCGGGCTTTCTGTTCGGATGACGAGAACCCGCTGATCGAGTCCGTCACCGAGATATGGCCCTGTGCCAACTGGTTCGAGCGCGAAGCCTTCGACCTGTTCGGCATCGTCTTCATGGGCCATCCTGATCTGCGTCGAATTCTCACCGATTACGGTTTCATCGGGCATCCGTTCCGCAAGGATTTCCCCATTTCCGGCTACACGGAAATGCGTTACGACGAGCAGCTCAAGCGCGTCGTCTACCAACCGGTCACCATCGAACCCAGGGAGAATGTACCCCGTGTCGTGCGTGAGCCTGGCTACGCGGACGGTGTCTCCAGCAGCGACCAGTGAGCTGAACATGGCCGAGATCAAGAACTACACCCTCAACTTTGGCCCTCAGCACCCGGCCGCGCATGGCGTGTTGCGTCTGGTGCTCGAAATGGATGGCGAAGTCATCGAACGGGCCGACCCGCACATCGGGTTGCTACATCGGGCAACGGAAAAGCTTGCCGAAACCCGTACTTATCTGCAGGCGCTGCCCTACATGGATCGACTCGATTACGTGTCGATGATGTGTAACGAGCACGCCTACGTGATGGCGGTCGAACGGATGCTCGGCATCGAGGTGCCCATCCGTGCGCAGTACATCCGTGTGATGTTCGACGAGATCACACGGCTCCTGAACCACCTGATGTGGATTGGCGCACATGCCCTCGACGTGGGGGCCATGGCCGTGCTGCTTTACGCCTTCCGTGAGCGGGAGGCGCTGTTCGACTGTTATGAGGCGGTGTCGGGGGCGCGGATGCACGCGGCCTATTACCGACCGGGGGGCCTGGATGGCGACCTTCCCGGCGTGATGCCGCAGTATCAGGCAGGCAAGCGCCTGTCGGAGAGCAAGGCCAAGGCGCTCAATCTGGAACGTTCCGGTTCGCTGCTCGATTTCATCGAGTCCTTTACCGAGCGTTTCCCCGGTTGCGTGGACGAGTACGAAACGCTGCTCACCGACAACCGGATCTGGAAGCAGCGTCTGGTGGGGATCGGCGTCGTCGAACCTGAGCGTGCCAAGGCACTGGGTCTTACCGGGCCGATGTTGCGCGGTTCGGGGGTCGTCTGGGATCTGCGCAAGATGCAGCCCTACGAGGTGTACGACCGGCTCGATTTCGACATCCCGGTCGGGGTCAATGGTGATTGCTATGACCGCTACCTCGTGCGGGTGGCCGAGATGCGTCAGAGCAACCGCATCATCAAGCAATGTGTCGACTGGCTGCGCCAGAATCCTGGCCCGATCATGATCGACAACCTCAAGGTGGCGCCGCCCTCGCGTGTTGCGATGAAGAGCAACATGGAAGAGCTGATCCACCACTTCAAGTATTTCAGCGAGGGCATGCACGTGCCCGAGTCCGAAGCCTATGCGGCGGTGGAGCACCCCAAAGGGGAGTTCGGCATCTACATGGTTTCCGACGGCGCCAACAAGCCTTATCGGATGAAGATTCGCGCCCCCGGTTTCGTGCATCTGCAGGCGTTGGATGAAATGTCCCGTGGGCACATGCTGGCCGATGTGGTCACCATCATCGGCACGCAGGACATCGTGTTCGGAGAAATCGATCGATGACAACGGTAATGAAAGCCACACCGGTCAAGCGCCTGCTGTCGGCCGATGCCTATCGGCGCATCGACCGTGAAGTCGCCAAGTATCCGCCCGAGCAGAAGCAGTCGGCCGTGATGTCATCGCTGACCATCGCGCAGGACGAGATCGGCTGGATCTCGCCGGCCGTCATCGATGACATCGCCGATTACCTGTCGATGCCACCGGTGGCCGTGTACGAGGTTGCCACTTTCTACAACATGTACAACATGAAGGAGGTTGGCACCTGGAAGATCGGTGTCTGTACCTGTTTGCCCTGTGCGCTGCGCCAGGGGGACACGGCAGGCGAGTATCTGAAGGAAAAACTCGGCATCGAGTATGGCGAGACGACGCCGGATGGCCGTTTCACGCTGATCGAGACCGAGTGCCTGGGTTCCTGCGCCGATGCGCCGATCTGTCTGATCAACGACAAGCGTGTCGAGAGCTTCATGGACAACGCGAAGCTCGATGCGCTGATCGATGAGCTGAAGTTGAAGAACAAGGATTGAGGCGGGCATGGGAGCAAGGGATCTGAAGATCGACGCGAAGGCTCATGAAACCTGTTTTCATGGACGCCACATCAACCCGCAGATTTTCGCGGGCCTGCATTCGGCCGATGGCTGGGGGTTGAAGGATTACGAGGCACGCGGGGGCTATCAGGCACTCAAGCGCGTGCTGGGCAAGGATGGCAACCCGCCGATGACGCCCGAAGAAGTGATCGCGGAGATCAAGGCATCGGGGCTGCGGGGCCGGGGTGGGGCGGGTTTTCCCACTGGCTTGAAGTGGAGCTTCATGCCGCGGCAGTTTCCAGGCCAGAAATACCTTGTCTGCAATTCGGACGAGGGGGAGCCGGGCACCTTCAAGGATCGGGACATCCTGCGCTACAACCCGCATATCGTCATCGAAGGGATGACGATCGCGGCCTACGCGATGGGCATCACCGCCGGCTACAACTACATTCACGGCGAGATCTTTCGCGTCTATGAGCGCTTTGAAGAGGCGCTGGCCGAGGCGCGGGCAGCCGGTTATCTGGGCGACAACATCCTCGGTACCGATTTTTCGTTCCAGCTGCATGGGCACCACGGTTTTGGCGCCTACATCTGTGGCGAGGAAACGGCCTTGCTCGAATCGCTGGAAGGCAAGAAGGGTCAGCCGCGCTTCAAACCGCCATTCCCGGCCAGTTTCGGCCTCTATGGCAAGCCCACCACCATCAACAATACCGAAACCTTCGCGGCCGTGCCCTGGATCATCCGCAACGGTGGCCAGGCTTATCTGGAGGCGGGCAAGCCCAACAACGGCGGCACGAAGATCTTCTCGATCGGTGGCGATGTCGAGCTGCCGGGCAACTACGAAATCCCGATGGGCACCCCCTTTGCCAAGCTGCTGCAGCTGGCAGGCGGTGTGCGCTATGGGCGCAAGCTGAAGATGGTGATCCCCGGTGGTTCCTCGTCGCCCGTCATCCCTGGCGACATGATGATGGATCTGACGATGGACTATGACGCCATCTCGAAGGCCGGCTCGATGCTTGGCTCGGGGGCGGTCATCGTCATGGACGAGACGCGCTGCGCGGTGCGCAGCCTGGAGCGCCTCTCTTACTTCTACCAGCACGAAAGCTGTGGGCAGTGCACGCCTTGCCGGGAGGGTACCGGCTGGCTCTATCGGATCGTGCACCGGATCGAGCATGGCCAGGGGCGCCCGGAAGACCTGGATCAGCTCGATCGGGTGGCAGCCAACATCCAGGGGCGCACGATCTGCGCACTGGGCGATGCCGCTGCCATGCCGGTTCGCGGCTTTCTGAAGCATTACCGCGACGAGTTCGCACACCACATCGAACACAAGCGCTGTCTTGTGTCGACCGCCGTTTGAGCAGATTTGATACGGAACAGTTATGGTCGAAGTCGAAATCGATGGACGGACAGTATCCGTAGCCGAAGGCAGCATGGTGATGCATGCGGCCAATGAGGCTGGCGTCTACGTGCCGCATTTCTGCTATCACAAGAAACTCTCCATTGCCGCGAGTTGCCGGATGTGTCTGGTCGAGGTCGAGAAGGCGCCGAAGGCGCTGCCGGCCTGTGCCACCCCTGTCACGGCTGGCATGAAGGTGCATACCCGCTCGCGCAAGGCGGTGGAGGCCCAACAGGCGGTGATGGAGTTTCTGCTGATCAACCACCCGCTCGATTGCCCGATCTGTGATCAGGGCGGCGAATGCCAGTTGCAGGATCTGGCCGTGGGTTACGGCATGTCGCACGCCAGCTACCAGGAAGAAAAGCGCGTGGTGTTCCACAAGAACATCGGGCCGCTGGTGTCGTCGGAGGAAATGTCTCGTTGCATCCATTGCACCCGCTGCGTGCGCTTTGGTCAGGAAGTGGCCGGCATCATGGAGCTGGGCATGGCAGGCCGAGGCGAGCACGCCGAGATCATGACCTTCCTCGGTCGTTCGGTCGATTCCGAGCTGTCGGGCAACATGATCGATCTGTGCCCGGTCGGGGCGCTCACGAGCAAGCCCTTCCGCTATCAGGCCCGCACCTGGGAGCTGGTGCGCCGTCGTTCGGTGGCCCCGCATGACTCGCTCGGTTCCAACATCGTCGTGCAGGTGAAGCAGGATCAGGTCAAACGGGTGCTGCCCTTCGAGCACGAGGCCGTCAATGAGTGCTGGATTTCCGATCGTGACCGTTTTTCCTACGAAGGCTTGAACGCCCCCGATCGTCTGCTCGTGCCGATGATCAAGCAGGACAACCAGTGGCAGGAAGTGTCCTGGGAGTCGGCGTTGGATTACGTCACGCATGCGCTCGCCGACGTGGCACAGCGGCATGGTTCGGACGCCATCGGCATGTTGGCCTCACCCTCGTCCACGCTCGAAGAGCTGTACCTGGGCGGCGAGCTGATGCGAGGCTTGGGCAATGACAACATCGATTTCCGCTTGCGTCAGACCGATTTCGGGCTGGATGCGCAGCGTCATGGCGTGCCGTGGTTGGGCCACACGATCGAGGAAACCGGACAGCTCGATGCCTTGCTGATCGTCGGTTCTTTCCTTCGCAAGGATCATCCGCTGCTGTCGGCACGGGTGCGTCAGGCGGCCAAGCATGGCACGGCCGTCTCCTCGATCAATGGCGTGATCGAAGACTGGCTGATGCCGATGGCCGAGCAGCAGGCGGTGGCGCCCGGTCACTGGCTGCCGTACCTGATCGAGGTCTTCGTGGCCTGTGCGCGCTTGCGTGGGGCGAAGGTGCCGGAAGCCTATGCCGCCGTCACGCCGGGGCAGGCCGCCAACGAGCTGGCCGACGCGCTGATGGTGGGGGAGAACCGAGCCATCTGGCTGGGCAATGCCGTCGTGCAGCACCCCGAGTTTGCGGCCATCACCCAGGTGGTGCAGGCGCTGGCCTCGGTGGCCGACGCCCGATTCGGCCTGATCGGCGAGGCAGCCAATTCGGTGGGCGGGTATCTGGCCGGCGCCACGCCGGTGCCTGGTGGCAAGGGTCTGAACGCGGCCCAGATGATCCAGTCGCCACGTCAGGCCTATCTGCTGCATGGGATCGAGCCATCGCTTGATCTGGCCGATCCGGTGGCGGCTCGGGCCGCGTTGAAACAGGCATCCACCGTCATCGCGACGACGGTTTATGCGTCGCCCGAGTTGCTGGAGGTGGCCGATTGCCTGTTGCCCATCACGCCCTTCACGGAAACGGGAGGTTCTTTCGTCAACACGGAAGGGCGCTTGCAGACTTTCAATGGCGTGGTTCGGCCGGCGGGTCAGTCACGTCCGGGCTGGAAGGTGCTTCGGGTGCTTGGCTCGCTGGCCGGCATTCCGGGGTTTGGTTTCGAGAACGTCGAGGAAGTGCGTGCCCGTGCGCTGGCTGCCGTCATCGAGCCGGCCGAGGTGTTGGTGCAGGCCGTCACGCCGAAAGACACACCGGCCCGTCCTGGCGCGGCGTTGCGGCGTGCCGCGCGCGTGCAGGCACCAGTCGATGGGCTGCATTTCAAGCGTCACCTGAGCAACCATTGCAACTTGAGCCTGCCGGCTTACCAGCCGGGGGCCGAGGGTGAATTGCAGCGCCTGCCCAGTGTGCCGATCTATGCGGTCGACCCGGTCGTGCGGCGTGCTGTCAGCCTGCAGAAGACGGCCGATGCCAAGGGGGCCGCTGCCGTGCGGCTCAACGCCGACACGATCGCGCGCCTGGGGCTGACAGGTGTCGGGCAGGTGCGGGTGCGTCAGGGCGCGGGCGAGGCGGTGCTGCCGCTCGTGCGCGATGACCGGGTAGCCCCGGCTGTGGCCTGGGTGCCGGCCGCACTGCCGGCGGTGGCGGGCTTGCCCGACCTGTTTGGCTCGATCACGCTGGAGGCCGTCAAGTGAACTGGATCGATACACTTACGCAGACCGGCGAATCCGTCCTCGGCGGTGCCTGGCCGATCGTCTGGAACCTGATCAAGATCGTGGCGCTCGTGGCGCCGCTGATGATCTGTGTGGCCTATCTAACGCTCTGGGAGCGAAAGATGATCGGCTACATGCATATCCGTATCGGCCCGAACCGGGTCGGCCCCTTCGGGTTGCTGCAGCCGCTGGCCGACGGCGTGAAGCTGATGCTGAAGGAAATCCTGGTGCCCACGCAGGTGAGCCGTGCGCTCTTCCTGATTGCACCGGTGATGGCCATCATGCCGGCGCTGGCCGCCTGGGTGGTGATCCCCTTCGGGCCGGATCGGGCGCTGGCCAACGTCAATGCGGGCCTGTTGCTGCTGTTGGCGCTCACCTCGCTTGAAGTCTATGGCGTGATCCTGGCCGGCTGGGCCTCCAATTCCAAATATGCCTTTCTCGGTGCACTGCGGGCAGCCGCGCAGATGGTGTCCTACGAGCTGGCGATCGGTTTCTGTCTGGTGATCGTGTTGATGGTCACGGGCAGCATGAACATCACCGAAATCGTCAATGCGCAGGGGCAGGGCACCTTTGCCGACAAGGGCATCAATTTCCTCTCCTGGAACTGGTTGCCGCTGTTACCGATTCTGGTCGTCTACTTCATCTCCGGTGTGGCTGAAACCAACCGCCATCCCTTCGATGTGGTCGAGGGTGAATCCGAGATCGTGGCCGGCCACATGGTCGAATATGCGGGCATGAGCTTTGCCGTCTTTTTCCTGGCCGAATACGCCAACATGATCCTGATTTCGGCCATGGCCGCAATCATGTTCTTCGGCGGCTGGCAGCCTTTCTTCTCGCTGGGTCTCGACATCGGCCCGCAGTGGTTCTGGGACTGGTTCTGGCTGTTCATCAAGACCTTCTTCCTGGTCAGCCTCTTCGTCTGGTTCCGCGCCAGCTTCCCGCGTTACCGCTATGACCAGATCATGCGTCTGGGCTGGAAAGTCTTCATTCCGGTCACGCTGGTCTGGCTGATCGTGGTGGCCATCTGGATGCAGACGCCCTTCAACATCTGGAAGATCTGAGCGATGCGTGCGATCAAGGATTTCTTTTCGAGCTTTCTGCTGCTCGAACTGCTCAAGGGGATGAAGCTCACCGGGCGATACATGTTCGCCCGCAAGATCACCGTGCAGTACCCCGATGCGAAGACGCCCATTTCCTCGCGTTTTCGTGGGCTGCATGCGCTGCGACGCTATGCCAATGGCGAAGAGCGCTGCATCGCGTGCAAGCTCTGTGAGGCGGTGTGCCCGGCGCTGGCGATCACGATCGAGTGTGCGCAGCGTGAGGACGGCTCGCGCCGTACCACCCGTTATGACATCGATCTGACGAAGTGCATCTTCTGTGGTCTGTGCGAAGAATCCTGTCCGGTCGATTCGATCGTCGAGACGCACATCTTCGAGTACCACGGCGAGAAGCGCGGCGATCTCTATTTCACCAAGGAAATGCTGCTCGCCGTTGGCGACCGGTATGAAAGCGAAATCGCGGCGGCGCGTCAGGCAGACGCCCCGTATCGCTGAACGAGGACGGTCGCATCATGGATGTCATGACATCGCTTTTCTTCCTGTTTGCCTTCACCACGGTCTTTGCGGCCTCTCGGGTGATCACGGCACGCAACCCCGTTCACAGCGCGCTCTTTCTCGTGCTGACCTTCGTCTCGACGGCGGCGGTCTGGCTGCTGATGAAGGCAGAGTTCCTGGCCATCGTGCTGGTGCTGGTCTATGTGGGCGCGGTGATGGTGCTCTTTCTGTTCGTCGTGATGATGCTCGACGTGAATGCCGAGAAGCTGCGGGCCGGTTTCTGGCGTTCGCTGCCGGTGGCGCTCTTCGTGGGTTGCATCATCGTGATCGAGCTGTCGCTGGTGCTGTGGGTTCACTTCAGTGACGACCTGGCGGCCAACGTGATGCCGCTGTCAGCCGATCACGACAATGCGAAGGCGCTGGGTGAGCTGCTGTATACCGATTACATCTATCCGCTTGAAATCGCCGGCATGATCCTGCTGGTCGGCATGGTGGCCGCCATTGCGCTCACCATCCGCCGTCGCAAGGATGTGAAGTCCCAGCGTCCGGGTGAGCAGGTGCGGGTGCGTGCGGCCGATCGTGTGCGTCTGGTCAGCGTGCCTGCCGCTCGCCGTGAGGCAGAGGCGGCAGATGCGGCCGAAGAGCCGGCGGCGCAGGCTGACGAGGCCGCGCCGGCACAAGAAAAATCGTGAGAAGGGTGCAACGATGACGGGACATTTCCTACAACTGAGCCTTGCGCACTACCTGACACTGGGGGCCGTGCTGTTCTCGATCGGGGTGGTCGGCATCTTCCTGAACCGCCGTAACCTGATCGTCGTGCTGATGTCGATCGAGCTGATGCTGCTCGCCGTCAACATGAATTTCGTCGCCTTCTCGCATTTCAACGAGGATCTGGCCGGTCAGGTCTTCGTGTTCTTCATCCTGACGGTGGCGGCCGCCGAGGCGGCGATCGGCCTGGCCATCCTGGTCGTGCTGTTCCGGCAGTTCCATTCGGTCGATGTCGAAGACCTCGACAGCCTGAGGGGGTGATTCGATGAAAACCGCTTATCTGCTGGTTCCGTTTGCACCGCTCCTCGGCTCGATGATCGCCGGCTTTGCAGGCCGCCGCATCGGTCGGACGGCCACGCACTGGGTGACGATCCTGGGTGTGCTCGTGTCCTTGCTGGCCTCGTTGTGGGTCATGTGGGATGTTCACCAGGGCAACACCTTCAATGGCACCCTCTACAGCTGGGCCGTGCTGGGCAAGCTGAAGTTCGAGGTGGGCTTCCTGATCGATTCGCTCACCGCGATGATGATGGTCGTCGTCACCTTCGTCTCGCTGATGGTTCATGTCTACACCATCGGCTACATGGCTGACGACGACGGCTACCAGCGCTTCTTCTCCTACATCAGCCTGTTCACTTTCTCCATGCTGATGCTGGTCATGTCCAACAACTTCCTGCAGCTCTTCTTCGGCTGGGAAGCGGTGGGTCTGGTTTCCTACCTGTTGATCGGGTTCTGGTACACGAAGCCTTCGGCCATCTATGCCAACCTGAAGGCATTTCTGGTCAACCGTGTCGGCGATTTCGGTTTCGTGCTCGGCATCGGTCTGCTCGTGGCCTGGGTGGGCAGCCTCGATTACGCCGATGTCTTCAAGGCTGCGCCCGATCTGGCCAATGTCACGATCAACCTGGTGGGCGATCAGCAGTGGTCGCTGATCACGGTGGCCTGCATCTGTCTTTTCGTGGGCGCGATGGGCAAGTCGGCGCAATTCCCGCTGCACGTGTGGCTGCCCGATTCGATGGAAGGCCCGACCCCGATCTCGGCGCTGATCCACGCCGCCACGATGGTGACGGCCGGCATCTTCATGGTGGCGCGGATGTCGCCGATCTTCGAGATGTCCGAGACGGCGCTCTCCTTCATCATGATCATCGGTGGCATCACGGCCTTCTTCATGGGGCTGATGGGCATCATCCAGAACGACATCAAGCGGGTGGTGGCCTATTCGACGCTGTCGCAGCTCGGGTACATGACGGTGGCGCTCGGTGCCTCGGCTTACAGCGTGGCGGTGTTCCACCTGATGACGCATGCCTTCTTCAAGGCGCTGCTGTTCCTGGGGGCGGGTTCCGTCATCATCGGCATGCACCATGATCAGGACATCCGCCATATGGGGGGCCTGCGCAAGTACATGCCGATCACCTGGATCACTTCGCTGCTCGGTTCGCTCGCCCTTGTCGGCACGCCGTTCTTCTCGGGCTTTTACTCCAAGGAGTCGATCATCGAGGCCGTGCGCTTTGCGAACGTGCCGGGCGCCGGGCTGGTCTATTACGCACTGCTGGCGGGTGTCTTCATCACCGCTTTCTACTCCTTCCGGATGTATTTCCTGGTCTTCCACGGCAAGCCGCGCTTCGATCAGGCGCACGCGCATGGTCACGATGATCATGGCCACCACGGTGAGCATGGCCATGCCCATGTGCCGCATGAGTCCCCGGCCGTCGTGACGGTGCCGCTTCTGCTCTTGGCCATCCCGTCCGTCGTGATCGGTGCGCTGGCTGCCGGCCCGATGATCACCGGCGAATACTTCAAGGGCGTCATCACGGTCTTCGACAGCCATCCGGCCATGGCGACGCTTGCCGAGCACTGGCACGGTTGGGTGGCGATGGGCCTGCACGGCTTCATGACGGTACCGTTCTGGCTGATGGTGGCCGGCATTGCCACGGCCTGGTACTTCTATCTGGTGAACCCGGCCATTCCGGCCCGCATTCGCCAGGTGGCCGGTGGCCTCTACACCGTGCTGGAGAACAAGTACTACCTCGACCGCTTCAACGAGTGGTTCTTTGCCGGTGGTGCCCGCAAGCTGGGCACGGGCCTGTGGCGCAAGGGTGATCAGATGCTGATCGATGGTCTGGTGGTCAATGGCAGCGCCAAGGCGGTGGGCGTGTTTGCCCGCATCATGCGCTACCTGCAGACCGGTCTGGTCAACCAGTACGCCATCGCGATGATCGTCGGCCTGGCATTCCTGTTGCTCTGGTTCCTTCCCATCCTGACGCGCGGACACTAAATCATGGAACAGATCACGACAGAGACAATGGGTATGGGTTGGCTGAGCGCTGCGATTTGGGTTCCGGTCGTCTTCGGCCTGGTGCTGCTGGCGATCGGCAACGACCGTCGGGCCAACCTGGTGCGCTGGTTGGCGTTGTTGGGTTCCGTGCTGGGCTTTCTGGTCACGATCCCGCTTTATGCGGGCTTTGATCGCACGACGGCCGAGCTGCAATTCGTCGAGAAGATGCCGTGGATCGAGAGTCTCGGCATCCATTACGCCTTGGGTATCGACGGGCTGTCGGTCTGGATGGTGCTGTTGACGGCCTTCATCACGATCGTGGTCGTGATTGCGGCCTGGCAGGTCATCACCGACCGGGTGCATCAGTACATGGCGGCCTTCCTGGTCCTGTCCGGGATCATGGTCGGGGTCTTCTGTGCCACCGACGGCATGCTGTTCTACATCTTCTTCGAGGCCACGCTGATTCCGATGTACATCATCATCGGCGTGTGGGGTGGCCCACGGCGGGTGTATGCTGCCTTCAAATTCTTCCTCTACACGCTGCTGGGGTCGCTGCTCACGCTGGTGGCGCTGATCTACCTGTATCTGCAATCGGGCAGTTTCGAGATTCTCGCCTGGCACAAGCTGCCGCTGGGGATGACCGAGCAGATCCTCATCTTCGTGGCTTTCCTGCTGGCTTTTGCCGTCAAGATCCCGATGTGGCCGGTGCATACCTGGCTACCCGATGCCCACGTCGAAGCGCCCACGGGTGGGTCGGTGGTGCTGGCGGCGATCATGCTGAAGCTCGGTGCTTACGCCTTTTTGCGTTTTTCGTTGCCGATCGCACCGGATGCGAGCCACGAGCTGGCGGCTCTGATGATCACGCTGTCGCTGGTGGCGGTCATCTACATCGGTCTGGTGGCGCTGGTGCAGCACGACATGAAGAAGTTGGTGGCCTATTCATCGATTGCGCACATGGGCTTCGTCACGCTCGGTTTCTTCATCTTCAACGAGCTGGGCATGCAAGGCGCCGTGATGCAGATGATCTCGCACGGCTTCGTCTCCGGTGCGATGTTCCTCTGCATCGGCGTGCTGTACGACCGCCTGCACAGCCGTGAGATCGCCGACTACGGTGGCGTCGTCAACCGGATGCCGAAGTTTGCGGCCCTGTTCTTGCTGTTCTCGATGGCCAACGCGGGCCTGCCCGCCACGTCGGGCTTCGTCGGCGAATTTTTCGTGATCCTCGGGTCGGTGCAGTTCAACTTCTGGATCGGCTTTTTGGCCGCCACGGCCTTGATTCTGGGCGCAGCCTATTCGCTCTGGATGTACAAGCGGGTCGTGTTCGGTGCGGTGGGCAATCCGCAGGTGGAAGAGTTGTCCGACATCAACAGCCGTGAGTTCGGGCTGTTGCTTCTGATGGCGGGCTTCGTCCTCTTCATGGGCCTGTATCCGAAGTTCTTCACCGACCTGACCCAAGTGTCGGTCGAGGCGCTGCTGTCGCACCTCGGTCAGACCAAGATTCCCAGCCCTAGCTTCTAACGCGAGACAAGGCCGTGACACCACAGTCCCTGCAAGAATTCAATCTGGGTGCGCTGGCACCGGAGATCGCGCTGATGCTCGGCATCGGTGTGTTACTGGTGCTCGAAGCGTTTTTTGGCAAAAAGCAAGCGCTGCGTGCCGATCGTCTGTCCCTGGGCATATTGCTGCTGCCCTTGGCCGCCATTGCCTGGCAGATGGGCAAGGGTACGCAGCAGGCTTTCGGCCAGATGTACGTGGCCGATGAGCTGGCGCATTTGTTGAAGCTCTGCGCCGTCATCGCCACGGGCGTCATCATCATCTATTCCCGCCGTTATGCCCAAGACAGGGACATTCGTCAGAGCGATCTGTATGCGCTGGCGTTGTTCTCGCTGCTCGGTCAGATGGTGATGATCTCGGGGGCCAATCTGCTGGTGCTGTATCTGGGCCTCGAGCTGATGTCGCTGGCCTTGTATGCGGCCATCGCGCTGCGCCGCAACTATCGCCTCGGCACCGAAGCGGCGATGAAGTATTTTGTGCTGGGGGCGCTGGCCTCGGGCTTCCTGCTTTATGGCATGTCGATGGTCTACGGTGCCACCGGTTCGCTGAACATCGGTGAGATCGTGGCGCGTGGCTTCGAGGGAGTGGCTTCACCGCAGGTGCTGGCCTTCGGGGCCGTGTTCCTGGTGGCCGGCATGGCGTTCAAGCTCGGTGCGGTGCCTTTCCACATGTGGGTGCCCGATGTCTATCAGGGGGCACCGACGGTGGCGACGCTGCTCATCGCTTCCGGGCCGAAGCTGGCGGCCTTTGCGCTGGTTTTCCGCCTGCTGGGTGAGGCGCTGCTCGGCATAGCGCCGGTCTGGCAGCTGATGGTGATCATCCTGGCCGTGCTGTCGCTTGGCATCGGCAACATCGTGGCCGTGGCACAGACGAACCTGAAGCGGATGCTCGCCTATTCGACAATCTCTCAGGTGGGCTTCGTGCTGCTTGGTCTGGCCGGCGTTTTCGTCGATCCGAACCATCCGCCTTCCAGTGAAGCCTTTGGCGCGAGCCTTTTCTACATCATCACCTACGTGCTGACCACGCTTGGTACCTTCGGCATGATCCAGTTCCTTGCGCGTCAGGGCTTCGAGGCCGAGGAGATCAACGATTTTGCCGGCTTGGGCCGCCGCAGCCCATGGATGGCGGGCGTGATGCTGCTTTTCATGTTCTCGCTGGCCGGCATCCCGCCGCTGGTGGGTTTCTATGCCAAGCTGGCGGTACTGAAGTCCATCGTTGCCGCCGGCTATGTCTGGGTGGCTGTCTATGCGGTGCTGATGTCGCTGATCGGTGCCTTCTACTACATCCGCGTCGTGAAGGTGATGCTCTTCGATCAGCCGAACGACGAGGCCGCCATCGTGGTCGATGCTGACGCGAAGGCATTGATGAGTGTGAATGGCCTGGCCGTCATTCTGGTCGGCGCGATGCCGGGGCCATTGATGGCACTCTGCATCTCGGCCATCCAGAACGCCTGGGGGCTGGGGTAAGGCACGGCGTTGCTGCTGATGTGTGCTGAAGACAAAACGGCTGCCGGGTTTCTGGCAGCCGTTTTGTCTTCAATAGTAGACTTTGGCATCGTTGCCGATCGACACGAAAACCATCCCGATATAAGGAGGACACGATCTTGCCTCAACACTCGGTGCTCAAAGCAGAAGACATTCCCGATCATATCGACCCAGAAGAGAAGACCCGCCATCCGGGGCTGGCCGAAGAAACCGTCTCACGTGAGCTGGTGTATTCGGGCCGCTTTCTGAACGTGCGGCGTGATGTGGCGCGCTTGCCCAATGGGGCCACCTCCACCCGTGAGTTCGTCATGCATCCGGGGGCGGCGGCAATGGTGGCGATCGATGATCAGGATCGGATCCTGATCGAGCGACAGTTTCGCTATGCGCCGGGGCGTGTGTATGTGGAGCTGCCGGCCGGCAAGCGTGATCCGGGCGAGAGCACCTTCGAGACGGCCAAGCGCGAGCTGATCGAGGAAACCGGTTATCGTGCCCACCGTTGGGCGCACCTGACGCGCATTCATCCGGCCATCGGCTTTGCCGATGAGGTGATGGACATTTACCTTGCCAAGGATCTGGAAAAGGTCGAGCGCAATCTCGATGATGAAGAGTTTGTCGAGATCGAATGGGTCAGCTTTGGCTGGCTGATGGATGAGCTGCGTGCCCATCGGTTGCTGGATGTGAAGACACAGCTGGCCGTGCACTGGCTGGACCGCTTCCATCGGGGTGAGTTGCCGTGGCCGGTTTTTGATTTGCGCTGAGATCGCTGTTTCTCCCGCCGCAGTTTCTCCCGCTGGTCATGCTCGGTACATCTGACATCATGTGCTGATGATCATGCACCACGGGATCGGGGGTCAGTCGCCGGGCATGCTGAGGGGCAGACGCGCCCAGGCATCGACGACGGCCTGCACGGGGATGGCTGTCATGTCGGGCTTGCCATCGCGGTGTTCTTGAATCACTTCCACCGGTGTATTTCCGCCTCGTGGCCGAATCTCGACCGGATCGGCCACGCCGAAGAGCACGACCAAGGGGCAGCCGACCGCGGCAGCCGTGTGCCCTGGGCCGGTGTCCACCGAAATCATGCCGGCAGCACGGGACTGGAGTGCAAGTAGCCGTGGAATTGGCAACTCGGTGGCCACGTTGACGGCTTGGTCCACGCCGGCGAGCCGCCGTAGTTCTTCGTTCAGATCGGCTTCAGGCGGCGCGCCGATCAGCAGGATGCGCGCTGCCGGGTGACGGTCGGCCAGCATCCGGATGATGGCGGCCCAGTTCTCTTCGGGCCACCATTTGGTGTTGGTGGAGACACGCCGGCGCAGTCCGGTACGCATCGTGCGGCGGTTGCCAGCCTGAATCAGCAGCAAGGGTTTGTCGGTCCAGCCTTTGCTGGCCAGCCAGCCATCGAGGTCGGCTTGCATCGCGGGCGAGACGACGAAATGGGGATCCTGATGGGGCAGGGGATCGGGCAGGCTCAGGTGTCGGAAGGCTGCTGGCACCTGTTCGGCCAGCCGCTGCGAAAAATCGACCAGATGTTCGCCAGGGCGCATGCCGAGCTGCTTGCCGCGTGCGATCGTCTCCACGTGCTGACCTGCGCGGGCCAGCAATGGCAGCAGTCGTTCATCGAAATCGCCATACCAGATCGGGCGTGGGCCTGTGTGCTTGAGCCAGGCCACGAGTGCCCGCTTGTCGGCATTGAGCCAGTACGGCAGCTTGCGATTGGCCAGCACCCGAACCTCTCCCACACCGGGTTGTCCTTCGTAGAGTGCCCGTGTCCACCCCCCCGCAGCCAGGATATCGACGGGCTGGCCGAAGCGTGCTGACAGGAGCCGGATCATCGGCTGTATCAGGACGAGGTCGCCCATCGCACCAAAACGGATCAGGAGCGGGCGGGGCAAGTCAGAGGCGGCGGGCGCGCCGACAGAAATGTGCTCGGGCATGGGTCGTCGGCAAACAGGACGGCAGAGGACGCCTGATGATAGCCCGACTGGCCATCATGCATAGGCGGCCAGGACAATGGCCGTGAGGGTGGCGGAAGAGGTGGGATTCGAACCCACGGATGGTCGCCCATCGCCGGTTTTCAAGACCGGTGCATTCAACCGCTCTGCCACTCTTCCGATGCATGTCCAGCCCGATTGAAGCTCGACATTCTACCCTAACTGTTTCTGCTGCGTCTGATGTCCGTTGGCGGGCAGGTACGGAGTGGGCGGAAGGGCGGGCCCCGATACCGCACATTGACGGCATTGCCATGCTTGCGAAGGCATCATCGACGTCTTGACGACGGACGGAGGGCGCCTTCTCAGCCCGCAGCCTTCTCAGCCCGCCGTTCCGGGGCCAGTGAGGGGAGACATGCAAGGGGGCATGCGAGAGGATGATAGGTGCATAACACGTGCTATTGGGCAGGTTGCAGCGCGTTTCAGCCCGGCCATTCATGTGGTGCGGGCGTGGCAACTACCGTTTTTTGGGGGTATGGAGGTTTTTCTGGACGACATCGCCGGTTTTTTGCCAAGCCGGCCCGTTCGAGGGCGTGCCTCGATGTCATGAAAGTCGATTCTGCCGCACGTCGATTTTGTGACACGGGTTTGGATTTCGTGGCCATGAAAATCAGTTTTGCATTGTGAAATCTTGTTGCGTCAAAACATCTGTCATTACTTCTATTTATTAATGAAAAGGGTGTTTCCCGTCAGATCAGACCTCAAGGGGTGTTGTGCGCCGGCATCGGTACTTGCAGGATGGGCCGGGGCATGCGGTCTCGCGCTGTCCGTCCGGTTGGCCACGGTAGCCCGGCGTCGCTTTTGACAAGGGGCGTGTCGGGATGATTAAACGCCCGCCCACACGCGCTAATCTCGATCAGTGCTCTTAAACGACCGTCTGGCTGTCGGTGTTCGGGGCACCATTTTCTTGGGCTACAATAATGCCCGGTTCGCCTGACGTTTGGTTTGTACTGTTGTTCGGTTAGGCTCAATATCCGCTGCCATCAGCGGTGTACGCTATTTAATTAGTTAACGGGACTCGAAATGGATCGCTTTGTCGTGATGGTCGATGCAGGCTATTTGCTGCATCAGTCTGCTGAAATCGTCAGTGAACGCGCCTCAACCAAAAGGCATCACCTGGAGGTGATGAACCCGGCCGCCCTGATCAACCTGTTGCTGGAAAAGACGCGAACGGCCCTTGGTCTGACGACTCGGGAACTGCTTCGGGTCTATTGGTATGACGGTGTGATGACCAGTGGCCTGTCACAACAGCAGCGTGCCATTGCCGAGTTGCCCGATGTGCATTTCCGTGCGGGCATCGTCAACGCGGCGGGGCAGCAGCGCGGGGTCGATTCGCTGATCGTCACCGACTTGATCGAGCTGGCCAGTAATGGTGCCATCTGCGATGCAGCCCTGGTCACGGGGGATGGCGACTTTGCCATCGGTATCGAGATGGCGCAAAAGAAGGGCGTTCGCATTGCCGTGATCGGGGTCGAGGATGCTGAGCTGGGCGTGTCGCACCGTCAGAGCTTCGAGATCACGAGTCGAGCCGATCGGGTGGCACGACTGGGGGTGTATGATCTGTCGGCCGTCATGCGTTATGTGCCACCCACCTCGGGTGAATATGACTATGCGCCGCCTTATGGCAACAACAATTTCCCTTCCACGTCACCTGGCGGGAGCGGGGCAACCTCCATCCTGACCGGTGGCGTGCCGCCGTCGGCTTCGGTCTATCCGCAAACCCGTAACGAACACACGCCGCTCGATGAGGAAAGTCGACTGCGCAT
The DNA here is from genome assembly GCA_030532895.1 of Lautropia sp. Taxonomy (GTDB): domain Bacteria; phylum Pseudomonadota; class Gammaproteobacteria; order Burkholderiales; family Burkholderiaceae_E; genus Lautropia. The sequence continues at coordinate 50,856 of JAUNKF010000006.1, read as the reverse complement.
CATCGAATCCGTCAAGGTTTTCGTGGATGAACAGGCCGATCTGTGCGCTGATGTCGATCCGCTCAGCCGCCGTATCGATCCGGGTCTGGATCGTTTGCTCATCCATCACATTTATGCCGATTTGGGGCATGGAAAGCTCACCAATGCCGAAAAGAACTTTGCTCGCGACCGTTTGCGTGCCGAGTTGAGCGACTGAGGCTGCTTCGCCAAAGGGCGCCGGGAGGCACCCAAACAGCAAGGCCGTCCCCTGCATCATGGCAGGTGACGGCCTTCGTCGTTTGGGGCCACTTCCGGTGGTCTGGCACCTTCGCCCTGCAGGGCGGCACTGATCAGTGCAATGGTTGGCCCCGCATGATCAGATAGCGTTCGATCATCATCCGTGCATCTTCATAACCTGCGTGCTTGCCAAAGAAATGCTGGTCGAGCCACGCGAGACTGTCCTGCAGTTCGCTCATGTCGGCGGTGTTCAGATAGTCCAGAAACTCCTCGAAGTACTCGCTGGCGATGCGATACCAGTTGTCTTCGTCGAGTCGACTTGCTGCGCCGGTACTGGCGCAGGCCGAGGAGTAGGCTTCGTCGATCACACGCTCGGGGCGTTCCGAGAAAATGGTGAAGGTCAGGAGGGTGGCAAAGGTCTCCGCTTCACGCCCGCATTCGATGGGGCCGATGAATGCGAGCTGATTGCTGTCCACGTGGAGTTTGGGGGTGAGGAAGCTCTGGGTCTGCGGCGTGTGAACGGTTGGGGAAGGGATGGGAAGCGCGTCCAGATCAGGGCATGCGGCGGCCCGCGGGGTATCGTCTGGTGTGGTTGTCAGGTGGTCTGCCGATTCCATCGTGTGTCGACAAAGCTGAGGAGGTGTCTTTGTCGCGTATCTGTTGCACTTTGACATCATCGAGTCGATCAGGCGGTCATCCTTGCGGGATGGGCGTGCGTGGTACCCGAAGGTGCCGGCTTCCGAGGGGCCTTTTATAATGGATGCATCATCTTCTGATGCGAGCGCGGGGCTTGCGCCGGTTCGCCGCCGACAGCGCCGCAGGGCGTCCGGCCTGTCGTCGGGCAGTCAGCGTGCCGAGATGCCCCGCGACGGTTCGGGGCTGGGCCTGATCGCGGTGCTTCAGACTCACCCGCGCCAGCGCCTGGGCAGGCATGACCGTTGCCCGGTGTCCGTCTGGCCGCTTTTTATCCCACCATGAATATCGACCGCTGTCCGCGTATCATTCATCGACCCTCTGCCAGCCAGCCGGCATGGACGGTGGCCTGCCTGTGTGCGCAGTGGTGTGGCACCTGTCGTGGCTATCGGGACATGCTGATGGCCGAGGCGGCCACTTATCCGGATACGGCCTTCCTGTGGGTCGATATCGAGGATGACAGCGAGCTGGTCGGGGATCTCGATGTCGAGACATTTCCCACCTTGCTGGTCATGTCGGGGGCATCGGTGCTGTTTTTCGGGCCGATGTTGCCGGGTGTCGATCAGCTGCGAAGGCTGTTGCGTGCGCTACTTGATCATCGGCGCCAACCGGTGCCCGTGGATGAGGATGTCGTCTTACTTGCCGAGCGTCTGAATGCGCTGATTGGAGTTTCTTCATGATCAGAAAGTTGTTGATTGCCGTTGGCGTCCTTGTCGGTTTGCTGGCCGTGCTGGCGATCGGCGTCAGTTTCGTGGATGTCAACTATTTCAAACCTCAAATCACTTCCTTCGTCTCGAACCGGTATCAGCGCACGTTGACGATCGATGGCGACCTGTCGCTGTCGGTCTTCCCGAACGTGGCCGTCACGCTGCCTGCCGTCCGCCTGTCCGAGCCGAATCGTCCGTCGGAAGATGCGGCGAGCCTTGGCTCGGCGCGGGTCAGCATCGCGCTGTTGCCGTTGCTCAAGGGACAGGTGCAGGCTGATACCGTCAGCATCGACGGGCTGGACGCTCGCGTGGTGCGCAAGGCCGATGGCACGTTGAGCATCGATGACCTGATCGGTGCAACGCCGCAGGATGAGGCGCCGGCCACCGAGCCTGAGCCGGGCGAGGCACCGGCCAAGGGCGGCTTGCCTGATTTCCGCATCAATGGTGTCGAGCTGAAGAACGCACGGGTCGTCTACGATGATCGTCAGGCCGGCCAGCGTCTGACGCTGGAGCGCCTCAATCTGGACACGGGGCCACTTGCCAACGTGGTGGAGACGCCGGTGACCCTGAACCTTGGTTTCAGCGCCCAGTCGCCGGAGGCGCGGGGCGAGTTCGGGCTGAAAGGGCGGCTCAAGCTTGACCTGAACGAAGGGGTATATGGTTTTCAGGATCTGAACGCCACGTTGAAGGGTGCGCTCGACACCGTGCAGCTTCAGCAGCTTGCGCTTCGTCTGAAGGGGTTTTCGTTCAACCCGGCCGGCCCCTTCGTCGATGTCAGCGAGCTGGTGGTCGAGGGGCATGGTCGCCTGGGTGAGGATGCGTTCAAGACCCGCCTGGCAGCGCCTCGTCTGGCCATCAACCAGGACAATGCATCGGGTGACACGATCGAAGGCATGGTCTCGCTGGGCGACAAGGAGTGGCTCAATGCAACGTTGAGCCTGGCGGGTGTGGGCGGTACGGCCGAAGCGCTGAAGGTTCAGCGTCTGGGGCTCGAGTCCACGCTGAAGCAGGCGGGGCGTAGCGTGGTGGCCCGGGTCGCCTCGCCTTTGGAGGCGAGTCTTGCCGGTGGCCGTTATCAGCTTGCTTCGCTGGATGGTGAAGTCAAGATCGATGATCCGGCCGTGCCCAAGGCTGCTTCGCAGTTGAATCTGGGTGGCAAGGTGGCACTCGACCTGAACAAGGAGACGGCCCAGGTGGATCTGTCGGCATTGGTCGATCAGGCCAACATGCTGCTCAAGGCTGGTGTCAACGGCTTCAAGACCCCGAAAATCCAGGTCGACTTGAATGCCGACAAGCTGAATATCGACCATTTCTTCCCGCCGGCGAAGACGGAGACGGCCGCCTTGCCACCGGCAGCGCCCGGCAACCAGGCGGAAACCCCGGTCGACCTGTCGGCGCTCAAGGGGTTGACGCTGGATGCCAAGGTGGCCATTGGCCATCTGGTGGCCCGTGGGCTGGAGGCACGCGCCATCAAGGCCAATGCGCGTATTGCCAATGGCCAGCTGAATCTGGCGCCACTCTCGGCGGCGCTGTATGACGGGCGTCTGGCGGCGTCGTCGGTGGTGACGACCGGCTCCACACCGGCTGCCAACAAGATGACGCTGAAAGCCGATTTCACCGGCATCTCGATCAATCCGCTCCTGAAGGCGTTGGCCGATCAGGACATCCTCGAAGGCAAGGGTAACCTCAACGTGGCTGTCAACACCGGTGGGGGCACGGTGGAAGCACTGAAGCGCTCGCTGGCCGGGAGCACGGCGCTGGCGCTGAAGGACGGTGCCGTCAAGGGGATCAACCTCGGTGAAAAGCTGCGTCAGGCCCGCCAGATGTTCTCCGGCACGCCACAGGCCGAAAAGCAGGGGGCCGACATGTCCCAGAAAACCGACTTTACCGAGATGTCGGTGAGCTTCCAGATCCAGAACGGCGTGGCGCGTAGCAAGGATCTGTCATTGAAGTCGCCACTGGTTCGCGTGGGCGGTGAGGGGTCGGTCGACATTGGCCGCAGCGTGCTCGATTACACCGTCATGGCTTCGGTGGTCGGCACCAGCAGTGGCCAGGGCGGGAAGGACTTGGCCGATGTCCGTGGCGTGACGATCCCGGTGCGTCTGAGCGGTGCTTTCGATGCGATGAATTGGCAGATCGATTGGGCTGCTGCCGCGAAAGAGGCGCTGAAATCGAAGGTCGGTAACGAGCTGAAGGGCCAGGCCGAGCAGAAGCTCAAAGAGCAACTCGACAAGCGCGGTCTGACCGACAAGGTGGATGTGAACAAGGCCAAGGAGTCGCTGAAAGGTCTGTTCGGCCGGTGATGGGCTGACAGGCTGTCTTCATGCCCTTGAAGCAGGGCGGCTTCGGCCGCCCTGTCTCGTCTGGTTCCTGTGAGTTGGCGTTCAAGACCATGCCCCGCAAGGGGCCGGCATGAAGCAGCCGGTTTGAGGCGCTGAATGAACAGGTTTCTGCAGAGCCAGGGAGTCAGAAGGGCCGAACCTTGCCCTCGGCCATGCGTGCCAGCGGTTCGGCGTTGCAGACCAGCCAGGTACGCCGGCCGCCGCTGATCCACCCCCGGCTGTTCCACTCGGCCAGTAGCCGGTTCAGGGTTTCCGGGCGGATGCCGAGCTGGGCCGCCAGTCGGCGTTGGCTCTGCGGAAAGGTCAGTTCATGGCCCTGGGTTTCCTTCAGGTTCACGAGGTAGGCGGCCAGCCGCTGTTGGGCGGTACTGCTGGTGAGCCATTCCACCTCGTTGACTCGGTGATAGAGGCGCTGGCTGAAGCTGCGAAGCATCCGCATGGCCATGATGGGAAAGCTTTCGCAGGCGGCGCGAAGGCTTGCGCCTGAAAGGCGCCAGTAAGTGACCGATCCACCCATGGCTCTGGCGCTCATCGGGTATCTGCCGTGAGGCATGAACATGGCGGCATCGGCCACCATCGAGCCAGGGCCGAAGGTCTGGAACACATGCTCTTCACCGTCCTGGCTGAAGCGCACCATTTCGAGGTGCCCACTGATGATGAGCAGATAGTGCGTGGCGTCATCGCCTTCGTGGAAGGCGTGTTCACCTGCTTCCAGGGTGTGGGGCCAGGCGTTCTCACCCAGCTTCAGCAACACCTCGGCAGGCAAGCCCTCGAACAGGCGGTGTTTTCCCAGGAACATCGACAGGGGGGCATTGATCGCAGGCAAGGCGCTGGCGTTTGATTCCGTCATGGTGGTCGGATCAGGTGGTTGAGACCGTGGGGCGGTTGGGCGGGTGTCTGAGGGCATCAAGGCAGCGCTTGCTGGCCATCGACAAGCAGAGGGGACAGCTAGGCCGGCTGCTGCAGACCGTTCTTCCCTGACGAGTCAATGCGCTGGTGGCGGCATGGAGGAGGGGAGGTGACGATGCGGTCTGGCGTAGCCAGATGCGCGGTACTGTGGATCTTCAACCACAGTGCCGCGCATCTGACAATGTTGCCAGAAAGTCAAAAAAATTGCAGGCCAGGCCGCTTCAACTGGCAGGATTTGTGTGCATCAGTGGGGGCGGATCGGGCCGGCGCCCGATGACCGGGCCGGTGCCGGGTGCTGGTGCTTGAGCTGTTTCAGTCCGATGTAACTCAAGCAGAACAGCATCGTGGCCAGTGCGGCACTCCAGAGGGCGTAGGGGATACCCAGCAGGTCGGCGTTGGCTTCGGCGCAGGAGGCCGTGGGTTGGAAGACCTCGGGCAGCCACATCGACAGGCCGCTACTGATCAGGAACTTGTCAGCGGCGGTGATGGCACAGCTGTCGGTGGCCGCGGCCACCCAGTGCTGGTAGAGGGCCGTGCCGAGGGTGGCCAGCGCGCTCAGGCCGATCAGCAGGAACAGGCAGCCCACCAACAGACGGCTGCCACCGTGCCGCACTGGTAACAACAAGGCAAGCAGGGCGAGGGCACCACAGAGCAGATAGCCGATTCGCTGCAGGATGCACCAGGGGCAGGGCTGCATGTCGAGCAGGTGTTGTGTCATCAGCGCGATGGCAACCCCGCCCCAGGCGAGAAGGATGACACAAACCGCTGAACGGCGATGTGCTATACTATTTGATCTCATCGTGTTTCAAAAAGTGCAGTATCAGGAGGCGGGTTGTTGTTTTCAGGCAACTTCGTCGATTGAGTGAAGCACGCCTTTCATTCTTAGCTTAACGGGACTCAGGGATGAAATCGACTCGTAAACCTAATTCAGCCATGACGGCGCACCATCATAGCGCCATTGTGACGGCTCGGCACGCAGCACGCATGCGTGCTGGCCGGGTTGAATCCAGGCCAGAAGATTATGCAGACATTGCTGTCACCGAGCAGGCCAAGCGCCTGAGAGAAGCCCGGCGGGCGATTGAAGAGCGTAACATGTTGCGCGAACTCGGCCTTAGCTAATCCGACTAAAACAACCCTTATCCTGGTTAACACCTGATTTCGCCGCGCCAAGCGCTCTGCCTGGCGCGGCGTTTTCTTTGTGTGCTGTTGGGTGTGGCAGCTGCAGGTGCTGGCGTGTCCGATGTCGCGGCGCGGTTCGCGTGTGGAACCCCCCCACGTGTGGAACCCCGCGTCTGCGGGCATCACATGCCATGTGCTGAGCACTGTCAGCATCACCCTGTAGCCAAAACACCGCGTGGTCAGCAAGGACAACCCGGCAGGAGATGCGATGCGGATTCTGATCGTCAAGATGTCATCGATGGGCGATGTCGTCCATGCTCAACCGTTGGCCAGCGATGTGCATCGTCACTATCCGGAGGCCACGATCGATTGGGTGTCGGAGGCGGCTTTTGCCGCCTTGCCTGCGATGAATCCGGCGGTGAGCGAGGTCATTCCGATCGCCTGGCGGCGTTGGCGCAAGCAGCTTGGCAAGCCCGAGACACGGGCCGCCATGACGGCGTTCTGGCAAGGTTTGCGTGCTCGTCATTATGACCTGGTGCTGGATTGCCAAGGCTTGATCAAGAGTGCCGTGGTGGCTCGCATGGCCCGTGCCGGACGCCGGGCAGGCCCTGACCGGGCATCGGCTCGTGAGCCGCTGGCCTCGCTCGCCTATGACCTGCCCATCAACGTACCCAAAGATTGGCATGTGGTACGCCGCAATCGGGCCATCGGAGCCGGTGCCTTGGGCTATTCGCTGGATTCACCGGCCCGGTTCGGGCTGTCGGTGCCCATCCTCACGCCGGCAGAGGTGCCCTGGCTGCCCGAATCACCGATGGCGTTGCTCGTGACCGGAGCCAGCCGGGATGCCAAGCTCTGGCCGGAGTCCCACTGGATCGACGCGGCCGTCCATCTGCAGCGGGCTGGGTTGAATCTGCTCTGGTTCTGGGGCTCGCCAGCGGAAGAGGCGAGGGCACGGCGATTGGCCGATGCAGCTGTGTCCGCGGCGGGGGATCAGGCCACGCAATCGGTGGTGCCGCCTTTCCTGTCGGTGCGGGATGCCGCCCGTGTCATTCGCTCGGCCCGTGTCGTGGTCGGGCTGGACACGGGTTTCACCCATCTGGCGGGAGCGCTCGGCAGACCCACTGTCGGGATCTTTGCCGATTTCGATGCGGTGCAATGTGCGGTATCGGGTGACAGTTTCTGCGCCAGCTTTGGGGGCGTGGGTCAGATCCCGTCCACGACGGAGGTCATCGGCGCCATCGATCAGGCACTCGCGGCTGACCCGCTCGATGGATGACGGGGGCTTGGGTGTCTGATCGAATGTCGGCCATTCGCCTCTCCTGGCGCTTCCTGTGCCGGGATCTCAGGGCAGGAGAGTTGCATCTGTTGTTGACGGCCCTGGTGGTGGCCGTGGCTGCCATCGTCACCGTGGGTTTCTTCGTTGAGCGTCTCAATCATGCGCTGGATGAACAGGCATCTCAGTTGCTGGGGGGCGATCTGGTGCTGAACGCCGACCGTCCCGTGCCGCCCGAATGGATGGCCGAGGCCGAGGCCCAGGGGCTGCAAACCGCTTACAGCATTGGCTTTCCGAGCATGGCGGTGGCCGATACGGCCGAGGCGGGGGGTGCTGATCCTGACCGTGTCGGTGTGGCTCGCAGTCAAGACGCAGCTGACGGTGCAGCCGATGATGGAAAGGTGCCTGAGAAGCTGTCCTCAGCGCATGCCCCCGCTGTACGGGCAGAGGGGCTTGAGCAGGCGGCGGGGGCGTCGGAGGATGGGACGCCTGCGCGGGAGGATGAGTTGCCTGCCACACAACTGGCCTCAGTGCTGGCGGTCTCGGCGGATCATCCGTTGCGTGGCAGCCTGCGCGTGACGCCGGCGGCTCTGGCTGCGCCGGCCGACGATACTGCCGATGCGGCAACATCAGCCACGCTCGCCCAATCCGTGGTGATGCCATCGCCTGCCGAGTTGCTGGCATCGAGTGAATCCCTTCAGCAGGGGCCGGCACCGGGTACGGTCTGGATCGATCAGGCGCTGGCTCAGGCGCTGGGGGCCCAACCGGGGCAGTATCTGCGGTTGGGCGACATCCGTTTGCGCATCAGCCGGCTGATTCTGATCGAACCGGGGCGGGCGGCGTCCTTCATCAATTTTGCACCGCGCTTGATGATGTCCTTGCAGGATTTGCCCAGGGCGGGCCTGATCGGCCCTGGCAGTCGCCTCAATTATCGTTTTCTGGTGGCGGGGCCACGTGAGCAGGTGGCTGGCTTCCAGCGCTGGCTCGAAGCACGGCTTGAACGGGGGCAGCGTATCGAGACGCTGGAGAGCGGGCGGCCTGAGATGCAGACCACGTTGGTGCGGGCGCGTCAGTTTCTTGCGTTGGTGTCCCTGTTATCGGCGTTGATTGCGGCTGTGGCCATCGGGCTGGCAGCCCGGCGCTTTGCCGAACGGCATCTGGATGGTTTTGCCGTCCTGAAGGTGATGGGCATCAGCCAGTCTCTGCTGAGCCGTGCCCTGTGGTTCGAAATGCTGTGGTTGGCGTTGGCGGGTGGTGCGCTGGCCGTGCTGATCGGCTGGGGCGCCCATCATGCGCTTGCCGGTCTGGCCCGTGGCCTGTTGCCTCACCTGTCGTTGCCGCCCGCAGGCATGATGCCCGCGTTTCAGGCGCTGGTCGTGGCCGTGGTCCTGGTTCTCGGCTTTGCGGCAGTGCCGGTTCTGCGGCTTTCCAATGTGGCGCCCTTGCGTGTGCTGCGGCGGGAGCTGGGCGCACCGAGGCTGTCGGTCTGGTTGTTGGCTGGCTCGGCCCTGTTGGCCTTTGGTCTCTTGATGTTCTGGCTCGTGGACGAGCCGCGTCTGGCTGCCTGGGCGTTGATGGGCTTTGTCGTGGCGGGCCTGTGTTTCGTGATGGCGGCGGCCGCTGTCGTTCGCCTGTCTGCCGCGTTACGTCCACGTCTGGGGCATGGCCAATTGGGCCTCACCCTGCGTCTTGCCTTGACGGCCTGGTCTCGTCGCCGAATGGTGACGGTCACACAGGTCGTGGCGCTGGCGATCGGTCTGATGGCGATGTTGCTGCTCACGGTGGTGCGCCATGATCTGCTGGCAAGCTGGCAACAGGCCCTGCCCGCCGATGCGCCGAACCGTTTCGTCATCAACATCCAGCCTGAACAGCAGGACACCTTTCTGAGCATCCTGGCCCGGCACGGGTTGCGCGGTATCGAGCTGCACCCGGTGGTGCGAGGGCGGCTTGTGGCCATCAATGATCGCCCGGTAGGCGCGGCCGATTTCAAGGACGACCGGGCCAGACGTCTCGTGGATCGGGCGTTCAACCTGTCATATGCCAGTCATCTGCCTGCTCACAACACGGTCGAGGTGGGGCGGTGGCTGAAGCCCGGCGCGGCTGAAGTGTCGGCAGAAACCGGCATCATGAAGACCCTGGGGCTGTCGGTGGGGGATCGACTGCGCTTCGACGTGGCCGGTCAGCCGGTCGACGTCACGCTGGTCGGCGGGCGTCGGTTGCGCTGGGATTCGATGCGTGTCAATTTCTTCATGATCACGTCGCCCGAGGCGTTGGCGGATCAACCTCAAAGCCTGATCACGTCCTTTCATCTGCCGTCCGAGAAGACGCCGGTCGTGCGCCGCCTGCTCGCCGCCATGCCGAACCTGAGTGTCATCGATACCGGGGTCATTGCAGCACAGGTGCAGGCCGTCATTGCGCAGGTGGTCCAAGCCGTGCAATTCCTCTTCCTCTTCACGCTGGCTGCCGGCCTCATCGTGCTCCATGCCGCGATGAGCAGCGTTCAGGACGAAAGGGTGGCCGAAGTGGCGCTGATGCGGGCATTGGGTGCATCCCGAGGCCGGCTGATGTGGGCGCAGTTGGCCGAGATGTCGCTCACCGGGCTGCTGGCCGCCTTCATGGCCACGCTTGGGGCGACAGGGATCGGCTGGTTGCTGGCCAGCCAGGTGTTCCGTTTTGATTATCAGCCTGACGGGTGGCTGCTTCTGGTGTCGATGCTGGGGGGCGCGCTCTTCATCGTGCTTGCGAGCAGCTGGCGCTTGTGGCGCCTGCTCGATGCGCCGCCGTTGCGAGCTCTTCGGTCGGCTTGACGGCAGGTGTCGTGTCTCGGCGCGCGTGATGCATCGAGGCATCCTTGTGCTGGTCTGACGGTGCGGCCAAGGCCACAGGCCGGCTATGGCACGAATGATGCCACGCCAGATCAGCTGTCCGATGTGGCAGGGGGGCGAGCGTTCGCTGGATGAAGATCATTTCAGAATGATCGTCGGTCTTTCATATTATGAAATTCACTTTACCTGCAGGGCAGCGAAAGTTTTTCGTAACATGAAATAATATTTTCCCTATATGAAAAATTTTTCTATCTACCTGATATGAAATAGTTTTTTATGTGCCCTGATATCGCTGTGTCCTGGTTGCTGTGCAGCATTTTCGGCCTATCATCACAACCGAAGCGGCGCCGTACAACCGACGGGTCGGCGCATGTTTAACTGGTTCCCCTTAACCCGATATCTGGAGACGAAGCAATGTCGTTGCGTGAACAGGAAGCACAGAAGCTGCAGAAAGAATGGGCAGAAAACCCCCGCTGGCGTGGTATTCGCCGCGGCTACACCGCCGAGACCGTCGTTCGGCTGCGCGGTTCGCTTCCGATCGAGCACACCCTGGCCAAGCGTGGTTCCGAAAAGCTGTGGAAGCTGATCAACGAAGAGCCGTTCATCAACGCGCTGGGTGCGCTGACCGGCAACCAGGCCATGCAGCAGGTCAAGGCTGGCCTGAAGGCCATCTACCTGTCGGGCTGGCAGGTGGCTGGTGATGCCAACCTGGCTGGCGAGATGTACCCGGATCAGTCCCTGTATCCGGCCAACTCGGTGCCGCAGGTCGTTCGCCGCATCAACAACACGCTGACCCGTGCCGACCAGATCCAGTGGTCGGAAGGCAAAAACCCTGGCGACGAAGGCTATGTCGACTACTTCGCCCCGATCGTGGCCGATGCAGAAGCCGGCTTTGGTGGCGTGCTGAACGCTTTCGAGCTGATGAAGGCCATGATCGACGCCGGTGCCTCGGGCGTTCACTTCGAAGACCAGCTCGCATCCGTGAAGAAGTGCGGCCACATGGGTGGCAAGGTGCTGGTGCCAACCCGTGAAGCCATCGCCAAGCTCGTCGCCGCCCGTCTGGCTGCCGACGTGATGGGTGTGCCCACCGTGCTCGTGGCCCGTACCGATGCGGAAGCGGCCGACCTCGTCACCTCCGACGTGGACGAGAACGACAAACCCTTCCTGACCGGTGAGCGCACCGTCGAAGGCTTTTTCCGTACCAAGCCGGGTCTGGAGCAGGCCATCTCCCGTGGTCTGGCTTATGCTCCCTACGCGGATCTGGTCTGGTGCGAAACCGGCAAGCCTGACCTGGAGTTTGCCCGCAAGTTTGCCGAGGCCATCCACAAGCAGTTCCCTGGCAAGCTGTTGTCCTACAACTGCTCGCCGAGCTTCAACTGGAAGAAGAACCTCGACGATGCCACCATCGCCAAGTTCCAGCGCGAGCTGGGCGCCATGGGCTACAAGTTCCAGTTCATCACGCTGGCTGGCTTCCACGCGCTCAACTACTCGATGTTCAACCTGGCCTACGGTTATGCCCGCGACAACATGTCGGCTTTCGTCGAGCTGCAGCAGGCCGAATTCGCTGCAGCCGATCGTGGCTTCACCGCCGTCAAGCACCAGCGTGAAGTCGGCACCGGCTACTTCGATGCCGTCACCACTGCCATCGAAGGCGCTGAAAGCTCCACGACTGCGCTGAAAGGCTCGACTGAAGACGAGCAGTTCTTCGACAAGAAGTGATGTGCTTGCATTCACCGTTCGGGCTGATGTGTCCCGGCGGTGAATGCCGAGCCTCGAACCCCGGTACCGATCCGGTATCTGGATGGCAGGCAAGGTGCTGCTGATGTCTGGCGGCGCCCTGTCTGGGCACCCAGGTGTCGTGCTCGGTGCCGGGGTTTTTTCGTGTTGTTTGCGCTGCCAACGCTGTGTCGGGGTGGCGGTTGCATGCTGGCCCGTTGGGGGCCTTCGGGCTGGTATCTGGGCCGCACACGGACGGCGTTTTCTTCTGTGACCGTATCGGGCCCTGGTGCGGCCTCTTGGCAGCCCATGGTTTTTGAGCATGGCATGGGACAGCAAATGCATGACACGCGCTGGACTATCATCTGAGGTTTGGGCGCGTACGCTGGCTGTCGGCAAGCGGTCGGTACGCGCCGGGTCAATCAGGTCGTCAATCGCAGGCTGTGCTTCTATGCCGCCGCGTGCGTAGCCATCAGCGCATGCCAATGCCACGTGGCCTGAGCATCAGGAGAGCAAGAGGGATGAGTCAACGCGACAACTGGTCGTCCAAGCTGGGTTTCATTCTGTCGTCCGCCGGATCGGCCATCGGTTTGGGCGCCATCTGGAAATTTCCCTATACGGCAGGCACGCACGGCGGTGCTGTTTTTGTTCTCTTCTTCCTGCTCTTCACGTTTCTGGTGGCAGCACCGATCCTGATCGCCGAATTTGCCATCGGCCGTCATGCCCGGCACAGCGCCATTCAGGCGTTCCGCCGCATCAAGCCCGGTTCTGCCTGGCCCCTGGTGGGCTGGATGGGGGTTGTCACCTGTTTCGTGCTGTTGTCCTTCTACAGCGTGGTCGGTGGTTGGGTGGTGGCCTATGTCTGGCATGCGCTCACGGGCAGCTTGCAGGTCGGCACCGATTTTGGCGCCTTTTTCCAATCCCTCATCACGAATCCGGCCGAGGTGTTGCTGTTTCAGGGGATATTCATGGCGGCCACGATCTGGGTCGTTCGTTCAGGTGTCAGCACCGGCATCGAAAAGGCCAACAAGTACATGATGCCGGCACTCTTCATCATGTTCATCCTGCTGGCCATCCGCTCCTTGAGTCTGGATGGTGCTGCCGAAGGGGTGAAGTTCCTGCTCAGCCCCGATTGGTCGTATCTGAATGGGGAGACGATGCTGGGCGCACTCGGGCAGGCGTTTTTTGCGTTGAGCCTCGGGGTGTCGGCCATGATCACCTATGCCTCCTACCTGAGAAATGACAACGACCTGATCCGCAATGCCAATCTGGTCGTCTGGATGAATCTGCTGATTTCGCTGCTGGCCGGTCTGGTCATTTTCCCGGCCGTCTTTGCACTGGGTTTTGAGCCCAATCAGGGGCCGGGCCTGATCTTTGCCGTGCTGCCGGCCGTGTTTGCGAAGTTGCCTTTCGGGATTCCGCTCTTTGCCATCTTCATGATTCTGGTGCTCTTTGCCACGCTGACCTCGGCCTTTGCCATGCTGGAAACCACGACGGCCGCCGTCATTGGTGATCACCCGGCTCGTCGGCGCCGTTATACCTTGTGGATCGGCCTGGCCGTGTTCGTGGCCGGCATACCCTCCGCGCTGTCTTTCGACAGGCTCAGCCATCTGAAGCTGATCGGTGAGCGTGGGATTTTCGACAGCCTCGATTATCTGGTCTCGGCCTGGAGCATGCCCCTGGGCGCCTTGCTGATCGGTCTGTTCGTGGCCTGGGCCTGGCGCACCGAGGCCGTGCGTGCCGAGGTGACGACTGGCAGCAACCTGCCTGGCTGGCTGTTTTCGGTCTGGCTGTTGCTCGTGCGCTTCGTGGCGCCCGTGGCCATCGTGATCGTCTTCCTGCATGGCATCGGGCTGCTGGCCGCTGGCTGATCCTGTGACCTCGACACGACCGCCTGAGCGCATGGCGGGCTTGACCAGTAAGCGCGTGGTCGCGCATCGGCTGGTGGGTTGGGGCCTGCCCTGGTGCTGTTACCTGCGGGGCACCCATGATGCCTGCCATGCCAACTTTTTCCGTCTGCCCCTCAGCTGAACCGTTCGTCTGGCCGATGAATGGCGTATCGATCTAGGCCGATTAGGCCGCTTGGGTGATCTGTCGATCTGCCCGTCTTCTTCAAGATGGAGCCTCCTTCCACACAGCAAACAAGGAGTGCTTCATGTTCCAAGCCATCCCCTCTCTCTCCGCCCCGCACACCGCTCGTCAGCCGGCTGAGATCGGCTCGTCCACCTCGTGTATCGGCTCGTCCATCTCGCGTGTGAAGGCAGCCGAGGCTGCAGCCTGCGCATCGTCCAAACGATCGGGCCTTGCCCAAGCCAGCGGCGCCCGCCGCAAGTCCCTGGGCCAGGGCATGACCGAATACATCGTGATCGTCGCCCTCGTGGGTGTGGCGGCCATCGGTGTTTATTCCTTCCTGGGGCAGTCCATCCGGGGCGCCACTTCGGGCATCGCACTCGAAATTGCGGGTGAGAACGCCGACAAGGGCATCAAGGCCGCGAAGGATGCCGCCGACAAGGCCGTCAGCTCGGCCGAGACCAAGGCCACCCTGAAGAGCTACAACGCAGACAACCACTGATCGCGCCCGTGCACCAGGCTACGGCATCCGGCAACGACATCAGGAGCTTGATCATGTCTGTTCTGTTCACCAGGGCCATGGCGGGCAGTGCCCGTCCTGCTGACCAAACCACGCTGGAAAGGCCATGCTTTCAGGGAAGGCAAGCCTTTCATGTCTGCTGGCCCATGCGTGTTGTCCACCGGCAGCGTGGCCAGGCTCTGGTGCTCGGCATGTTCCTGCTGGTGGTGGTGGCGTTGCTGGCCTTCTTCCAGTTCTCGGCCGGCCAGAGCACGGCGGCCAAGCTGAGGCTGGTCAACGCCACGGATGCTGCCGCCTACAGTGCCGGTCTGTGGCGGGCACGGTCGATGAATTATTACGCCTATGCCAACCGGGCCATCATCGCCAACGAGGTGGCCATCGCGCAGGCCACCACGCTCGTGTCCTTTGCCCGCTTTTTGCAAGGCATGGTCGAGCGGGCCAGCCAGGTGGGGCGCTACTGGCCGGGGGTGCGCCAGGCGCTGCAAGCGGCTGAAGAAGTCACCCGTCTGGGCTTGCAACTGACCCACTACACGGCCGCCGTCGAAGTGGCGGCGCGCAGTGGTTACAACCATGCTCTGGCAACGAGCCAGCAGATCATTCATGTGATGACGAACAGTGGCATTGCGCTCTCAGCCATTGCCAACGAGGTGATCGCACAGACCGATCGCCGTTTCCATGCCTTCGTGATGCCCAAGGGGATATTCGATGCTGCCGACATCACGAAGCGTTATGCCGGTGAGGATCGGGGACGCTTGCGTGAGGTCGTGATGGCATCGAGGGATGCTTATACGGAGGCGAGGGGCCAAAGCATTGAGCAGAATTGCCTGGGGGGTGTGGTTCGCGAGGGGCAGACCGAGTTGATCCTCGACCATGAGAGCAGCCTCGATCGTTGGCAGGCGTATGACACCTTTTCCGTGCACCTGCCCAGGAAGCGTCTGCGGTGCGGGCTGCGTGAGCGAATTCCACTCGCCTGGGGCGGTGGCGAGGTGGCCACCGATCCGAAAGGCACGCTCGACGCCCTGGGCGTGATGGGGCAGAACGCAAGCGGCCAGAAAACCCGAAACGGCAGCGCCTATCGTCGTGCAGCGCAAGACCATGCGTTCTGGTCGAGTGGCACCTACTTCGGCCTGCCCAGCGTATATGGCCTGGATTTCGACAGCGCGGCCCTGAAAAAGAACGACCGCTTTCCCGTCATGCAGGTGGGGATTGTCGGCCGCATCAAGAATCCGGATGCCATCGGCACCGCGCAAAACCGGCAATTGGGGGCTGGGCGTGTACAGCCGAAGGACAACTTTGCCAGTGAAAGAAGTCCCATGCTGGCCCTGTCGATGGCCGAGGTGTATTTCCGCCGACCGCCTGCTGCCGATAGCCGAGTTGAATACGCAAGCCTCTACAGCCCGTACTGGCAGGTCAGGCTGATTCCGGTGCCTTGGCATCTTCGGGAGTCTCTGTCGCTCGGCTACCAGTTCAGCAATCCATGATGCCATTCATTCACACGCGAATCCAGACGCGAAGCATGTCGGAGCCAAGCATGCATCCATCCATCGAACAAGGGCAGGCCATGACCGAAACTCTGGTGTTGGCCATTGCGGTGGTGCCCTTTCTGATCGCCATTCCGCTGGTGGCGAAGTATCAGGACATCCGTCATGCCACGGTGGCGGCATCCCGAACGGCGGCCTTCGAGTGTTCGATCCGCCCGGAGGCATGCGCCGACACCGAGGGACAAGCCGAGATCGAGGCCCATGTCAGACGGCGCCATTTCAGCCAGCGGCAGATCGATGTCCATTCTCATGATCTGCCCACCGATTTATCGGTGCAGGCTGATGGCAACCGTTTCTGGCGTAATCGGGAAGGCCAGCCGCTGATTGCACGGCTGGACGACATCTCGCTGTCGATCCGGCATGAGTGGGCCGACGCGATGCAAAAGGGCTACGGCGAGGCCGAGAAACGGGTGGGACATGTCCGCTTGTCCAGCAGCAACCCGCCTGACCATGGTGCGGCACCGGGGGAGGAAGCACCATCGAAATCACCCAAATTGATGCGGCTTGCCGAGGCCATGTCGCAGGTGGTGGGGCCAGATGCCTTCGGCATGCCGTTTTTTGGTGGCCTGGTGAGCGCCACCGTCGAGAGCCGGGCATGGTTCGATCCCAAACTGGTTCAGGGGCTGACTTGGGATCGTCCGCTCGATCAGCCGCTCAGCCTTGCCAGCAAGACCGTGGTGCTCACCGACAGCTGGAATGCGAGCAGTGCCAAGGGCAGGGAAGCTCAAAGCCTGCAATCACGGGTTGATCAGGGCAAGCGCCTGCCAAATCTGGCGAGGTTTTCCTCGCTCAGCCAGGAGCTGATCGGCATGGCGCCGCCCGAGGTCATCGCCAATTCATCGGCCACCGATCCCGAGTCGCTGTTCTCACTGATTTATACGCCGCTTGTCGACATGATGCACCGTCTGGATCGCATGGGTGCGGATCTCGTGGTGCCGCATGGAGAGCGTTTCCGGCGTCTGGAGGTGGATGTCGAGAAGGTGCCTGAAGACCGTTTGAAAAAACCTTGAATCGGGGGCATGTGGATGAAAAAGACGAGACAGACAAGCCTGGCCACAGCGCGGCAGGCGGCCATGAACAAGGCCGGGCGGGTCATCCTGAGACAGACGGTGCGGGTGACGGACAAGGGATGGCAGCAGGCCATGATGCAGATCTTGCTGGTGTCGGCTGTTGGCTTGAGCCTGCCCGCCAGCACGCAGGCTGCCGGCTTTGAGCCACGCGAGGCGGTCGTCATGGCGGATTCGATGATGGCGGGTGGCCGCCTGAGTCTCACGCAATTTGAGTGGCAAGGCTCGGTCGAAGACACCTTGCAGGCGCTGGAGAAAACATGGTTGATGGCCGAGGTGTCGCCGATGCGCGGCACGCGGGACGACTGGCAGCTGATCACCCGGCTGGATGGTGAGGTGATCGAGACGATCGAGCTGCGTCAGCGTGCTGCGGGCCATGTCGAGGGCCGGCGTATCCGCTGGACACCCGATGAAAAGGCCGTGCAGGCATTGCGCGAGGATGAGCAGTGGTTTCGTGCCTTGCTGCCGCCCCGTGCCGTGATCCAGCCACCGATCCGCCATGAGGATGGCGGGCGCCTGAACACCACGATGCTGGCGGTGAGCGACAGTCCGATGCGTCGGCTCGACACCTGGATTGACCGACAGTTGCAACGCCAGGGCTTTCAGAAATTTGAGCTGGATCTTGAAAAGGCGCGTGATGAGACCGTTGCCGACGTAGCCGCTGATGTCGGCAGCTCAGCCATCGGTGCGTCTACCTTGTCCGGGCTGCTCACGAGGTCATCGTCCGAGAAACGCTCGAAGGTCGAGGCGGACACCCGTTCTTCGACCGAGGCTGGCACCCGTTCAGCCAGGCGCCTGAAACCGGTGCAGCGCTCCGCTGGTCAGGCCGTGTTCTATGTCAAAGGTTCGGCGGAGATCTTGCTCACCGTCTCCCAACAGCCGGGCGGGCAGACGGTCGTGCTGCACTGGAGGCGCTGAGATGAACCTGATTTCAAACGCATCGAAGCTGCCGACATCCGGGCAGCATGGCCAAGCGGCCATCGAATACCTGGTACTGGTGGTTCTTGTCGTGATGGTGCTGGTCAGTGACCAGGGAAGCAGTGTGCTGAAACAGCTGCTCGACGCCATCCAGTCTTATTACGCTCGTTTCACTTACGGAATATCGTTGCCATGAATGCCATTGCTCTGAGAATCCTGCAGCGCCATCGGAACCTGTTGCTGATGGGAGGCGCCGTCCTCTGCGGTGCGATCGCAGTTTATGCCGGCTCACGTTATGTGAATGAGCGGGTACAGGAAGAACGGGCGCGGCTGGTTCAGCCGGCTCAGCAGATGATTGATGTCGTGGTGGCGCGTCTGCCTTTGCAAAAAGGCGATGTGATCAGTGCCGACACGATGGCACTTCGTTCGGTGCCTGTTGATTTTGTGCCCAGCCATGCCGTTCGGCCCGAGCAGTTCGATGTGCTGGTGGGGCAACAGCTCAGCATGCCACTGGCTTCGGGCGAATTTCTGTCCACAATGGCCGTGGCGGCCGGCGAGCAGCTGATGTTCTCCTCACGGGTGAAACCCGGCATTCGCGCGCTGACCATCTCGGTCGATGAGATCAATTCGATCTCGGGCATGTTGCAGCCCGGCGACCGGATCGACTTGTTGCTGAGTGCTCGTCCACCCGCCTCACATGGCGGGGCCGACATGGCACTGGAGCGAACCGTGCCGCTGCTGCAAAACCTGCTGGTGCTGGCCACCGGCCATCACGTCCGCCCCGGTATCGAGGAGGATGGTGAAACACGTCGCTATTCGGCCGTGACGGTCGAGGTCGACCCCAAGCAGGCCCAGCGGCTGGTGGTGGCCCAGCGTGCCGGGCGTCTCACTGCCATTTTGAGAAACCCGGAAGACAACCTGCCGATGAACACGGCCGCCATCGACATCCGTCACCTGTTCGACCTGCCCCAGCCGGTGGAGCCCAAACGGATGTTGCGCCGCACGGCCTCGGGGCCACAGATCATCATCGGAGGCATGGGGCAGGCCGGCTCGCAGCCGATGAAACAGCATGTGTTGCCGGCGTCGGCGTCGGTGCCGTCCGCACAAACGGGCCAACAGACCCAGCAGGCCCAGCCAGGCCACGCGCCTGGACAGGTTCGACAGGTTGGCTCAGCGCAGCGTCGCTATCAGGTGCCGTCCATTCAACAGAGGACGGAGCGGGATGCTGGCGTGCAGGCTGGCGTTCAATCCGCTGCTGGTGCGCAGGCATCTCGAGGCAGTGTCGAGGTTGTCAACCCGGTTCAGACAAACGATCTGCGAACGAATCAATCATGAACAAGTCGATGACGAAGGTGTCGGTGTCTTTGAAGGAGTACGCCATGGTTCCGGGTATTTCCTCGTTGGGTGTTTTGGCTGGCAGGGGGCCTGGTTGGCCGAAGCGGATGGCCGTGCTGGTGTTCGCTGCGCTGCCTTTCATGGCCGGGTGTGCCACGATGGCGGGTGAGGCAAGTCAGCGCGGTGATGGCAGTGCGCAGCCAATGGCAGGGGCATCGGTCAAACAGGCTGCCAGCCCGGAGGCTGCCATCGCCGCGATGCCGCAGGCCATGACGCTGTCGGGGGATCAAGTGAAAGCGTTGCAAGAGCCAGCCACGTTGCTGTCAGCAACGCATGCCAAGCGCATGCTGTCTCGGCGATCGTCATCGAATGCCGGGCAGGCGTCGGCAGCTTTGGTAAGCACGCCACCGAGGTTGTCGGTGGCGTCGATGCCGGCTAAAACCCTGGAGGCCCGCACGGGCAGTACGGCAGCCTCGCGTCCCGGCACGATCAGACCGGTGCAGACGGAGGAGATCACGCTGAGTCTGGGCGTGGGGCAGGCGCATTTGTTGAACGTCGGTGCGGTTCGGCGTGCTGCCGTGGGCAACGGGCGCATCCTTCAGGTGAACGCGCTGGATAACCGGCAATTGCTGCTGTTGCCTGAAAGTGTGGGTGAAAGCACGCTGCACCTCTGGCTGGGTCATGGCGAAATCCGCAAATACAGGATTCAGGTCACGGCGCAAAACCAGCAACGGCTCGTCGAGGAGATCAATGCCTTGCTGGGGCAACACAGCGGGGTCATTGCCCGTGTGGCAGGCAACAAGATCGTGATCGAAGGCGAGCAGCCCACGGAAGAGGGCAGCTACCGGGTGGGTGAAGTGCTGAAGCGCTATCCGGACGTGGTGAGTCTGGTCAGCCGAACCGGTTTCGAGCGGATGGTGAACCTCGATGTGAAGATGATCGAGGTGAGTCGAAACGCGCTGAAGCAGTTGGGGGTGCGCTGGCATTCGGGCGCCGGCGCCTGGTCGATGGCCGGGCCGAGCTTTGGCGTGCTGGGCGATTTCAAACGCAGTGCGGCGTTGCTGCCGGGTGGGGCGGGTGAGGCTGCTGCACAGGCCGCCGGCATACCGGTGTTTCCGCGCGTGTCGCCCTTTGCCACCTCGGTGTCACTGGCCTCCTCCTTGCGCTCGATGATCGATCTGATGGTGCAGAACGGGGATGCGGCCGTACTGGCCGAACCGAGGCTCTCGACGCGCTCCGGCGGCAACGCCCGTTTCGTGGCGGGTGGCGAGCTGCCGCTGCCGGTGCTGGGCGGCAATGGCTCGGCTTCGGTGCAGTTCAAGGAATACGGGGTGCGCTTTGATGTCTCGCCCACCGTCAACGCCCAAGGGATCATCTCGGCGAGCCTTCACACGGAAATCTCGTCGATCAACGAGGACGTGGTGGTGCAGGGCATGCCGGGCCTGCGCAAGCAGAGCGCCAGCACGGATGTGAACCTCCGACCGGGCCAGACGCTCGTCATCGCCGGCATGGTCAGCCAGGAAATGACGGGCGCCGTCGAGAAAATCCCTGGCTTGGGGGATTTGCCCATCATCGGCCATCTGTTCAAGTCCCGGCGCTTTCGTAATCGTGAAAGCGAAATGATCGTGCTGATCACCCCGCATCTGGCGGATGAGCAGACACAGGCGAACGATGCGCGCCTTGCCCCGATCGAGTCGCGCTTTCAGCAGATCAAGGAAGCGGTCGGGATGCTGGATTGAAAACCGGATCGATGAGGGATGTCATGTTGAATGTGAGAATCGAGGAAGCGGGCAAATCGGCCAGAACGATTCAGGTCGCGCGCTTTCCTTGCCGGATCGGCCGGGGCAAGGATGTGGAGGTGCCGCTCTCGGGCTGGCGCGTGGCGCGGGTGCATGCCGAATTGCACCGGGTCGGTCTGGGCATCAAGCTGGTTGACATGGGCACCATTGCCGGCACCCGCGTCAACGGCGAGCGGGTGGTGGAATACGGGCCGTTGTCGTCCAGCGACGAGATTTTCGTGGCCGGCTACAGACTGCGGGTGCACGAGGAGGCGGCGCAGTTGCCGCAGGATGCCGAAGGCGGCGTGCGTGTCGGATATGCCGCCCGTGATGAGGTCGGTGCTGATGGTGGGGGCGAATGGCTGGATGATTTGGACACGCCATCGGATCGCTTCGACGATCACCCTGGTGCAGGTGCAGGTGCAGGTGCAGGCGTAGGTGATGATGATCCGTATGATTCGTCACCTTGTGAAAAGGCCGGGCCGTTTGTTTCATCTGCCGCGTTGAGCAGCAAGTGGCCTCAATCCGGGAGGGGGTCACAATCTGGCGGGCAGCCACAGCCCGACAAGCTGGCGGCAGCTGACGCGTTGATGGCAACCGACCAGGACGCGCAGCCGGATGAGCGCCATCAGCCCGACACGGCTCGTGCTGACACGGGTCTTGCCTCTCAGCGTACGCTGGATCAGGCCGCAGTGATGAACCATGCAGCAGCGCCCGTGAAGGCACCTGTTGAAGAGCATGCTGGGGATGACGGTGCGCACAGATCGGCGCGCTCAGGCAGCCAGGCACAGCGCGCCCTTCACGCCCGTGCCGTGCAGGAGCAGGCAAGGGCATTGGGATGGCGACGGATGGTGCATCGCAAGCTGCTCGACATGATCGACTTGCGCCGCAGCAATCTGGCCCAATATTCGACCGAGCAGTTGCGTGCTGAGGTGCAGTCGGCTGTCGAAGGCATCGTGGCAAGTCTTGCGGATCTGCCGGCTGACATCGACCGTGAGCGTCTGGTGCGCGACACGGTGGATGAGGCCGTGGGGCTGGGGCCTCTGGAGCGTCTGATGGTCGATCCGTTGATCAGTGAAATCATGGTCAACAGTGCCACCGACATCTTCGTCGAGCGCAAGGGCTGCCTGGAGCAGGTGCCGCTCGCGTTTTCCGATGATGACGCCATTCGCAACGTGATCGAAAGGATCGTGGCGCCGCTCGGGCGACGGATCGACGAGTCGTCACCGCTCGTGGATGCCCGTCTGCCGGACGGCTCTCGGGTCAACGCCATCATTCCGCCCGTGGCTTTGAAGGGGCCGACGATCACGATCCGGCGCTTCAATCGCACCGTGATGACGCCCGACACGCTGGTGGCCCATGGCAGCGCAACGGCCGAGATGATGGCTTTTCTGACCATCTGCGTGCGCGAGCACAAGAGCATCGTGGTGTCGGGCGGCACCGGTTCGGGCAAGACGACACTGCTCAACGTGCTCTCGAACCTGATTCCGACCGGCGAGCGGCTGATCACCATCGAGGATGCGGCCGAACTGAAACTGATGCACCCGCATCTGGTTTCGCTCGAATCACGCCCGCCCAACGCCGAAGGGCGGGGCGCCATCACGATCCGTGATCTGGTGAAGAACGCGCTGCGCATGCGCCCTGACCGGATCATCGTGGGCGAGTGTCGTGGGGCTGAAGCCCTCGACATGATGCAGGCGATGAACACTGGTCATGAAGGCTCGCTCACCACGATCCACGCCAATGCCCCTCGTGACGTGCTGTCACGTCTGGAGGTGCTGATGCTGATGGCGGGGCTGGAACTGCCGCTGGCGGCCTTGCGGGAGCAGGTGGCGAGCGCGGTCGATCTGATCGTGCATCAGGCCCGCTTTCCGGATGGCAGCCGCCGGATCACCTCGATCACCGAAGTGTGTGGCGTCGAGAGTGGGCGGATTCAGACCCAGGAGATTTTCCGCTTCGAGCAGACGGGGCAGAAGCACGCGAAGGTTCAGGGGCGTTTCGTTGCCACGCAGCAGATTCCCTCGTTCTATGAAGCCTTGCGTGACCGGGGCGTGCCGGTGGATCTGGGCATTTTCGAGAATCGGCACGCAGAGCCGCTGACGATGGCAGGAGAACACGCATGAGTGCCTCGACGACGGTGCAAGCGGTGATGGTGGCGGGTCAGGGGGCGGGGTGGGATGGCTGGTTCTGGCTCGCAGCCGTGGCGCTGGCCTTGGCGGTGATCGCCGCCGCCCTCGTGATGATGCCCGGCATGGCGAAGGCGGGTGAAGGTTATCACCGGCATTTCAGCGGGCGGGTGGGGCGTGGCATGAAGGAGCTGCTGCTCTACGTGGATGTGAACCGCCTCTTCAGGGCCAACCTGCTGCTGGGCGGCATGGCCTGTCTGGTCGTCTGGTTCCTGACCCGCTCCTGGGTGCTGGTCGTGGCGGCATTGCTGGCTGCAGGTGCCTTGCCCAGCCTGCTGATTGCGCGGCTCAGCCATGTGCGGCGCCAGCGTTTTGCCCAGCAGTTGCCGGACGCCATGATGCTGGTGGCCGGTGGCATCCGTGCGGGGGCCAGCATGACGCTCGCGCTCCGTCAGATGGCAGCCGAGCTGCCGGCACCGGGTGGACAGGAGTTCGAGCTGATGCTGCGCGAGCTGCGGCTGGGGGTGACGCTTGATGATGCGCTTTTGAACCTGGAGCGCCGAATGGCCTGCGACGACCTAAGACTGTTTGGTGCAGCCGTTCGGATAGCCAATGAAAGTGGCGGAAATCTTGCCGAGACACTGGAGCGTCTGGCTGACACGATACGCAAGAAGATTGCCCTGGAAGAGAAGATCGTGGCGCTCACGTCGCAGGGACGGATGCAGGGCTGGGTGATGGTCTGTCTGCCTTTTGGCGTGGCGTGTGCGCTCTTTGTGCTGGAGCCGGACTCGATGGCACCGCTCATCCATACCTGGCAGGGCCTGGTGGTCTGCGCACTCGTCGTGGTGCTCGAACTGATGGGCCTGATGTTCATCCGCCGGATCATGGCGATCGATGTGTAGCGCAGCAGGTCGTGAGGGGCAATTGCACGGACTGGTTTTCCTGGATGGGTAGGAGGAAAGAATGTCAGACGGATGGATGTCGATGATGTTGCCCGCCGTGGCCATTGGTGCCTTGGTGATGGCGGTCTGGTTGCTGCTGTTGTGCGGCAAGCAGGTGGTGAGCGAGGTGCCCGAGGTCGAGCGCCCGTATCAGGATCAGCCGCCGCGATATTGGCAGCTGTTGGGCTGGGCCGGGCATGCGGTGGCTTACTGGATTCGGCCCTTGATTTCGCCGATGGCCCGTCGCCGCTTGCAGGAACAGTTGCGCCGGGCAGGGCTGGAATTTGCACTCACGGTCGATGAGTTCGTGGCGGGGCAGGTGCTGGGTGGCTTCCTGGCGGTTTTGCTGCTGGTGCTGGCCTGGTTGCCACAGGGCTGGCCTTCGGCGTCGTGGCTCGTGATGGCTTTCGTGTTGGGCGTGATGATGCCCGTGAGCTGGTTGCGGGATCGGCTCGCACGCCGTGTGCGGCAGATCAATCGGGCGCTGCCCTTTTATCTGGACGTGATCACGCTTGCCATCGAGGCCGGCTCGAACATGACGGGGGCCTTGCAGCATGCCGTCGACAAGGGGCCGAACGGCCCGATGGAAGAGGAGCTGCGCCGGGTGCTGCGTGACATTCGCGCTGGGCGCACGCGGGCCGAGAGCCTGCGTGCGTTGGCTGAGCGGGTGCAGTTGCCAGCCGTTTCAAACTGGATTGCCGCCATCCTGACAGCGGAGCGTCAGGGGTCGAGTCTGGGGCCGATTTTGCGGGCACAAGCCGATCAGCGCCGGCAGGAGCGTTTCATGCAGGCCGAGGCGATGGCGCTGAAAGCGCCCGTGAAAATGCTGTTTCCGCTGATGACCTGCATTTTTCCGTGCACCTTCATCATCGTCTTTTTCCCGATCGTGATGCAGGTGCTGAGCGAGGGGCTGTTCTGATGGACAAGAACAGGATCATCGTGATCGACACCTGGGTGGCAACCAACTGGTGGCAGCGGGCACGCGGTCTGTTGGGCCGACCGGTGCTGGCATCGGCCGCCGGCATGCTGTTTCCCCGCACGGCCTCGGTGCACGGCTTTGGCATGCGGCATGCGCTCGATCTGGTGTTTTTCGATGCCCACGGGCGGGTGATGAAGTGCTGCCGCTTGCCCCGTTGGGGCGTGCGGCTGTGCGGGGGCGCATCGGCCGTTCTTGAAATGCGGGCGGGTGAAATCGCCCGTCTCGGCATTCAGCCTGGACAGCAACTGATGCTCCGACACAGCCGGGACATTTTCGAGCCTTCCCGGCAGAGAGGACTGAAGCCTTCGATGTCGCTGGGGGCATCCAGCCTGTCAAGTGCCTCGGCGGCATCGAACCCATCGGAAATGCAGGAAGCATCAGGCATATCCACGCCCTCATCGGCATCAAATCCATCGTGCGCATCGGCTATTTCGGTGGCGCCATCGAGGCTGGAGAAGCCTGAACGGGGCGCACCCGGGGCGTGCTTAGTCTTTGGGCTGGTTGTTATCGGCTGTCTGGTTGGACATGGCTTGGCCGCGTCTGTCGCCCATGCTGCTCAAGCGGCTCAACAGGTTCAGCCGCCTCAATTGCTTCAGCCGGTTGAAGTTGTTAAACCGGCCACCTCCGTTCGAGCAGCTCGATCGGTTCGGCCTGTTCAGTCGGTGAAATCGCAATCGGTTAAATCAGCCAAAGCCGTTCGAGCGGCTCAGCCCATGCAATCGGCTCAATCAGTCAGATCGGTTCGGTCGGTGCGTTCCGCGCAGCACGTTCAACCCGCTCAACACGTGCAATCGGTTCAAACCGTTTTCTGGCCGGCACAGTCAGCCGGTCACTCCCGGCCACAACTTCAGATGCCGGCAGTTGGCCGCACAGCGGCACATGCTGGTTCGCCGATGGGTATCGACCAGGCGCTTGCCGAGGCCGAGCGTTTGTATCAGGCGCAGCAGGATGCACAAGCCTTGTCTTTGTTCCATTCCATCGCGGAATTGAGCGTGCAACATCGTGAACAAGCGCTCTTCAGGATGGGCAATCTGCACCAGCGGCGCGGGGAGAAGGGGCTGGCTCTGGCGGCCTACGGGCGGCTGATGGAGGTGAGCATGCAGGCAGAGATCGAGGCCGGTACGGGGGCTGCAGACATGAACACGTCGGGCAGGCAGCGCGAGCCGCTCAATCAGGCCAATCAGCCCAAGCAGGCCAAGCGACAAAAAGGGGCCAAGCAGACGCAGCAAGATGTCCGGACAGCGCGAATCGCGCGGCAGGCACGGCAATTGAAGGCCATGATCAATGTGAATCTGATGGCCGTCGAGCAGTCGCATCAATCGCTGGCCTGGATCGAGCAGCTTCAGCAAGACCCTGAAGTGCGTGCGGCCGTGGGTCTGGACGTGGCGATGGCCGCGCGAATGTCGCAGCAGTTGCGCGCGCAGTCCGAGCAGGTCAACCAGCTGATGGTGCGTCTGGGGGCTTGGGAGGCTCAATCGCTCAACCGGATAGCACACCGCCCAAATGATCGACTGACACACGCATGGGCACCTTCAACGGCTTTGCCCCTCGGGCAGGCGAACACGCGCCAGCGCGTGACGATCGTCTATGACAAACCACCCCGGCGCGCGGCAAAAAAGGCTGCTGCCCAAGCCGTGCCGACCCCGCAAACCAAGTCAACCGGCGTGCCTGCCAAGCCAGAGATTCTGTCAGGCGGGGGGAGTCAGCCCAATCAAGCTGCACCAACATCTGTACCTGCCCTTACACCCACACCGACACCGACAGCGGAAGTGAAAGAGGAGAACGCCTCGTCCGTACCGCAGATCCTGATGCCGTCGAAGCCAGCGTCCGACCCGTCAAGCACGCAAGGCCAGCCCTCGACCGTGGGTATCAACGAGAAGGAGGCCGATCATGGCTGAACGACATCGTTTCCGTCGGTATGGCGTTTTTCGCCAGCAGGGGGCTTTCAGTGGGCATGGCGTTTTCGTTGTCCGACGTTGCCGGGGCGTGTCATCGGTGGAGCTGATCGTGGCTTTGCCGGTGCTGCTTTTGCTGCTCCTGGCCATCATCCAGTTCGTGTTGGTGTTTCATGCCAAGCACTCGCTGGACTATGCGCTGAATGAGGCGGCTCGGCAGGGTGCGGTGGCGCATGCCGATCCTGCCGCGATCAAACAGGGGTTGGCCAATGGCTTGGCACCGTGGCTCCATGGTGCCAAAGACTGGAAGAGCAAGCTCACCGCAGAGGCTCAAGCCATGATCGAGGTTGAGTCGGGCATGCGCCTCGGTTGGCTACGGCTGGCCCAACGTTCGCCGACCTTGGAGAGTTTCGAGGACTGGGCCGAACCGGCGCTGGACGCTTTTGGTGAGCGCATTCAGGGCATGGACGAAATCCCCAATGACAACCTGAACAATCGTCGCCTGAAGACGCAACCCCGTTCAGGCTCTGCGGGTCTTCGTCGTGGCGAGCCAGTGGGCCAGCGTTCGGGTCAGACGCTGGGGGATGCCAACCTGCTTCGGCTTGAAATGGATTATGGCGTCCGGCTGTCGGTGCCGCTGATTGGTCGGCTCGTACTTGGCGCGCTGTCGAGCTGGAACGGCTGCGGCGACCAAGCCCTTTACCAGGTGGGTACGCCGGATGTCTGCCGTTACTACAAGGCTCGGACGCTACTCGGCAAGGCGGATGGGCGAATTCCCGTCAAGGTGGTGGCCACGATGCGGATGATGTCGCCGGCACGCCGCTCGGACTGGTTGCAGGCGGCGATGAACCCGCCGCCTCAGGCGGGCGCCGCCGGTGGGGCATTGAAACCGCTCGGATCGCCACAGCCTCTGGGTACATCAGGGGGGCAGGACCAAGCCGCCGGCGCTGATGCGCTGCCGGTCGACAACCCTGCGCGGGACGAAGGGTTGCCGGAGATCGAACCCCCGGACATGACCGATTGGCCGCCACTGCCGGAAGATGACGAAGAAGACGAAGAGGACGAGGGCGATGCCGAAGGAGCCGGTGGCGCCCAGGGCGCTGAAGGCACCGACAACACCGATGGCGGCAAGGGTGCAGAAGGCGCTGATGTGGCCAATCGAGGCGCTGAAACCCATCGGAACCCTGGTACTGAACCCACCAGCCCAACGACGGTTGCCGATTCTCCTTGGTCGGACGTCGTCAGGCCGAAGCCACCGCAGAACACGGGTGAGGGCAACGCCCTGACCTTGAACCTGCAACCGGAGCATCCTGCCGTCTGCACGGCGCCTGATCAGCAAGTTTAGGGCGCGTCGTGCACTGTGATTCGTCCCCGCGCGCCCTGGCAGCCCAGCGCGTCGTCAGGCACCGCCTGGCTTGGTGGGTAGGCCCGAAAGCGCCTTGTTCTTGTTGATGACGGCTGAGCGGGCGTTGCCGGCGCTGGGGTCGTACGGGTGGTGGTCGAAGGGGTAAGCGGCGCGAATGCGCTGCACATAAGCCACCGTTTCGGCAAAGGGCGGGACGCCGTTATGGCGATCCACCGCACCTTCCCCGGCGTTGTATGCGGCCAGCACGAGGCTCACATCCCCTCGATAGTAGTTCAGCAGCCAGCGCAGATAGGCCATGCCCCCCCGGATGTTTTGAACCGGGTCGAGCACGTCCACCACGCCGAAGCGTTCGGCCGTTTCCGGAATGAGCTGCATCAGGCCAAAGGCGTTGCGCTCGGAACGGGCATTGGGATTGAAGGCCGATTCGGTCGACATGACCGCCAACACGAGACGCGGATCGAGCTTGTATTTGCGGGCTTCCTTGAACACGTGCTGGACGATCTTGGCACGTGCGGCGCCGACCACCGGGTTTTTCGAGCCGGCCGTATGGTTGCTGAGGGCGGCCAGTTCGGTGGCGGTGGCGGCCCGTTCGGGGGTGCCTTTTTCGACCACGCTGCCTTTGAGGCAGGTGGGGATGACGACCTTGCCCACTTTGTAACGCCCGGAGAGGTCACGTCCGATGTCGCTGCCGAAACGGGCGGCACGCTCGAAGAGCGTGGCCGCGATGTCAGGGTTTTTGGTCACGCCCTTGCCGTCGGCATAGATCCATCCGAGACGAACCATCGCATCTGGATAGCCGCCACGGGCCGCTTCGCAGTACAGGCCATGTGCCCGTTTGTAGTCAGGGGTGCTGCCAAAGCCGGCCTCGGCGAGCATGCCTTTTTGTACCAGGTCGCGATAGTGCTCGACCGAGCTGGTTTCTGTGCGGGCGACCTTGCGGGTGAGGGGTTCCAGATTGATCTTTTCTTCCGTGCCGTATTTGTTCTGTTGGCGGCGGATGACCGTGGTGGCCTGCTGCTGTTGCTGTTGACGACGGGTTTGCTGTACCGACGTGCTGGGGCGGGCCTGACGAGGCACCTGTTGGATGTTCGTGACGGGCGGCGGCGGGTTGTAGTACTGACGCTGCAGGTTATGCGACTGGTTGCGGCGATCGGCGTTGAAATTGCCCTTGCCGGCTTGCCGGCCTGATGACCAGTTGGTGCTGGGGGCGGACAAGGCGCCACGGCTGCCCTGGTTGTAGCTGCCATTGGCCCCGTGCGCGCCTGTCGGGGCGCCAATCGGGCCGCCGATGGGGCCGCCCGTTTGGGCCTGGGAGGCAACCGTGAACAGGGTGACGGTGGAGGCCACCAGATACCGGGTTCGGGAGGAATGCCGCTGATGATGCAGAGCCAAGGGTGAAAACCTCTCGGAATGGTCGATGGGCTGGCTTTCAGACACGATGGTGAAACCAACCCTCAGGCTACGCCATTTTACCGGATTTGGTGCTTGGCGAGCAGATCGTAGAGGGTGGGACGGCTGATGGCCAGTGTGTTGGCGGCTTTGGCAATGCTGCCGTTGGCATGCTTGAGTGCGATCAGGATGGCGCTGTGTTCGGCTTCATCTCGTGCTTGCCGCAGCGTGATCGGTGCCGGTGTGTCGTCACAAGGCAGACCAAGATCCTGGGCCTGAACATAGACGCCTTCGGCTGCGATGGTGGCGCGCTGCATCACGTTCTCGAGTTCGGTGATATTGCCCGGCCAGTTGTGACGGTTGATGGCTTGGAGCGCTTCGTCGGCCAGCACGAGTTTCTGGGGCTTGTCCATGGCCAGGCGATGCTGCTCAAGGAAGCACTCGGCCAGTTCGCGGATGTCCTCGCCTCGCTGGCGCAGCGGGGGCAGGCACAGATGAACCTGACCGAGCCGGTCGTACAAGTCTCGTCGGAAATGTCCGTCCACGATGCGGCTGCCCAAGGAGGGGCCGGCGATGCTGATCACCTGGGGCAGGCTGTTGATGTCCTTCCAGCGGCTTTCATTGTTGTTGAGCAGGTAGAGCAGCTCGGTCTGCGTGGTGGGGTCGATCTGCTCGATGTTCTCCAGAACGACCACTGGGGGTTGTGCTGATGATGCCTGGCTGATGGCTTCCCGGAACAGTGCCTCGATCTCACTGCCCTGGGTGTGACGGCTGCAGGCCAGCAGATAGGGCAGTGGCCGGTTGGGGGCGTTGCCGTTGGTGGCGGATGTGTCTGCCTTGTCGGCGCCCGTGCCGCGCGTCGGCGCAGGCGCGTGAGCAAAGAAGCGGGCCAGTGCCTTACGGCCACTGCCGGGTTCACCTTGGATCAGGATGCGGACGTTGTGACCGACAAGGCGCTGGCTGCGTTTGGCGATGCGCTTCATCGTCGGATCGCCACTCATGATGCCGGGCAGCAGTTCGACGAAGGTGCGTGGCCGGGCACTGGTGTGTGCCCGGTGACGGATGCGTTGCAGGCGGCTGGCACGATCAACGGCATAGGCCAGCGCGTTCGTCTCTGACGGGTAGTTGAGGATGTCGTAGACGTTGGGCAGCAGCAATTGTTCGGAGAGCAGCTCGTCGGTCGCGCCGATGGCAATGATGCGCGCCGAGGGGGCGGCTGTGGCCAGTTGCTTGCAGGCGTCCACGGGGGATGGGCTGGGGTCTGGCCCACCATGTGTGCCGAAGTCCAGAACGATGACATCGGTTTCGGTCGTGTGCAGCTTGATGAGGGCTTTTTTCAGGCCGTGGATCAGCAGCACGTCCTTGCCGGGGAGCAATGACTGAAGGCCGATGGCGTGTTCGGGCGTCAGTTCGACGATCATTACGTGCTTGTTAGTCATGAAAACGGTAGTGGAGTCGCCTGTAAGGGCGCCATTTCAGCAGAGGGGGCGACTCGCTCGAAGGACATAGTGCACAAGCGCCATTCATCGGAAAAACGGGGGCACCGGTTTTGTGCGTTGCACCGAATGAGGGTATGTGGATTAGTGATGTTCCTGATGAATCAAATGTGACAAACTTCGCGCTGTCGATGTCGGCTGGCCTTGGCCTGACACGGCCCTGGTGCATGAACGGCGTGTGCGTGATGAATCCGCTGGCCGGGCGTGCGTGCTGTCCTTGAGGTGTGGGATCGGCACGCCGTGGATTCGCCAGCGGCATGGGGTCAGCGCGTGGTTGATGCCCGTGATGCGTGTGGGTCGGCCATGGCCGGGGTGTCTGAGAACTGGGTGATCCGTGGGTTTTTTGCAAGGAGACGGTTGTGGCTGCATCTCTGGGTGAGCGTGGTGAGGTGCTGATCGAGTGGGCCAAAGGGTGGCTGGCCGATCATGGCGACGCAGCTTGGGCTGTGCCGGGCGGCCACGAGATGGGTGAGACGCGAGCGGCTCACGGCGTGGGGCTGGAGGCGGTGTTGCAGCTGCAGGGGGCCGACCCGGTGACACGGATGCTGGGCCTGCTGGTGTGCAGTCATCCTTGGCCGGATCAGGATCAGCTCGATGAACGGTTGGGCGAGGAGATGGGCGCGTATGTGGGCACCTTGCTGGAGAACTGCCAGCGGTTGATGGCCTTGTCGCTCGGGCCGGTGGTGCAGCAGGGCGGGCAGGACAAGTCCCAGACCGAGGTGT
The DNA here is from genome assembly GCA_030532895.1 of Lautropia sp. Classification (GTDB taxonomy): domain Bacteria; phylum Pseudomonadota; class Gammaproteobacteria; order Burkholderiales; family Burkholderiaceae_E; genus Lautropia. The sequence continues at coordinate 18,912 of JAUNKF010000006.1, read as the reverse complement.
TGCGGCGCATGACGCTGGCGATGGCGCGGGATGTTCGGGTGGTGATGGTGCGGCTGGCGTCGGCGCTGCAATCGCTTCGGCACATCGTGGCGCGGTCGCTGGCGGATCATCCGGATACACGGATGTTGTCGATGGAAGCCATGAAGGTGTTGGCGCCGCTTGCCAACCGGCTGGGGTTGTACCGGATCAAGTGGGAAATGGAGGACTTGGCGTTCCGTTGTCTGGAGCCGGCGCGCTACCGGGCGTTGGCCAATCAGCTCGACCTGAAGCGGCCCGAGCGGGATGCGTTCGTGGCAGCGGCAGCCACCGAGTTGATGGCATTACTGGCTGAGCGCGGCATCAAGGCGAAGGTGAAGGGGCGCTCCAAACACCTCTACAGCATCCACAACAAGCTGAAGGCGAAGAATCTGAGCCTTGAGAAGCTTCACGATCTGCGCGGCCTTAGGGTGATGGTCGAGAACCTGGCGGATTGCTATGCCACGCTGGATGTGGTGCATCAGCGCTGGGCGCCCGAGATGGATGAGCTGGACGACTACATCGCTTATCCGAAGCCCAATGGTTATCAGTCGCTGCACACGGTCGTGATTGCCGATGACGGGCGGCCGCTGGAGGTGCAGATTCGCACACAGGCGATGCACGAAGCCGCCGAATATGGCCTGGCCGCGCACTGGCACTACAAGGAGAAGACAGCGCCGGGCGGGGCCAAGACGGTGGCACCGTCGCTCGATGGTCAGGCACGCATCTCGTGGTTGCGGCAGCTGCTGGCCTGGCAGCAGGATCTGGGCACGAAGCTTTCCTCGGGCGATGAGGTCAGCACGGCCGATGATTCGGTGATTTTTGCGATGACGCCGCAGGGCCGGGTGATCGAGTTGCCGATGGCTTCGACGCCGGTGGACTTTGCCTATCACGTCCATACGTCGCTCGGGCACCGTTGCCGGGGAGCACGGGTGGATGGCCGGCTGGTGCCGCTGAACACGCCATTGGCCAACGGACAGGTGGTGGAGGTGATCCAGGCACGTGCCGGCGGGCTGGAAGAACCGGGGCCGTCTCGCGACTGGCTGAATCCGGGGCTGGGTTTCGTGCGCAGCAATCGGGCGCGCTCGAAGGTTCGCCAGTGGTTCAACGCGCAGGAGCGTGGGGCCGAACAGGTGGCCGGGCGTGAGCGGATCGAGAAGCTGCTGGCTCGGGAAGGGCGTACGTCACTGAAGCTCGATGAGCTGGCCTCACGGCTGGGCTTTGCCTCGACCGCGCTGATGTTCGCCGCGGTGGCCCGTGAGGAGGTGGGGATTCGTGCGCTGGAGGCGGCGATTCGTCGCGAGGGGGCTGGCCCGTTGCCGGCCGAGACGAAGCCCAAAGGAGCCGAGATCGGCGTGCCGAAGGCGCTGCCGAAGAAGGCGGCCGATGCCGATGGCAATGGGGTGCTCGTGATGGGGGTGGATTTTCTGATGACCCATCTGGCACGTTGCTGCCATCCGGTGCCACCGGATGAGATCCAGGGCTTCGTGACGAAGGGTCGCGGGGTGTCGGTGCACCGCAAGGGATGTCCGGCGCTGGCCGCGCTGTTGGCGGAGGCGCCGGAGCGGGAGCTGGCCGTGAGCTGGGGAGATCACTGGCAGCAGCCCGTGAAGACACGGGGGGCTGGCCAGCCACGGGTGCGGCGTTTTTCGGCCGAGATTCAGGTGATGGCCGAGGATCGCCATGGCCTCTTGCGGGACATTCTCGACGTGTTCGCCCGCGAGCAGAGCCATCTGGTCTCGGTGCGCAGCCACACGGTGAAGGACATGGCACGCTTCAACTTCGTGCTGGAGGTGCCATCGGCCGAAACGCTGGCCAAGTTGAAGCATGCGGTGCGGCAGGTGTCGGGGGTGACGAGCTGCCGGCGCGTGTAAATGGTTAGGGGCTGCTTGAGGGGTCAGCGGCCCGGTTTCTGGGCCGATTTGGGGCGGAAAGCCTGGCAGACCTCGGGGCGGGTTTCAATGTAAGGGGCACCGATCAGGTCGAGGCAATAGGGGACGGCCGCGAAGATGCCGGCCACGGTCAGGCTGCCGTCGTCGCGATTGCGCACGCCTTCAAGGATTTCGCGGATCGACTTCGGCTGACCGGGCAGGTTGATGATCAGCGTGCTGCCCCGGATGACGGCCTCCTGGCGGGAGAGGATCGCGGTGGGCACGAAGTGCAGGCTGATGGCACGCATCTGCTCACCAAAACCCGGCATGTGGCGGTCGGCCACGGCCATCGTCGCCTCTGGCGTCACGTCACGTGGCGCCGGGCCAGTGCCGCCGGTGGTGAGGATGAGGTGGCAGCCGGCATCATCGGCCAGCTCGCACAGCGTGGCCTCGATCGTCGGCTGATCGTCGGCGATCAGGCGCGATTCGGCCTGCCAGGGGGTGAGGAGTGCGCTGTTGAGCCAGTCGGTCAGCGCCGGGATGCCTCGGTCGTCATAAGTGCCGCTGCTGGCGCGGTCGCTGATCGAGACGAGGCCGACTCGCAGTGGCTGGTCGGTGGTTTGGGCAGGGGGCTGGGCGGTCATGGTGTTATGTCGTTCGAGCCGGCGATGGCATCCGCGTCAGGCAGGCTTGGCATCATCGCCTCGAAGAGGATCTGGTGCAGCACACGGTAGAGCTGGCGCTGCTGCTTGGGGGGACGTGAGGCGGCTTTCTCCTTGCGGGCCTGCGAGAGCAGGGCCGGCAGGTTCTGTCGGGCGGCGTCGGGAAACTGCTCGATGAAGGTGGTGAGCGACAGCGTGCCGTCGATCAGCCCGTCACGCCAGTGTTCCGCACGGTGCATGACATGAACCGAACCCTGATGGCGCTCGTCGTCGATGGCGAGCGCGCTTTCGATGGCCTGGGCATCGACCGAGCGCATCAGTTTGCCAATGTATTGCAGCTGACGGCGGTGCCCTTCATGGCTTTTGATGCGACGGGCTTCAAGAACGGCCGACAGCAGATCTTCGGGCAGTACCGACTGGATGCGTGTGAGACGATGGGGAGCCAGCTCGACGAGCGTTTGCCCCAGCGCCTGCAAGGCATGCATTTGCTGCTTGCGACGGGTCTTGCTGATAGGCGCCTCGTCGACGGCCTGGCCGTCGGCATCATCATCGTGGCGGTCTGTATTCATGGTGACATCACGGGGTGGAAGCCAAATGGCCGAGTGCTATATGATACTTGCCGTATTGACGCCGTTTTCCCACCCCTGTTCCTGTTGCGCTTTGTGCTTTTGTCCATGAGTCGATCCCTTTCCCGATCTGCCCCGGCCCCTCAACCAGCCGCTCGCCGTCGTGCCAGCTCGCCCCGTCTGCCGGCCGACTATGCCAAGGCGGGGGGCAAGAAAGGGGATGGCCGTCCGCTCTTCGACTATGAGCGAAGCGAGTTCGAGGCCATTGCCCATGATGCGATGCAGCTGGCGAAGTCGCTGGGTGCCACGGCCGTGGTGGCCGAGCTGTCGGAGGCGTCCGGGCTGGCCGTGACGGTGCGTAAGGGCAAGGTTGAAACCATCGAGCAGACGCGTGACAAGGGCTTGGGAATTTCGGTGCATGTGGGGCAGCGCCGTGGCCATGCCAGCACCAGTGATTTCAGTCCGGCCGCCGTCGAACGAACCGTGCGCGCAGCCTATGATATTGCCCGTATCACGGGGGAAGACCCTTTCAGCGGTTTGCCCGATGCCGACCGGTTGGCAATGGGCGAGCATGATGTCCGGGCACTCAAGCTCTTCGAGCCGTGGCGCATCTCGGCCGAGAAGGCGGTCGAGCTGGCCCAGGCGATCGAGGCGGCCAGTTTCGATGTGAGCCCCCGCATTGCCAACAGTGATGGGGCTTCGGTCTCGGTCTCGCATGGCCATTTTCTGTCGATGAACTCGCTGGGTTTTCGGGGCGGTTTTCCGTACAGCCGGCATACGCTGTCTTGTGCGCCCATTGCGCGGCGAGGTCGCGACATGCAGCGTGATGGTTGGTATTCGAGTAGTCGGGGCGCCAAAGGGCTGGCAGCACCGGAGGCGCTTGGGCGGTATGCGGCAGAGCGTGCGCTGGCGCGTCTGGGGGCGCGCAAGTTGAGCACCCGGAAGGTGCCGGTACTGTTTGAGGCGCCGTTGGCACTGGGTTTGCTGGGCAGCCTGGTGCAGGCCGTCAGTGGTTCGGCGCTTTATCGTCAGGCCACGTTTTTGCTTGATTCACTGGGCAAGCCGATTTTTCCGGATCATATCGATATTGATGAAGATCCCTTCGTGCCAGGGGCGATGGGTAGCAGCCCCTTCGATGATGAGGGGGTGGCAACCCAGGCAAGACGGGTGGTGGCAGGTGGCACGCTGCAGGGGTATTTCCTCTCCAGCTACAGTGCCAGAAAGCTGGGCATGCAGACGACCGGCAATGCAGGCGGCTCGCACAATCTGCAGCTTAGCAGCCGTTTGACACGCCGTGGCGATGATTTTGCCGGCATGCTGAAGAAGCTGGGTACCGGGCTGCTGGTGACGGAGGTGATGGGCCAGGGCGTCAATTATGTGACGGGTGACTACTCGCGTGGGGCGAGCGGTTTCTGGGTTGAAAATGGTGTCATCCAGTACCCGGTCGAGGAGATCACGATTGCCGGCAATCTGGCCGACATGTATCGGGGCATCGTGGCGGTCGGCAATGATGTGCTGACCCGTGGCACGAAGTCCTGCGGCTCGGTGTTGATCGAAGAGATGGCGGTGGCGGGCTAGCGAGTGTGATCAGTGATGAGCAAGGCTTTCGTTCGTGAATCGGATGATGCGCCCGACGATGATGAGATCGAGGTATCGTCGGCGCCACTGCCGGGGGGCAAGAACTACATCACGCGCGCAGGCTACCAGGCGTTGCGTGATGAGCTGTCGCACCTGTTGGACGTGGAGCGCCCTGAGGTCGTTCAGGTCGTGTCCTGGGCGGCGTCCAATGGTGACCGTTCCGAGAATGGTGATTATCTGTATGGCAAGAAGCGGTTGCGCGAGATCGATCGCCGTGTGCGCTTCCTGATCCGTCGTATCGACATGGCTGAAGTCGTCGATCCTTCGGCCCATCATGGCAATGATCAGGTGTTCTTCGGTGCCACCGTCTGCTATAGCGAGCCCGATGGCACCGAGCGGCAGATCGAGATCGTGGGCGTGGACGAGACCGATCCGCTCAAGGGGCGGATCAGCTGGATTTCACCTGTGGCCCGCGCGCTGATCAAGGCGCGGGAAGGTGATGAGGTGTCCTTGATGACGCCCCAGGGCCGGATGACGTTGCTGATCGAGTCGGTGTCCTATCCGGCGCCTGATCCCTGAACGGCGCAGCGTCGGTGGCACGTGGCGGCTTGTGTCCGCACAAGGTTTTGGGGCCAGCGCGGCCACGAGCCAGCCCGTCGAGACACGTGCTAGGAGCGATGGATGTTGCGGATGGGCGGCAGCCGGCGCAGACGACGGAAGACTTCGGCCAGGTGCTGACGGTTTTGCACCTGGAGGGTGAAGCGGATCGTCGCCTGCAGCTCGGATTCGGTGTCCATCGCCACTTGCAGGATGTCGGCATCGGCGGCCGTGATCTCGGAGGCCACCCGACCCAGAATGCCACGCTCGTCGTCGACCGACAGCTCGACGATGCTGCGGAATAGACCGTTGACCTCCTCGCCCCATTCGACATCGATCCAGCGTTCGGCATCGCGGCTCATCTGACGGCGGGCCGTCTCGCATTCTTCACGGTGAATGGCCAGCCCGTGGCCACCACGCATTTGACCGATGATGCGGTCACCGGGCACGGGGTGACAGCAGTTGGCCGCCTGCAGTGAAATGCCGTCGATGGTCTGGATCACGATGGGGGCGGCGCGTGGTGCCAGTTTCGTGGTGGCAGCCGAGCTGCCACCGCTGATGTCAAGCGCGATGGCTCGGGCGATGACGGGCGCCAGCTTCAGGCCCAGCCCGATATCGGCATAGAGATCGGTGACGGACTTGGCTGCCGTGTCACGCGCCGCTTTCTCCAGCTGGGCAGGCTCCAGGTCATGCAGGTTGATCCGCAGGCTGGCCAGTGACTGCATCAGCAACCGCTGACCCAGCTCGACGGATTCATCGTACTTCATGCGGCGCAGGAAGGAGCGGATCTCGGCGCGGGCCTTGCCGGTGCGTGCGAAAGCGAGCCAGGCCGGGTTCGGCCGGGCATTGGGGTCGGCCACCACTTCGACGATGTCGCCGTGGGTCAGCTCGGTGCGCAGGGGCACCGGGTCGCCATTGATGCGGGCTGCCACGCACTGATTACCGAGGTCGGTATGAACGCTGTAGGCGAAGTCGATGACGGTCGCGCCGCGCGGCAGGCCGCGAATCTGGCCTGTCGGGGTGAAGACGTAGACGGCATCCGGATAAAGGTCGACCTTGACATGATCGATGAATTCGAGTGAATCCCCCGTCTGTTGCTGGATGTCGAGCAGCGATTTCAGCCAGTCGAGCGTCTGGATCTGCTGGTGGCTGCCGCCATCGTTCTCGGTCTTGTAGATCCAGTGCGCAGCCACGCCGGCCTCGGCCACCTGGTGCATTTGCGGCGTGCGGATCTGAAATTCGATGCCGCCACCGTGCGGGCCGACCACGGTGGTGTGCAGCGACTGGTAGCCGTTTTTCTTGGGGTTGGCGATGAAGTCCTTGAAGCGGCTCGTGTTCGGCCTGAAGGCGCTGTGAATGGCACCCAAGGCCAGATAGCAGGAGGGCAGGTCGGGCACGATCAGCCGCACGCCGAACAGGTCATACACTTCGGAAAACGAGATCCGCTTGTCGACCATCTTGCGGTAGATGGAATAAAGGGATTTCTCGCGGGCACTGATCTCGGCCTGCACGCCCATCTTGGCCAGTGCCTTCTCGATGGTGGTGGTGACGCGACCGAAAGCATCACGCCGCGTGCGTGCCGCCACCTCGATGGCCTTGGCCAGCGTGCGGTGACGAACCGGGTGCTGATAGCGAAAGGAGAGATCCTGCAGCTCACGAAACAGGCTGTGCAGTCCCAGGCGGTTCGCAATGGGGGCGTAGATTTCGGCCGTTTCGTTGGCGATGCGCACCTGGCGGTGACGGCTGACGGCCTCCAGCGTGCGCATGTTGTGCAGTCGGTCGGCCAGTTTGACGAGGATGACGCGTACATCGCGCGCCATCGCCAGCAGCATCTTGCGAAAGCTCTCGGCCTGGGCCGTTTCACGGCTGCCGAATTCCATCTTGTCCAGTTTGGACAGGCCATCCACCATGTCGGCCACGTTCTGCCCGAAGGATCGGCTCAGCTCGGCACGGGTGATCTGGGTGTCTTCGAGCGTGTCGTGTAGCAGTGCCGCGATCAAGGCATCGGCATCCATTTGCCAGCTGGCACAGATCAGCGCAACGGCAACGGGGTGGGTGACATAGGGTTCGCCACTGGAGCGGAACTGGCCGGCATGTGCCCGTTCTGCAAGTTGGTAGGCGGTGCGCAGCCGCTCTAAATCGGCTTCGGTCAGGTAGCTTCGGGCTTCGGCCAGCAGCGGCTCCAGAGAAGCCAGATCGGATCGGGATTCATCGGTCATGGCAGCGACCAGCGGCGGAAGGAGGAAGGAGTGGCGGGCGAGAGAGCGCCGGCAGGCGAGCCGGCGGCCGTCAGCCGCGGGTTGACGGGGCCGTGATGGCAGGCAGGCCAGCTGACGATATCGTCTCGACGGGAAACCCGGACAGCGCCCGAGTGCGTGCCGGAAACGGCGCCGCCTTCAGGGATCAGGTCGGCACGCGACGCAGCATTTCACGGCCGATCTGGCCTGCTGCCACTTCGCGCAGGGCCGTGACGGTCGGTTTGTTCTTGCTGTCGACCTTGGGCGTGTGGCCCTGGGCCAGCATGCGGGCACGGTAGGTGGCGATCAGCGTCAGCTCGAATCGGTTCGGGACTTGTTTCAGGGAGTCTTCGACGGTAATGCGGGCCATGAATGTGGATCCTGTCAGGCGGGCGTCATGCCAAGGGCATGAAAGAGTTGTGGGAGGGAGGCGGCTTGCTGGCCAAAGCGGCAACGGGCGGCATCCGCAATGCCGATGAGTTGCTGGCTGGCCTTGTTAAAGTCTTGATTGACAATGATATATTGAAATTGCCCTGCATGCGCCAGTTCGCTGCGTGCAGCTGCCAGGCGGCGCTCGATCGTGGCGGCGCTGTCCTTGCCCCGGCTCTGTAACCGCTCTTTCAGCGTCTCGATGGAAGGGGGGGCGATGAAAATCGTCACCGCGTCAGGATAGCGCGCTTGCGCCTGGGCCGCACCTTGCCAGTCGATCTCCAGCACGATGTCTTCACCTGCCTGGATCTGTTCGTCGAGCCACAGCCGGGAGGTGCCGTAGTAATTGCCATGAACCTCGGCCCATTCCATGAATTCCCCTGCGTCACGGCGCGCCAGGAAGTCGGCCTGCGTCACGAAGAAATAGTCTTCGCCATCGCGTTCACCGTCGCGTGGGGCACGGGTGGTGAAAGACACGGACAAGCGGATATGGTCTCTGGCTTCGATCAGCGATCGAACCAGCGAGGTTTTACCGGCCCCGGAAGGGGCCGTGATGATCAGGATGGAACCGGCAGAGGAGGACATGAACGGGCTGGCGGGCGTTGGGGCGGTGACTGACAAGCTTTGCATTTTATCGCCCCTGATCCGTCTGATTCCAGTGGTTCACGGATCGACATGGGGCCCCCGTCGCACCCGTGCATCCCTGCCTCACAGGCGCCCGGTGCTGTCCCCCAGGTGATGCGCTGACATCCATGTCACGTCGCGGGGATCATGGCGGGTAGATTAAATTGAGCTATTGGATTTATGAATTTGATTGTATTTAATGATTTAATAGGATTTTTGTATTGATCGAAAGCGATCAATTGTCTTGGGGATCTGCTCGGGAGATGAGGCATTGCCTACCCGTGGGGTACCGGGTGGGGTATCAGGCGCGCCATCCACTTGGTGTGAGCAAGTGGTGACGTCAATCATCCTCTTGGTAAATGATTAGATGTTTTTGATAGCAATCTTTTACCAAAAAGAAAACATACTTCTTCATCTGGTTGACAACTTGGGTGAACTTCTGGGTTAAAGTTGTCAACCGATGCTAGACAAACAGTCTCCCATGAATACTGACATTCGTTATTCCTCGCCTGCCATCGCCTTGCATTGGGTGATTGCCGTGATGTTGTTCGGCATGGTGGGTCTCGGTTTTTACATGACGGGCTTGTCGCTGTCGCCTTTCAAGCTGAAGGTCTTTTCCTGGCACAAATGGGCGGGGGTGACGGTGTTTCTGCTGGTGCTGCTGCGGATCGTGTGGCGTTTGCTGAATCCGCCGCCAGCTTTGCCGGCCGGCATGTCTAAGCCGATGCAGTGGCTTGCGCATGCCGGGCATTTTGCCCTCTACGCGTTGATGCTGCTGATTCCTCTGTCCGGCTGGTTGATGAGTTCGGCGATGGGCTTTCAGACGGTGTGGTTCGGTGTATTGCCGCTGCCTGATCTGGTGGCGCGTGACAAGGCGTTGGCTGAGGTGATGCAGAATGCGCATTTCATGCTCAACGTGTTGATGATCGTCACCGTGGTGGGGCATGTGCTGGCCGCCTTGCATCACCAGTTTGGCAAGAAGGACGGCCTGCTCTACCGGATGCTGCCGCTCGCCGCCCTCAAATGAGGCGTATGGTGCCGTGTGCACGCTGTGTGGCTTCGCATGCTCGTGCCTGGTTGCCCAGCCGCACGGCAGTCGTCGACGCCTGATCGTTGTGATGGTCGTTCCGTCGTTGCCTCGCGCATTTTGCCGGCTTCGCCGCGCATCTGGTGCACAAGGGTTGCCGGATGAGCCGGCGCGAACGGGATGACTCAAAAATTGAAGGAATGATGCCGATATGAAAACCGTTTTTTCCTCCCTGATCGTGGCAGCTGCGCTGCCACTGGTGACCATGCACGCCAGTGCGGCCGAGTTTTCCCAGCTGCAGGCCGACAAGAGCAAGGTGAGCTTCAAATATGAGCAGATGGGCGTGAAGCTCGATGGCCATTTCAAAACCTTCGCGGCTGACCTGAGTTTCGATCCGGCCAAGCCGGAGAGTGCCAAGGCGAGCCTGGAAGTGGATCTGGCCAGTATCGACACCGGATCGCCGGATGCCGATACCGAGGTCGTGACGAAGCCCTGGTTCAACGTGCCCGATTATCCGAAGGCTCGCTTCGTGGCCAGCAGCATCAAGGCCGCGGGCGGTGACCAGTACGAGATCGCCGGCAAGCTGTCGATCAAGGGAACCGACCGGGATGTCAGCTTTCCGGCCAGTTTCAAGGCCGAGGGGGATCAGGGCGTCTTTACCGGTTCGTTCACCATCAAGCGGGGGGATTACTCGATCGGTGAAGGCGACTGGTCGTCGTTCGACATCGTGGCCAATGATGTCGTGATCGATTTCGAGCTGGCGGTGACGCCTGCCCAGTGAATGTCTGACGCGTGATGAATGGAAGTGCTTTCATCGCGCGACTCGTCAAAACCCCACCGATTCAAAGGACTGCGCCGGTCGGTGGGGGTCAAGCAAGCGCAGAAACTGATTCAAGCACCAAGGAGTGGGTAAACCATGAAGAATCTCATCAAACTGTCTGCGGCATCGGTGTTGCTGGCTGCGTTTTCCGTGCCGGCACTGGCTGCCCCCAAAACCTATGTGATCGACCCGACGCATACCTTCCCGCAGTTCTCGTACAACCACCTCGGGCTGTCGGTGCAGCAGAGCCGTTTCAACAACACCAGCGGCAAGGTGGTGTTCGACCCGGCTGCCAAGACCGGGGCTGTCGAGATCGAAATCGACATGGCATCGGTTGCCACCGGCTCGGAGAAGTTCGATGAGCACATCAAGAGCGCCGATTTCTTCGATGTGGCCAAGTTCCCGAAAGCCAAGTTCAAATCGACCAGCGTCAAATTCGATGGTGACAAGCCGGTGGCCGTCGAGGGTGACCTGACGATCAAGGACGTGACGAAGCCCGTCACGCTGGAAATCGTGTCCTTCTCGCAGAAGGAGCATCCGATGAAGCGCAAGGACACGATCGGCGCCAACGCACACGTCTCGATCAAGCGCTCCGAGTTCAATGCCGGCAAGTTTGCACCGGTGGTGGGTGACGACGTGCTGATCCAGATCTCGCTGGAAGCCTCGGTGGAATAACGCGTTCCTGCCCATCAAAAAAGACCGCCCTCACATCTGACGTGTTGGGCGGTCTTTTTTTGCACCATGCCTGCGCCCGCCGTGTCAGCGGTCTGGCAGGCAGGTGCAGCAGTGAAGCCGTGGTCGTTTTGGGCGCCTGTCTTATCGGCTTTATCGGCTCGTGGCAGCCCTGATTTCGGGCGTTTCGTCGAAGGAGAGGTCGGTGTCGCCTTCCTTCACGCGTGTCGTCAGACCCATGCCTGCCTGCAGGGCCAGCAGCGGGATCGGAGGCAGCTCTTCGACGTTGGCCATCTTCTTCACGTCCCAGGTGCCCTCGGCGATCAGGAGGGCAGCCGCAGCGGCCGGCACCCCGGCCGTATAGGAAATGGCCTGACTGCCGATTTCCTCGTAGGTTTCAGCATGGTCGCAGATGTTGTAGATGAAGATCTCGCGATCCTTGCCATCCTTCTGGCCTTTGAGCAGCGTGCCGATGCAGGTCTTGCCCGTATAGTCGGGGGCAAGCGAGGCAGGGTCGGGGAGCACCGCCTTGACCACCTGCAGCGGCACCACCGACTGGCCGTTGTCGAGTCGCACCGGCTGCTCCGACAAGAGGCCCAGCGACTTCAACACGGTGAACACGTTGATGTAGTGCTCACCGAAGCCCATCCAGAAGCGGATCGTCGGGATGTCGAGCAGCTGTGACAGTGAGTGGATCTCGTCATGGCCGGTGAGGTAGGTACTCTGCTCACCGACGACGGGCAGCACATCGGTGCGGCGCACCTCGAACATCTTGTTCGATACCCATTGACGGTTTTGCCATGTCCACGCTTGGCCCGTGAACTCCCGGAAATTGATTTCCGGGTTGAAATTGGTGGCGAAATAGCGGCCATGACTGCCGGCATTCACATCAATGATGTCGAGGGAGTCGATGCTGTCGAACCAGTGATGTTTTGCCATGGCGGCATAGGCGTTGACGACGCCCGGATCGAATCCGATGCCCAGAATGGCGGTAACCCCTTTCTTTTCTGCCTCTTCCCGGTGCTTCCATTCATAGTTGGCATACCACGGAGGCTGTTCACAGATCTTGGCCGGGTCTTCATGAATGGCGGTGTCGAGGTAGGCGGCCCCGGTGTCGAGGCAGGCCCGCAACACCGGCATGTTGACGAAGGCCGAACCGACATTGACGACGATGTCGGCCTTGATGCGGCGGATCAGCTCACGGGTGGCGTCCGAGTCGGTGGCGTCCAGTTGATGGGCTTCGAGGGTGCCAGGGACTTGCAGACTGCCTTTGGCATGGATGCTGTCGATGATCTGCTGACACTTGGCCAGCGACCGGGACGCCAGATGGAGCGACCCCAGTTTGCTGTTGTTCTGAGCGAGCTTGTGGGCAACCACATGACCGACACCGCCGGCGCCAATGATCAGGACATTTTTTTTCATGTCACGATTCCGTGTGCTGATGGGGGTTGAAGTTGAACAGAAGCCAAAAAATGGCCGGGAAAGAGAGGAAAAAAGGGGGGGCGACCTGGCCGGGCGCAGCGCGCTCAGGACAGGCTGTCACGGTATTCGTCGTAGCCGAACTGGCGTTGCATCTCGATCCGGCCATTCAGGCGTCGAACGGCGATGCCGGGCATTTTCACGCCATTGAACCAGTTTTTCTTGACCATCGTGTAACCGGCCGCGTCTTCGAGCGAGAGGCGGTCGCCGATCTTCAAGGGCTGCTCGAAGGCGAACTCACCGAAGATGTCGCCAGCCAGGCAGGTGTTGCCGCACAGCTGATAGCGGTGCTCGCCCCGGTTCGGCTCGACTCTGGCCGGCAGCTGATAGGTGAGCAAATCCAGCATGTGGGCTTCGATCGATGCATCGATGATGGCGATGGATTTCCCCCGTTCAAGGATGTCGAGTACCGATACCTCAAGCGTGGCACTGCCCGTGACGGCAGCCTCACCAGGTTCCAGGTACACCTGCACGCCCATCCGTTCGGAGAAGGCATGCAGCCGGTCGGCCAGCTCATCGAGCGGGTAGTCAGGGGCGGTGAAATGGATGCCGCCACCCAGGCTCACCCAGTCGAGCTGCTTCAAGAGCGGGCCGAAGCGATCCTCGATCTGCGTGAGCATCTCGGAGAAGTGGCCGGCGCTACGGTTTTCGCAGTTGTTGTGGATCATCACGCCCGAGATCCGATCCATCGCTCGGGCGACGACCTCGGGGTCGGATTCGCCCAAGCGGCTGTGCGGGCGGGCCGGGTCGGCCAGCAGGTAGGGGGAATTGCTGATACCGGGATTCAGGCGCAACCCCAGCGGCTTGTCGCCACAACATTCGCCCAGATGGTCGAGCTGGCTGATCGAGTTGAAGATCAGCTTGTCGGCGTAGCCCGCGGCTTCCTCGATCTCGTGGGCCGCCCAGGCCACACTGTAGCCGTGGGTTTCTCCCCCAAACTTCTCGTGACCGAGACGAACCTCGTTCAGCGACGAGGACGTGGTGCCGTCCAGATACTGGCGCATCAGCGGAAAGACCGACCAGCTGGCGAAGCACTTCAGCGCCAGCAATGCCTTGGCGCCCGAGCGCTCGCGCAAGCGGGCAATGGTCTCCAGGTTGCGAAGCAGTCTGGATTCGTCGATCAGATAGCAGGGGGTTTGTATGGACATGTCGATAAGGATCGGCCTGGCACGCGGGTTGGGCCTGCCATCAGGCAGGTGGTGGGCGAGAGAGGGGATCGTGGACGGGCGGCTTGCCGCGGCCGTTCACGGGGGTCAGGGCGTGTCATGCCCGTTCCGTGGGCTGTCGTCGGGACGAACAAGGGCAATGGTGCACGCCAAGGTCGAGAAAACGGCCGACAGGCTGGCTGCTGGTCATGTCGGCCCTGGTGCCGTGATGAACGCCCCAGGAGGCTGGGCGCGTGGCGATGCACCGTTGCATGACACGCGCTGGCAGCTGATGAGGACACTCAAGCCGGCAGCCTGCATCTTTTACAGCCAAGAGCGCGAAATATACAGTCAGTGGCTTTTTTGTCAATGACCGGACATGCGGCATCCTTGACCCGATGGACGGGGGCTGCGCATCGTGCAGCGTTTCGGCCCTGTGTCGACCTGAGCCGTGTCACTGTCCCTGTCAAGGCAGCCTGTTCCCTGAATGAGGGCGCTGCGATTGCATGACACGCACCGGACGCCAAGGGTTGGGACGGCGGTTTCGGGGGCGTCGGGTTTCAGTGCCGTGGCATGCTGGCCGCCGACAGTACCCGCATCCGCACGAACTCGACCACCTCGTCGGCCACTGCCTGGCAGGCGCGCAGGGCGGCCGGGTCGGCTTCCTGCCCATCGGCACCGAAGGGATGGCGCAAGGTGTGCAATGCTGCGCTGTAGGGGGTGGGCCAGCCGCGCAGCGAGTGGATGATGTCACGTAGTGAGCTGATGGTGGACCCCATCGCCTGCATGCCATCGGCGCAGACGATGACGCCGACCGCACGGCCTTGCAGATAGGGGCGCTCGTCAGTGCGGAGCGCCTCGATGAAGTCGATGGCGTTCTTCACGTGGCCTGAGACGCCCCCATGATAGGAGGGGGTGCCAAAAATGATGCCATCAGCTTCGCGGATGCTCTCGATCAGGACGTTGGCCCGATCGCTGAAGCTGGTGGTGCCCGGATCGTACAGCTCCAGCGGCAACTCGGCATTGCCGATCAGCTTGGTTCGGCAACCCAGACGGCCCGCGTGTTCGAGTGCGACGCGAAGGGCGCGCTCCGTGATGGAATTGGCTCGAATCGAACCGCCCAGTCCAACGATCAGGGGGCGTTTGCTCATGGGGTGGCGTTCTCCGTGACAAGACCTGTATCCCGGCATTCTAGCCGGACATGCCTTCGGACGTTCATGGCGTCCGGAACTGGTAGCGGATCTGGTGGTGGTAGGTTTGCCCCGGCAGCAGAATCGCTTCACCCCGGCTGGGGCTGTCGGGTGGGTATTGGCTCTCCAGTGCGATGCCGGCCAGAGGCAGGTAGGGACTGCCGTCCCGCTTGGCGGTGCCGCCGAGATACTGGCCTGTGTACAGGTGCAGGGCGGGCTGGTCGCTGAAGATCAGCAGATTGACCTGGCCGTCCGAGGCGCGCAACTCGGCCGCTGGTTGCAGCATGCCGGGCGCATCGAGCAGGAAACTGTGGTCATAGCCCCCCACGCGCTGCTGGGCTTCATCTTGGAGAAAATCCTGATCGAGCCGCTTCAGCCTTTGGAAGTCGAAACCGGTGCTGGCCACCGGGCGTGGTGGCCCATCGGGCAGGCCGTCCGCCATCACGGGCTGATAATGGGTGGCGGCTAGTTTGAGGCTTTGCGACAGGCCATCATCCCGGTTGCCGCCATTGAGGTTGAAGTAGGTGTGTGAGGTGAGGTTGCAGGGGGTCGGGGCATCGGTGGTGGCGCTGAAACGGATCGTGACACTGTTGTCATTCGCCAACAGGAAGCTGACCTCGGCTTGCAGCGTACCCGGAAAACCCTGGTCGCCATCCGGGCTGGTCAGGCGCAGGCGGATCTCCCGCCTGATCCCGCCATTCGGGCGCTCGTCGATGTCACCGTCCACCCCGCCCTCGATCCTGCCGTCCGCCCCGTTGCCGATTCCTCCCCGCGTCCGGTCCCGGATCGGCTCCTGGGTCTGCCCTGCATCGGCCGCGCCCGCATCGGCTGACACCAGTGTCCAAAGCCGCCGGGAAAAGCCCTGGCTGCCGCCATGCAGGCAGTGGGGAGGCTGATTCCTGTCGAGTTGGTGGGGGCCGAAGCGGCCTTGGGCGATGCGGCCCGCGTAACGGCCGACCGTGGCGCCCAGGTAGCTGCCGCCTGCCAGCATGGCACCGAGGTCTCGGCTACCCAGAAGCAGCTCGCGCCGCTCACCATCGGGCAGGGGCAAGATGCAGGATGTCCAGGTGGCGCCCAGCGGGTTGACACGGATCGTGAGGCCAGCCTCGTTGCAAAGGCGCAGCTCAGGCGGCGCGATCATCCGGCCGTCTCCGTGCCGGCGGCGTCGGCGGCTCCCGCGTCGGCTGTGCCGGAGACGGTGGTGGCGGTCGATACCAGCCGGGCACCGTCCTGTGCACTGCAGAGGTGGATTTCAGCCCGCAGACCGCCGCTGCGCACCGGGTAATGCGTCTGCACCGCTTCACGCGCGGCCTCGATCCGGTCTTCGGGCAGCAGGGCCACGACACATCCACCAAAGCCGCCACCGGTCATCCGCACGCCGCCCTGATCGCCGACGACCCCGCTCACGATGTCGACCAGTGCATCGATGGGGGGCACCGTGATCTGGAAATCATCGCGCATCGAGCGGTGGCTCTCGGCCATCAGCTGGCTGAGACGGCCGATGTCGGCCTGCTTCAGCGCTTCGACCGCTGCCAGTGTCCGGGCATTTTCGGTCACGATGTGACGCGCGCGACGGTAGACGACGGGATCCAGCCCGGCCTGGGCTGCTTCGAGCTGGGCCAGGCTGACATCCCGCAACGCTTTCACGCCAAAATGCCGGGCAGCCGCTTCGCATTGGGTGCGCCGGGTGTTGTATTCGCTGCCGACCAGGCCGCGCTGCACCTTCGAGTCGATGATCATGACCCGAAGATGGGCGGGGATCGGGGCTGCGTCGGTGTCGAGGCTGCGGCAGTCGATCAGCAGCGCATGATCCTTTTCGCCCAGCGCCGAGATGAATTGATCCATGATCCCACAGCGGCAGCCGACGAACTCGTTCTCGGCCTGTTGGCCGATCAGGGCGATGTCGCGTAGCGACGTGTCCAGGCGATAGAGGCTTTGCAGCGCCTTGCCCACGGCCACTTCCAGCGAGGCCGAGGAGCTGAGCCCCGCGCCCTGTGGCACGTCGCCGCTGACCACCATGTCGAAGCCATGCGGCAGTGGCCCGTGCCGCTGGATGAAGACATCGACCACGCCACGGATGTAGTTGGCCCAGCCCTGCTCACTGTGCGCCGGGCGGGTCTTCACCGAGAACGTGTCCTGTGCCCGATCGTAGTCGGCAGCCATGACACGGGCCCGCTCGTCTTCGCGGGCAGCCACGGCGATCTCGGTGGCGAAGTCGATGGCACAGGGCAGTACGAAACCGTCGTTGTAGTCGGTGTGCTCGCCGATCAGGTTCACGCGACCGGGGGCGCGGATCAGCAGATGAGGCGCCTGACTCAGGTGCTGGTGGAGCAGGGCGGCGGTGTCCTTGATCATGCGCATGGGCTTGCCTCGCGGTAGTGGATGTCGGAAAGGGCGCGCAGCCGCTCGGCGGCCTGTTCGGCCGTCAGATCCCGCTGCGATTCGGCCAGCATCTCATAGCCGACCATGAATTTGCGCACGGTGGCCGAGCGCAGGAGCGGTGGGTAGAAATGCGCATGGCATTGCCAGTGGCCCTGGTCGCCAGGGATGAAGGGGGCGCCATGCCAGCCCATCGTATACGGAAAGCTCGTCCGGAACAGATTGTCATAGCGGCTCGTGAGCTTTTTCAGCACCACGGCCAGATCCTCACGCTGTCCGGCAGAGGCTTGGCTCAGGCGCGGGAGCGCCGTTTTCGGCAGCAGCAGTGTCTCGAAGGGCCAGACGGCCCAGTACGGGACGACCGCCAGCCAGTGGGCCCCCTCGACCACGATCCGGCTGCCGTCCTGCAGTTCGCGCGACACGTAATCGAGCAACATCGGGCGGCCATGTTGCTGGTAATAACGCCGCTGATGGGTGTCTTCTTGTGACACTTCGTTAGGCAAGAAATCGCTTGCCCAGATCTGGCCGTGTGGGTGCGGGTTCGAGCAGCCCATGGCACTACCCTTGTTCTCGAAGATCTGCACCCACTGATAGCGGCTGCCGAGTTCCTGAAGCTGTCCGATCCAGGTGTCGATGATGGCCGTGATTTGAGCAAGTGGCAGCTCCGGCAGCGTCTTGCCGTGATCGGGCGAGAAACAGATGACGCGTCCCGTGCCGCGGACGGCCTCGGTTTTTAGTAAAGGATCGTCAGATCGGTAGGCCGGGGTATCGGCGAGCAGCGCCGGAAAATCATTCGTAAAAACGAAGGGACTATCATAGGCAGGGTTTGTTTCGCCGCCTATCCGCTGGTTGCCGGGGCACAGGTAGCAGTTCGGGTCATGACTGGGCCGGCTGCCATCGTCGGGGTTTTCTTCCTGGCCTTGCCAGGGGCGCTTGGCCCGGTGCGGGGACACCAGCACCCAGTTGTCGAGCAGCGGGTTGTAACGGCGATGCGGGTGATCGGTCGGCTCGAACATGAAGGCTCATCCTGATGAGAAGGTTGTTCAAGGATTGTCGGAACAGGGCTGCGCAGGCGGTGCACCTGTGGTGCTGCCCCGTGGCGCTGTCGATTGGCAGGCCGTGTTCAGCCAATTCAGCGGGCCTGAAAGCAGCTTGTTGTTTTTTTGATGAGGGGAAATGATGATTTTATCTCAGCCACCTGATCAGAACCTGGGCCCCGGGCTGAAAAAGGTGAAAGAATGGCGGCCGATCATCAGGTGATGGACGGCAGGTCGTTGGGCGGATCTGAACAAGTCTCGCCGCCAAGCTTGGTCGTGGCGGGCCTTCTTCAGGCATGTCCTGGCTGTTGGCTGGTTGCTCAACCATTTTTATCCATGTGGAGATCTTGTAAATGAAGAAGTCGGTTCTCGCCATCATGTTGTCGGCCGTCACGGTTGCCTCTGCTCAGGCGGCCGATCGTGTGGGTGTCACCATCTACAAATATGATGACAACTTCATGTCGACGATGCGCAAGTCGCTCGAAGGGATCGCGGCCAAGCAGAAAGACATCAAGCTGCTGATGAACGATTCGCAGAACAACCAGTCGATGCAGAACGACCAGGTCGACATCCTGCTGGCCCGT
>JAUNKF010000024.1:8465-50627 GCA_030532895.1 Lautropia sp. | reverse complement strand
TCGTCATCTACGCCTTCTCCGGTGCCATCTGTGCCATTGCCGGCCTGATCATCGCGTCCCGTCTGAACTCGGCTCAGCCAGCACTCGGCATGGGTTATGAGCTGGAAGCGATCGCGGCCGTCGTGATCGGTGGCACGTCGCTCGCCGGTGGTGTCGGCACCATTCTTGGCACGCTGATCGGTGCCTTCGTGATGAGCGTACTGGTCAATGGCTTACGCATCATGAACGTGGCGCAGGAATGGCAGCTCGTGCTCACCGGCCTCATCATCATCCTGGCCGTCTACGCCGACAACCTGCGTCGTCGCGGCAAAGACTGACCACCCGACCACGTACTTCCCGCCCAGTCACAAACCGGCGCTTGCCCTGTTCGACACAAGCGCCCCAGCCTTCATCGAAGAGGAGACCCTGATGATCACCAAACGCAAACTGATCACGCTGGCCATCGCTGCCAGCCTGAGCGGCCTCATCACCGTCCAGGCCCAGGCACAGGATCAAGCCTATGTGCCGCTGATTTCCAAAGGCTTCCAGCACCAGTTCTGGCAAGCCGTCAAACAGGGGGCCGACAAGGCAGCCGCCGAGTTCAACGTCAAGGTCACTTTCGAGGGGCCAGAAGGCGAAGCGCAAGTCGACAAGCAACTGGACATGTTGTCGGCCGCTCTGTCGAAAAAACCGAAAGCCATCGGCTTCGCGGCCGTGGACAGCAAGGCTGCCATTCCGCTGCTGAAACGCGCCCAGCGTGCAGGCATCCCGATCATTGCCTTTGATTCGGGTGTCGACAGCCCGATTCCTGTCGCCACCGCCCAGACGAACAGCAGGGCAGCCGCTGCCCTGGCGGCCGACAAGATGGCCGCACTGATCGGTGGTGAAGGAGAAGTGGCTGTGGTGGGCCATGATCAGACATCGTCCACCGGCGTCGATCGCCGCGACGGTTTCGTCGACCAGATCAAGGCGAAATACCCGAACATCCGGATCGTGTCGATCCAGTATGGCGGCGGCGATCACCTGAAGTCGGCTGAAATCGCCAAAACCCTGCTTCAGGGCAACCCAAAGCTGAAAGGGATTTTTGGCACCAATGAAGGCTCTGCCATCGGGGTCGCCAAAGGCGTGAAGGAAAGCGGCAAGCAAGGCATCACCGTCGTGGGTTTCGATTCGGGCAAAGCCCAGACCGAGGCGATCCGAAACGGCCTCATCGCGGGCGCCATCACACAAAACCCCGTCGGCATCGGCTATGAAACCGTGAAAGCTGCCGTCTCGGCCATCAAGGGCGAAACACTGCCGGCCATCATCGATACCGGCTTCTACTGGTACGACAAGCACAACATCGATACACCAGACATCGCTGCCGTCCTCTACGACTGAGGCACACCAGCATCGCGCCAGACAACGGCCTGATCAAAAAGGCTGGCCCTGTCGGGCGCCAGCAGCTTTCATGCGGGGCACCCGGCAGGCGCCTGCCCTGCGCGCGGTCGGCCTTGTTGATCCGACAATCTGCTCACTTCTCGAATACACAGTCATGAAACTCCTCCGCTACGGCCCCGCAGGCCAGGAAAAACCTGGGCTGCTCGACCTTGAAGGCAACATCCGCAGCCTCGACGGCATCATCGACGACGTGGCCGGTGACGCTTTGTCAGCCGACACGCTCTCCCGACTGCAGCAACTCGACCAGGCAAGCCTGCCACGTGTGGACGGCGATCCCCGGCTGGGGGCCTGTGTCGGCCAGGTCGGCAAGTTCATCTGCATCGGTCTGAACTATGCCGACCATGCAGCCGAAACCGGTGCCGCCATTCCGGATGAGCCGGTCGTCTTTGCCAAATGGACAAGTGCCATCAACGGCCCAAATGACGACGTGCTGATACCACGCGGCTCACGGAAGACCGACTGGGAAGTGGAGCTGGGCGTGGTGATCGGCACGCAAGCCCGCTATGTGTCAGAAGCCGACGCCATGAAGCATGTGGCGGGCTTTTGCGTCATCAACGACATCTCCGAACGCGAATACCAGCTGGAACGGGGCGGTCAATGGGACAAAGGCAAAGGATGCGACACCTTCGGGCCGATCGGCCCCTGGCTGGTGACGCCGGACGAGGTGCCCGACCCGGCCAACCTTCGTCTTTGGCTGGATGTGGATGGACACCGATATCAGGACGGCAACACGAGGACGATGATCTTCAAGGTGCCATTCATCATCCACTACCTGAGCCAGTTCATGAGCCTGCAACCCGGCGACGTGATCTCCACCGGCACCCCTCCCGGCGTGGGTCTGGGCCAGAAGCCTCCTGTGTACCTGAAGCCGGGGCAAGTCATGACGCTTGGCATCGATGGCCTGGGCAGCCAGTGCCAATTGGTGCGTCAAGCCTGACTCCAACACAGACTGGCACGACCGCGCTACCTGCACGGCGTGCCAAGTTTCCCCTCATGCAGCCCCCATCACCGGATGGCGTGAGATCTCCGTCTGCGTGAGAGGCTTTCACCATCAGCACCCATTTCCAGGCCACCACTCATGGGAATCACCATCACTGGCATGCGCGTCCTCGACGTGCGCTTTCCGACTTCAGCTCATCTGGATGGCTCCGATGCCATGAATCCAGACCCTGATTATTCGGCTGCTTATGTCATCCTTGAAACTGACCATGCTGCGCTGTCAGGTCATGGCCTGACCTTCACGATTGGACGTGGCAACGACATCTGCTGCGCCGCCATCGAAGCGATGCGCCACCTCGTGGTCGGCCTCGACATGGATTGGGTGACGGAAGACATGGGGCGAGCCTGGCGCCACCTGACCGGTGACAGCCAGCTGCGCTGGATCGGCCCGGACAAGGGGGCCATTCATCTGGCCACCGGTGCCATCGTCAATGCACTATGGGATCTGTGGGCCAAAATGGCGAACAAGCCCGTCTGGCAGCTGGTGGCCGACATGAGTCCCGAGGAACTGGTCAGGCTGATCGACTTCCGCTACATCACGGACTGCATCACACCGGAAGAGGCACTGGCGCTGCTGCGTCGCCGCAGCGTGGACAAGGCGGACCGCCTTGAAGCCCTGAAACGTGATGGCTACCCTTGCTACACCACCTCCGCTGGTTGGCTCGGTTACGATGATGACAAGCTGCGCCGACTCGCACAAGAAGCGGTTGATGCCGGTTTCCGGCACGTGAAGCTGAAAGTCGGCCGTGATCGTGCCGACGACATCCGGCGACTGCGCATCGCCCGTGAGGTGCTTGGCCCAGACCGGCACCTGATGATCGACGCCAATCAGGTGTGGGAAGTGAGCGAAGCCATCGATTGGTTGAAGGATCTGGCTTTCGCCCACCCGTGGTTCATCGAAGAACCAACCAGCCCTGACGACATCGAAGGCCATCGACAGATCCGGCAAGCCATGCTGGGCCAGATGAAGGTGGCAACCGGCGAAATGTGCCAGAACCGGATCATTTTCAAGCAGCTGATCATGCGTGGCGCCATCGACGTGGTTCAGATCGACTCGTGCCGGCTGGGTGGCCTCAACGAAGTGCTGGCCGTCATGCTGATGGCTGCCAAGCACGGACTGCCGGTATGCCCACACGCAGGTGGTGTGGGCCTGTGCGAATATGTGCAGCACATGAGCATGATCGACTACCTGTGCATTGCCGGCACCCATGAAGGTCGCGTCATCGAATATGTGGATCATCTGCACGAACACTTCAAGGATCCGTGCGTGATCAGGAACGCCGCTTACATGCCGCCCCAGCTGCCTGGTTTCTCGATCGAGATGCACGAGACATCGTTGGCCACCTATCAGCACAAGCCCACGACATGATGCTGAAGAGAATCGATACCCACCAGCACTTCTGGGCCTACGAACCCGAACACTATCCCTGGATGGCCGGTGAGGCACTGGGGCCGCTGCGCCGGGACTTCCTGCCCGATGATCTGGCCCCCTTGATCACACACCATCAGGTCAGCAGCACCATCGCCGTTCAGGCTCGGGGATGCGACGAGGAAACCCGCTTTCTGCTCGACCTTGCCTGCCATACCCCCTGGATCGCCGGCGTGATTGGCTGGATCGACCTGCAAGCGGCGGACATCAGCGAACAGCTGGCCATCTGTGCTGACACACACCCTGGCCACGGCGGCAAACTGTTGGGCTTTCGGCATCAGGTTCAAGACGAAGCCGATGCAGGCCAGTGGTTGCTGCGTGATACGGTGATGCATGGCCTGCGGGCCGTGCAACAGGCAGGCTTCGTCTATGAGCTCCTCTTTCTGCCGCATCAGCTTCACGAACTGGCCGCCATCGTAGGCCGGTATGATGCTCACCACCTGGTTCTCGATCACCTGGGCAAGCCCCCCATTGCCCGCATGCAGCACGATGCCCGGCATTTTGCCGACTGGCAGACCGCATTGGCCCCACTACGCGACACCCCGCATGTCATGCTGAAGCTCTCCGGTCTGGTGACGGAAGCCGACTGGGTGAATGGTCTCGATGAACAGGCTTGGCATTGGCTGTACCGTTGCTTCGACGCAGCCCTGAGCCTGGTCGGCCCTGAGCGACTGATGTGGGGATCGGACTGGCCCGTCTGCACGCTGGCCGCCACCTATGACGATGTTTTTCAACGCTTCGACGCCTGGGCGCAGGATCGTCTCTCGATCACCGAACAGCAGGCCATCTGGGCCGACAATGCCCTGCGCTGCTATCAACTGCCGCCCACTTGACACAACACGCCAACCCTCATCAGGCAACGAATCATGGACTTGAAGCTGACCGACAAGATCATCCTCGTCACAGGCGGCGGCAGCGGCATCGGTGCAGCCATCACCGAGGTACTGGTGGAAGAAGGCGCCATTCCGGTGGTCATTGCACGTCGAGACCCCGATGCCCACTGGTGGCAGACGCTCCTGCAACGGCAGCCTCGGCTTCAACGGGTGAAAGCCGAGCTGTCGGTAGTCGATGACTGTCAGCGGGCAGTCGAGGAAGTCCTTGCACAGCAAGGCAGAATCGATGGCCTGGTCAACAATGCCGGCGTCAATGACAGCATCGGCCTCGATGCCGGCCCGGAAGCCTTCGTGCAGTCCCTGCACCGCAACCTGGTGCATTACTACACGATGATGCACCTGTGCGTGGGGCAGCTGAAACAGCACCGGGGAGCCGTCGTCAACATCTCCTCCAAAACGGCGCTGACCGGACAGGGCAACACCAGCGCCTACACGGCGGCGAAAGGCGCACAACTCTCGCTCACACGGGAATGGGCCGCCGCACTGCGAAACGATGGGGTTCGCGTCAATTGCGTGCTGCCTGCCGAAGTGATGACACCGCTTTATGAGCGCTGGCTACAAGGCTTCGATGACCCCCAGGCCCAGCTCGACACCATCACGCGCAACATTCCACTCGGTCAGCGCATGACCACGGCCCGCGAAATTGCCGACACCGTCGTGTTCCTCCTGTCCGAACGGGCAAGCCACACCACAGGCCAATGGATCCTGCCGGATGGTGGCTATACGCACCTGGATCGCGCACTGACGGCAGGCTGATCAGCCTCACCTGTCCGCTCATCGCTGCAGCGCCTGTCGAAAGTCATATCGCCGGAGATCCCTCATGCACTACATCAAGTTCCACGATCTTCAGGATGATCCTGCGCTGATTGCCGAGTATGAAACGCACCATGCACGGATCTGGCCTGACGTGGCGCAGAGCCTGCGCCAGCAGGGCATCATCGAC
Organism: Lautropia sp.; assembly: GCA_030532895.1. Classification (GTDB taxonomy): domain Bacteria; phylum Pseudomonadota; class Gammaproteobacteria; order Burkholderiales; family Burkholderiaceae_E; genus Lautropia. The sequence continues at coordinate 44,944 of JAUNKF010000024.1, read as the reverse complement.
ATGGAAATTCATCGCTTGGGCACCCGACTGGTGATGCTGATGCAAACCGATGATCAACGCTTCGACCCTGAGCGCTTCCGCACACACACCGCCTCCGACCTACGCATCCAGGCTTGGGAAGCGCTGATGAACCGCTATCAGGCCCCTACCCCGTGGACACCGCCCGGCGAGAAATGGATCAGCGGCCAGCGGATTTTCAGTCTGGCCGAGCAGCCACTTGAGGGATAGTCCCCACGTGGGGCATCGTGCCTTATCCTTGGATCTCCTGGCCACCTGGTGCGGCAGCCAGTCACAGGCTGCAGATCAACCCCACCAGTACATCCCTACAGAACTTCGGAAGGCGGTATCCCCCATGACTCGCATCAACCTCGTCCCCCCGTCGGAACTCTGCGACCAGCATCTGCTCGCCGAGCATCGCGAACTGACGCGCATTCCGAATGCCGTGGCCAAGGGACGCTATTCCCTGGCCGGCCAACCTGATGATTATCGCCTGGGCACCGGGCATGTCCGTTTCTTCTTCGACAAGCTGCGCTTCCTGCATGATCGCTATGAAGCCCTGCACGCCGAGTGTCTGGCCCGAGGCTTCAAGGTCACGCATATCTGGCCTGAAACGCTGCCCGAGGACCCCTCACTGTGGCAGGACTACCAGCCAACCGAGTCGGCGCTCGCCCTCAACCGCGCCCGAATCGCGGAACGGATGCCGGCGAAGGCAAGGTTCACGCCCAGCAAGCTGTCACCCAAAAACCAACCGAGAGACAAGCACTGAAACAAGGGGGCATCATCACAGAGCCCCCTTGTTTCTCACGTTTCATTCCAACACACCTACATCGGAATGACGCGAGTGATGGCAAGCTACTCAAACTTCACCACCACCGGCTCCGCCCCAGTCAATCCCTCATAGTCGAGCGTGACGCGCAACCCGGCCTCGGGCGGCAGCAAGGCAGAGAACGAACCGAGGCTGACGAGATCACCGGGCTTCAACGTCTGACCGCTCTCAGCCAACGCACCAGCGAGCCAGACGACGGCATTGAGCGGCTGACCCAGCACGTCGCTGCCTTTGCCGCTGGTCAGCTCCTTGCCGCTGTCATCCTTCAGCACCACCTTCATCTCACGCAGCTCGGCCAGCAGGGATTGGCGCGCCTTGTGGTCGGCCGGCACCGGCAACGGCTTGCCCATAACCCCCAGGCGGGCGCCAACGTTGATGGCCGTGATGCCGGCGCCATCCAGCTGTTTGGGGTTTTCCACAAGCAGATCGGGCAGCTCCATGAAGGGGATGATCTGGTCGACGGCAGCGAGCACATCCTCGGGCGTTTTGGCCCGGTTGATATCGGCACTGGCCACCCGCACGAGCAGATCCCCCTCGAAGAGGCCGCGAGCGCCAAACTTGGCCGGCACGGTTGCGCCACTCTCCACCAGGTTCGCTTCATACAGCCGCCCCCACACGGGCTGGTCGGTGTTGAAGCGTTTTTGCACGGCCGGGTTGGTGAGGCCCGCCTTGTAGCCAACGGCCTTGCCCAATTTGGGTTCAATCGCTGCTTGCAGCTTGGCCCGTGTGCAAGCGGCATCGGCTGCCGTCATGCCTGCAGGCGGGTTGGTGGCCGGCGTGCGTGCCTCGTAATGCTGCACCCACTGCGCCACGGCCTCATCGCTCAAACACGCTGCTGCGGCATGGGCTGCCATGCCCACCCCCAGTACAGCGCCGAGCACCCAAGCCATCGGCCGTCGGAAAGACAAACGACGTATCTGCGAGTCTCCATGCGCCTGCTCTGGCCCGGCCGCCTGCTGGTGATGACTTTCTTCAACCAGGGAGAAAGGACTTTTCTGGGGGGCATGTGCTTGTTGCATCATCGTCTCCTGATCGTTGTCATGCTTACTTTGTTCATCGGGCTATTGGCAGGCGCTTGGCCCTGTCTGCGGCTCAAGGCTGAACCCTGCCTATAGGGATGCCTTGTCAGCACGGCGTTCAGGCCAACATCGACATGCACAAGCCCATGACACCTGCAAACAGGCCAAGCCTATCTTACGCCACGACATCCCTCACGCTATTATGGGCGCATCCTGTTGTGCCCGAAACATGCGCCCATTCAAGGAATGCAAGGGGAAGATGTCACGAGTCATCCCCGACAGATTTTCAAGCGTTGAAGATCATGACGGCCATGAACAGACCCGCTCGATCGGCAAACCCCGCGTCACGCCAAGCCTTTTTCACCATGCCTACCCCAACGGATCAGCTGCTTCGACAGCCCGAAAGCAAGACGCTGGAGTTCAAACGTGACCTGTCTTCACCGCGCAACGTTTTGAAGACACTGGTTGCCTTTGCCAACTCGGCGGGCGGCAAGCTGGTGATCGGCGTGGATGACAAACGAAAAGCCGTCGGTGTGGATGACCCGCTGGCCGAGGAAGAGCGGCTCTGCAATTTGATTGCAGACAGCACCACTCCCCTCCTATGATCCTTCGATTTTCTCGAATGCACCGGTACTGAGGGACTCACCAGGGGCAGAGTCGCGATACAGGTCAGGGGTAGAGTCAGAGGTAGAGTCACGAGTGCTCGCACTATTGCGTGAGGGGCCGCTGTCAAAGGCCGAGATTGCTCGCGCATTAGGCAAACAACGCCCTGCGCGCTATCTGAATGAACTGATGCGCCGCCTGATTCGTGAAGGCAAAGTCGTCTACACGATTCCAGACAAGCCCAACAGCCGACTGCAACGCTATCGGCTGGACACATGAGGACGTCGACGACGCTCAACCGGGAAGCTTGCCCCCCCGCATGACGACCCACGACGACCGAATGAACGGGCAACATACCTCGGCAAGCCATCTGCCACCCATGGCCTGACCGCCCATCGCGCCGACATTGACAAGTACAGGCACCGCCTGATATCGATAGGCAAGCCTTGGTCTGCCCAAGCGCTTGGCGCGCGTCATGCACGTGCAGACAAGCCCCCCTTCTCGTCCGCTCTCACCCTCTCGATGCACGCATCCTTCATTCACGCCCGGCACCTGACCGCTTCCGACCATCAACCTCCCCGCCTCTTCCTGTTGTTCCTGGGCCTGATACTGGGTGCCCTGGGATGGTTGTCCATCGATCTGGTCGATGCCCATGACCCTTTGTATCCGTTCACGCCAGGCAAGACGGCGCTGCTACTGATAGGGTGGACGATGACGGCGGCGCTGCCGCTATCGATGATGCTGATGGTGACACGGCCGAGCCAACCCGGTTTCTGGCTGCAAAGCCTGATGCTGGGGGCACTGGTGTCCGGGCTGAGCCTCTGGGCTGCCTGGGGTGTGGAACACGCGCCTTACATCAACCCGTGGCAGGTGCTCGTGCCCTTCGGCTTGTCAGTCGTGGCACTGATGTTGCTGCTCCTGCCCTTCTTTCAGATGTTCCTGCGCCACCGGGCGCTTCGGGGCAGCTATGCCGACCTGTTCGAGTTTGCCTGGCAGAACGCGCTCTGCCTGTTGCTGACGGCGGCCTTCGTGCTGATCTGCTGGGCACTGCTGGCACTGTGGGCCTGGCTCTTCAACATGATCGGCGTATCCTTCTTCTGGGAAGTGTTCACGCACCGCACTTTCGTGCCCATCGCCTCCGGATTGATCGTGGCATCGGGCGTGCTGATCAGCCGCAGCCTGAGCGGGCCGATGCGCGCCCTGCGGCAGGTGATCTTTTCAGTCTTTGACGGCCTGCTACCGACGCTCTCACTGGTATCCCTCACCTTCGCCGGCACACTCGCCTACATTGCCGCCACCCAGGGGATGAATGCGCTCTGGGAGACCGGCATCTCGGGCTATGCCCTGCTGGCACTCGTGGGCCTGATGACACTGATGATCAACGCCGTCTATCAGGATGCCAGTGCAGCGCCCGACTATCGCCCCGTGTCCCGATGGGTGATTCATGCCGGCATCCTGACGCTGCCGGCGCTGGCAGCCTTGGCACTCCATGCGCTCCAATTACGGCTGGCCCAGCATGGTTTCAGCCAGCTTCGTCTGGCCGGCCTGCTGATCAGCGCCCTGCTGACCCTTCATGCCATCGGTTATGCGCTGGCCGTGTTGCTACCCGGACGCGAGCGTCTGGCAGCCATGAAACCCTTCAACGTGATCGCGGCCTGGATCGCCATCATCCTGCTGCTTCTGGTGAACTCACCGGTACTCGATCTGCATCGGATGAGCGTCGATCAGCAAGTCGAACGTTTGCTCAAAGGAGAGATCAGCCCCGAAGATTTCGATATCAAGCATTTGCGTTATGACAGCGGGCGTTATGGGTTGACTGCCCTGACGGCGCTTGATCAGCGCCTGCGCGAGCTGCCCGCTGCCGCACGCACCCAACCAGAAGAAGCCTCCTCCCTCAGCGCCTCGAAGGTCTCCGGCCCCTCAAACACTGCCGCGGCCCCGGCCTCCGCCGAAACAGTGCCAGAATCATCCCGCGCAATGGCCCCCGAAGCCTCGAATGGGGCAACACCCGAAGCCGCCGCCAAGGCTGAAGCAGCAGGCCGCCCCGCACCTGCCGACAGCGCCCGCACAGGTCGCGGCATCAGGCACAAGCTCCCCCAGCTGATGGCCGCCGGTGCCGACAGGCTCCCCCCAGCGCTCACCGACCCGGCCAACGCGCCAACGCTGGCAGCACTGGCACAGAACGAGCACTTCATCACCCGGCTGAAGCAGATTCTCGACACCAGCAGCCGGCACGAGGCCGACATGAATGAACAGGCGCTGAGCTGGCTCGATGACCCCAAAGCACTGGCTGCACACATCAAGCAGGCCCCTGGTGTCGGCACGATCGAGAACACGTGGTGGGAAGCCTTGGCCAACGAGGACTTTGGCCCCAAGGAATGCCGCTCGACCGAACATGACTGCGTGCTGATCGAACGCGATCTCGACAGCGATGGGCTGGATGAGCGGATGCTCTGCATCCTGACGCCCAGCTATTGGGGGGTGGAGTGCCAGCTCTACAGCCGTGAACAGACCGCTGCCGTGGTGACTTCGCCGCTGAAAGGTGCGCCGGCGTCCCGCAAGCCAACCGACACGGCCACACAGGCCGGCGAACGGCACTGGCAACAGGTTGGCCGCTTCTACTTCCACGGCACGCACCCGGATATTGCCGAGATCCGCCGCTCACTGGCCACCGGTGAATTCAAGCTGACGAAACCGCGCTGGCCGGTCATCGAATCTCACGGCGCTCAGGCCGTCTTTCAGCGGCCTTGAACAGACGCTTGAAGGGCAAGCCGGCATGACAGGAGCCGGCACCGCCCTTGCTGACACGGGAGAAGCTGGGCCATCAGCCGTCGCAAGCGGCCGATGAAGCGCTTGGGGCGTGTCATGAACTTATTCATCCCCACGCTGCACCGGCTGCCCTGCCTGCCCCCTGAGCCAGGCCCTAAAACTCGCCAGCGGCGGATAGCTACCGCGCCCAGCCGGCCAAGCAAGATAATAGCTGCCGCTGCTTTGCAGCGGCGCATCAAGCGCCTTCACCAGCTCACCCCGTGCCAGCTCCTGCTCGCACAGGAACGTGGGCAGTAAAGCCACCCCAAGCCCGGCCACCGCCGCCTGTGCCGCCATCAGGAACTGATCGAGCAACATCCCCCGCACCTGCTCGAAAACGACCCCATACTCCGTGAACCACCGCTCCCAGGCATCGGGCCGAGAGGCCAGATGCAAGAGCGGCAGCCGAAGCAGGTCGGCCGGGCCGTGGATGGCGTGCTGCGCCCTGAAGCCGGGACTGCAAACCGGCACCACCGTTTCGGACATCAGATGATCCAGCTCGGCTCCCGGCCAGTCGGGCATGCCGAAATGAATGGCAGCATCGACCGGCTCGGTGCGGAAATCCACCGGTACCGGCCGGGTCAACAGGTTGATGCTGACCCCTGGATGGGCTGCCAGAAAGGCTGACAGCCGGGGGGCCAGCCAGCGTGCCCCGAAGGTGGGCAACACGGCCAGCCGCAAGCTCCCCTCCCCTGGGTTGGCCCGAAAGCCCAGCGTGGCCCCCGCGAGGCGCTGCAACGCTTGGCGAACCTCATGCGCATAGATCTCACCAGCTGCCGTCAGGCGAACCGTTTGCCGATCCCGCACGAACAGTTCCCCCCCGAGCAGCTCTTCCAGCGCCTTCACCTGTCGGCTGACGGCGCTCTGCGTGAGATTCAGCTCCTGGGCGGCTGCCGTGAAGCTGAGCAGCCGCGCGCTGGCCTCAAAGGCCCGCAAGACCTGCATGGGCGGTAAAAATCGTCGGGGAATGATCATGGCCAGTGGTGAGGCAGGCACCAGCGCGCCACAGCTTGTTCGCCAGCGCCTAACCGCCTCTCTCCATCATGAAACAACGGATATCCGGATGACCCGCCACAGCCAGCGGACGGATACCCACTCATTGGGCTTGATTGTCGCGCACTGCATTCCATTTTGGAATGATGCCGTTCTCAATCATCATTCACGGTGGCGCCGGCCCCTGCTAAAGTTCATCTGAGCAGCGCAGGTGAAAACACCTTCAAAACCCCTTCAAATACAGGAAGATAAGGGTTTTTACCTATAGGAGACGCATCCGGCGCCCCTGCATGGCTCACGGCTTCGTTCGTCAGCCCATTCTGAGACGCAACATCCGACCTATTCTGAAACGGACTGACACGCAGCCTTCTCTCCACCCTTTTCCGATTGCCGGCCCACTACCATGAGCACCCGAACCCTGGTCAGTCCTGACGAGATCCGCACCCGCTTCTCCAGCGCCATGTCGAAGATGTACCGCGCGGAAGTGCCCCAATACGGCACACTGCTCGATCTGGTGGCGGACATCAACGCCAACTACCTGAAAGCCCACCCCGAGGTGGAACAGGCACTGCGCGACACCGACGAGCTGGATCGTCTGGATGTCGAACGTCACGGGGCGATCCGGCTGGGCCTGCCCGAAGAGCTGTCCAATGCACGCCGGGTGTTCAAGGTGATGGGCATGCATCCGGTGGGCTACTATGACCTGTCGGTGGCTGGCGTCCCGGTTCACTCGACGGCTTTCCGTCCGGTGAGCGATGAATCACTGCGTCGTAACCCGTTTCGCGTCTTCACCTCGCTCTTGCGACTGGAGCTGATTGCGGACGAATCCCTGCGCCAGCAGGCAGCAGACATTCTCGCCAAGCGGCAGATTTTCTCGGCGCGAGCCTTGGCGCTGGCCGATGTGGCCGAGCAGCAGGGGGGACTGGATGATGCCCAAGCCGACGAGTTCGTGGCCGAAGTGCTCGAAACCTTCCGTTGGCACAGCGATGCCACGGTGGATGCGAACACCTATCAGCGCCTGCATGACGCACACCGGCTGATTGCCGACGTGGTCAGCTTCAAGGGGCCGCACATCAACCACCTCACACCACGCACCCTCGATATCGACGCCGTGCAGGCCGAAATGCCTCGCCGGGGCATCAGCGCCAAGGACGTGGTCGAAGGTCCCCCCACCCGCCAGCAAGCCATTCTGCTGCGCCAAACGAGCTTCAAGGCCCTGGAAGAACCGGTGCGCTTCGTGGGCGATGACAAGCCCGGCACCCACACGGCCCGCTTCGGGGAGATCGAACAACGCGGCATGGCGCTCACACGCAAGGGTCGGGCACTCTATGACCAGCTGCTCGCCAATGTGCGGGAAATCGGCAACGTGGGCAATGCCAGCCCCGACTACCAGTCACGCCTGGAAACGGCGTTCACCCAATTCCCTGATGATCTGGACGACATCCGCCGCCAGGGCCTGGCCTTCTTCCGTTATGTCGTGAAGGACGAAGCTGCCCTGCAACAGGCCGCCGACGCAGGCCAAGCTTGGGACACGGAACAGTTGATCAGCCAAGGGGCACTGGCCGCCTACCCGATCGTCTATGAAGATTTTCTGCCCGTCAGCGCGGCCGGCATCTTCCAATCGAACCTCGGCGGCACGGAGCAGAAGAGCTATGCGGCCAATGCCGCCCAGGCCGTGTTCGAGCAGGCGCTGCAAGCGAAGGTGCTGGACGAAATCGCCCTCTACGCTCAGGCACAAGCCGATTCGCTTGCGGCCATCCAGTCCCGTTACCAGCGGCTGGCAGCATGAACGGCGATCCGCGCAGCCACGGCCTATGGGAAGTCTCGGCCCCACCGGCACCCGAAACCCGGCCACTGGACGGCAACATCGAGGTGGATGTTGCCATCATCGGTGGCGGCTATACGGGCCTGTCGGCCGCGCTCCACCTGAGTGAGGGGGGCGCGAAGGTGGCTCTGCTGGAAGCGGAGGACATCGGCTTCGGGGGGTCTGGCCGCAACGTGGGTCTCGTCAACGCGGGCCTGTGGGTCACGCCGGAAACACTGCCCAAACTGCTCGGCCCGGTGTACGGACACCGGCTGCTGCATCTGCTGGGCGATGGCCCCGCCATGGTCTTTCAGCTCGTCAAACGCCACCAGATGGATTGTCAGGCCGTGCATCAGGGTACGCTGCACTGTGCCAACGATGCTGCCGGCTTCGAGGATCTGCAACATCGCTGGGAACAATGGAAGGCGCTGGGCGCACCGGTCGAGCTGCTGGACGCCGAGGCGACCCGTCGTGCCGTCGGCACCGAAGCCTATGTCGGTAGCCTGCTCGACCGCCGCGCCGGCACGATCCAGCCACTGGCCTATGCTCGCGGCCTGGCGCGGGCTGCCCAACAAGCCGGTGCGCAGCTCTACACCAAAAGCCGCATCACGGCCGCGCACGACCACCAGACGCACTGGCAGCTCGATACGGCAGGCGGCCACGTGAAAGCCGACTGGATGCTGGTGGCCACCAACGCCTACACGGGCCGTGTCTGGCCACAGTTGCAGCAGCAACTGACGCGACTGCCCTACTTCAACATGGCCACCCGCCCGCTCAGCCCCGAACAACAGGCTCGCATCCTGCCCAACCGGGAGGGCGCCTGGGACACCCGCAAGATCCTCTCCTCGTTCCGCTATGATCGGGACGGTCGACTGGTCTTCGGTAGCGTGGGCGCCATCCGGGGCTTGGGTGCGCATGTCCATGCCGACTGGGGTCGCCGGGCGCTCGCCCGATTGTTTCCCGAGCTGGGCAAGGTCGAGTTCGAACACGCCTGGTATGGGCAGATCGGCACCACCCCCGATGCCCTGCCACGCTTTCACCAGCTGGCGCGCAACACCTTCTGCATCACCGGCTACAACGGGCGCGGCATTTCACCAGGCACCGTCTTCGGCCACCAATTGGCCCAGCTCGTGCTGGGCCGGCTCGGCATCGATGAGATGCCATTACCGCTCACCGAGCCGGGTGAAGCCTCGCACAAGCACCTGCGGGAAACCTGTTATGAATACGGTGCAATCGCGGCCCATGCCGTGGATGCCCGGCTTTGATGCCAGGCCAACGCACCAGACCAAGGATGGCATGACATGCGCTGCTCACAGCTGCATGCCTTTGACGGAACAACATCTCATCAGGAAGCTGATCATTCATGAACAAATCCACTGAAACCACCCACAACATCCTGAAGCAGCTCGGCGTCGACCCCGCGCTGTATCAGAACGGTGATCTCGTCGTCACCAGTCCCATCGACGGGGCAGTGATCGGTCAAGTTCCCACGCAAAGCGCCGACACAGTCAAGCAGCTGATCGACAACGCCCAGCAAGCCTTTGAAGCCTGGCGCACGGTGCCTGCCCCGCAACGTGGCGAGCTGGTTCGGCTGCTCGGTGAAGAGCTGCGTGCCGAGAAGGAAGCGCTGGGCCAGCTGGTCTCGCTCGAAGCCGGCAAGATCCTGACCGAAGGCTTGGGCGAAGTGCAGGAAATGATCGACATCTGCGATTTTGCAGTCGGTCTGTCGCGCCAGCTTTATGGCCTCACCATCGCCTCCGAACGGCCCGACCACCGGATGATGGAAACCTGGCATCCGCTCGGCGTGGTGGGCGTGATCACCGCGTTCAATTTCCCGGTGGCCGTCTGGGCCTGGAACACGGCGCTTGCCCTGGTGTGCGGCAACGCCGTCCTGTGGAAACCCTCGGAAAAAACTCCGCTGACCGCGCTTGCCACGCAAGCACTGTTCGAGCGTGCGGCCAAGCGTTTCGGTTCGGCACCTGCCAACCTGAACCAGCTCGTGCTGGGCGACCGCACGCTGGGTGAAGTGCTGGTCGACAGCCCGAAAGTGCCGCTGATCTCGGCCACCGGCAGCACCCGGATGGGTCGCGCCGTCGGCCCGCGTGTGGCGCAGCGCTTTGGCCGTTCGCTCCTGGAGCTGGGCGGCAACAACGCCGTCATCGTGACGCCAAGCGCTGATCTGGATCTGGCGCTGCGCGGCATCGCTTTTGCAGCGGCCGGCACGGCAGGCCAGCGTTGCACCACCACCCGTCGCCTGATCGTGCACAGCAGTGTGAAGGAGCAGCTGGTGAGCCGCCTGAAAGCCGCCTATGAAAAGCTGCCGATCGGCTCCCCGCTCGATGCCGGTACGCTGGTTGGCCCGCTGATCGACAAGGACAGCTTCGACGGCTTCGAGAAGGCACTGAGCGCTGCACAGGGCGAAGGCGGCAAATTGCTGGTGGGCGGCAAGCGCGTGAATGCCGAGCAGGCAGCCGATGCCTACTATGTGCAACCGGCCATCGTCGAGATGCCGGCCCAAACCGACACGGTGCGCCATGAAACCTTTGCACCGATCCTCTACGTGCTGACCTACGAAAAGCTCGACGAGGCGCTTGCGCTGCAAAATGATGTGCCGCAAGGCTTGTCGTCGGCCATCTTCACCACCGATCTGCGCGAGGCCGAGCAGTTTCTCGCCGCCTCTGATTGCGGCATTGCCAACGTCAACATCGGCACCTCGGGCGCCGAAATCGGTGGCGCTTTCGGGGGAGAGAAGGAAACAGGTGGTGGTCGCGAATCGGGCTCGGACGCATGGAAAGCCTACATGCGCCGCGCCACCAACACCGTCAACTACTCGCGCGAGCTGCCGCTGGCGCAGGGCGTGAAGTTCGACATCTGATCGCTGAGCCTTGCCGCCAGGCCCCCCACGGCCGGCGGCGCCTTCACGGGCCTGAATCGCACAAGTTGCCCCCCTTTGGGTCGGCAGCATGGCGCGGGACAGGCCCGTGTTCTTTCTCAACGGGTGCGCCGCTCACGCCCGTGATGCCAGCCCAGCCAGACTGGCGCAGACCCGCATCCATGGCATGACACGCGCTACTGGGACTGTGGCCGCACCAGCCCCCAGGCAACCAGGGCTGTCACCGCGCTCCAGAACCAGATGCCCATCGTCATCGGCACGGCCGTGCCATCGGCCTGCCAGCCGAGCCATTGACCCATGCCAAAGGCCAGCACCATCATCAGGCAGCCACTCAAGGCCGAGGCGGCACCGGCCGCCTCGGGGAATGGCCCGACAGCACCGGCCTGGCCACAAGGCTGCAAGATGCCATGCCCCAGCATGAAGATCCAGATTGGCAACAAAATGCCGGCAACGCTCTCGATGCCCGCCAGGCTGAGCCCCCCCATCAGCGTCCCCCCCGCCAGCGAGAAGACACCGCCCAAAGCCACCGTGTTCTGCAGGCTGAAACGCCTCAACAGCGCACGGCACAGGTAGGTGCCTAACAGGTAAGCAAAGGCCATCGAGAACATCATCACGCCATAAAGGAGGCGCGAGACGCCCAACAACTCGATGAACACGAAAGAAGACGAGGCCAGAAAGGTGAACAACCCGCCATAGGTACAGGCCGCCACCAAGGCAAAAGCCCAGAAGCGCCGGTGACGCAACACCTTGGCCCAGGTCTTCAACAGTTTGCGCGGTTGAAGTGCCTCCGGGTCAGGCCGAGCCAAGGTTTCACGGAACGACCGAAAGATGACGACGAGCGTGGCGATCCCGAACAAGCTCACAGCCAGCAGCGCTGCGCGCCAGCCGAACCAATGGGCGAGCGCCCCGCCCAGTGGCAGGCTCAAACAGGCGATGACGCCCAGCCCTGACAGCCCCCGGCTCAAGATCTGAGCGCCAAAGGCAGGGGTGTACAGATCGCGTACCACCGCCCTGGCGCAGACAACGCCCGCGCCCAGCGCCGCCCCTTGCAGGATGCGCCAGAAAAGCAGGCTTTCCATCGAAGACGCCTGGCAACTGCCAATGGCCGCCACCCCATACAGCGACAGCCCAACCAGCAACACCGGCCTACGGCCGACCCGATCCGAGACCGGGCCGAACACGAGCTGCGACAGGCCAAAAGACAGCAACAGACCCGAAAGCGTGAGCTGGGCCTGGTTGACCGTGCCCTGCAACTCGGTGGTAAGCGCGGGTAGCCCCGGCAGATAAAGATCCGTCGTCACAGGCTGCAAGCCCAGCAACAAAGCCAGGATCAGCACGACCCGCTCGGGTGTCATCGCATCGCCCTTCATGCCTTCACTGCCGGTCATACGCAGCCATGTCTCTGTCCAGTTCCCACCGGTTCCCCCTCATCGGGCAAGCGCATCGTGATGGCAGCCTCACAGCCCAATCGCCCGAGCCACAGGCAAGAAGCAGGTAGCCAAGATGGGCCGGTGCGCGACGTTAGCGGCCCACGACCGCCGTCCAAGCTCATTCAGCATCAGGCTGCTGAGCTGGCGCTGCAGCCTGAAAAGCCGGCAGGCGCTCACAGTTGGCCACGATGCGCTCGACCATCGGCATGGCACTCAGGTCGCAATCGAAACGCCGGGCGTTGAACACCTGCGGCACGAGGCAGCAATCGGCCAGACCTGGCGTATCGCCATGACAGAAATCCCCCGTCTTCGGATCGGCCGCGAGCAAGCGTTCGACAGCCCCCAGCCCGACGGCCACCCAGTGGCGATACCAAGCTTGGCGTGCGCTTTCGTCAGCCCCCAATGACTTTCCGAGGTATTGCAGCACTCTCGTGTTGTTGAGCGGGTGCGTGTCGCAGGCGATGGCCTGTGCGAGTGCCCGTACCCTGGCCCGATCGAGCGCGCCTGAAGGCAACAGGGCGGGCGTGGGATGCGTCTCTTCCAGATACTCGATGATCGCGAGAGACTGGGTCAGCACCTGCCCGGCATCATCCACCAACGCCGGCACTAGACCGGCTGGATTCACAGCACGATAAGCCGCCTGATGTTGCTCGCCGCCCCCACGCACCAGATGCACCGGCACCGACTCATAAGGCAGCCCTTTCAGGTTGAGGGCAATACGAACCCGGTACGCGGCCGAGCTGCGGAAATAGGTATACAACTTCATCAATCGCTCCTTGCTGAAGCGGCCCACCCTGCCAAGGCGCCAGGCAGCCGCCATGATGCGGCGGCACAAGCTGACCCCTTACCCATCAGCCGATGCCACCGCCAAACCCAATGATGTCCATGACCTGCCGATCAGGCACCGACAGGCTGTCCGGTACGTGTCACGCGCTTGTCCGGCGCCACGACAGCGGCGGGACTGCGTGACACGAACCCGTGTCCTCACCCGCCCAGCCAATGCACCAACCCGAGCGACAGCACGGGAAAGCAGGCCAGGAGAATGATCCGGAGCATGTCCGAAGCCAGGAAAGGCAGCACCCCTTTGAAGGTTTCGCCCATCGGCACATCCTTGGCGAGACTATTGATGACGAAGACGTTCATGCCCACCGGCGGCGTGATCAAGCCGATCTCGACCACCATCAGGGCCAGCACACCAAACCAGATGGCCTTGTCGGTCGGATTCAGGCCCCAGTAATCGAGGCCCATCACGATCGGCAAAAAGATCGGAATGGTGAGCAGGATCATCGACAGGCTGTCCATCACGCAACCCAGCAGCAGATAGATCAGCACGATCGCCACCAGCACGAGCGCAGGCGAGAAACCACTGGTCAGCACCCACTCGGCCAAGGTCTGTGGCATCTGTGACAACGCCAGGAAGGCATTCAGCACATCGGCTCCGATCAGGATCAGGAAGATCATGGCCGTGGCCTCGGCCGCCCCGAAAACCGACTGCAAAAAGCCTTTCCAGCTCAATTCACGCGACAGAATCGCCAGCAGCGTCGTGGCAATGGTGCCCACGGCCGCCGCCTCGGTCGGCGTGAAGACGCCCCCATAGATGCCACCGATCACCATCACGAACACGGCCACGATCGGCCAGACCTTGGCCACCGCCCGCAGACGCTCGCCCCAGGGCAGGCGAGCCGAGGCAGGCCCGGCGCCCGGCACGACGCGCACGAAGATCGCCACGACCAGCATGTAGCCAGCCATGGCCAGCAGGCCCGGCACCAGCGCCGCCATGAACATGGCTGCCACGTTCTGCTCGGCCAGAATGGCATAGATCACGAGCACCACCGAAGGAGGGATCAAGATGCCGAGCGTACCGCCGGCCGCCAGCGCGCCCGTGGCCAGCGCCGGTGAATACTGGTTGCGCCGCAACTCGGGCAACGCCACCTTGCCCATGGTGGCCGCGGTGGCGAGCGAAGAGCCGCAGATGGCGCCAAAGCCTGCGCAGGCACCGATGGCACTCATCGCCACCCCGCCCCGCCAATGACCGAGGAAGGCATTCGTGGCTTCAAAGAGCCGCCGCGACAAGCCGCCATGCGAGGCGATATTGCCCATCAGCAGAAAGAGCGGCACAACCGAGAGGTCGTAAATTGAAAACCGACTATAGGCCAGATGCTTGAAATAGCTCATCAGCGGATCCCAGCCAGAGACCGCGATATAGCCGATCGAACCGCCCACCAGCATGGCCATGCCGATGTGGATGCGGATCGCCAACAGGACGAGCGTCAGCCCGCCCACCAGAAAGCCAATGGTGACGCTGCTCATGACTGATCACCCGTGTCGTTGTATGAGACGCCTTTCCAGGCGGTATAAAGTGCCGTCAGCGCCAATAACAGGAAACCCGGCCCCAAGGTCAGATAAGACCACCACAGTGGCCAGCCAAGGATCATCGTGCTCTCGTCTGATCCATAAGCTTCCCAGGCACCCACGAAACTGCGCCACGCGATGATGACCGAACCAAGAGCCAGAACCAGGGCGGCGAACCGGTCAAGGGCAGCACGTACTGCCGGCGGCGCCTTCAGCGTGAAGAAGTCGACGATGACATGCGCATTCTTCATCTGGGCATAGGGCAGGCAAGCGGCAATGGCCAGCGCGCAGGCCATTTGCACCATTTCCACATCACCCAGCACCGGCTCATCGAACAACCAACGGCCCAGCACGCTGTAGGCCGACAGCCCGCAGGCGGCAAACAGCAACAGGGCACCGCCCAGCGCGGAGAGTTTCGACCAGCCGAGCAGGAAGCGGCCTAACGGATCTTTCGGCCGAGGCTCCTCATGAGCCCCGGATTGCGGGATGACTTCCGCCATAGTTGTCTCCTAGCCAATGGAACGGCCCGTCGGGGGCTGCCACACCAAGCATGGGTGCAAGCCGGCCGTCGAACCGGATCGCCGGAATGCGCCGCCATCCCCCAATGGAGCGGCATGCCCCGGCATGAAAAATGTCCGGCCATCAGGGTAGAAGCGGTAGCCAGTTGGCCACTGCCCACCACCTACCCCCATGAGGCAGGCATCAGGCGCCAGCCGGCCGCCCAGGCGATGGGCAGCCCCACCGCTGCGCTACCGGCTCCCCGCTGCCTCGGCCCGAGGCATCACTGCTTGCTGTGCTTGGCGATCATCTCGCGCGCACTGTCGAGCATGTCCTGACCGGGATAGCCCTTCTTCGTCACTTCCTTCACCCATTCGGCCGCGATGCGATCACCCACCTTGATCCAGGCCGGTGCTTCGCTGGCCGGAATGGTGTGGAACTGATTGCCACGGTCTTCGGCCTGCTTTCGGGCGGCCGGCGCGGACGCATCCCACGCCTTGCCGATGGAAGCAGAAAAATCAGCCCCCGAATTGTTGTCGATGACTTTTTGGAGATCAGGCGGCAAGCTGTTGTAGCGTGCCTTGTTCATCACGATGGTGAAGAAGGTCGTGTAGAGCGAGGGCTGCGAGGCGTCCATCTCCGTGTGGTACTTGGTCATCTCGTGCAACTTCATCGTGGGAATCACCTCCCACGGCAGCACATAGCCGTCGACCACACCTTTGGAGACCGCATCCGGCGTCTGCGGCATCGGCATGGCCACAGGCGTGGCCCCGAGGTGTGCCAGCATCCGGTTCGTCAACCGGGTGGGTGCGCGCATCTTCAGGCCACGGAAATCCGTGGGCTTCGTGATGACACGCTTGTTGTTGTGGATGTGGCCTGCATCATGCACATGAAAAGCCAACGGCTTGACGGCCTGAAAATCCTTCTGCCCATATTTTTCATAGTATTCCCAGGCAGCACGGCTCGCCCCCTCCGCATCTCGTGCGATGAAGGGCAGCTCGAACACTTCCACCGATGGGAAACGCCCCGCCGTATAACCCGGCAACGTCCAGACGATGTCCGCCACACCATCGGCAGCCTGCTGCATCAGCTGGGCCGGCGTTCCCCCCAGCTGCATGGCGGGATAAATCTGGCATTTGAGCCGGTTGTCAGACTCGGCGGCGATCTTCTTGCACCACGGCTCCAGCACCTTCTGCTGGCTCAGGGCCGATGACGGCCAGAAATGCGCCACCTTGAGGACGATTTCCTCCGCCTGCGCCGACGCACAGAACAAGGCCGCGGTAGCAGCCACTGCGCTGACCAACTGCTTGATTTTCATCATGTCTCACTCCCTGCATGGCAGCCCCTGGCTGCCGGAAAAATCGTTGACACCTCGGTACCCCAGATCCCTGCCATCAGGCAGCCGTGCCCATCCTGAAGGCGCCCGCTGACGGCCGTGCCGCAGAATGCACGATCGGCACGCTTCAAAAAACCGGGGAAAACCCCGGTTGCTGCGCCGAGATCAGGCTGGCTTCAACTCGGACACCCGATTCTCGATCGTACCGAAAATGTTCTGCCCCTGGGCATCGAACATCTCGACCCGAACCACATCGCCGTCGCCCATGAAAGGTGTGACGGGCTTGCCCTGTTCGATGGTTTCATAGGTACGCACCTCGGCCAGACAGCAGTAGCCGACACCACCGTGCTCGATCGACGACCCCCACAGATCGCCCTGCTTGTTCGAGACCGTACCAGAGCCGATGATGGAGCCGGCTTCCAGCTCACGGGTTTTGGCCACGTGCGCCACCAGACGACCGAAATCGAAAGTCATGTCGATGCCGGCATTGGGTTTGCCGAAGAGCTTGCCATTCAGGTGCACGACCAGCGGCAGATGCACCTTGGCATCCTGCCAGGCATCGCCCAGCTCATCCGGCGTGACGGCCACCGGGCTGAAAGCGGAGGCCGGCTTGCTCTGGAAGAAACCAAAGCCCTTGGCCAATTCATTCGGGATCAGGTGACGCAGGCTCACGTCGTTGACGAGCATGACGAGTCGGATGGCCTTGGCCGCCTGCTCCGGCGTGGCCCCCATCGGCACGTCACCGGTCACGACCGTGACTTCCGCTTCAAAATCGATACCCCAGGCAGCATCGGCCACCACCGGGTCGCGCGGGCCGATGAAACTGTCGGAGCCGCCCTGATACATCAGCGGATCGGTGTAGAAAGACTCGGGCATCTCGGCGTGGCGCGCTTTTCGCACCAGCTCGACGTGATTGATGTAAGCCGAACCGTCAGCCCACTGATAAGCACGCGGCAGCGGCGAATGGCAGGCAGCCTGATCGAAAGGCTGTGACTCCACCGAGCCGCTGTTCAATGCTTCATAGACCTGACGCAACTGAGGCTCGCAGCTCTCCCAGTCATCGAGTGCAGCCTGAAGCGTGCGGGCAATGGCCGGCACGGCACGGCAGCGAGACAGGTCGCGGCTGACGACCACCAGCGTGCCATCACGACCACCTTGTTTCAACGAAGCCAGTTTCATTTGAACATCTCCTTGTAGCTGCCATCATGCATCCAGGCGGCATGCTTGGGTGCGCGCTTGGTCTGTGCCCACTCTTCGAGCATCTCCCACTTCACCTTGTCGAGCGCCTCCATCATCCCCGGCGGCGCCGTGGGAGCGGCCAGCTCCAGCCGGTGGCCATTGGGATCGAAGAAATAGATGGACTGGAAGAGCGCGTGATCGGTAGGCCCCAGCACCTCGATCCCTTCGGATTGCAGGCGCTCTTTGGTGGCCAGCAACACATCGAGTGACTCGACTTCGAGCGCCAGATGCTGTGTCCAGACGGGCGTGTTCTCGTCGCGTCCCATCGGCTTGCGGGTGGGCAGCTCGAAGAAAGCCAACACATTGCCCATGCCAGCGTCGAGGAAGATGTGCATGTAAGGATCCGGCTCGCCGGTGGAAGGCACGGCATCCTCACCGATCGACAGGATCAGCTTCATGCCCAGGTGTTTCTCGTACCAACGTGCCGTTTCGAGTGCATCCTTGCAGCGATACGCAACGTGATGAATCTTCTTGATCAGGGAAGTCATGGCGGTCTCCTTGCTACTGTTGTGTCATGGCGGGGCCACGAGCGAGGGTTCAGCCCACATGCTCGCACACGAACCATGTGCCCATTAAATGCCAAAAGACTTTATCATTCCAACAGATTTTCAGAATCAATTCATCAGAAAATCTCATGAATGTCAGTCTTCGCCAACTCCGAGCCTTCATCGCCCTCGCCCGCACAGGCAGTTTCACCCAGGCAGCCGAGAGCCTGCACGTGACACAATCGGCGCTCAGCGGCCTGATCAAGGAGCTGGAACAGGCGTTGGGCCTTCGCCTGTTCGATCGCAATACCCGGCATACCCAGCTCTCTGAAGTGGGTGCCGCGCTCTACCCGTTGATCGAGCAGATCCTGCAGGATCTGGATGGGGTGCTTGACGAGGTGAGCAACCTGAAGGCGCTGAAGAAAGGACTCGTCCGGGTGGCAGCCCCTCAGCTGATGGCCTCCACCCTGCTGCCCACCGTCATCGCCGACTTCAAGCAGCATTTTCCCGACATCGAGATCCGCCTGCTCGACACGGCGGTCGAGAACGTGACGGCCAAGGTGCTGTCAGGCGAGGTGGATATCGGCGTGGGGCCGGAGCGCGACCCACACTCGGATCTGGAGACAGCACTGCTGTTCGAGCTGCCCTTTCATCTGGTGCTGCCCACCACGCACCCCCTGGCGTCACAGGACACGATTCCATGGGCCGATCTGGTCACGCTGCCCGTCATCACGTTGCAGGGCCAATTCACCGAACGACTCTCTCTCGACCTGAATGCGACCATGCGTGAAGTGGACATCACCCCCGCCACCACCGTCACCTTCATGTCGACGGCCTTGAGCATGGTGGCCGCCGGACTGGGCGTCACGATCTGCATGCCCTATGCCGAATCATTGGTTCAGCTCTATGGGATGACGATGCGCCCGCTGACCTCGCCCGAGGTCAGGCGCCGCTTTCAGCTCTTCACCCGTGCCGGTCGCTCCCTGCCACCTGCTGCCAAGCGATTTCATGCCCACCTGCTCGCCCACCATCATGGCGCTGGCCAAGCGCCACCTTGACACAACAGGTGACGGGCCGCCTTGAAACCTCTTGCCCTGCATGCCGACACGCCCTGGCGCCCTCATGCCATACCCGGCGGGCCTAGCCGACACGCGAGCAAGGCTCATGCCCCACCCGCCACGATGTGCTCAGCGCCAGCTGCCGGACATGATCAAGGCACGTCGCGCCGGGCGATGTCCATCGCCTCGCGCAGGACGTTGATGTCGCCGATGTGGTTGGCGAGCAGCAGGATCAGCCGGGCATTGACCATCTCGCTCTGCTCATCGCTCAGATCACAGTGCATGTCGATCAGCATTTCGTAGAAATCATCGCCAGGGCTGAACGCCCGAAAATAGCGCTTGCCCGGTTCCTTCAGATTGGGTTCGGTGATCAGGGACATCATCATCTCCTTGGAAGTGCACGCGCTAGGCATTGGCGGTGGCGCGAGCCAGGGCTGCACGCACGCGGGCCGGGTCGAGTGAACGCCAGCGGGCGGCCACATGCTGATCCGGGCGCAGCAGGTAGCAACTGCCGTGTGTGAGGTCATAACGCTCGGCCACCCGCCCCAGCTGATCAAAGACCAAGACCATATCATCAGCCAACGAATCTGTTTTTGGCATACACCGCTGGCCTTCTTCCGCCTGCTTGATCACCACCAGCACCTTCAACGGCAGCACGAGTTGTTCACCACGCTGAAGCGCCTTCAACGTGGCGAGCATGGTCTGATCAAGGTCACTCAGCTCGTTCACATACAGCATCAATGAGAAGCCATTGCCAACCTGGCCCAACAACCAGTGCTGAGCCTTGGCAGCCGCACCGGCCAGCTGGATCGGCGCATCGTCCATGGGTGCGCCGGGCACCATGTTGCCCTCGAAACCTGCCTCATCCGGCGTGTTCAGGCTGGAAGTGGTCAAAAAGCTCGGCACCGACAAACGCCCCGAGTTCACCAGAGCACGGGCGAAGGGATAATGCTCGGCCAGCCCCAGTACGGCATTGCGGAAGGTCTTGCTGACACGGCTCTTCGGTGTGATGAAGTCGGTGGAGCGTGTCGAATTCAGGATGTTCTCATCGGCAGCAAAGCCCCGCTCTTCGGTGTAGGTATCGAGCAGGGTGGCAGGTGCTTTGCCATCCATCACGAGCTTCAGCTTCCAGGCGAGGTTATCGGCATCCTGAATGCCGGAGTTCGCCCCCCGCGCCCCGAAAGGCGAGACCTGATGCGCCGCGTCCCCGATGAACAGCACGCGCCCATGATGGAAGCGGTTCATTCGCCGGCACTGGAAGGTATAGACACTGACCCACTCCAGCTCGAACTCGCGCCCGTCGCCCAGCATGGCCTGGATGCGCGGTATCACGTTCTCGGGCTTTCGCGCCTCGACCGGATCGGCATCCCAGCCGAGCTGGAAGTCGATCCGCCACACGTTGTCGGCCTGCCGGTGCAAAAGCACCGACTGGTTCGGATGAAAAGGCGGATCGAACCAGAACCAACGCTCGGTCGGGTAGTCGGCCTTCATCACCACGTCGGCGATGAGGAAACGATCCATGAAGATCTTGCCCTCGATGTCGAGGCCCATCATGTGCCGGATCGGGCTGCGTGCACCATCAGCCACCACGAGCCAGTCGGCGGTCAGGCCATAAGCACCATCCGGCGTCTCCACCCGCAAGCCCACCTGCTGATCACCCGGCGTGACGGCGATCACATTGTGCTTGAAGCGCATCGTGAGATTCGGCAACTGGCGTGCGCGCTTGACCAGGAAGTCTTCGAGGTAATACTGCTGCAGGTTGATCATGCCGGGGCGTTGATGATCCGGCTCGGGGCAAAGGTTGAAGTTGAACACCTCTTCTTGCCGAAAAAAGGTTCGGCCCACGTTCCACGACACGCCCTTGCCAACCATCTCGCTGCCACACCCCAATCGGTCGAGCACCTCCAGCGCCCGTTTGGCATAGCAGACGCCGCGTGAGCCGATCGAGACGGTGTCGTCATTGTCGAGCAGCAGCACCGGATGCCCCTGCTGCGCCAGATCGATGGCCGTGCACAGCCCCACCGGCCCCGCGCCCACGACCACCACCGGGTAATGCCCCTCCCGCCCTTCGATCAGCTCGGGCGGCTTCACATAATCAAACTTCGGGTATTGAAAGGTACTCAACACGATGATTTTCCTCCAGCCTTCCCATGGCCCCTGTCACGGATGGGCCAGCCCTCTGCGATGCACATGCGCCCCCCGGTTTGCAAGCCGCTCAGGGGCGCACCAGATCACGCCTGAAGGGCGTGCCACATTTCCTGATCGCGCTCGGCTGTCCAGATACGCGGATCACGGATGCCGCTGGCCTCGTCGAAGGCACGCGTCACATCGAAGGGCAGGCAGTGCTCATAGATGAAGACATGGCCAAACTTCGGATCCATGTTCTGGCGGGTATGCGCCATCGCGCCTTTCAGATCCATGCCCTGGGCCACGGCCTCCTGGGCACTCCGATAGAGTGTCGAGACGAAATCACGCGTGTAACGAATGCCGGCCTCGACCTGCTCGGCCGTCATCAGGGCCGGGCCACGGCCGGGAATCAGCTTCTCGAAGCCCATCGCCGACAGGTTGTCGAGCGTTTGCGGCCAGTCGGCCAGATAGGCGTCACCGGTGTAGCAGGCCGCTTCAGCCTCGACCAGATCGCCCGAGAAGCAGATGTTCTGCGAAGGCAGATAAACGATGGCATCACCCTTGGTGTGCCCGCGGCCCACCTGCTTGATTTTCACTTCGAGCTTGCCGAGCCACAGCGTCATCTCGCCCTGGAAGGTCATCGTCGGCCAGGTGAGACCCGGCACGCTCTCGACCGCCTGGAAAAGACGTGGAAAACGTCCGATCTCCGAATCCATGTCCTGCTGGCCGCGCTCGACGATCAGCTCATAGGTGTCGTGGCTGGCGATGATCTGCGACAACCCTTCCGGTTTGTAACCCGAAGCGCCCAGCACGCGCACGGCGTGGTAATGGGTGAGCACCACGTATTTGATCGGCAGGTCGGTCACTTCACGCACCTTGGCGATGACCCCCTGCGCCGCCACCGGCGTGGCCGTGGCATCGACGATGATCACGCCATCATCACCGATGATGACGCCGGTGTTCGGATCCCCTTCGGCCGTGTAGGCATAGGCGTTGTCCGAGAGTTTTTCCCAGCTGATCTTCTTTTCTTCCAGATCGGCCTGCGACGCGAATTGCTTGGTGTTCATGATGCGCTGTCTCCCTGAGATGAGCGCCATCTTAGGCTTTAATTTGTTCATCGTCAATTAGTTCGTTAGTATCAAATCAGCAGATCAAGCAAACCAGTGCCTGTGACGAAGGCATGCTTGGCCAACGAAGCAGGGCCGCAAGACGGGCACCGGTCAACTTGCTACCATCCTCAAACCGGACAAACACATCGGCCATGCCCCTGCAGCAGCGTGGCAACGCCCTGCTGCGCGCCTGACCAGGCATTGGCCGAGACGAACACGTGCATCACACGCGTCAGCATCACCCTTCGAGACGACACCCACATCATGGCAGCACGCACCCCAGAAGACGCGCCGGGCCACAGCGACGCACCGATGGCCGGCAACCCGCGACGTGGCATCCAGTCGATCGAAGTGGGCGGGGCGCTGTTGCAGGCGCTCGCGAGGCGGGGCACACCGATGATGCTGAAGGATCTGGCCTTCGAAGCCGGCATGCCAGCTGCCAAGGCCCACCCCTATCTGGTGAGCTTTGGCAAGCTCGGGCTGGTCGAGCAGGATCCCCTCACCGGCCGTTACCGGCTCGGCCCCTTTGCCCTGCAAATGGGCCTGGCAGCTCTGCACGCCCTGGATCCGGTCAAGATCGCCATGCAGGAAGTGGGCCGTCTGGCCGACGAGCTGCAACTGAGCATCGCCATCGCCGTCTGGGGCAATTTCGGCCCAACCGTCATCCACCTCGAAGAAGGCAACCGCCCCCTGCATGTGAACCTGCGCCCCGGCACCGTCATGACCCCGTTGCTGCTGTCGGCCACGGGCCGCGTGTTTGCCGCCTTCATGCCCGAGCGCATCGTGGCCCCGATCCTTGCCGAAGAATGTCGGCCCAGCGCCCACCACGGGCATCCTGTGCCCAACCACAACGACGCGGTACCGGCCCGCACCGATCAGACGGCCAGTCCAAGACCCGCCAAGCCACGCCACCACCCAAACCGGCGTCAGCCCCCTCTGGAAACAACAGGGCCGCACCCCTCGGCCGAACAGGCCCGCACGCTGATCGAGGAAACACGCACGCACCGACTGGCACGTGCCATCGGCAGCCCGATTCCCGGTGTCAATGCCTTCTCGGCGCCGGTCATCGACGCCACGAATCGTCTGACACTGGCCATCACCGCGATGGGTGCCGATGACCGATTCGACCCCGACTGGCACAGCCCGGTCGCCAGAGAGCTGCTGGCCTGCGCCCGCCAGATCGAACACCGGCTGGGGCGTTCAGGAAGCGACCACGGCACACCTTGACGACAGCGACCGGTAACGCCAGATCGCCAGCCCGGCATAGCCCACCGCCAGCACGGCCAGGTTCACCATCTCGGCCCAGGCTTCCGACAAATCGGCGCCCATCTCGTTCATCTTGATGACCAGATTGATGCCCGGCGTGGTTGGCACCAGCTTGGCCAGCCAGACCAGCGCCTCAGGCATCAGCGAAGGGGGCCACGACAGCCCCGACAGGAAGTACATGGGCATCGCCGTGAGCAACACGGCATGAATCGCCTGCTCACGCACCCGAAAGAAGCTGCCGACCAGTGCCCCCAGGCTGACGACAGCCGACACGAAAAACGCGCCGCCCAACACCAGTCCCGGCCAATTGCCCCCTCGCGGAAAATCCTGAAACCAGAACACGAACCCTGCGTAATAGAGCAGGTTCAGCATCCCCAGCACCCAAAAGGCCGTCATGCCGCCACAGAGCTGCATGATCGGCGCCTGCAACCGACGACCCAGGCGTTCACGCCGGGTGGCAGCCAGCAACACGATGGTGAGCAACAGGGTCTGCTGCACGATCAGCACCGACACACCGGCCACCACCGTGCTCGCATAGCCCTCGCGCGTGTTGTAGAGGGGGCGCTGCACGAGCGTGAGCGGCACGCTCGCCACCGGCCCCTCCACCCGCGCCTGCTGCACCATCACCTCACGCGAGAACGCGGCCACCGCGTCAGCCAACCCCGTCAGCACGGTACTGGATCGACCCAGATAAGCCCCGGCCCCGTAGAAGGCAAGCCGCCCCTGCTGCCCACGCTGGATATCGCGCTGAAAGCGCTCATCGATCAACACGATGCCATCGGCCACCCCACGCTCGACGAGTTGGCGCGCCCGCCGCATCGACTCGACCTGTGCGACCAGATCCAGGGCCGGCACCGCCGCCATCTTGCGCACCAGCAGGCGGCTCATCGGGCTTCGATCCAGATCGACCACCACGGTGGGCATCTGGGTGGCCACCTGATGCCGATACGCGACCGGATAGTAAAAGGAATAGATGATCACCGCGAGGAACAGGGCAGCCACCGCCGCTTTGTCCTTGAAGACGGCACGCAGTGCCTGATGAAAACCCGCCAGAAACTGACTCATCGCTGCCCCCAGGTGGCCGGATCATGCGCGGCCCGGTGATACAGCCACAAGCCCGGCAAGCCAGCCACCAGCACGAAGATCAACATCACGGCGACAGCCTGCATCGACACCTGCCACGGTGCCCCCATGTCGAGCTGCTGCATCTGCAACCGTACATAAGCCGTGAAGGGCAGCAGATCGCTCCAGATACGCGTGAACAGCGCCCCACCGGTCAGCGGAAAGGTGCCCCCTGAAAAAGCCAGCGCCACACCGGTGTAGATGCCCGTGAGCGAGAGCGCCGTGGCCATGTTCTTCGTCAGTCCGACGAGCAGGACGGCAATGGCGGCATAGGCCAGATACATCGCGAGATAGCCCCCCATCAGCACCAGCACGCTGCCGGCAATGCCGTCGCCCCGTACCAAAGCCAGCCAGATGATCGTGGCAGCCCCATACCCGAGGAAGAGCACCAGATAAGGCAGCAGCTTGCCCACCACCGCCGGCCCGAAGCGGCCTTCACAAGCCGACAACCAGGCAGCCGCCGTACCATCACGCAACTCGCGCCCGAACGCAGCCACCACGGCCAGACAGAAGGCCAGCTGCAGGATGGCCGGCGCCACGAGCCCCACCAGAAAATGCTCATAACTGCGTGCCGCATTGAAGAGCACCGTGGCCTGCACCTGCACCGGCACGGCCGCCAACGCCGGCCGGCCCTGCAGATACTGGCTGCGCAGCCGGGTGGTCTCGACGTTCTGAGCTTGCAGCACGCTGGCAATGTCGCGCGCCGCGCTCTGGCCGATCGTCATGTAACTGGCGTTATAGAACGCAAAGACCGTACCGGAGCCGCCACGCGCCATCTGGCGCGATACATCGGCCGGCACATGCACGACCGCGTAGACCGCCAGCCCTCGCACGAGCGACCACGCCTCATCGAGCGACGCAGGTGAAGCCTTCAGCTGAAGCCCCGGCGATGCTGCCAGCTTTCGGATCAGCGCCCGGCTCGTTTCGCTCCGGTCATGATCGACGACGGCTATCGGCACCTGCCGCAACGTGCCCTGCAGGAAAACCGCCATCACCAGCCCGATCAGCAGGCACGGCACCCAGCTGCACAAAGCCAGATCCCAGCGGCTTCGTCCCAGGTATCGCCACTCGCGGCGGGCCGAAACCCCGATGACCGCCCAACTACGCCTCATGGCTGCTGCGGCCAATCGAACAGCACGCTCATGCCAGGCCGGAAATGCTCGATCGGCTCGACGGGCCTTGCGCGTACCTCGAAGCTCTTCACATCGTAACCGGATGACTGCCGGGTAGCCCGCCAGGTGGCATAGTCACCGGCCGGATTGATGAAATACACCTCGAAGCGTGCCGTGCGCTCGCCCAGCGCCGGAATGCGCCCTGTCAGCACCTGCCCCTGCTTGAGGCCGTTGAACTGGTCTTCCCGCACATGAAACGCCACCCACAGGTTGCTGTCGTCGATCAGCGTGAAGACGGGGTAGCCTGCCGGCACCAGCTCACCCACTTCCGCCAGGCGCTTGTTCACCTGTCCGTCCCGTGGGGCCACACCACGAATCTCGTTGCGCGCCGCCTCCACCTCGGCCAGCCCACCTTCGGCCTGACGCACCTGCGCAAGCGCTGCCGCCTTGTCCTGATTGCGGGTGCCGGACAGCGCCAGATCATACTGGGCACGGGCAGCCGTCACCGCGGCCTGCGCGCTGCGATGTTGGGCCAAAGCCTCATCGCGCTTCTGGCGCGTCACCACCCCTTCACCATGCAGGCGCTCCAGCCGCTTGTAGGTGCTGTTGGCGAGCTCGGCCGCGGCCACGGCCCGCTTCCAGTTGGCTTCGGCGGCCCGGACATCCTCCTCGCGCGCGCCTTCATCGGCCTTGGCGGCCTGCGCCCGCGCCGCTTCCACGGCGGCCGTCACCTGCTGCGCCTTGGCCAGCACTTCGGGGCTGTCCAGCTCAAAAAGCACCTGCCCGGCCGTCACGCGGTCGCCCTCACGCACGAGCAGCTGCGACAGCCGCGCACTGATCTTGGCCGACACGTTCAGCGTATCGGCATCCGCCATGCCCTGAATCAGATCATCGGGCTGCCGTGAAGCAAGCCACAGCCCGGTTGCCACCAGTCCGGCCAGCACCAGCAGGAAGACGAACGGCCCGGCACGCCCGCTGCGCGCCTGCCCGGCCTGATCCTGCCCCAGACTGCCTGGATGAGCGTCATTCATACCCTGGCTCCCGTTCCTGTCCTTGTGCTGCTTGTCCCGTGTTCCCTGCTGATCCGGCCCACCCTGCCAGCCCTCGCTGCCCTGCCTGTCCTGATCCCGGATCATGGCATGATCACCTTGTCCGCCCGTTTCATGTAATCGGCATACCGATGCATCCGACCGCTGACGTCGAGCAAATGCGCCAGTGCCACATCATAGTGATAGGCAGCCTGCGCCCGCTCGATGAAGGCAGCGCCCAAGCGCGTGCGAGCATCGATCACGTCCAGCGACGTCGATTGCCCCTCCCGAAACGACAACGCCTGCAAACGCAGGTTCTCTTCGGCCTGCCGGATGCTGCTGTCAAGCAGCAGAAATTGCTGGCGCGCCGTCTCCAACTCGTTCCAGGCTTTCGTCACCCCGATCGAGACCTGATTTTCCGCCTCCCGCAAACCCGCTTCAGCCTGTGTCAGCTGCTCACGCGCTGCGCCTATTTGACGCGGACGATCGGTGCCCGACAGAAAGGTGTACTTGAGGCCGACCCCCACCACCCAATCCGGGTCGGTCATCAGCGCATCCTTGCGGCGCAGATCCCGCTGACCGAAGAGAAAGAGCTGCGGTTTGAGCGAGGCTTCCTGCACCTTCACCCCCTGCCCGGCCTGCTCGACCACGGCCCGCAACTTCAATAGGCTCGGGTGATGCTGCAAGGCGTTGTCCCGGAAATCCGCCAGCGGCTCCAGGGGCTGACTGATGACGAAGAGCGGTGAGCTGGGACGCACCCCTGCCGTCTGCCGTAGCACACGGCTGAGCGTCTGTTTCAACGTGGCCAGATCGCTGTCGGCCTTCTGGCGGTCACGCGAGGCCTGATCATGCGCGACCATGGCCTGCAGCCGCTGCGCCTTCGTGGCCAGCCCACCCTGTTCAAGCTTGATGGCATCGGCCACATGGCGCTCAAGCCCCTGCAACACCTCGGTGCGCACCTTCAACGCCTGTGCCGCCAGCTGTTGCCCAAAATAGAGTTGCACCAACTGCACGGCCTGGTTCTGATGTTCAGCCAAGCGCTCGGCATCGGCTTGTCGCACGGCTGCCGCTGCAGCCTCCTGCGCGGCAGGAATCTTGCCGCCGGTATAAAGCGGCACCTGCACGCTCACCGTCGGGCGCAAGCGCCAGCCGCCCTGATCGATGGGAATCACCGGCGGTACACCCAGCGGCGCAAAGGCCGGCGCCAAGGGCCCCAGCGCAAACTCACCCGTCTTCTGATACTTGATTTCGCGAACATCCAACGACATGTCGGGCAGCCGCAGGCTACGGGCGGCTTCCGCCAGCTGACGCTTGCTGCCCACCTGCGCATGGGCCGCGGCGATCGCATCCGAGACCTGTGTCAGCCTCGCCCAGGCTTCCTCAAAGCTCAGACGCGTCTCATCCGGCATGTGTGCGGCCGCCGGCCCTGCCCAGAGGGCACTGCACACAGCCCCAAGCGCCAAGGCACGCCGTAGCCCCCATTCATCCCATGCCCTGAACGATCTCTCACTCAAGCCCCCTGATCTGTCGCTCGACGATCCCAAACAGCTCCCTCGCATGGCAGTTCCGTGATTGCACATGTCATTATTTTAGGCAGCCGAAGCCACCAAAGTGCATCATGCGCAGACCCATCGCCACACCAGGCACGTGGTTGCATCGCCATGACCCCCTGGCGCCCACCGCCCCCTTGACTCATCCAGCGGCCGTCCGACAACCGCTTGCCACCACACAGAGGGCGAGTACACCAAACACATGGTCAGCCATAGTAGCGACGGGCCACCTCGATGGCTCTGCCAAGCGCGGCCGTCGGCCGCTCACCCGCGGGTGTGAGCATTTCCAGACAGACGATCTGCGCCGGCAGATGACGCCGGATGGCCGCTCCCATCCGCTCATGCGGGATGTCGCCATCCCCAATGGGCAACAGGTCACGCTCACAGGCATGGACATGGCCGATCAACGCGGCATGCTGCAACAGCAAGCGCTCGATGTCTTCGCCTGCCTCCTGCACCGTCACCGTGTCGAGCTGCACCCGCAGGGCAGGATGATTCAGCTGCTTCGCCAGGGCCACGGTACTGATCGTGTCGGTCAGATAATTCGCCCCGTAATGGGGCGCCACCCCTTCGAGGCAGATCCAGACCCCTTCGGCCGCAGCCCGGTCGGCCCACGTCCCCAAAAAGTCCAGCGCCATCGCATGGGCCTCGGCATCGCTCAACCCGGTGCGATCCCGGTTGCGGAAAGAACCGAAAACGAGCCGCGGCGCGCGCAAGCCGGCTGCAATCCGACAGACAGCCGTCAGCCGTTCCAGCATCCTCGCGCGCACAGCCGGCGGGCCGAACAGGTTCAGTGCCGGCTCGGCATTGAAGAGCAGCGACTGCATGCCGGTGATCTCGATACCCCGCTCAGCCCACCAGCGTCGCACGGCAGCCACCTGCTGATCGCTCACCTGCAAGGGCTCCTCGAAATACTTGCTCGGCGCCACATCCACCGCATCGATGCCCTGCTGCTGCATCAACGCCGCCACCGCCGCATCGTCAGCGGGCGCCCAGCCGATGTTCGTCAACGCCAGTCTCATGCAGACATGCGCCTCACTCACCGACGGCGCGACAGCTTCGGATCCATCAGATCACGCAAGCCATCGCCCAAAAGATTCAGCCCGAGCACGGCCAGCATGATCGCCATGCCCGGCCACACGGCCAACATCGGCGCCTCGAACATCATCGCCTGTGCATCGGCCAGCATCCGCCCCCAGGACGGCTGCGGCGGCTGCACGCCAAAGCCCAGATAAGAGAGCGCCGCCTCGGCGAGAATCGCCACGGCAAAGCGGATCGAGATCTGCACGAGCAACACGGGCATGATGTTGGGCAGCACATGCCGGCGCGTGATCTGCCAGCGGCTCATCCCACAGGCCCGCGCCGCCAACGTGTACTCGCGTGACCAGACCGTGGCAGCTGCCGCCCGCGTGAGCCGGACGAAAGACGGAATGTTGTAGACCCCAACGGCGATGATCGCATTGCCCAGCCCGGCGCCGAACACGGCTGTGAGCATGATGGCCGTGAGAATGGCCGGGAAAGCCAGCATCAGGTCTGCCGTGCGCATGATCAGCTCCTGCACCCAGCCCGGACGAGCGGCCGCCAGCAGCCCCAATGCCATGCCGCCGACCAGACCGATACCGACAGCGATCAGCCCGGCCAGAATCGAGGACTGCGCCCCCAGAAGCAGCAAGGACAGCACATCCCGCCCATAGGCATCGGTGCCCAGCCAATGAGCGGCCGACGGCGGCGCCAGCGTGGCGGCCATGTCCACATCCCATGGAGAATAAGGCGTCCACCCCCACGATAGCAAGGCCATCAGCACCACCAACAGCGTGAGCACCGCCCCCGTCGCAAAGCCGGGATGCCGCCAGGCACGCTGCCAGAAACGCCGGCCCACCATCGCCGGCCATTCGCCCGCATGCTGCGTGAGCTGATGGTCGATATCCGCACCAGCCTTCACGGCCACGATGTCCGACGGTGCGTTCACAGCGCCCTCGCCCTCAGCCGCGGATCGATCATCGCGTAGACCACATCCACCAGAAAGTTCAACACCACCACCATCGCCACCAGCAACAACACACAATTGCGCACCACGATCAGATCGCGATTGGCGATACTCTGAAACAGCAAGCGCCCCAGACCCGGCAACGAAAACACATTCTCGATGACCACAGCCCCGGCCATCAGCTCGGCAAACTGCATGCCGGCCACCGTCAGCACCGGAATCAGCGCGTTGCGAAACACATGGCGCCACAGGATGCGGGACGGCGGCAAGCCCTTGGCGCGTGCCGTGCGCACGAACACCTCCCCCTGAACCTCCAGCACCGACGAGCGCACGAAGCGGGCAAGGATGGCAGCCTGCACCCCGGCCAGCGCCAGTGCCGGCAACAGCAAAGCCCGCAAACCGTTCAGCACCCCTTGCCACCACGGGGCATCCAGATCCGATGCCCAGCCATCGAAGCCTCCCGCCGGCACCCACCCCAGCCAGACCGAAAACACCAGAATCAGCAACATCGCCAGCCAGAAGCTCGGCATCGCCACGCCCAACTGGGCTATCGCCATCAGCCCGGTGTCGGCCCAGCGCCGATGATGCAAGGCCGCATAAACCCCCACCCCGAGCGCCAGCAACACGGTCAGCGTCATGGCCAGCAAGGCCAGCGGCACCGTCAGCCAGAGCCGCTCCAGCACGAGGTCGGCCACCGGCGAGCCATAGACATGGCTCTCACCCATCTGGCCCGTCAGCAGCCCCAACACCCACTCGGCATAGCGCTGCCAGGCAGGCCGATCCAGCCCCAATTGCGTGGCCAGCGCCTCGACCGCCTCCGGATCGGCATCCGGCCCCATCATCACCTCGGCCACATTGCCCGGCAACACTTCCAGCACGAGGAAGATCACGATGGAGGCGGCCAGCAGGGTCAAGAGCAGCGCCGCCGCACGTCGCAGCAAAAAGGCATTCATGCGTCAGGCGTCCCTGCCCATGCCGTCGCTCAGCCCCAATGCAGCGTGCTCAGATCGTTGGCCAGGATCGGCATGTCATCCCACAGCCCCTTCAGTTTGCTGTCGGCGATCGTCACCCAGTGCGGCTGATACAACCAGGCCAGCACGCAATCCTCGGCCAGGATTTTCTGCGCCTCACCCAACATGGCCAGACGCTTGCTCTCATCCAGCTCGGTACGGATTCGCGCATACAGCGCGTTGAAACGCGCCGACTCATAGCCCCAGTAGTAACCGGGCTTGACGAAATTGCCCAGATCGAGCGGCTCCACATGCGAGATGATCGTCAGGTCGTAATCGCGGTTGCGGTAGGTGCCTTCGAGCCACTGCGCCCATTCGACGGTGCGACCGGTGCAGAGGATGCCCACCTTGGCCAGCTGAGCCATCACCACCTCCGCCCCCTGCCGGGCGTAGGCCGGCGGCGGTAGCGTGATCGTGAGCTTCAGCGGCGTGGTGATGCCTGCCTCCTTCAAGAGTGCCTTGGCCTTGTCGGGGTCGTAGGCGTTCACTCCGGTCATGTCCACATAACCCGGCGCCCCCGGCACATAGTGACTACCGATGGGGGTACCATGCCCCTGCTGCGCGGCGGCCAGCACGGCTTGGCGATCGATGGCCGCCGCAATGGCCCGGCGCACCCGCACATCATCGAGCGGCGCCTTGGCATTGTTGATGGCCAGAATCGTCTTCGCCCTGGAACCGGACACCATCACCTGGTAGGCCGGATTGGACTTGAAGCGCGCCACGCCCCGGTCTGTCACCCGAGGGAAGGCATCCACGTCCTTCGCCAGCAAGGCGGCGATCTGCGCCGCCGGCTCACTGATGAAGCGGAACGTGACCCGCTTGATGCGGATGGAAGCCAAGTCACGAAAGCCAGGCCACGCCGACAGCGTCAGCGAAGACCCCCGACTCCAGCGGGCCAGCTGATACGGCCCCGTGCCAACCGGCTTCGTCGCATTCGAGGCCACGCTGTCCGGCTCCACGATCACGGCCGTGGCCTGCCCCATCATGAACAGGAAATCCGGTTCCGGTGCCTTCAATCGGATCACCACCGTGTGCGCGTCTTTTGCCTCTACCGACGCGAAGGACGCAAAAAACGCCTTGTCCTTGTTGACGCTGTCCGCTGCCCCGGCCCGCATCAGACTGAAGCGAACCGCCTCGGCATCACAGGGCTTGCCGTTCTGAAAACGCACGCCAGGTTTGAGCTGGAAGGTGTAGGTCCTCTGGTCTTCCGACACCGACCAGCGCTCGGCCAGCAAGGGCGTCAGCTTGCCACCCGGGCCGATATGGGTCAGCGTCTCGAACACGTTGTAGAGCACCACCTCGGCGATGGCAGATGCAGCCCCCGTGGTCGGATCCAGTCCTGGCGGTTCCAACGCCATGCCGAGCGTCAGGTTGCCATCCCGCGCGCTGGCCTGCACCCACGGTGCCACGCTCAGACCGCCCGCCAGCCCCAGGGCCGATACCGCAAATTCTCGCCGCTTCATCCGGGCAAACTCCCCAAGATAGATGAAAGCGGACATCCTACCCCAAGCCTTTCCGAACACCGCCTCGGTTTTAAAGCTTTCTTACCTTTAGAGCACAAACAGGGCCAAAGAGAGGGCTTCAATCCGGGAAAACCTTTACTGCATCGCAACATTTCCGGTGCTGAGACCCTGCTTGTCAGCGCTGTGGCGACGGTATCTGCCACGACGCCATGCAACATCACGAGACATGGGCACGGCTCCGGTTGCTAGGCGTGTTATGCACTTGCTCGTCCCCGCGCTGGCCCCGAAACCGCGGGCTGACAAGGCGCCACGCGCCGCCAAGGCTTGGCTGCCTTGGCAGGCAGAGGCTGGCATGCATGCCCGGCGTGGGCGCTTGCGATGGCAGATCCGGTCTTCGGAGGGCGCCACCATCCATGACGGTGCCAGCGCGCCATCTAGCCCTGCTTACTCTGTGTCGCCTCGAAGAGTTTCACCACGCTGGAGAAATCGAGGCCGCCACGACCTGCCTTGCTGTTGAGCGCGTAGAGGTTTCTGGCCAGCTCGCCCAGCGGAATCGGCACCCCGCTGCTCATGGCCGCCTCGGCCGCCAGCCCCAGATCCTTCAGCATCAGGTCATTGCCAAAACCCCCCGTATACCCTCGGCCGGCCGGTGCGTTCTCGTGCACGCCGGGCCACGGGTTGCAGACCTCGGTGGCCCAGCTACGGCTCGTGCTGACCCCCATCATGTCGGACAGCGCTTTCGGGTCAAGCCCGTGGGCCACCCCCATCGCCAGCGCCTCGCCCGTGGCCGCCATGATGACCCCCAAGGCCATGTTGTTGCAGAGCTTGGCCACTTGGCCCGCGCCGGCATCGCCCATATGGAAGATGTTCTTGCCCATGGCCTGCAACACGGGGCGCGCCCGTTCCAGCGCCTCGGCGGCACCACCCACGATGAAGGTGAGCGTACCGGCGGCAGCACCAGCCGTGCCACCCGAGACCGGCGCATCGATCATCGCCAGCCCACGTGCCTGCGCCGAATCCGCCACCTTCCGGGCCGAGGCCGGCGCGATCGTGCTGCAATCGATCACCAGCGTCCCGGCGGCCAGACGGGTCAGCAAACCTTGCTCGCCCAGATACAAGCCTTCCACATGACGGCTCGCCGGCAACATCGAGATCACGACATCCGCCCCGTCCACCGCCAACTCGGCCGAGGCCGCCGTCTCGACACCCTGCGCCGCGGCAGCCGCCAGCGCATCGGCCGACAGGTCGAAAGCGCGTACCCGATATCCGGCCTTGACCAGATTGGCCGCCATCGGGCCACCCATGTTGCCCAACCCGATGAACCCAACCAGGCTGCTGTTGTCCGTCATGCTCGTCTCCTTGTTTTCTTGAATCCAGAGCGTGTTATGAACTTGTTCGTCCCCGCGCTAGGCATATCGCCATTCGGCCTTGCGTTTCTCCAGGAAGGCATTGACGCCCTCGCGCTGATCCTCGGTATCGAACAGATCGACGAACAGCTCGCGCTCCAGGATCAGCCCGCCTTGCGCGCTGCCGTGGCGAGCGGCGTGAATCAACTGCTTGCAGGCACGAACCGCCCCCGGGCTTTGGCGCACGACCTGCTCGGCCAGCGCCAAGGCCCGCTTCAAGGCTTCACCCTTCGGCACCACTTCTTCCACCAGGCCGATGCGCAGCGCCGTCTCGGCGTTCACCCGCTCGCCAAGCAGAACCATCCGCTTGGCCCAGCTCTCGCCCACGGCTCGGGTCAACCACTGCGTGCCCCCTGCACACGGCAGCAAGCCCACCGTGGCCTCGGGCAAGGCCATCACGGCGTGTTCTTCAGCCACCCGCAGATCACAAGACAGCGCACACTCCAGACCGCCGCCCATCGCATAACCATTGATGGCCGCAATGCTCACGCCCTCGAAGGCCGCCAGCGCCTCGAAGGCTTGCCCAAAACGCCGGGCCATCGTCGCGGCCACGGCCTTGTCCCCGCTGGCAAAGAGCTTCAAGTCGGCCCCCGCACTGAAGAACTTCTCCCCACCGCCGGTGATGACCAAGGCCCGCACCTCAGGATCGGCATTCAGGTCGGCCACCAGGCGAGTCAGCGCCGAGAGGCTCTCGGCCGTCCAGGTATGCGCGGGCGGGTTGTCCAGCGTCACCACCGCCGTCTGCCCTTCGCGGCGCAACAGCAACCCGGCATACAACTTGTCTGTGCTCATCGTATCGTCTCCGTGGCGCCATCCTGCAGCAATCGCCGCGCGATGATGACGCGCATGATTTCATTCGTACCTTCCAGAATCTGATGCACCCGTGCATCCCGCAACAGGCGCTCCAGCGGATATTCGCGGATATAACCATAGCCGCCGTGCAATTGCAGGCCCTGGTTCACCACGTCGAAACCGGCATCCGTGGCAAAGCGCTTGGCCATCGCACAATAGGTCGTGGCATCCGGATCGCCGCTGTCGAGCTTGCTGGCAGCAAGCCGCACCATCTGGCGCGCCGCCACCAGATCGGTGGCCATGTCGGCCAGTTTGAACTGCAACGCCTGAAAACTTGCCAGTGGCCGGCCAAACTGCTGCCGCTCGTGCAGATAACGCTGGGCTGCGTTCAACGCGCCTTGCGCGGCGCCCACCGAGCAGGTGGCGATGTTGATCCGCCCCCCGTCCAGTCCCTTCATCGCGATCTTGAAGCCCTCGCCTTCGCCGGCCAACCGGTTCTCGGCCGGCACCACCACGTTGTCGAAGCTGATCGTTCGGGTCGGCTGGCTGTTCCAGCCCATCTTGTCTTCCTTCTTGCCGTATTCGATGCCCGGGCTGTCGGCCGGCACGGCAAAAGCCGTCACCCCTTTGGCCCCCGAATCCGGCGCCCCCGTGCGAGCCATCACCACGAGCAGATCAGTACTGCCTGCCCCGGAAATGAAAGCCTTGGCCCCATTGATGCGATAAACCTCCCCATCCCGCTCGGCCCGTGTCTTCAACGAGCCCGCATCCGAACCCGCACCTGGCTCGGTGAGGCAATAGGAGCCCAGCGCGGCCCCGGTGGTCAGTGCATCCCCCCAACGCGCCTTGACGGCCTCTCCCCCCCACTGACCAATGATCCAGGCCACCATGTTGTGAATGGTGATGAAAGCGGTCGTGGACGGATCGACGGCCGCCATTTCCTCAAAGACCAACGCGGCATCCAGTCGGGGCAGGCCCAACCCGCCGATATCCTCGCTGGCATACAGGCCACAAAAGCCCAACGCGCCCGCCTTGGCAATGGCCTCGCGTGGAAACACGCCCTGCTCGTCCCACTCAGCAGCATGAGGCGCCAGCTCGGCCTCGGCAAAATCACGCGCCGTCTCGATGAAGGCGCGCTGCTCTTCCGTCAATGAAAAATCCAT
>JAUNKF010000024.1:0-8365 GCA_030532895.1 Lautropia sp. | reverse complement strand
AATCACGCGCCGTCTCGATGAAGGCGCGCTGCTCTTCCGTCAATGAAAAATCCATCTTGTCTCCTCTCGGCAAGCGCCAGGCCGATGACGATCGGCAGGCCCGCGGCATCCTGCAAGCGCCTGCCCCCAACACCCAAAGCGCCAACGACGCAGACGGCCAGAAGCCAGCTTGGCTGCCTCTGGCCCCACGATCATTTGAGGCTGATCGTCGTGTTCATGCCCGTGCCAGCCCCTTCATCGAACCAGCGCGCCGTGACCGTCTTCGTCTGCGTGTAGAACATGACGACCTGCTTGCCATAAGGCCCAAGATCACCGAGCTTGGACGCCCGTGAACCGGTGAACGAGAACATCGGCACCGGTACCGGGATGGGCACATTGATGCCCACCTGCCCCACATCGATGTCATCCTGAAAGCGCCGTGCCGCCGCCCCCGAGCGGGTGAAGATCGCCGTGCCGTTACCGTTGGCATTGGCATTGATGAAGGCAATCGCCTCATCCAGATCCTTCGCCGCCACCAGGCACAACACCGGCCCGAAGATCTCCTGATCGTAGATCCGCATGCCCGGCTTCACGCCCGAGAAAATCGTGGGGCCAACGAAATTGCCGTTTTCATAACCGGGCACCGCAGGCTTGCGCCCGTCGAGCACCAGCGTGGCGCCATCCTCCTCACCCGAGGCGATCAGGCTCTCGACCCGCTCGCGCGCCGCGCAGGAAATGAGCGGCCCCAGATCGGCGCCCGCCTCGGTGCCGGCGTTGACTTTCAGCTTGCGGGCCCGATCGGCCAACGCCTCGACCCACTGCTGCGCCTCACCCACCAGCACCGCCACGCTGAGCGCCATGCAGCGCTGGCCCGCTGCACCGAAGGCAGCCCCGGCCAACGCATCGAGCGTCTGTTCCTTGTTGGCATCGGGCATGATGATGGCGTGATTCTTCGCCCCCATCATGCACTGCACCCGCTTGCCCGCCAGACTGGCGCGGTTGTAGACATGCGTGCCCACCTTCGTCGAGCCGACGAAGCTCACCGCCTTGATCACCGGGTGATCGCAAAGCGCATTGACCGCATCCTCGCCCCCATGCACCACATTCAGCACCCCGGCCGGAATGCCTGCTTCGAGTGCCAGTTCCACGAGCCGCATCGTCACCATCGGATCCTGCTCGGAGGGTTTCAGCACGAAGGTGTTGCCTGTGGCGATGGCCATCGGAAACATCCAGAGCGGGATCATCGCCGGAAAGTTGAACGGCGTGATCCCCGCACATACCCCCAGCGGCTGCAAAAGCGTGTAGGTATCGACCCCGTTGGCCACGTTGTTGGCCAGCTCACCGAGCTGCAGGTTACCTATGCTGGCGGCATGCTCAACCACCTCCAGCCCACGAAACACATCACCCTCGGCATCCGGCAACGTCTTGCCCTGCTCGGCCGTCAGCATGGCGGCCAATTCCTTCATGTTCTCGCGGATCAGCTGCTGATACTTCAGGAAAATGCGCGCACGTGTGCCGATCGGCGTCTTTCGCCAGGAGACGAAGGCTTTGCGGGCTGAGTCGATGGCCGCCTCGATTTCATCAGCCGTGGCAAAGGGCACGCGGGCCAGCACCGCCTGGGTGGCCGGATTGATCACATCGCGCCACTGCGATGTCTTCGACTGGACAAATTCGCCATCGATGAGCAAGGGAATCTGAACGGGCTGTCTGGCCACGGCGGTCTCCTGATCTCTTTTGTGTTTGCTGACATGCAAGCTGCTGTCTGGACGCCCCCGCACGACGGGGACGCCTCAGAAACCATCGGGAAGCCATCCGCCCCCCTGCCCAATTGTGCCGAAAAACCGTCTTTCCGGCACCCACTCAGGCCGATGCAAATCATGCCAGGAGGCGAGACCAATCACGCCATTCCCCGTAGAAACCCTATGCTGCAAACGCAAAAAAGCGGCCCTGAGACCGCTTTTCCCTCGCACTCACGACCTGGTCCGTGTCAGTGCCTCTGCTGCTCGGACAAATCCACCGCAGCCGTGAACAGCACATCCGTGGAGGAATTGAGCGCCGTCTCGGCCGAATCCTGCAACACGCTCAGCACGAACCCCACGCCCACCACCTGCATCGCGATGTTCTGGTCGATGTTGAAGAGGCTGCACGCCATCGGCACCAGCAAGAGCGAACCGCCCGCCACCCCCGAGGTACCACAGGCCCCGAGCGCCGCCACCACGCTCAGCAAGACCGCCGTCGGGAAGTCCACCGAAATCCCGAGGGTGTTCACCGCCGCCAACGTCAGCACCGTGATCGTGATCGCCGCCCCGGACATGTTGATCGTGGCCCCGAGCGGAATCGACACCGTATAGGTGGATTCCCTCAACCCCAGCCGCCGGGCCAGCGCCATGTTCACCGGAATGTTGGCAGCCGAGCTGCGGGTGAAGAAGGCCGTGACCCCGCTTTCCCGCAAGCAGGTGAACACGAGCGGATACGGATTCTTCTTCATCACCAGAAACACCAGCAACGGGTTGACCACCAGCGCCATCACCACCATGGCCCCCAGCAGCACCGTCAGCAGGTGCACATACTGCAGCATGCCATCGAAGCCCTGCTCCGACATGATCGTGGTCAGCAACAGGCCAAAGATGCCGGCCGGCGCCATCCGGATCACCCAACTGATGATCCTCACCACCGCATTGGCCGCATCATGAATCAGCTCGCGCGTCTGCTCACCGGCCTGACGAAAAGCCGTCCCCAACAGCACGGCCCACATCAGAATGCTGATGTAATTCCCGTTGGCAATGGCCGATACCGGATTGGCCACCAGATTCACCAACACCCCGCGCAACACCTCACCGATATTGGCGGGCGCCGGATCCTTGATCGCCTCGATGCCACTCAGCTGAAGTGTGGACGGGAACAGGAAACTGGCCGACACCGCCACCAGCGCCCCGGCAAAGGTGCCCGCCAGATACATCAGGAGGATGGGCCGGATGTTCGTCTTGATCCCTGGCCCCTTCGGCTGCGACATGGCCGAAATCACCAGCAGAAAGACCAGGACAGGGGCTACGGCCTTCAAGGCGCCCACGAACAGATCCCCGAGAATCTCCCCGATCGGCGCCACATAAACTGCTGCGGCCGTTCCCCGAGTCAACGTGCCCACCGCCACTGCCAGCACCAGACCCACGATGATCTGCCCCACCAGGCCCAAACGCCGGGGTGCGGAACCGCTTTGCCTATCCATAGATACCCTTCATCAGACGAGCCGAACAAAGGACTATTGTGCCTGCATCCGGGCAAGACGGGCAGCCTCTACGGGAAAGCCTGCCCTGAGGCAGGCCCCAACTCAACGAGCAAAGCGTGCCACGCGAAACGGCCGGGTATCGACCGGTGAGACCTCATCAAAATACAGCGCCTCGATCATCTCCGCCGTGGCAGCTGCCTGCGTCAGCCCCAGATGATGATGGCCAAAGGCCAGCAACACGTTCCCGACCCGATCGATGACCGGCACACTATCGGCCGTGGTCGGACGAAACCCCATCCAGGGCTTGGCCGCCGTCTCGTCCAGTGGCTCACTCAGCATCCCATCGGCCAGCCGCCTCAGATTGAAAGCACGCGCCATGTTGGGCGCCGCCGCCAGCCCCGCGTACTCCACCGTGCCCGCCAGACGAAGCCCCCCGGCCATCGGCGTCATCACGAAGCGCCGATCGGCACTCGCCACCGGCAGATTCAAACGCCCCCGCTCGTTCGGCAGCATCAGGTGGTAGCCACGCTCCGTGTCCAGCGGCACCGACACCCCCGTGAGCTGCCTGGCGAGCACCTTGGAAAACGCGCCCGCCGCCAGCACCACCCGTGCAGACCGCATCTCACCCTGATCCGTCTGCAAGCGGATGCCGCCCATCGTCACCTCCACCCGATGAACCCGGCAATGCGTCCTCAGCTGCCCGCCCAGACCCAGGAACGCATCCAGCAAGCCCTGACTGATCGCGCGCAGATCCGTCACATGCCCCGTGCCGGGGTAGAACAACGCCCCACGCTGACCATGAGCCAAGGCCGGCTCGCGCGCCTGCAGCGCCCGCCGATCCAGCCACACATTCTCCACCCCGAGGGTGTTCAGGTGCTGCCCCAGCGCCCGCAAGCGGCGTTCGGTCTGCATGGTTTCACAGCACTGTAGCGTGCCCCGTGTCTCGATCCACGGCGCCAATCCCCACGTCTTGGCAAGCCGAAGCCATGCCGCCAGACAATGCGCATTGATCGACAACAAGGCCCGATGGCTGCGCGCCGCATGGGCCGGCAGCATGTTGACGAGCGCACGCCAGCCCCAGGGGGCCAGCCGGGGCAGATAACGCCAGTCGATACGCAACGGCCCCAGCGGATCGAGCAGCATCGCTGGCAGCCTCGGCAACATGCTGGCATCGGCCACCGGATACACCTGCTCCACGGCGAGATGCCCCGCATTGCCCCACGACGCCCCCATGCCCGGCTCGGCCGCGTCGAGCAGCCAGACAGGCGCACCACGCTGCCGAAGCCGCACGGCAATGCTCAAGCCGATGATGCCGCCACCAATGACAACGACCGGATCGGACATAGGTTCAATGCAACTCCACCGAAAAATCGCCTTGCCCCATTCGGCGCAGCCGGGCGATGTTCTCGGCACTCACCGCAATGCCCTTGGCCAGGGATGCCTCACGCGCCGCATAACGGCGCTGGGATGGCAAACGCGCGCCCTGAGCCTCAAACTCGTCCAGCAGCTTTCGCGTGTGCGAGACAGGATCAGCCGCCCCGAACGCTTCCGGCGACAAGGCAATGATCAACTCCCCATGCCGGGGCGCCAACAAACGCCCACCATCCAGCGCCGAACTTTCCACACTGGTCAGATCACCGATCAGCACGCCCGCCAGAATTTCGATCATCGTCGAAATGGCAGACCCCTTGTAACCACCAAAAGTCAACAGCGCACCATCCAGCGCAGCCGCCGGATCATTGGTTGGCTGACCATTGGCATCGATTCCCCAACCATCCGGTATCGGTTTGCCATCCAGCCGGTACAGCTCCACCTCACCACGCGCAATCACCGACGTCGCAAAATCGAACACATAGGGGTTGCCGCCCGTACTGGGCCAACCAAATGCCAGCGGATTCGTGCCCAGCAGTTTACGAATCCCGCCAGCCGGTGCCACATAGGCATTGCTCGGACACATGGCCAACGACGCCACCCCCGCCTCAGCCAGCATTTCCACCTCTGGCCAAAGCGCTGAAAAATGCACGCAATCATTGATCGCCATCGCGGCAATGCCGAAACGCTTGGCCTTCTCCGCCAACAACGGCGCGCCCAGCTCGAAGGACAGCGGCGAAAACCCGCCCTTCGCATTCACCTTCACGATGGGCCGGTCATCCGGGTTCTCCACCACCGGCACCGCATGCCCCTCGGCCACGCCCCCCTCCAGCGTCTTGAGCGCACCACGGATCCGGTAAATGCCATGCGAGCGGCACTGATCCCGCTCCCCCTTCACCATCACCCTGGCCAATGCCGCCGCCTGCTCCGCCGAAAGACCGCCACTCACGAACACATCCCGCACCATGCCGTGCAGCTCATCAAACGACAAATACACCATCTCACTCATGTTTTTCTCCGTCATCCACTCATCAACAAAACCATGCACCCATGCTCAAGCGCCCCTGTGCCAAGCGTAGCGCGAGCTGGCAACGCCGTTTCACCCGGCCCTGGCGGCGTTCGAGCGGACAGAACCGTGCACCAGGCACACCTGGCAGCTCACGACACGCAAGGCATCACCGCCGCCGAACTGATCCGCCTGACCCCCGCCGCCGTCATCTCCTCCCAGGCGCAAGCCAAAGACCCATTCAGGTCAATACCCCGGCAGGCATCTTCGACGACCCAGGTTTCAAAGCCCAACGCACACGCATCCAGCGCACTCCAGGCCACACAGTAATCCGTCGCCAAGCCACACACGAAGAGCCGCCTGATGCATCTGGCCGACAGATAAGCCGCCAAGCCTGTCGTCGTGCATCGGTCAGCCTCCGTGAAGGCCGAATAGCTGTCCACCATCCGATGAAACCCCTTGCGGATGATCAGCTGCGCCTGAGGCAACGACAAGGCGGGATGCAGTGCCGCATCCTCTGACCCCGCCACACAGTGAACCGGCCACAGCACCTGCTCCCCGTATGGCAGCGTGATCATCTCGAACGGCGAGCGCCCCGGATGATTGGCAGCAAAAGACACGTGATCGGCCGGGTGCCAGTCCTGCGTCAGCACCACATTCTCGAACACCGGCGCCAAACGATTGATCACCGGCACCACGGCGTCACCCTCAGGCACCGGCAACCCGCCCCCCGGCATGAAACCGTTCTGCACGTCCACCACCAACAAGGCCGTCTCGGCCTGCCAAACCCTCACGTCGCTTGCCATCGAATCGACCTCCTCTGTTCCAGCGCGCCCGGCATCCCTTGATGCGCCGCCGTGCCCGCCACGAGCCCTTCGCCTCCGTTCACCGAGCAAAGACAAACCATGCATCCGGCCAGCGTAGCCCGCGTCCAACAGGTTCGTATGATGACACATTGAGTAAAGCATCACGCTCACCTGCCCATTGCTTGACGCATTTCACGGGCGCCACGGCGCCATTGCACCAGAATGGGCACACCCGGCTTCCCTGCTGCCAGGAAGCCTGTATCTATTTATCAACGTCTACTAGAGAATCATGTATGACTACTTCGGTTCTTTTGGTCGATGACCATCCCATTATTCGAGCAGCCCTTCGGAACGCCCTGGAAACCATTTCCGAAGACATCGTCTGTAGCCCTGCCAGCTCACTTGAGGAAGCCATCGCTGGCATCTCCCTGTCCCACCCGCCCGATCTCGTCCTGCTCGACCTGAACCTGCCCGACGCCTGCGGCATCGCCACACTCCATGCCTTCCGACGACGCTTCCCCGGACTGCAAGTAGTGGCACTATCCGACA
Organism: Lautropia sp.; assembly: GCA_030532895.1. Taxonomy (GTDB): domain Bacteria; phylum Pseudomonadota; class Gammaproteobacteria; order Burkholderiales; family Burkholderiaceae_E; genus Lautropia. The sequence goes on along the minus strand of JAUNKF010000024.1, from coordinate 1,428 downwards.
GTTTCGACGTGGGCATCATCGACGCCCTGAAAGCAACCAACGCCCTCACGCTGATCCCCAAATCGAATTCCCTGGATCAGATCCTCATCAGCCTGAAAAAAGCCCTTGCCGCCTGCCACGCAGCCGGCCAACCGCCGACGATCAGCACGGCCGAGGCCCATGCAGCCGAGCCATCAAGCCACATCGGCCAGCACACGATGCAGCCCGGCGCCACAACCCCGGTACCATTCAATCCTCCTGCCCTGCCGGACTTTTCACCGGGCACCGGCCCAGGCGACCAACGTCTCGATGCCCCCATGCCCCCCGCCCAACCCCGACGCATCTACCAGGATGGGCGACACCTGGGTCTGACCGAACGGCAGCGCTGCGTGCTGAAACTGATGATGATGGGCCTGCCCAACAAGGCCATCGGCCGCAAACTGAAACTGGCCGAAGGAACCGTCAAAGTGCATGTCAGCGCCGTACTCCGCGCCCTGGGCGTCAAGTCACGCGCTCAAGTCACCCTCGCCGCCCTGAGCTGCGGCATCCGCATGGAAGCCATCGTGCTGCCCGAAGTGGACTGAGGCACAACACCGTGACCTGATCCATGCCCCATCATCCCCGACCACCGTCGGGGCTGGTCTTTCAAACCTCCCCCCACAGCCGCACTCAGCGGCTGTTTTCATGAAACGGCTTACCTTGATCCAGTTATTGATGCTGTCGGCGTTGAGCCAAGCCTCTTTTTGGCTATCCCATTTTTTCCCATGCCCTTCGCATGGGCCAAGCGGCAAGACAACCTTGGCTAGTAAGACTTGAGTATTCAAACGCAACATTCAAAACGACTCATCGCGTTGACAATGCCCTCATGCCGCTCAGCGCCGGTAGCCCCCGCTTACTGAACCCGAAACACCTCGTCCAGCGTCTGGGCTGTCAGAATCCGCTCCGCCCACTGATCCAGCTCCGCCTGGCTGGCCACCTGAAGCCGTGCCTCCTTCGTGGCACTCAACTCCCCGAAACGAAGACGTAGCAGACGAGCCAGCATGCTCTGGCCTCCTTGCTGCATGCCCTGACGCATACCTTGTTGTATCCCTCGTTGCATGCCCTGCTGGAGGCCCTGCTCAAGGCCCTGCTGCATCCCTTGCTGAATACCCTGTTGGATGCCCTGCTGGATGCCCCGCTGAAGGCCGCTCTGCATGCCTTCTTCCCATTTGCGTTGAAAGATCCCTGCCATCTGTGCGCTCTCCTGCGGATATCGTCTGGCGTAGTAGTCCCGAAGCTCTTCGTCAGTCAACTCCAGATCTCGGTTGACCATGTCGAGGTACTGGATCAGTGGGGCGAGCGCATCCTCGATACCGAGGAGCTGGAGGATGTATACCGGGTGCATTGACCCCATACACCCCAGCTGCTGATCGCGATTGACGCCACACAAGGCCGCTCTGCTCAGAGGGG
>JAUNKF010000058.1 GCA_030532895.1 Lautropia sp. | reverse complement strand
TGTTCTGGTCGAACTTGCCCCCCGCATGCAGCTCGGTCATCACGATCTCGGCCGCACTACGCTTGGGATCGTGCTTGTCGTCCCACTTCACGTCAGTGGGAATGCCCCGGCCGTTGTCCTTCACCGAGATCGACTCGTCGGCGTGGATGGTGACGACGATCTCGTCGCAATAGCCGGCCAGCGCCTCGTCCACCGAGTTGTCGACCGTCTCGAACACCAGATGGTGCAGGCCGGTGCCATCGGAGGTGTCGCCGATGTACATGCCGGGGCGCTTGCGGACGGCTTCCAGCCCCTCCAGGATCTGGATCGAGGAGGAGTCATAGCCAGGGCCTTCAGCCGCGGGCGCCGAGCCAGCGGTATCCGGTTGAGAGGTCATCGGGTCGTTTTCCTTGGGTTGGTCGGCAGCGCTCATCAAACTCCGGTCTTCAGATCCGCATCGGCATCAGGACATAACGGAAGTGGTCCTGATCCGGCAATGACAACAACGCACTCGACGAGGCATTGCCAAAGGCAACCATCACATTCTGCACCTTCAGGTTGCCCAGTACATCCATCAGGTAAGAGACATTGAATCCAATATCAAGCGCTTCGCCACTGTAGTCGATGTCCAGCTCTTCCGAGGCTTCTTCCTGATCGGTATTGCTGGACTGGATCGACAGCACGCCCGGGGCAAGGCCCAGCCGCACGCCCCGAAACTTCTCGTTGCTCAGGATCGAGGCCCGCGAGAGCGCCTGCCCGAACAGCGCGCGATCAAGCACCACCTGTTTCTGGTAACCCTTGGGGATCACCCGCTGGTAGTCGGGGAAGTTGCCTTCCAGCAGCTTGCTGATGAATTCGATGTCGCCAAAGCCCAGACGCAGCTGCGATCCGATGATCTGCAGGCGTGCAGGCTCCTCATTGTCGCCCAACAGGCGCATCAGCTCCAACACCGATTTGCGTGGCAGGATCACCTGTGCCTCACCCGCCGCATGCACCTCCCTGTCCTCGCAAAAGGCCAGACGGTGGCCATCAGTCGCCACCGCACGCATGCCCGACGGCCCCAGCACCAGCAACAGGCCGTTCAGATAGAAACGGATGTCCTGATGTGCCATCGCAAAGTGGACCATCTGCAACAGATGACGCAGCTTTTTCTGTGGCAGGCTGACCTCGGCACGCAGCTCATCGGTACCGGCATCCTGCGAGCCCGCCTTCATCACCGGAAAATCCTCGGCCGGCAGCGTCTGCAATGCAAAACGCGACTTGCCACTCCTGAGATTGAGTCGGGTGCCGTTCAGCTCTATCCCCACATCGGCATCCGGCATCGCCCGCAGGATGTCGATCAGCTTGCGGGCCGACACCGTGGTCGCAGCCTGGCCATCCCCCGCTCCTACACTGGCCTGCGTGCGCACCTGAATCTCCATGTCGGTCCCGGTGAAGCTCACCTGCTCACCCTGCTGGCGGATCAGCACGTTGGCCAGGATCGGCTGGGTATGGCGCTTCTCGATGATGCCGGCAACCGTTTGCAGCGGTTTCAGGATCGCATCCCTGGGACCGTGAATGATCTGCATGAAATCTGCTCCGATGATTGTGATCGTCCTGCCTTTCCCGTGATGGTATTGCAATCGCCTTCCCCCGGCACGTGCTGCCCTCCTGACTCTGGATCCAGGAGCGGGAGGATTGCCTCGAAAGATGTAACAGAGCCATCGCCCTCGCATCGTTCCACGCCCGGAACACTGTTTCAGCGATGGAACGATGTTCCGCGACGGGCACTAGCCCCTTATTACCAAACCGCATATGGCCGAATCGATCTTTTCGGCCGGTTTTATGGCCAATCTGACGTGATGCTTTGCCTGCCGGGTCTGCAAGAAACCGGACCTTCCGTTCCGGCAAGGTTCTGGATCCCATGCATCTTGCTGATGACTTTTTGGGGCTTCGAAGGACGGACTTTCCACCGGGTTTCGATCGGTCGTCCGTGAACGGACAGCTTCTTAGATATCTATCTATATATTTAAGTGTTGTTGTTGTTTTAGCTGGCCAATGTGCTGTGGACAAGTCTGAAAACCGGCTATTGATGCCCGTCTTGGGAGATCACAACATTGTGGGGGAAGGCCAGAGGGCCGGGCACCGGAATGTGGACAGCATCGTTGAGTCCCGACAGGTGCTGTCTTGTGCACAGGTTGGCGATGCACAACTCGCAGGCTTGCCCCTGAGTTGTGCACAAGCGCTCTTTTCTGCCTAACAGATAGGCATGGTAGGGTTGGAGGTTCTCGCAACCTTATCAAAAGTGGCATGTCTGCCCAAAAGTTCCCTTGTCAATCAATGGCTTGCATTGTGGAGAAGAGTTGTTCACGGCTGTGGATAACCAGGGGGCGGCGCAAGGCATCGGCAGGCCGCAACCGTGGGCGCTGGCCGAACGGCCCGAAGGCATCGCTGCGCGGATGAGCGAATGAGCGGTCAGGCGCCTGAGCGAGAACCGTTTCGATGGCGAAAACCGGTCCCGTGAGCACCGTTTATGCCCGGTTTGCAGGTCGTGATTTCCCTGTCGTCAGTGCCTGGCCCGACAGGTGGTGGGCGGGCCAGCCGTCGGGAGGGGCCGTGGGTGCCGGCTGCGAGGGTGTTTACAGATACTCGCGCAGGGTCTGGTCCAGCACGTGGATCTGGGTGTTCAATTCGGATTTGTGGGCGCGTAATTCTGTAATTTTGCGTACCGCGTAGAGTACGGTGGTGTGATCCTTGCCGCCAAAGGCCTCGCCAATCTCCGGCAGGCTCTTTTGTGTCAGTTCCTTGGCCAGATACATGGCAATCTGGCGGGGAAGGGCGATCTTGGCCGGTTTGCGCTTGGAATACATGTCGGCCAGCTTGATCTTGTAATAATCGGCCACGGTTCGCTGGATCAGATCGATCGAAATCTGCCCACGGTTGTACGACAGGATGTCTTTCAGTGCTTCCTTCACCAGATCCAGCGTGATCGGCATGCTTCTGAATTTTGAATAATGAATCACGCGTTGTAGTGCGCCTTCCAGCTCACGCACGTTCTGACGGATGTTCTTGCCGATGAAATAGGCCACGTCTTCGGGCAGGCGCACCCTCACCTGTTCGGCCTTGCGCAGCAAGATCGCCACCCGCATCTCCAGCTCGGGGGGTTCGATCGGTACCGTCAGGCCCGAATTCAGCCGTGAGATCAGCCGGTCGTCGATCTTGTCCAGCTCTTTCGGGTACGAGTCACTGGTGACGACGATCTGCCGGTTGTTGGCCGTCAGCGATTCGAAGATGAAGAAGAATTCCTCTTGTGAGCGCTTCTTTTCCGAGAGGAACTGGATGTCGTCGATCAGCAGCACATCCAGCGAGCGGTAATAGCGTTGAAACTGGTCGACCGTCTCGCGTCGCACGGCCGATACCATCTCCTGGAAGAACTGGTTGGCCGTGACGTAACGGATGGCAGCGTTGGGCTCCCGTTCGTGGATGGCGTTGCCCACGGCCTGCATCAGGTGCGTCTTGCCCAGGCCTACACCGCCCTGAATGTAGAGTGGGTTGTAGGCGGTACCGGGCCGGTCGGCCGCCTGAAGTGCTGCGGCGCGGGCCAGGTCGTTGGCCTTGCCGGTCACGAAGGTGGAAAACACCAGGCCGGGATTGAGGCGGGTCCTTTCATCGGGAGCGCGGTTGCCCAGGCTGGCAAAGGCACCACCCGAGGCTGCCGTGTCGTCTTCGGGCCGGGCCTCCTCCTCATCCATCGCCAGTTCGGCTTCTTCGCTGGCCGACATGGCAGGGGCAGTACCCACGCCAGCGCCGGAGCCACGGTTGACATGCGGGGCCGAGCCGGCTGTGGGGGCTGCATGCTCCCTGGCCGTCAGCTCACCACGGGCGGGTGCGGATGCGCCGCCCTGTGCCGATGACGGTGCCGTTGCTCCTCGGTCCCGGCCGGGGCTTCCCGTGTCGCCCCCCGCGTGGGAGCGGGCGGTCTGGCTGTTCGGCAGGGGGGCAGGCATCGGCTGCGCTGCCGGGAAGGGCGCATTCTGGGGTGGGGCCTTCGATCGATGCACGCCGATCTCAACCCGGATCGCGGGGTCGATCTCGTCGCGCACCACCTGCTCGATCAGCGCCAGGTATTGGTTGCGTACGATGTCGGCCTTGATCTGGCTGGGCGCGCCCAGGCGGATCAGCAGCTCATCGGTATTGAATTCAATCAGGGTCAGCGGCTTGATCCAGGTCCGGTATGCTTGTTCGGGCATCCGGCCCTTGATGGCCGCACTGCATGCTTCCCACTGTTCCTGCATGATGATGAGAGTCTTGACGATGACGGGGGTGGACGACGATACGCGCAAGCCGTACCCGCGTCATCCTGGCTGGATGATCGATTGTGCAGCTATCTGCATTCAACTTCTTGTTTTTTTGCGCAACATCCGCCTGTGGAAAAGCCTGGGCATTGACGATCGGCGTCGGATGCGGGGCTTCGGGGCGGCTGGTGGTGCACAAGGGCTGAAAAATTCTAACTTATCCACAGGGTTGTGCCAGCAGGATTGACAACTTCACCCAATTCACTGTCCAATAGAAGGCTTGTCTGGGCAAAGGCCCGAAAACGTCTGCGGCTTTTCGTCTGCGGCATTTTTTGCACCGATCATGAAGCGTACCTACCAACCCTCCGTTTGCCGTCGTAAAAGAACTCATGGTTTTCTGGTTCGCCAGAAAACCCGTGGTGGCCGTGCCGTGCTCCGTGCGCGCCGTGCCAAGGGCCGTCATCGTCTGGCTCTCTGAGCACACCCGGCTCCCTGCCATCACCGGTCGGTCGGGCTGCAAGCTGCATGCCCTTGCCCGCCGCCCCGGTTACCGTCGTTTCCGCCGCATGTTCAGTTGCTGCCCGCCAGCACTGAACTGATCGTCGCATCCAGGCGAGGTGTTCTCACGCCATTCGCCTCAACCCTGCCTGCTCATTTCGGGTGCTTGCATGGGTAACTCGCGCCAGGGCTGTTCCACTGGCCTGATCGCATCGACATCATCCGTTGTGCCCGCTGCGGCAGCACATGCCGATGTCACCCCCGGATCGGAGGGCTCATGGGCCCGACAGCCAGATCAGGGCACACCAGCCATGCCATCTTCGTCTCGCGCTGCTGCGGGCGCGAGACCGTCGCCTGCCCGTAAGCGCGGTGGGCGCGGCTTTGCGCCGTCCGTGCGTGTGGCCGGTGTTCATCTGGAACTGCATGGTGTCATGGCCCGGCCAGCACGGACGCAAGGGCAGGGCAACAGGCCGGTCAAACCGCAAGCGCCCGAACATCCCACATTGCAGATCAGTGTGCCCAAGCGGCTGGTACGCGCGGCAGTACACCGCAATACCGTCAAACGTGTATTGCGTGAAGCCTGGCGACAGGCACTGGACGGCATCCGGGAGACCGAAGCCAGACAGCGGGCGAACCCCGGTCCGGCATCTGCGTCCGTCATGGTGTTGCCATCGGCAACGGCAATTTCATCGACGGTATCGACACCGGTGGTGACGGCAGGCGTGTCTGCCGTGTCGTCGCTGTGGGCTGATCTGGCCAGACGCAGCTGGCGCTTCAGGCTCAAGGCTCACCCGCTGGGCAAGCTGGCCGCCAGAAGCCAGTTTGCCCGCGCGCAGATGCGTCAGCAGGCCAGGCGCGTCCAGCAAAAAGCATCGGCATCGACGACGGCCCATCCGGGTTTTGCCGGCATCAAGCGCCAGCTGCGTGCCGAGGCCGACCAGTTGCTGGTCGAAGCGCTGTCACGGCTGTGCCGATCAGGTGAGGGCCGAAGCTCGTCGTCCCGTCGTGGGGAGGAAAGCTACTGATGGCTCCGGCAAACCCCAGGACAGCAAGCGCTGCGCTTCCCCGGCAACGCCCGCTGGTGCGCATGCTGGTGGCAGCCGTGCGCGGTTACCAACGTGGTCTGAGTGCCGTGCTGCCGCCTACATGTCGCTACTGGCCCAGCTGTTCGCAGTACACGATCGAAGCCTTGCAGCTGCATGGCTTGCGCCATGGCGGATGGCTGGCGGTGCGGCGGCTGTGTCGCTGCCACCCGTGGGGGGGCCACGGGGTCGATCCGGTGCCTCCGGCGCCGGGCGAGGCCGAAAAAATTTCAGCCAAAGCGGCTCCGTCCCAGCAGCAAACCGCAAGGTCAGTTATTCTTCAGCCTCGCCGCTGATCCGCAACGCTCGGCGGCTCCCTTCATTCAATACAGGTTTCCTGTCCCGACGATGCAGCAGACCCAAAAGACCATTCTCTGGGTAATTTTCATCATGTCGCTGGTGTTCCTGTGGGACAACTGGCAACAGTACAACGGCCAGGCGTCGATGTTCGGCGGCAAGCCGGCTCAGACGACGCAGACCGACACGGCTCAGGGCCAGCCGCAGCCCGCTGCCGACGGTAGCGGTGCGGTCGCCGACACCAGCGTGCCCGGTGCTCCCCAGAGCAAGCCTGCCGGCAATGCCGTGCCCGCCAGCAGCGCTCCCAAGGGTGAGCTGGTCCGCCTCGAAAACGATGTCATCAAGCTCGACATCGACACGGCCGGTGGTCTGGTCAGCCGCAGCGAACTGACGCAGCACGTCCACGACACCACCCAGCCCGACAGTGGCAACCTGGTCATCCAGTCTCCCGAGAAAGACAAGCACTTCGTTGCCCAGACCGGCCTGGTCGGCGTGTCTGGCGCGCCCAACCACACCACGCCGATGAACGTGGTGCGCAAGATCGAGAGCAACGGTCTCGTCACCGGCGTGGTGCTGTCGGCCGAAGGCGGTGGCCTGCGCATCGAGCGCACCATCCAGCTCAGCCCTGGCTCGTACGAGATCAAGGTCGAGAACCGCGTCACCAACATCAGCGAGCAGCCGCTGTCACCCACCCTCTACCTTCAGCTTACCCGTGACACCCATGCGGCACCGGGTCAGTCGGGTTACTACACAACCTACACCGGCCCGGTGGTCTACACCGATGCCGACAAGTTCCAGAAAGTCGGTTTTGAAGACATCGAGAAAGGTAAGGCCAAGCACTCGGGCCGCGCCAATGATGGCTGGGTCGGCATCATCCAGCACTATTTCGTGTCGGCCTGGGTGCCCAGGCAGGGCGTCGAGCGCGAGTACTACACCCGTCGCGTCGGCAATGGCCTGTACTCGGTGGGCGCCTACGAGCCGTTGGGCCAGATTGCCCCCGGTCAGACCGCTGACACCGCCGAAACCCTGTTCATCGGCCCGCAGGATCAGGACGTGCTTGAAAAAGTCGCCCCAGGCCTGGATCTGGTCGTCGACTATGGCTGGTTGACCGCCATCGCCAAGCCGCTGTTCTGGCTGCTCACCTTCCTGCACGGCATCGTCGGCAACTGGGGCTGGGCCATCGTCCTGCTCACCATTCTCGTCAAGCTGGCCTTCTTCCCGCTACAGGCCGCCAGCTACCGTTCGATGGCCAAGATGCGCAAGGTTCAGCCCAAGCTCAATGCCATCCGCGAGCGCTATGGCGATGACCGGATGAAGCTGAACCAGGCGATGATGGATCTCTACAAGACCGAGAAGATCAATCCGCTGGGCGGCTGTCTGCCCATCCTGGTGCAGATTCCCGTCTTCATTGCGCTGTACTGGGTGCTGCTTGCCTCGGTCGAGATCCGCAATGCCCCCTGGATCGGCTGGATCAAGGATCTGTCCAGTCCCGACCCCTGGTACATCCTGCCGATCCTGATGGCCGGCACCATGTTTCTGCAAACCCACCTCAATCCCAAGCCGGCCGACCCCGTGCAGGCCAAGATGATGATGTGGATGCCGCTGGTGTTCTCGGTGATGTTCTTCTTCTTCCCGTCCGGCCTGGTGCTGTACTGGGTGGTCAGCAACATCTTTTCCATCATCCAGCAGTGGGTCATCACCCGCAAGATCGAAGGCAAACCCGTCTTCGGCCGCGCAGCCAGCTAAGCACGGCCTACCCTGAGCCATGCGCGACAAGCGACCGATCTGCGCCATCGCCACTGCCCCTGGTCAGGGGGCCATTGGCGTGGTGCGGGTCTCGGCGCCTGATGTCGACGTGATTGCCGTCCTGGCAGAGGCCATCTGCCAGCGCCCACTGGGCGGGGCCGCTGCCTTGCCTGCATCGTCAGCCCAGTCAGCCCCAGATAAACTCATAAGTAAGCGATTACTTCATCCAAGAATCGCAACCTATGGCCCTTTTTGGGCAGCTGACGGCCAGCCTATCGATTACGGGTTGGCCCTGTGGTTTGAAGCCCCTCATTCCTACACCGGCGAGCATGTGCTCGAGCTTCAGGGGCACGGCGGACCGGTCGTCCAGCAAATCCTGCTGCGGCGCATGATGGAAGTAGGCGCTAACTTCGATATCCGTCTGGCCGAACCGGGCGAATTCACCGAGCGGGCTTTCCTGAACGACAAACTCGACCTGGTGCAGGCCGAAGCCGTGGCCGACCTGATCGAGGCCAGCACCGAACAGGCGGCACGATCAGCCACCCGTTCGCTGCAGGGCGTGTTCTCGGGTCAGATCGACGTGCTGGCCGACCAGTTGCTGCACCTGC
>JAUNKF010000057.1 GCA_030532895.1 Lautropia sp. | reverse complement strand
ATCGTGTTCTACCCGGCCGACTTCACCTTCGTGTGCCCGACCGAGCTGGAAGACCTGGCCGACCGCTACGAAGAATTCAAGAAGCTGGGCGTGGAAATCTACTCGGTCTCGACCGACACGCACTTTGCCCACAAGGCATGGCATGACACCTCCGACGCCATCAAGAAGGTTCAGTACCCGATGCTGGGCGACCCGACCGCCGTGCTGGCGCGCAACTTCGACGTGCTGATCGAAGAAGAAGGTCTGGCGTTGCGCGGCACCTTCCTGATCGACCCGGAAGGCAAGATCAAGCTGTACGAAATCCACGACAACGGCATCGGCCGTGACGCCGGCGAGCTGCTGCGCAAGGTCAAGGCCGCCCAGTACGTGGCCTCGCACCCCGGTGAAGTGTGCCCGGCCAAATGGCAGGAAGGCGCCGAAACGCTGAAGCCCTCGCTGGATCTGGTCGGCAAGATTTAAAAGCCGCCGCATCCGGCGCAACCACAACACGACCGGCACGCCATTGCGCCCCGGTCGTGCCCCACTAACCCAAACAAACGGCCAGGCCCCTGCTGGCATGGCGCCGTGCCCTGCGTCGTCCGCGCCAGCCTGCCCACCAGCAGCGCTGCTGGACGCCGGACAGGACAAAAGCCCGCAGGCCACACGCATCACCCCCCTCCCCTGCACCCTGCCCCCCAAGGCCGACCACCGCTGTCCGCGCCGGCTCGCCGTCGCCGCTGGATCCGGCCGCTGAGCACTGGCCGAGTGCATGCCTCAACAGAAAACCTTCATGCTCGACAACGACCTCAAATCCCAGCTCAAGACCTACCTCGGTCATCTGAAGCAACCAATCGAACTGGTGGCCTCGCTGGATGACAGCGCCAAGGCGGCAGAGATGAAAGCCCTGCTGCAGGAAATCACCGATCTCTCGGACAAGATCAGCCTGCGCGAAGACGCGGCCGCATCGGTTCGCAAGCCCTCCTTTGCGATCAACCGCGTGGGCAGCGACATCGGGGTACGCTTTGCCGCCATTCCATTGGGCCATGAATTCACCTCGCTGGTGCTCGCGCTCTTGCAGGTGGGCGGCCACCCGATCAAGCTGGAACCCGATGTCATCGACCGGATCGCCTTGCTGGACGGCGATTATCAGATCGAGATCTACATGTCGCTCAGCTGCCAGAACTGCCCGGACGTGGTGCAGGCGCTGAACGCGATGGCCGTGATCAACCCCCGCTTCAAGGTCACGACGATCGACGGCGGCCTTTTTCAGGACGAAGTCGCCGAGCGCAGCATCATGGCCGTGCCCACCGTCTTCCTGAACGGCGAGGTCTTCTTCCAGGGCCGTTCAAGCGCCGAAGAGATCTTGGCCCGTCTCGATACCGGGAGCAGCGAGCGTGAGGCCGCCCGCCTCTCGGAAAAAGCCCCCTTCGACGTGCTGATCGTGGGTGGCGGCCCGGCCGGTGCGGCTGCCGCCGTCTATGCGGCCCGCAAAGGCATCCGCACCGGCGTGGTGGCCGAGCGCTTCGGCGGACAGGTGCTCGACACGATGTCCATCGAGAACTACATCTCGGTGCTGGAAACCGACGGCCCCAAGTTTGCCCAGGCCCTGGAGCAGCATGTGCGCGCCTATGACGTGGACATCATGAACCTGCAACGGGTGACGGGCATCGCACGTGATGAATCGGCCAACCTGGTCACGGTGACACTTGCCAACGGCGCCACGCTGAAGAGCCGCACGGTGATCCTCGCCACCGGCGCCCGCTGGCGGAATCTGAACGTACCGGGCGAGCAGGCGTATCGCAATCGCGGCGTCACCTTCTGCCCGCACTGCGACGGCCCGCTCTTCAAGGGCAAGCCCGTGGCGGTGGTGGGCGGCGGCAACTCGGGCGTGGAGGCTGCCATCGACCTGGCCGGCATCGTCGATCAGGTCACGCTCTTCGAGTTCATGCCCGAGCTTCGGGCCGATGCCGTGCTGCAGCGCAAGCTGGAAAGCCTGCCGAACGTGAAGATCCTCAAGAACGTGCAGGTCACGGAGATCAAGGCCGAGGCCGACAAGGTGAGTGCCATCGCCTACAAGGACCGGGCCACCGACACGCTGCACGAGGCAGCGCTCGCCGGCGTCTTCATCCAGATCGGGCTGATGCCGAACACCGACTTCCTGAAAGGAGCCGTCGACCTGAACCGCCACGGCGAGATCGAGGTCGATGCGCGCGGCCAGACCTCGATGGCAGGGGTTTTTGCCGCCGGGGATGCCACGACCACACCGTACAAGCAGATCGTCATCGCTGCGGGCGAAGGTGCGAAGGCAGCACTCTCGGCCTTCGATTACCTGATCCGCTGCTGACCATCCGCTCGGGACAGACAGGGGCCAGTCCCTGGCGCACGATGATGCGCTACCCGCACCTGGCCCCGCCCGGCTGGCCCAATCCGTCCCTCATGCGGGCATCACGCCGGGGATGACGGCATGAAACCGCATGGCAGGCGATGATGATCGGACCTGTCATGCCCCGGTGTGGCCCCCATCGTACAGCCGGAAAACAACGCCCCCGACCCTGAAGCCCCCACGATCCGCCAGTCATCCACCGGCCGGGGGCATCTTCCTCATGCCCTCAGCCCTCACAGTACACTGACTGCATGAGAACCGATCAGATCATGGCGGCCTCCCGCCTGAAACCGCCGGCGGCCCGGCGCAGTCCGGGCTTCTATCTGATGATGGCGAGCCTCTTGGCCATGCTGCTCTTGAGCCTCTGGCACGGCAGTGCAGGGGCAGCGGCCCCTGCCAAACCGGCAGCCCCCCAGGACACGACGGCGGCCAACACGCCGCCAGCAGCGCCCGCCGCACCGGCACCCATTGCCGCAGCCAACCTCGTCTCCCGAGCCGAACGGGATGAGAACGCCCTCACGGTCATCCGCGAAGCGCTACAGATGACACCTGTGCTGGAACAGATCAAACGTCAGCAGGTGCAACAGAACTCGGACGTGACACTGGCCAAGCGCCGCAGCCGCAACGTGATGGCAACCGGCAACCTGCGTCAGATGCGGGATTTTCAGCCGGTCTGGAAAGAGCTGCATACGGAAGTGAGCCAGCTCGACAAACGGCTGATCGGCCTTGCCGAGAGCATCCAGCAGGCCCAGAACCAGCTGGGCCAGATGAAGAAAGTCTGGGAAAGCACGCAGTCGGCGATCGAGGCGGAAGAGACACCCGACAGCATTCGTCAGCGCATCGAGGCATTGCTGGCCTCGATCGATGGCGCGCGCCGCAACGCCGACCAGGTACGCAACACCCTCTTCGAGCGCCAGACCCAGAGCAGCAAACTGCTGGCCAATGTGACGGCCGAACAGAACCTGCTCAAGAACACGCTGACGAACTCGCTCGACACGCTGTTCCAGGTGGACTCCCCCCAGCTCTACGGCATACGGGCAGGACAAAGCCAACAACCCCAGACAGCCGGTGATGCGCCCAGCGGCATGCAGAAGCTGCTGACGGTGGCCGAATCTTCCACCCTGTACCTGCGTGCACGCCTGACACTCTCCCTCGGTCTGCTCGCCCTGTTCGTCGGCTTGTACGTCACGCTCGTCAAGCTGAGCCGACGTACCGACCAGCGAGTGCAAGAGGCTCGCCGGATGCCCTCGGTACGCTGGCTGCTGGGTGCGCCTTTCTCGGTGAGCCTGCTGACCACGGTGGCCGTCACCAGTTTGGCGCTCCCCTATGCGCCCGCCAGCATGCATCTGCTCCTGTTGCTGGCCGCCCTGGTGCCCAGTGTGATGTTGCTACGCCAGATTGCCCCCCCCTATCTGGCGCCTTATCTGTACTGGCTACTGGCAATGTACGCCTTCAACCAGGTGCCCGACGTGTTCATGCCCGACCCGGTGCTGGAGCGCCTGTTCTTCCAGGGCCAGATGTTGGCCACGATCGTCGTGCTGGTTTTCCTGCTGCACCGTCGCAAACTGGCGCTGGCCAGCGTGGCGGCCGAGGCACAAGCCGACAACCAGCCGGTCTCGGCAGACAGCGATATCGATGACACACGCATCGACGCACCGCCCCCCGACCGCCGTGAGCGGGCGCTCAAACGCACCGGCTACATCATTCTGGCGGTACTCTTCGGCTGCACCTTCGCGCTGTTGGCCGATCTGGCCGGTTTCACCCGCCTGGGCCGCTTTGCCGCCCAAGCCACGCTGAACTCGCTGTTCGGTGCCATGATCCTCTTCACCTGCGCGCTCGTGTGCAACGCGCTGATGCGTCTGGCCCTGCGTCTGTGGCCCTTGAACCAGCTGAAGATGATGGCCAACGACACCCCGCTGATCGAGGCCCGCCTCTCCAAGCTGATCAAGTGGACGGCCATCGCGCTGTGGGCGGGTTTCGCCCTCGATCAGCTGATGCTGCTGACCCCGATGTGGGACAGGCTCAAGAGCATGCTGGCCGCCACACTGAACGTGGGTCAATTCGCCATTTCACTGGGCGACATTCTGCGCTTCTTCGCCATCCTCTGGGGATCCTTGCTGCTCTCACGCCTCGTGCGTTATGTCCTGGATCAGGAGGTGTTCACCCGGATCTCGCTGCCACGGGGCATCCCCTACGCCTTCAGTACCGTCCTCAACTACCTGCTGCTGATCGGCGGTGTACTGCTGGCCGTGGCAGCCACCGGCATCAGTCTCGACCGTTTCACGATCTTCGCCAGCGCGATCGGTGTGGGGGTCGGCTTCGGCCTGCAGAGCATCGTCAACAACTTCGTCTCGGGCCTGATCGTCCTCTTTGCGCGCCCGATCAAGGTCGGCGACTCCGTCGACCTCTCTGGCCAGAGCGGCCGTGTACAACGCATCGGCATTCGCGCCAGCATCCTGCGCACCGGTGCCGGCGCGGACGTGATCGTGCCCAATTCACAGCTGATCGCCAATCAGGTCGTCAACTGGACACTGACCGACTCACAGCGACGGTTGGAAATTGCCATCACCGTCACCTACGACAGCGACCCGGAGCGGGTGATGACACTGCTGACCGATATTGCCCGTGGCCATGAGGAGGTGCTGGTGTCACCGGCACCCAATGCCCAGTTTGCCGACTTCGTCAGCACGGGCATGCAGTTCAAGCTCTTTGCCTGGGCGGGCAAAGCGGATCGCATCAACGCCATCCGCAGTGACCTGTGCCTGCAGATCCATAAGGCACTGAAGCGGGAGAACATCCAGCTCACGCCAGCCAAATGAGGCAGAGCCGGCCAGGCTGGGCAGCCCGTTCATGGCTCAGCAGCTGTGCCCCTTCATACCGGCCAGTGTTCCAGCCGGTAGGCCGCATCCCAGAACATCCATTCGAGCTTGGCGGCCTTGCTGTACGCCTCGTGCATCTGCTCACGGGTGGCCGGGTCGGTGGCCGCTGCCACCCGGTCGACCGTCTTCAGCATCGCGCGCACGGCAGCATGGAAATCTTCACCGGCATAGGTGTCGATCCAGGGCTGGTAGGGGTTGTTCGGCGCCGAATCCGCATGAATGGCGCGCCCCACCTCGGCATAAATCCAGAAGCAGGGCAGCAAGGCGGCCAAGGCCACCGGCCACGGGGCGCCCCAGGCTGTGGCCATCAGGTAGCTGGTGTAGTGCTGAGCCGTGGGCGAGAGTGGCGTCCGGGCAAAGGTTTCGGCTGAGATGCCGTACTGCTTCATGAAGCCATCATGCAGTGCCCGCTCCACCACCACGGCCTCCTGGGCGGCACCGGCCAGCTGCACCACGGTTTCGGCATCATCGGCCCGCGCGGCCGCCACGGCCAGTGCCCGGCCAAAAGCCACCAGATAATGGGCGTCCTGAATCATGTAATGCCGAAAGCGGGCTTCGGACAACACGCCCTCGGCCAACTCACGGTTGAAGGGCATGCGCAAGGTCAGCTCGAACAGGTCTTGGTTTCGCGCCCAGGCGTCTTGAGTGAATGTCATGGCGTCTTCTGGCTCCAGTTTGAAAGAAATCGGACAAGGTATCGTGTGGCAACACGGCGCGCGTCACACCACCATCAATCAGGCAGAGGATACCCTGACAGCCCCCGCTCGCGCCGATACCCCTGCTGCCAGCACACGCTTGAAAAAACAACATCGAGCCGGCACGACCTCGATGGATGAGTCCAGAGCGTGTCATGCACGCCCAGAGGGGCTTATCAAGGGGTCGAACAAGTGCATAACACGCTCTATGATGAGGGCATGAACATCAAGACTTTTTCGCGGGCCGGCACGGTCACGCTCCTTGCCCTTGGGCTGTTGTCCGGCTGCTCGCTGCTGGATTCTGCCCGCCCTTCCGAAGACTCGCTCAAGGCACAAGGCACCTCGGCCCTGTCGGGCAGCCAGACGCGCTCACTGCTGAACCACGCCCGCTATCGCTGGGAAGGGGCCAATGGCGCCCGTGGCAACGGCGTCACCTTCGGTGATGGCAACCTGCGCATCTTCTGGGAAACGGGTGCGGTCAACGGCAAGATCCGCTTCACGGCCACCGGCTATTGCTCCCGCTTCAAGGGCGTTCGCCACAATGCGGAAGACTGCTACCGTCTCTACCCCGATGGCCCCCGGCAGTACAAGGTCTTTCGGGAGGATGGACATTACAGCGGCCAGATCACGCTGATCCAGACACGCTGACATCGTCGCGATAGACGCTGAATCATGAACCGCCTGTCAGGTGCTCGCGCCATGAGCCTGCAGATGAGCGCACGATAGATGCCTGGCGCACGGCAGGACACGCTGCGCAGGACGCCTATGTGACGCGAGACCCACACCATGTTGCCGACCACCGCCTTTCGCCGCTCGCTGGCCATACTGGCCGCCACGCTCACACTGCTTGCATCCTCTTCGGTGCAGGCCACGGCCGCCCTGTCGGTGGACGAACTGCCCAACGATCTGAAAGGGTGGGTGCCCTGGGCCATGCAGGGGCACGGAAATCTGGCCTGCCCTGTGGCACACGATGATCACCGGCACCGAAGCTGCGTCTGGCCAACCCGTCTGGAGATCAGCATCGACGGGCGTGAGGCGCGCTTTGCCAGCACCGTCGAGGTGATCGGACAAAGCTCGGCCGTCATGCTGCCGGGCGAGGCAGGCCAATGGCCCGACGACGTGCAGACAGCGGATGGGCAGCGCTGGCCCGTCACGAGTCAGGGCAATCTCCCCCTGGTCTGGCTGCCGCCCGGCAAGCATGTGCTGACGGGCCGCATCCACTGGGCACAAACGCCTCGCACGATCCGGGTACCACCTCATACAGGCTTGTTGTCCATCCGGAACAACGGCACGGCCTTGAACCCGAGTGCCGATCGGGCCGACCGGGTCTGGCTGAAGGCAGCAGACGCGCCCGACACCGCCGTCCCCGATCAGGGTAACCGGCTGGATGTCCGCATCCATCGGCGCATCGACGACACGATTCCTCGCCGGATCACCACCCATTACGCGCTGGACGTGGCGGGGCAGCCCCGAGAGATCGAGCTGCCCGCCGCCTTGCTGGCTGCGACGCAAGCCGAAGCCTTGCGTAGCGGTCTGCCTGCCCGCCTGTATCCGGATGGCCGGCTTCAGGTACAACTGCGTGCCGGCACCTGGCAGATCGAGGTCGATGCCCGACAGATGGCACCCGCACGAACACTGGCCCTACCCGAAGGAAGCGGCCCGGAGATCTGGTCTTACCAGGGCCACAACGACTTGCACGTGACCGAGATCGACGGGGTCGACAGCATCGATCCGAAGCAAAGTGGCGTGCCGACACACTGGCAGCACCTGCCCGCCTATCAGGTTCAGGCCGGGCGCCCGATGACGATCCTCCCCCGAACCCGAGGTGATTCGGCCCCCGCCGCCCATTCGCTGCACCTGACCCGCGAGCTGTGGCTGGATTTCGACGGCCAGGGCATGACGCAGCTCGATCGACTGACGGGCACGCTCTCGCGCGATTGGCGGCTGGAGCTGGCACCACCCGCCGCCCTTGGCCACGCCAACGCCAATGGCACGCCCCTACCCATCAACAGGCTGCCGGGCGATACGGGTGATACGCCTGCCAACCCCGGCATCGAGCTGCGGCACCGTGAGCTGTCACTGGAGGCGGTGAGCCGCATCGAAGGGCGGCCTGTGGCGCTGCCGATCAACGGCTGGAACACGATCCTCTCATCGGCCGAGACGACCCTGCACCTGCCCCCCGGCTGGACGCTGTTCAGCACGACCGGGGTGGAGCGTGTCAGCCCCGCCACCTGGACATCACGCTGGCGGCTGTTCGACCTGTTCTTCGTGCTGCTGGGCAGCATCGCCGCCTTCCGGTTGCTGGGCGCAGCCCGCGGCGCGTTGCTGTCGGCCGCCATCGTGCTGAGCTGGTACGAGTTCCCGTTGGTGGGCAGCAGTTGGCTGATGCTGCTGCTCTGCGTGGGCTTGCTGCGTGCCCTGCCCACGTCGGCACGACTCCGTCCCCTTGCGCTGATCACGGCCAACAGCCTGCTGGCGCTGATCCTGCTCATGCTGCTGCCCTTTTCCGTGCACAGCATCCGCACCATCATCTATCCAGGGCTGGAACACAGCCAAGCCTACAACCCTGAGCGCGAACACCGCTACAGCAGCGCCCCCAGCGCCGAGGCGCCCCGCCCCCGTGCCAGCATGAAAGCCAGCGCGCAGCGCAGCCTGGAGCAGGCGGTCGCAGACGCAGGCGTCAGCTCAGCCCCTTACCTGTCCACCAAACCCACGACCTCGTCGCAACAGGCCGTGAAAATCCAGACGGGCCCTGGCCTGCCCGCCTGGACATGGAATGCCTACCAGCTCCAGCAACGTGGCGACATCCAGCCCGAGGACAGCATGCGCCTCTATCTGCTGCCACCACTTGGCTCGGCGTCATACCGACTGCTCGTGCTCCTCGTGCTGTTCGGCGCACTGTGGCACATGTTCCGTACCATCCGCCGCTTGCGCCCCCCCGCCCCCTCTCACCTGGACACGCCACCCAGCAGCCCGGCACCCGCTGGCCCACAGCCCTCCTCCGGGACTGGCGCGGGCATGCCGGTCGGCACACCACTGACCAGCGCAGGCGACAGCCCCCATACCGCGTCGGGTTCGGGTTCGGGTTCGGGT
>JAUNKF010000023.1 GCA_030532895.1 Lautropia sp. | reverse complement strand
CCTGCCAGGTGTTCGGCATCCCGGCCGACCGCATCACCGACGGCCACCGCTTCCTCGCCAAAGGGAGCATCAGCATCCGCGACGCGAACAGCTACGACACGCAGCTACGTGAAGAAGGCAAGGTGGAACCGGATCAGCAGGCCCGCCGCGTGATGATCGCCGACGAGCTGGCCCGCGCCAGCCAGGCCAATGGGGGGCTGCTGGCCGTCAACGACGAAGAGCAGCAGCAGATGGTGGCACTGCTGGACGAAGTGACCTCGCTCGTCGAATGGCCCGCCGTCTATACCGGCCAGTTCGACCCGGCCTTCCTCGAAGTCCCGCAGGAATGCCTGATTCTCAGCATGCGCACCAACCAGCGCTACTTCCCGCTCTTCGATGCCGACAACAAGCTGCAAAACCGCTTCCTGATCGTCTCGAACATGGCGATCAGCGATCCCTCGGCCATCATCGACGGCAATGAGCGTGTCGTGCGCCCCCGTCTGGCCGATGCCCGCTTCTTCTTCGACCAGGATCGCCAACAGACCCTGGCCTCGCGACTGCCGCAGCTGGCCCAGGTCGTCTACCACGCGCGCCTTGGCTCACAAGCCGAGCGCAGCGAGCGCATCCAGCGTCTGGCCGCCGCACTGGCCCCGCTCACCGGCACCCAGCCGGCCGAGGCCGAACGGGCCGCTGCCTTGGCCAAAACTGATCTGCTCACCGGCATGGTCGGCGAGTTTCCCGAGCTGCAAGGCATCATGGGCCGCTATTACGCCCGCCACGATGGTGAACCTGCGGCCGTGGCCGAAGCCATTGCCGAGCACTACCAGCCGCGCTTTGCCGGCGATGCCCTGCCCACCACGCCCACCGGGCTCACGCTGGCCCTGGCCGACAAGCTGGAAACGCTGGCCGGCATCTGGGGCATCGGCCAGCGCCCCACCGGCGACAAGGATCCCTTCGCCCTGCGCCGTCATGCCCTGGGTGTGGTGCGCATCCTGATCGAAGGCGGCGTGCAGACCTCACTCACCGATCTGCTCAGCACCGCCTTCTCCGTCTTCGACAAGCTGTCGGCCGACAAGGCAGCGGCTGGCCTCGGCACGCCTGCCGTGCAGACAGTCGACGGCGCCCCCTCCACGGGAGATGGCGCCCAGGCAGCAGAGACCCAGGCAACCGATGCCCGCAGCGCCACGGACGCCAAAGGCAAAGCCGCCAAGAAAGGCGGCAAAGCCAAAGCAGCCGACACCCCCTTCACGCCCGACGTGCCGGGCCTGACACATTTCGTGGCCGACCGGCTTCGCAGCTACCTGCGCGAGCAAGGCTACGGCACAGCCGACATCGAAGCCGTGCTGGCCGTCGGCCTGGATCGGCTCGACCAGCTGGGCGCGCGTCTCTCGGCCCTGGCCGCCTTCCGCCAGCTGCCCGCTTTCGAGGCCCTCACGGCCGCCAACAAGCGGATCGGCAACATCCTGCGCAAATCGGCCACCGAGGCACCGCCCCCGTCCACCCCGGCCAATGCAGGTAGCGGCGCTGCACAACAAGCGCCTGCAGCAGCCATCGACCCGGCCCTGCTCACGGAGGCCGCCGAGCAACAGCTGCATCAGACGCTCGTCACCCTGCAACCACAGATCGAAGCGCATCTGGAGGCCCGCGACTTCACGGCTGCGCTACAGGCGCTCGCCGCCCTGCAAGCCCCGGTCGATGCCTTTTTCGATCAGGTGATGGTCAACGCCGACGACCCGGCCATCCGGCGCAACCGGCTGGCCCTGCTTGCAGCCCTGCACGACCTGATGAACCGCGTGGCCGATTTGGCCCAGCTTTGATGGGCCAGAGAGTTGGGCGGCAGGTATCTCGATGAGTGCCCTGATCTTCCTGCCGCCCAATCTCCTCTAGAACGTGCCCGCCCCCCCCCCACGGAGACTGACCATGCAACTTTTGCGATCAGTGCTGTTCATGCTGGTAATGGCGATCACGGTGATCTTCTGTGCCAGCCTCACCGTGCTGTGCTTTTTCCTCCCAGTACAGATACGTTACAAGATCGCTGCCACCTTTCCGGGGCTGATGCTGCATGCCGGTCGCTGGATTTGCGGCATGCGCTGGCAGGTGATCGGCACCGAGAACCTGCCCGATCACCCGGTCATCGTGCTCAGCAAGCACCAGTCCACCTGGGAAACCTTCTTTCTGGTGAGCCAGATGCCGCGCCATGCGGCTTTCGTCTTCAAGCGCGAAATCCTGTTCATCCCCTTCTTTGGCTGGGCCATCGGCATGCTCGACATGATGCACATCGACCGTCGACAAGGCCGGCGCGCCTTTGCGAGCATCGTGAAAGCCGCGCCCAAACAGCTGGATGACTATGGCCGCTGGATCGTGATGTTTCCCGAAGGCACGCGCATTCCGCCCGGCCAGACGGGCGAGTACAAGTCCGGTGGTGCGAGACTGGCCCTGCAGAACAAGACACCGATCCTGCCCGTCGCCGTCAACGCCGGCCACTGCTGGCCCAAAAAACCCTTCATCAAGCAGCCAGGGCTGATCACCGTCTCCTATGGCCCGCTGATCTCCGTCGAGGGCAAAACCTCCGACCAGATCAACCGCGAGGTCGAAACCTGGATCGAAACCGAAATGCGCCGCATCGATGCCGAGCGTTATGGCGATGCGGACAAGGTCTACGTCCCCCGCGAGAAGCACCGCGAGGCATCGGGCCGGGATGCGACAACCGCTTAGAGCGTGTGTTATGGTTCGTCCCCGCGCCCTCTCCAGGCTGGCCCCAAATCCCGCACGCTGACAGCGTTTCCGAGCTTGCGAAGGCAAGCAAGCCTTGGCGGCGCGTGATCCTTGTCAGCCCACGGTTTTAGGTTCAGCGCGGGGACAAATGAGTGCATCACGTCCCCCATGAGGGCGCACGGATCGCCCCCATCTGAGCACCCATGATCGACACCGCTCAAAACAAGCACACAGGTGGCGCTGACGAACGCCGCACCACCCCCGCGGAAACCCGTCCTTCCTTGTTGCTGACCGCCAACGGCCACCAACAGCATGTCCACTACCAGCTGCGCCGCTCGGCTCGCGCCCGCCGCCTGGGCCTTCGCATCGGCCTCGATGGCCTGATCGTCACACTGCCGCAGCATGCCCGCCTCAACCAGCACCAGATCGAGGACGCCATCCGCCAGCACAGTGCCTGGGTGCTGAGCAAGCTACCACACTGGCAGGCACGGGCCGAAGCGCAGGTAAGCCAACGCCCCCGCCTCGAAGACGGCGGCTGGCTCCCCTTCCTGGGCGAACGGCTCACGCTGCGACTGCAAACCCACCTGCCCCAGGGCAGAACCCGGCTGCTGCGCATGGGGTCGGCGTTATGGGTGAGCGGCCCGGCCACCCATGATCAGACGCTGCTCACCCGCGCCGCCCATCAGTGGCTCCGGCAGCAGGCGATGCAGGTTTTCAGCCAGCGCCTGCCCCCCTTTGCCCAGGCGCTTGGCCGCTCGCCCCGCTCACTCAGCCTCAGCAGCGCCCGCACCCGCTGGGGCAGCTGCACCCGTGATGGGGATATCCGCCTCAACTGGCGGCTGATCCAGTTTTCGCCCGAGCTGATCGACTACGTCATCGCCCACGAGCTGGCCCACCTGGTGGAAATGAACCACGGCCCCCGCTTCTGGGCCCAGCTCGCAGCCCTGATGCCCGACTACCGGACACATCAGGCCCGGCTCAAGGCCGAGGTGGACGTGCTGGTCTGAACCAAGCCTGCCTTCCTGCCAGCGCCAACGTCCGCTTTGGAGACCCATTAGAGCGTGTCATGCACTTCGGTTCAGCCTGACGGCGATCCCGAAAGCCAACGATCGACCATACACAGCATCAGCCCCATGCCAAAACATTTTTCCTTGGAAAAACGGTCACATCCACCTCATTTTTCCACGGAAAAATGTTACCTCCCCTTGCGTTTTTCCACGGAAAAACGCATCATCGACACATCCCCCGGAAGAAGCCCATCAGCCATGCAACGCGACATGCTTCGTGCCTTGCAGCACTGGAAAGACAAGCCCAAACGCAAGCCTTTGATCATTCAGGGCGCCAGACAGGTCGGCAAGACCTGGGTGATGAAGCACTTTGGTCAACATGCCTTTCCCAAAGTCGCCTACATCAACTTCGACAACAACCCCCGCATGCAGACCCTGTTTGCGGGTGACTATGACATCCAGCGCCTGATCCTGGGTCTCAGGATCGAAACCGGCATCGACATTCAACCAGAAGACACCCTGCTGATCTTCGATGAAATCCAGGAAGTGCCCGAGGCGCTGTCATCGCTCAAATACTTCCACGAAAACGCCCCGCAATACCCGATACTGGCGGCCGGCTCACTGCTCGGCATCGCGCTACACCATCAGCGCGCCTTTCCTGTCGGCAAGGTCGAGTTTCTGCCCATGTACCCGATGAGCTTTGGCGAGTTTCTTCAGGCGGTGGGAGAGCAGGATTTGCTGGATTTGCTGGCACTTCAAGACTGGGCACTGATTGCAGCCATGAAGTCACGCTACATCGAGCGGCTACGCCAATACTATGTGGTGGGCGGCATGCCGGAAGCGGTGCAAAGCTTTGCCGGCTCGGCGCATGTTCACGAAGTACGCGAGCTTCAGCACGGTCTGCTTCAAGCTTACGAACAGGATTTTTCCAAGCACATCGCCGATAGCCAGACCGTTCAGCGCGTCAGAACCTTGTGGCACGCCATCCCCACCCAGCTGGCCAAAGAGAACAAGAAACTCGTCTATACCCAAGTGCAGGCGGGCGCACGCGCCAAAGATTTTGAGACGGCCCTTCAATGGCTGAAAGACTGCGGCCTCGTGCATGCCGTGGGTCGCATCAAGAAGCCTGATCTGCCGCTCAGCGCCTACCTGGACAACGCCTTCAAGCTCTTCTTTCTGGACGTGGGCCTGCTGGCCGCCCACAGCCGGCTGCCCCCCACCGCGCTGCTCGAAGGCAACCGCCTGTTCACCGAGTTCAAAGGCGCGCTCACGGAACAATACGTGCTTCAACAGCTGCTGGCCCAACAATCCAACCCCCTCTATTACTGGGCCACGGAAAAAGGCACGGCAGAAATCGACTTCGTGCTGCAACAGGATGAAGGCGTTGCCCCCATCGAGGTGAAGGCCGAAGAAAACCTCAAAGCCAAAAGCCTGCGCGTTTACACCGACAAATATCAACCAGCCCGCAGCTGGCGCTTTTCCATGGCGGATTATCGGCAGCAGGACGAGATGACGAACTTGCCGCTTTATGCGCTGCCGGTATTCCAGCAGTTATAGCGTGTTGGCGGCCTGCCCATGCGCCAAAATGGCACCATGCACCGTCCACACCAGCCGCAGGCAAAGCCGGACAATGCCCGATATCACCCCATCATGGAACGGACTGGCAACCATGCGCCGACCTGTAAGGAGAACGAAACGGCGCCCCCGAAGAGGCTTTCGTGGGGGGTGATTTCACAGGGATGAATAAGTACACAACGCGCTCGACCAATGGCTTTCGGGCTAAGATAGATCATAGATAAGTCCTGTCAAATGCCTGGAGCGGGTTGGCAACGGTGTGCCGATCTGAAAGGCGCACGAAGCTGCGCGCCCCGGAGGGGCTTTCGCAGGGACGAATAAGTGCATGACACGCTCTGGACACCCTTGGAGACGCCTGCGCCATGAACCACCCTGCCTTTCAATTTGCCCAGCCCGACACCCAAAGCCTGAACCTGACAGCGCACTGGCTACCGTTTACCGCCAACCGGGCCTTTCTGAAAGACCCCCGCATCATCGTGCGGGCCGAGGGCAATCATTTTTATGATGACCAAGGGCGAAAGATCTTCGACAGCCTCTCGGGCCTCTGGTGCAGTGGCGCGGGCCATTGCCGCCCCGAAATCCAGGCTGCCGTGGCGGCTCAGCTGGGCCAGCTCGACTACTCGCCCGCCTTCCAGTTTGCACACCCGCTCTCCTTCCAGCTGGCCGAGCGCATCATCGAACAAACACCCGGTGAGCTGAACCATGTACTGTTCACCAATTCCGGTTCCGAAGCGGCTGACACCGCGGTGAAGCTCGCTCGCGCCTACTGGCGACTGAAGGGGCAACCCACCAAGACCCGACTGATCGCCCGCGCCCGCTCCTATCATGGGGTGAACGTGGCGGGCACCAGCCTCGGCGGGCTGAACGGCAACCGCAAGATGTTCGGCCACCTGATGGAGGTCGATCACCTGCCCCACACCATCCAGCCCGGCATGGCTTTCACCCGTGGGCAGGCCGAAACGGGCGGCGTGGCGCTGGCCGACGAGCTGTTGAAACTGATCGAGCTGCACGATGCCAGCAACATTGCCGCCGTCATCGTCGAACCGCTCTCGGGCGGCGCCGGTGCGCTGATTCCGCCCAAGGGCTATTTGCAACGCCTGCGAGAAATCTGCGATCAGTACCAGATCCTGCTCGTCTTCGATGAGGTCATCACCGGTTTCGGCCGGATGGGCAAAGCCACCGGCGCCGAATATTTTGGCGTGACACCCGACATCATGAACATCGCCAAGCAGGTGACGAACGGCGCAGCCCCGCTCGGTGCCACCATCGCCTCGCGAGACATCTACGACACCTTCATGCAGTTTCCGCAAGCCGAGCACCTGATCGAGTTTGCGCACGGCTACACCTATTCGGCCCACCCCATTGCCTGCGCCGCCGGTATCGCCGCCATGGATCTGCTGAAGGCCGACAACCTGATCGAACAGGCGGCCGCGCTGGCCCCACACTTCGAGCAGGCCATTCACTCACTCAAAGGCACGAAGCACGTCGTGGACATCCGCAACTGCGGTCTGGTGGGTGCGCTGCAACTGGCACCGCGCGACGGCGATGCCGCCGTGCGCCCCTATGAGGCCAGCATGAAGCTCTGGAAAAAAGGCTTCTACGTGCGCTTTGCAGCCGACACGCTGCAATTTGGCCCCACCTTCGTCACCTCGCCCGCCGAGCTGGATTCGCTCTTCAATGCGGTAGGCGACACCCTGAACGAGATGGCTTGACAAGTAAAAAAAACGAGGCGGAGCGAGACATGGACATCAGTGTCGACATCTGGTTCACACTGGCACTGGCGGCGTGCGCGCTGGTGCTCGGTCGGGTTCTGGTATTGCGTGTGAATTGGCTGGCTCACTACAGCATTCCGGAAGCCGTGGTGGGTGGCATCCTGTTCGCGGCAGTCATCATGGCGTTGCGCCTGGGCGCGGGTGTGCAGGTGAATTTCGACACGGCTCTGCTCACGCCGCTCAACGTCATGTTCTTCACCACCGTGGGCCTCTCGGCCGATGCCCGCGCACTGCTGAAGGGCGGCAAAATGCTGGCGATCTTTCTCCTCGTGGTCTCCGGTTCACTGCTGCTCGAAAACGGTATCGGTTATACGCTCGCGCGCGTCTTCGACCTGCACCCGGCCAATGGTCTTGTCACCGGCTCCATCGCCCTGGCGGGCGGCCACGGCACGGCCGCCGCCTGGGGCAGCAAATTCGTCGAAGAGCGAAATGTGCAGGGGGTGATCGAGCTGGGCATTGCGGCCGCCACCTACGGGCTGGTCATTGGCGGCGTGCTGGGCGGCCCATTTGCCAGCTGGCTGATGCGCCGCCACCAGATTCAGGGCACGGCTCACACCGCCATCGACGATGCCGAAGCGGCCATGCCCGAGCCGGCACTGCCCATGACCAAGCTGATCGAAACCCTGTTTCTGGTCTTCGTCTCAATGGCCGTGGGCTTCACCCTGTACCACGCCTTCGGTCAGGGCGCCTTCACCCTGCCCTCCTTCATCTGGGCGCTGGTCGTCGGCGTGATGCTGCGCAACCTGCTCTCGCTCACCGGGCTGTATCGGGTCAGTGATCAGGCACTGGACACCATCGGCACGCTGTCGCTCTCGCTCTTTCTGGCCATGATCATCATGACACTCAAGCTCTGGGAGCTGGTGGATCTGGCCGGGCCGGTGCTCGTCATTCTGGTGACACAAACCGTGGCGCTGCTCGCGTGGTGTGCCTTCGTCACCTTCCGCGTGATGGGCCGCAATTACGATGCGGTGCTGCTCGCCACCGGACACCTGGGCTTCGGCCTCGGCTCCACCGCCACCGCCATGGTCAACGTGCAGGCCGTCACCCATCGGCACGGGCATTCGCCACTGGCCTTTTTGCTGATTCCCGTCATGGGCGCCTTCCTGATCGACCTGGTCAACGCGCTCGCCATCCAGGGCTTCTTGATGCTGCCCGCATTCAACTGGTGAGGTGCAAGATGAGCCACGCTTTGCTGACACGAGTCCTTGGTGCGGTCGTCCTGCCGCTGCTGCTGCTCACTGGCTGCGCCGAACGCGGGCCAGATACGGCCGACATCCAGACAGCCATGCAGGCCCAGCTCGACGCGGCCCTTGGCAAACAGGTGCTGAGTGTCGAACGCCTCACGCGCGCAGGCAGCGCCCCCACCGCCGAGGGTGACGGACGACTCATCTACTACAACGCCGCACTGCGCCTGAAGCACGACTATGACTTCACCCAATGGGATGCCCACAGCGTGGCCACGATGACCGCACTGCTTGGCGCCGGGCCAAAAGGCATCCTCGGCCTCAACCCGGAAGGCAATAAAGCCGGTGACGAGTTCGGCGTCTATGGGAGCGCCAACTTCAAGCGCACCGAAGCGGGCGCCTGGCAACTGGTTGCCCAGACCCCGCCGACGGCCAGCCAACGCCCTCGGCCCAAAGGTAATCCGCCAGAAGTGGCCGGCGTGAAGGCCCGCGCCCATGAAGAACCGCCCCCCACCCCGGCCGAAAGCGCGCTCGCCGAATTGCACGCGCTGTTGAAACAACCGGTTTCGCGCGGCATGAACCGCAACGAGCGCGACGAGATCGTGCGCGAAGAGGCCCAACGCGCCATCGAAGCCAGCAGCCGCCGGCTGAGCCGTGCCGCCACCGAACTGAGCCTGGCTGCCGGCCCCGCCCGAGGTTCTTACGAAGCGCTGGCCCAGGCGCTGACGACACGCGCGGGCCAGACCAAGATCGACTTTCGGGCGGTGGGCAGCGAAGGCAGCGTGGGCAACATCCGGCTGCTGCGTGACCACACCGTGCAGTTTGCGCTGGTGCAGGGCGATCTGGCCCAGAACGCCTACACGGGCAGTGGCCGCTTTGCCGGCGCCCCGCAACGCTCACTACGCGCCGTGGCCAGCCTCTTTCCTGAAACCGTGCATCTGGTGGCGCGTGCCGACGCCGGGATCGCCTCGGTGGCCGATTTGCAGGGCCGGCGCGTGAGCCTCGGCCCCAAAGGCTCCGGCAGCCACGCAAACGCCAGCGCCATCCTCGAAGCCCACGGCCTGAGCCTCGACAATCTGGCCGCCACCCCAAGCCTTGATCTGACGCAGGCCGCCAAGGCGCTGTCGGCAGGCGAAATCGACGCCTTTTTCAGCACCATCCACGCCCCGGCCAGCACCCTGCAACAGCTGAGCGCCCGCACGCCCATCGTGCTGGTGCCCATCGGCCCGGCTCCGAAGCTGCTGGCCTCGGGCCTCGTGCCGCTCACGCTACCCGCCCGCACCTACGCCGGCCAAAGCGCCCCCGTGCCTACCTTGGCCACCCCGGCGCTGATGGTCACACGCGAAGACGTGCCCAACGATCAGGTGGAGCGGATGACCTCACTGCTCTTCGACCACCACAACGGCGCCTCCACCAGTGCCGCCGTGGCCCAGATCAGCCGCAACCGCGCCCAGACCGGCGTGGCCATTCCCTGGCACCCGCGAGCGCAGGCGCTCTTGGTGAAGCCGTGACGTTAGCGCGCCAACGCCAACCCATCCGCCAACGCATACCAGGTATCCACCGGAATCTGCTCGGCGCGGTGGCTCAGGTCGGTGAGTGGCGCGAGGCGCGCGTCGAGCGTGGCGGCCTTGTCCAGATCAAAAGCAGGGTAGCGCTGGGCAAGCCAGGTGCCAAGCGTCTTGCGCAGCATCTTTCTGCGCTGCGAATAAGCCACGGCCAACGCGGCCTCCAGCTCGGCGGTGGCGGTGGTTTGGGGCTGGGCGCGCGGCACCATCCGGATCACGCTCGATTCCACCTTGGGGGGCGGGTCGAAGGCGTCGGGCGGCACGTCCAGCAAATGCGCCACGTGGTAGTGGTTCTGCAAAAAGACCGTGAGCCGCCCCATGTTGCCGCCCGGCTCGGCCACGATCCGGTCGATCACTTCCTTTTGCAGCATGAAATGCTGGTCGCGGATATGGGCAGCAAAAGGGATCAGGTGCAACAGCAGCGGGCTCGAGATGTTGTAGGGCAGATTGCCGATGATGCGCAGATCCGTGCCGAGGCTCGCAAAATCCACCGTCAGCACATCCTGATGGATGAGGCCCAGCGCCTCGCCAAAGCGGGCTTGCAGACGCGGGGCCAGATCGCGGTCGATCTCGATGGCGCGCATCTGGCCGGCCAGCGCCAGCACCGGGGCCGTGAGCGCGCCCGTGCCCGGCCCGATCTCGATCAGCTGCTCGCCGGGCCGAGGCGCGATGGCGCGCACGATGCTGTCGATGATGAAGCGATCGACCAGAAAATGCTGGCCAAACTGTTTGCGCGGCGCAAGGCCCGCCGCCCGGCCCAGACGTTCAGAGGACACGATACCCTTTCCGCACGCTGATCAGGACTCGGCCTGACGGTATTCGACATAGGTGCGGTCGCGCAGCTCGCGCACCCACTGATCATAGGCTTCACCGCCTTTGGTGGCGCGCAGCTTCTGCCGCGCGTCATTGCGCAGGCGCTCGGGCGATTCGCTGTCGGTGCGCCGCCCCATCACCTGAATCAGATGCACACCGAAGGGGCTGCGCACCGGTTCGCTGATCTCGCCATCGGCCAGTGCCTTCATGGCCGACTCGAACTCGGGCACGGTCTCGCCCGGATACAGCCAGCCCAGATCCCCACCCTGCGAGGCGCTGCCGTCTTTGGAGAAATCACGCGCGACCGTCGCAAAATCGGCTTTGCCGCCCTCGATGTTGCGGCGGAACTCTTCCAGGCGACGGACGGAATCCGCCTCTTCCGTGGGGTTGGTGGCCGGCAGCAGGATGTGGCGGGCGTGGGTGCGCTCTACCGCCACCGTGCCACCCGAGCGCTTGTCGAGCAGCTTCAGCACATGAAAACCGGCCGGACTGCGCACCACCGGCCCCACCTCGCCCGGCGAGAGCTGCGTGACGACGCCAGCAAACAGGCTCGGCATCTGCTCGGCCGTGCGCCAGCCCAGATGCCCGCCGGTGCTGGCATCGCTGGCCTCCGAGTTGTCCTTCACCAAAGCCGAAAAATCCTCGCCCTGCCGGGCTTTGGTGGCGAGCGCATCGGCCTTGCGCTTCAAGGCATCGGCCGTGCTGCGGTCGGCCCCTTCAGGCACCTTCACCAGCAGCTGCTGCACCTCGAATTCTGGTGCCGACATCTGACCACTCCTGGCCAGCTCCGCATCCACCTCGGCCTCGGAAATCGTCACGCTGTTGGCCGTTTCACGCTCACGCAACCGCAACGCGATGATCTCCGACATCAGCTGACGACGAAACTGCTCGAAAGCCACACCATCGGCGGCCAACCGCTCACGCAGCTGGTCGAGCGACATGCCGTTGTTCTGCGCGACATCGGCCGCGGCGCGGTCGATTTCAGCTGCCGACGGCTTCATGCCATGTTCGGCCGCAAACTGCTCCTGCGCCAGTTGCAGAATCATCTGTTCCAGCACCTGGCGACGCAGCTCGGCTTCTGGCGGCACGGCCCCGCCATTGGCCCGCAAGCGACCTTCGATGAGCCGGATCTGGGCAGCCAGCTCAGCCTCGGTGATGACGCCCTGATTGACGACCGCGATGATCCGGTCGATCGGCTCGATCCCTTGCGCCGACGCGTTCAACGGCATCCAGCAGCAGGCGGCCAGCATCAACGCGACCATGCGCTTGGCCGGCCGGAAGGAGGCAACAGGGCGTGCTGCCCGCAAGAAAGGTTGGCGCGGCGCGCCCAAAACGTGTGCTTGCATGAAAGATAGGCGGTAATCACTCGTAGCCGACATGGCGCTCGACAGGTGTCAGGCTGTTGCCGGGCACGCTGTAGCCCGGAATGTTGCGGCTCAATATACCAGAGGGGTTGCTGCCCAGGCTGCCAAGCCCGCGCAGGTCGAACTGGATGGAGGCCGTCGTGTTCGTCTCCTGCTCGGAGGTGACGAAACGACGCATGACGAAGCGCACGGCCCAGCACTGCTCGGCGTACTCGAAACCGGCCACCCCTTCAACCATGCCCGGACGCACCGACACGAGCTGTCCGCTGGCCGGATCATTACGCTTTTGCAAAAAGGAGTAGTTGATGCCGCCGAGCACTTTCCACTGACGCGCCACCGGCCAGGCAAAGGAGGTGTCCCATTGCGCATATTCACGAGCCTGATAACGCACCCCCACATTGAAGAGCCGTTCATCCCCTGGCCGGAAACGATAGCTGAGGTTGAAGCGCGGCACCCGCCCGTCACGCACCGCATACTGCATGCCGGCATTGAGGCTATGGCCGCCCCGAAAATCTCCCGAAGCAGCAAAGAGCATGTCGGTTCGACGGTCTACCCGCACCGGCGTGCCCGGAATCGTCACATCCTGCTCGGAAAAATAGAAACGCTGCGCCATCGCGAGCCTGAGCCGCTCGATCCCGGTGGCCTCTTCGATCTGCCGGCTGACGAGCGCGGCCGTCAGGTGATTGGAGTCTGAAATGCGGTCATGCCCCGTGTAGGCATTTTCGCTGAACAGCTGGGCAAAGCTCAGATCGGAGGCCACACTGTCGAACACCGGAATCGCGTCCTGATTCCGGTACGGCGTGCGCACATAAAAAAGGCGCGGCTCCAGTGTCTGGATCGAGGGGCGGCCCAACCAGCGGCTGTCGCGCTCCATGACGATACCGGCATCCAGCGACAACATCGGCAACACCCGGCTGATGGAGCGCTCTGCTGGCGCGAACTGATTGAGCTGGTAATGCGAGGCATGCACCCCCAGCTTCGGCGTGAAGAACCATCCTCCCCCTTGCATCGGCAAGCTGATGGTGGGGTTCAGCACCAGCCGCGTGCCCTCGACCGCATCGACCTGGGGGCTTCGGAACTGCGTCAGATCTCCCAGCAGCGACAGGTCGAAGCCATGCACATCCACCTGGTTGTTGATCATCTGGATCTGCGGAAGCTTCTCATAAGGCGGCGCCTGCCGCGCTTCGAGAATGTTCTGGTAACGGATGCCGCGAATCAGCATGTTCCAGTCGCCGCGAGTGCGGGTCAGATAGACTTCACGCGGCAGTGAGCGCTCGGAAGCATCGATCAGCGTGCGGGAATAATCGACGAAATAATTGTCATCCGACACTCCTTTCAGGTTCCAGGCACCATTCCAGCCGGCCACCTTGTTGAACGTGCCGACGGAATCATAAAGATAACGGCTACGTCCGGTTTCACTGTCTCTCGGAATGTAATCCAGTCGAACATTGCCCGCCGCCGGCCTCGACAGGAAGCGAAACTCGCTGCCCAGGCGAATACCACGACGTGTGCTGAGCTGCGGCGATACGGTCAGATCATAATTTGGCGCCAAATTGAAATAATAAGGCACGGTCATTTCGACCCCGATGCGCGAGCCGGTATCGACCCTCGGAAACAAAAAGCCGCTGCGACGCTCGTCATTGAGAGGGAAGGCCAGCACGGGGAAACGCATGATCGTGTGGTCACGCACCACGAGCCGCGCATCCCGCCCATAGCCCTGAGCATTTTCCAGATCGAGGTCGAGCCTTTTCGCTTCCAGGCGCCAGTCTTCGTTGTCAGGTTTGCAGCTGCTGAACGTGCCATTGAAAAGGCGCATGAAGCGGTTGCCGGTAAATTCGAGCCGGTCAGCCCGCCCTCGCCCGCCCACGCCGGCCAAATCATATTCCGGTGCCTCGAAATCGCCTTCCTGGGTGTCGAGCTGCAGTTTCAACCGTGGCCCCACCATCTTCGAGCCGGCCTGCTGTACCGTGACCTGACCGCTGGCCTCGACGCGCTCGGCCTCCTGCCAGTAATCGATACGCTCGGCCTGCAGCGACGAGCCGAACTGGCGTAGCTCGGCCGCCCCCTCAAAGGTGGTGAGTGCGCCTTCGGGGGTCTGGCCTGCGGTCACGCGATCTGCCTTGCCAAACACAGGCAGCCGGCCGCTCTTGCCCCGCTTGGCCGAGAGATCGAGGCGCGGTTCGATGCGCAGCACCACCGGCGGCGAGGGCATGAACCTGCTCGCTGCCTGGGCATCCTGTGCTGCTTTGCGTGCTTCGGCTCTCTGGCTCGGCCGCTGCAGCCGCTGTCCCTGCCTGTCCCGATCCTGCCCATGCAGCGCTTCGGGCATCGGCTGCAGCTGGCCTAACCGTGGCGCCGGCTGGCTCACGGGCTGCGTCTGTTGGCCCGGCTGCTGCGCACCAACTGACCCCCACGCCAGCGCCAGCCAGACAGTGGCCAACGCCCACGGCAAACGCCGTACACGGCCGGGAGCCACGGTCAACGCAAGCGGGCTGACACGGCCCAAGCCGCCGCCCCGCGCGATGCGACCATGTCCCGCCCTCGAACGGGACGGCCTGAACGCAGAAGAACCGGCCTGCACACCGGATGATCGGTCTGGGAGCGACACAGGGGAAAAAAACTCCGTTTGTCATCGACCACCCCGCCCCGGATGAGCAGGGAGCGAAGCAGGCCAGGGGCATGTGATGGCGAGAGCCTGTCATGAACGCCCAGCGGGGGCAGCGCGGGGACGCATCAGGAGCATGACACGCTCCAGCTGCACCGTCGGCTCGGGATCTCCAACCCATGCAACGAGCCCGTGCCGCCATGTGGGCAGACATGCAAGGCCCATTCATGGCCGACACGAGCGGCAGATGCACGGATCACACAACATCGATCAGACGATCCGTCGGCAGCAGCAGATTGTCTATTATAGGGAGAGAGCCTGAAGAAACGCGGCGGCACCGGTCTTCGCTGTTGCCCGCAAGATGCGGCGCGTGCCCATGCTGTTGTCTTCGCCCCGTTTGCCCCTTGTCAACCTGCTTGGTCCTGATTTCCCCTGATCGCTCACCCGCCCAGACAAGCCCCGATGTCCGCGCCCGATTCCATGCCCTCCATCCCGTCGGCACAGTCCGACACCGCCGCCGCCTCGAACCGGCCCGACATGCCTCATACCCCTGATTCCCCCGGCACGTCCGATGCACCGGACACGCGCCTCCACAGCCTGCGCCAATGGCTTGCCACCCTGCCCGCCCACTTCGAGCTGGCCCCTGACACATTGGCCCCGGCATCGAGCGACGCCAGTTTTCGCCGCTATTTCCGCCTGAATGCGCGCCTGCCCGGTGGCCGGCCAAGCGCCATCGTGATGGATGCCCCCCCTCCTCAGGAAAACTGCCGGCCCTTCGTGCAGGCAGCCCAGGTATTTGGCGACGCCGGTCTGACGGTGCCCAAGGTGCACGCAGCTGACCTCTCTCAGGGTTTTTTGCTGCTCGACGATCTGGGCAACCAGACCTATCTGAAGCATCTGGATGAGAAAAGCGCACCCGCCCTCTATGGGGATGCCAGCCAGGCCCTCGTGAAGCTCCAGCTGGCGAGCCGCCAAGGCGTGTTTCCCGCCTATGACCGCGCGCTGCTGATGAAGGAGCTGATGCTCTACCCCGAGTGGTATGTGCGCCACTACAAACAGGTGACGCTGACCGAAGTCGAGCAACAGGTGCTGCAACAAGGTTTCGAGCGGATTCTCGACAACGTGCTGGCCCAACCCCAAGGCTATGTACATCGGGATTACCACAGCCGCAACCTGATGGTGCTGGACGAAGCCCACAACCCTGGCGTGCTGGATTTTCAGGATGCGGTCTACGGCCCCCTCACCTATGATCTGGTCTCGCTGCTGCGCGATGCCTACATCAGCTGGGATGAAGCACAGGTGCTCGACTGGAGCATCCGCCACTGGGAGCGTGCCCGTGCGGCCGGCCTGCCGGTGCCCACGGACTTTGGCGACTTCTACCGCGACGTCGAGTGGATGGGTCTGCAACGCCACCTCAAAGTGCTGGGCATCTTCGCCCGGCTCTTCTACCGGGACGGCAAGGATGCCTACCTGAAAGACATCCCGCTCGTGGCCCGCTACACCCATGCCGTACTGGTTCGTTATCAGGAGCTCGCCCCGCTTCGCCGCCTCTTCGAGCGCATCGAGGGCGTGCAGCCCCAACACGGTTACACCTTCTGATCACGATGAAAGCCATGCTACTGGCCGCCGGGCGCGGCGAACGAATGCGCCCGCTCACGGACATCCACCCCAAACCCCTGCTGAAAGCCGGCGGCAAGCCGCTGATCGTCTGGCATCTGGAAAAGCTCGCCGCTGCCGGTTTTACCGAGGTGATCATCAACCATGCCTGGCTGGGCGAACAGATTCCGGCTGCCCTTGGCGATGGCCGCGCCTTCGGGCTACGG
Source organism: Lautropia sp. (assembly GCA_030532895.1). GTDB lineage: Bacteria > Pseudomonadota > Gammaproteobacteria > Burkholderiales > Burkholderiaceae_E > Lautropia. The sequence goes on along the minus strand of JAUNKF010000023.1, from coordinate 37,457 downwards.
CTACGCTATTCGGCCGAGGCCGATGCGCTGGAGACCGCCGGCGGCATCGCCCAGGCCATGCCGATGCTCACCGACGGCGAAGCCGACGATACCCCCTTTGCCGTGATCAGCAGCGATGCCTGGAGCGATGCCGACTATGGCCAACTGCTCAGCGTGGCCAGGACACTGGTGGCCGAAGATGCCGATTGCTGGTGCCTGATGGTGAACAACCCTGGCCACCACCAGCGCGGCGATTTCAGTCTGGAATCGGGCGCGCTGAAGCTTGCTCCCAGTCAGGCGGCGACGGTCATCACCGACGCCTCCCTCACAGGCATGACCGGCACCGCGCACGCCACAGTCGGCACACCCGCCATCCCCCCGGCACCTGTCCCCCCCCGCCCCGACAACACCCCAGCGTCCCAAACCAACGCGCGTTCGCCCCAAACAGATGGCAGCGGCCACGCCAGCACACTCACCTACGCCGGCATCGGCGTCTTCAGGCCACGGATGTTCGCCTCGATCGAGGCCGGCGCCCGGTCACCGCTGCGCCCCTGGCTGGAGCGCTCGATCCGCGCAGGGCGGGCACGCGGCCAGCACCATGCAGGCATCTGGTTCGACGTGGGCACCCCAGCGCGGCTGGCCGAACTGGATCAATTACTGAAGCCGCCCACTCCTGGCCATGCACTCGCCCATCCCCACCAAAGCCCCCTTGGCGCGTGTCATGCACCGTCTCCCGTCAAAGCCCCTCGACGTGCATGACACAACACGCCAAGTGCACCTGCTCCCGCTTCCCTGACGCCCCCTTGCCGCCATCTTCGCTGCCATGAAGGACAACACCGCCCCCACGCCCCGCTTTGCCACCATCCGGATCGACGGCAACGGCCCGGTCGGGTTGGCTTGTGCCCTGTGGCTGGTGCGGGCCGGCATCGATGCCCGGCACATCGCGCTGCCACTCACCCAACCGCCCAGCAGCATCCTGCCAGACAACGGGCCACGACGGGCCATTGCACTGTCGGAAGGCTCCTGCCAGCTCCTCGCCCGACTGATCCACCTGCCCCCGTCGGGGCGTATCGCGGATATCGAGATCTTCCAGCAAGGCACCACGGGCCGCACCCGGATCGAGACGCGGGACATGAGCCTCGAATCACTGGGCCATGTCGTGGATTGGCAAGCGCTGATCCGGCAACTGCATGCGGCGGCCCAACGGCTCGACTTCGCCCCAGCAGACGACGCACGTTTCGAGCACCCCGATCTGCTGATCCACGCCGGTGGCCTGCCCCCGCCCACCCAACGGGCCGCCCACGCCTTCTCGGTTCGCGACACCGGCCAATCGGGCCTGTTGTTCGAGGTGGCGGTCGACAGCACGGCCGACACGGCTTTCGAATGCTTCTGCCCCGAAGGGCCGCTGGCACTGCTGCCAGCACCGCCCCTGGCTGGTCGGCCACGGTTCACCGTGGTCTGGTGCGGCCCCACCGAGCTGAGCCAGCAACGTGCCCAATGGTCGGCCGAGGCACTGAGCATGGCACTGCGTCACACCCTGCAATCAGTGCTGGGCCAGCGCCATTGGCATCGCCTGGCTCCCCGCTTCGGCCCGCTGCGGGTCGTCACACCCGCCTTTGCGGTGCCGCTACCTCGGGTGGCCCGCCAGCAGATCGTGGCCCCTGGTCAAGTCTGGATTGGCAACGCCGCACAAGCCCTGCATCCGGTGGCCGGCCAAGGGCTGAACCTCGGCCTGCGAGACGCCTTCGAATTGGCCCGTGTCGTGGGCGAGCACTGGGTGGGGCACCAGCGCCCGGACATCGAGTCAGCACTGGCCACCCATGCCCGCAACCGCCGCTGTGACCGCCAGCTCACCATCCAGACCACCGACCTCTTTGCCAGCACCTTCAGCTGGCCCGCCGCCCGACGCCTGCAATCGGCGCTGCTCACGGCCATGCACCTTCATGCGCCCTTGCGCAAGCCACTGGCCAAGGCACTGATCTACGGGCATCGCCAGTAGCGGCCAAAAACCGGATCGCAGATAGGGTTAGAATTTCGGCCAGGGGAACACGCTGGTGGCACTGCTTGACCAGGTTGCCAGGTGTTCGCCCTGCTAAATTGTCATGCTGCCCTGAGCCGATCCCACCGGTTCTGGCGCGGCCTCAGCCCTGACAGCCCCCGTTCCCCCTGCCCACCACGGTCGTTTCGCGCGCCTTGCCCATGCTTTCGACATCTGCCCGTTCTGCGCCCAGCCCGGCTGCGCCGCTGAGGATCGGCCCGTTCCAGCTCCCGCATCGGGCACTGGTGGCGCCGATGGCCGGTGTCACCGACCGCCCCTATCGGCAGCTCTGCAAGCGCCTGGGCGCCGGCTATGCCGTCTCTGAAATGGCAGCCTCGAACCCGAAGCTCTGGCACAGCGTGAAAACCGCGCGGCGCATCGACCACGCGGGCGAGATGGAACCCAAGGCGGTGCAGATCGCCGGCGCCGACCCGCAGATGATGGCCGAAGCGGCCCGCTTCAACGTCGATCGCGGCGCGCAGATCATCGACATCAACATGGGCTGCCCGGTCAAGAAGGTCTGCAACGTTTTCGCCGGCTCGGCACTGATGGGCAACGAGACGCTGGCGCTGAGCATCATCGAAGCCGTCACCTCAGCCGTGGACGTGCCCGTCACCGTGAAGATGCGCACCGGCACCGACCCCGAGCATCGTAACGCACCACATCTGGCCAAGGCAGCCGAATCGGCCGGCGCCGCGATGATCACCGTACACGGCCGCAGCCGCGCCTGCCGCTATCACGGGCCGGTGGATTACCAGACCATTGCGGAAGTGAAAGCGGCCGTCAACGTGCCCGTGGTGGCCAATGGCGACATCGATTCGCCCGAGAAGGCCGAGGCCGTGTTGAAGCTCACCGGAGCCGATGCCGTGATGGTGGGCCGGGCCGCCCAGGGCCGGCCGTGGATCTTCCGGGAGATAGACCACTATCTGGCCCACGGCGAGCATCTGCCCGCCCCCACCTGGCGGGAAGTGCGTGACGTGCTGATCGCGCACCTTGAAGACCACTATCGGTTTTACGGAGAGTTCATCGGCGTCCGTTCGGCCCGCAAGCACATCGCCTGGTATCTGGCGGGCTTGCCGGGCGCGGAGGCCGACGAGGACATCATGGCGCTGCGTCGCGCCATCAACCAGAGCGAGGACGCCGACGACCAGGTGCGTCTGCTCGAACGCTACTTCGCCGATCGGGCGCCTTGGCTGGATACCGGCATCGATCAGGGAGGACACCCACGATGACAAAACCCTCGATGACCATTCAGGAAGCCGTCACCAGCAATCTGGAAAAGTATTTTCAGGATCTGGGCAACACCCAGCCCGGCCTGATCTATGACATGGTGCTGTCGGCCGTCGAAAAGCCGATGCTGGAAGTCGTGATGAAGCACGCAGAAGGCAACCAGCTGCGTGCCTCGGCCATGCTCGGCATCAACCGGAACACGCTTCGCAAGAAACTGACGACTTACGGCCTGCTCAACTCATCCCAAGGGGGTCATTGATCTCATGTCCATCACAGTCCATGCCAGCGGTGTCGACAAACCCGCCGATTTGCCACCCGCCCCGGTCGCCCGCGCGCTGATCAGCGTGTTCGACAAGACCGGCGTGCTCGAATTTGCCCAGGGCTTGCACGCACTGGGCGTTGAAATCCTCTCCACCGGTGGCACGGCCAAGCTGCTGGCCGATGCCGGCCTGCCCGTCATCGAGGTCTCGGATTACACGGGTTTTCCGGAAATGCTGGATGGCCGTGTCAAGACCCTGCACCCGAAGGTGCACGGTGGCCTGCTTGCCCGCCGTGACCTCAAAAACCACCTCGACGCGCTGGAAGAACACGGCATCGGCCGCATCGATCTGCTGGCCGTCAATCTCTACCCCTTCCAGCAGACGGTGGCCAAAGCAGGCGTCACGCTCGATGAGGCCATCGAGAACATCGACATCGGCGGCCCGGCCATGCTGCGCGCCGCCGCCAAGAACCACGCCGGCGTCACCGTGATCGTCGATCCCGCCGACTACGCCAAGGTGCTCTCGCAGCTGCAAACGCAGAAGGCCGTGGACGGCCCCACCCGCTTTGCGCTGGCCGTCAAAACCTATGGCCACACGGCCCAATACGATGGGGCGGTGGCCAATTACCTCTCCACCATTCAGGACGACGGCACCAAGACCGAGCTGCCCGCCACGCTCACGCTGCAATTCGAGCGCGTGCAGCCCATGCGCTATGGCGAGAACCCGCACCAGCACGCTGCCTTCTACCGCGAGCAGCAGCCGGCGGCCGGCTCGCTCGCCACCTACCGCCAGCACCAGGGCAAGGAACTGTCGTACAACAACATCGCCGATGCCGATGCGGCCTGGGAATGCGTCAAATCCTTCGAGGAGCCGGCCTGCGTCATCATCAAGCACGCCAACCCCTGTGGCGTGGCCGTGGGCGCCGCCACGCTTGAGGCTTACCAGCTTGCCTTCGCCACCGACCCCACCTCGGCCTTTGGCGGCATCATCGCCTTCAATCGGCCCGTGGACGGGGCCACGGCCGAAGCCGTCTCCAAGCAGTTCGTGGAAGTGCTGCTGGCCCCGGCCTTCACCGACGAAGCACTGGCCGTAATGAAGGCCAAGCAGAACGTGCGCCTCCTGGAAGTGCCGCTCGCCACCGACAGCAACCGCTTCGACCTGAAGCGCGTCGGCGGCGGCCTCCTGGTGCAGAGCCCCGATGAGCACCGTCTGGACGAGAGCGCGCTGCGCGTCGTCACGAAAAAGCAGCCCACGCCGCAGCAGCTGGCCGACCTGCTCTTTGCCTGGCGCGTGTGCCACTACGTGAAGTCCAACGCCATCGTCTACTGCCGCAACGGCCAGACGCTCGGCATCGGCGCCGGCCAGATGAGCCGCGTCGATTCGGCTCGCATCGCCTCGATCAAGGCCGAGAACGCCGGCCTTGACCTCAAAGGCTCGGTCGTCGCCTCCGACGCCTTCTTCCCCTTCCGCGACGGCCTGGACGTGGTGATCGATGGCGGCGCCACCGCCGTGATCCAGCCCGGCGGCTCGATGCGGGATGATGAGGTGATCGCCGCCGCCGACGAACGCGATGTCTGCATGGTCTTCACCGGCGTGCGGCATTTCCGTCACTGAGGCTACCTGCCAGCAGCCTGCGCATGTCATCATGCACAGGGGCAACGATGGTGCACCGCCCTCGCCATGGTTGCCCCTCGGCCAGTCGTCCCTGTGCCGGTAGTTTGCCGGCACCGCGTCATCCACAGGCCAGCACCACACGACCGCCTCCCTTCATCACGATTCTTCATGCGCATCCTTGGTATTGATCCCGGCCTGCGGGTCACGGGTTTCGGCCTGATCGACACCCGAGGTGACACGATGCGTTATCTCACGAGCGGGGTCATCCGCTCGGGCGAAGGGAAACTGCCCGAGCGCATCGGCCGGCTGCATGCCGGCATCGTCGAGCTGATCACCGAGTTCAAGCCAACGGTGGCCGTCTGCGAAATCGTCTTCGTCAACGTCAACCCCAAATCGACGCTGATGCTGGGGCAGGCGCGCGGCGCCTGCCTGGGCGCGCTCGTGAGCCAGTCCGTGCCCGTCTACGAATACACGGCGCTGCAAGTGAAACAGGCCGTGGTCGGCTATGGCCGCGCCACCAAGGAGCAGGTGCAGGAGATGGTCAAACGCCTGCTCTCGCTACCCGCTGCCCCCTCGGCCGACGCCGCCGACGCACTCGCCTGCGCCATCTGCCACAACCACGGCGGGCCGGTCATCGGCAGCCTTGGCAGAAGTTTGCGTAGTGGGCGGGTGATTGGGTGAGTGGCCGAGGACGGACAATCAATCATGTTTTGAGCTGGCCCATGTCCCGCCTTGACGGCTCAGGACGATAAGCTGTCGCCTGGCGCGCGTGGCCGCCACCAGCAACAAGCAGCGTTCCGCCGTCTCGGCGTCTTCGGCAACCCCCGCATCAGCATCACGGCTCAATTGTGCCGCGTAGTGGTCAGCGCCTTCGTAGGCCGCCACGATCACCACATCAAACTCAAGCCCCTTTACCCGGTGCATCGTGGCCAGACGAATCCCGTCAACATTCGGGTCATCTGTCGTTTCGTTATTGAGCGCCAGATGAGAAATCCCTTTGGTAGTCAACACGCCTGCCAGCTCTCGAAGCCGGCTGTTGTCACGCACCGCCACGCACAGCTTGCGGGCCTCGATGCCCTGTTGCTGACTGGACATCAGCACCGCACGAATGTGGTTGGCATCATCGTCCACGCTTATCGAAGCAATGACCTCTGGTTCTTCTCCGTGAGTGAGGGACCGATATCCGCGCAAGGTATCTGCATTGCCGTCCAGATCGTCGATGTCACAGCCCGCCAGCTGCGCGCATGCCCAACGGCGGATTTCATCGGTGGTGCGATAGTTGAGCCGCAACGAGCGACTGCGCCCCCGCACGTTGATGCCGACACGTCCCAATACAACCTTGTGCCTATAGATGCGTTGGTGGGCATCGCCCACGATGAACAGATCGTTGTCGGCCTCGGGTACCACGGCACGAATGAACTCGTAGGCAGCCGCGCTGATGTCCTGGCCCTCATCGACAATCATTGCCCTCACGCCCTGGGAGGATTTTTCCTTCTCCAGTAAAAGACGAGCGTCCCGGTAAGCCTCCTCAGGCTCTCGCAAGCCAGCTGCCGTCAACAAGGCTCGATATTCGGCAAAGACTGGCCACAGCGCCTTCTTCTGACTTCGGCCCAGCTTGCCTCCCCGTCCCACACGGCGGGCGCGTACATAATCATCAAGGGTTTCGCATCCTTGAGGCAGAATGACACGCTCGTATTCGGCACGAACAAAATTCAGGGGTGATGCAATCCCTTCAAGATGCTGTGCCCGAACCTCTTCCGACAACACGGCCAATGCCCGGTCCCAGTATTGCTGACGTTCCTTCTCGTCGTACAACGGACGGTAGCGGTACCCCATTGCTTTCAACAGGTTGAAGGACCAACGATCCAGGTTCACCACCTGAATGCGTTCCAGCTCCTGCGGGGTACACAGCTTCTTCAGGTTCTGTTCGATGTCCTCTGCCAGCGTCTTGGTGAATGTGGTGAAAACCACGGGCTTACCGGGCAGATCCTTGTACTTCTGAGCCAGGTATCTGGCCCGGTGCATGGCCACTACGGTCTTGCCAGTGCCGGCCCCCCCCGTCACTTTCACAGGGCCAGACCAGTCACGATTCACCAATCGGCGCTGGCTGGGGTGCAGGAACACACGCCAACGCTCCAGCGGAGCCGCCAGCAAGGCCTCGATATCAGAGTCGTCGGTCAGCACCACAAAATGTCGACGAGATTCATCCCGCTCCAACGCAGCAGCAAAGTCGTTGGTATCGATAGGGGTATCCGACGGTCTGGCCGTGCAGATGCTGTCGTAAGACTCTCCTGCGGCATACAGAAACAAGGCCTCGAAAGCATCATCAGGCAACATGGACTGAAGGCGCTCCAGGTCGTCCTCCGTCATCACGGCCCGCACGGCAGCCAGATGCTGCTCGGGCACACCCAGCGCACGAATCTGCCGATCGCGCAAGGCGGTAAACAGCCCAGCCCCCCCTGGCACATCTTCACCGCTCTCAGGTTGGGGAGCAGACAAGGACACATCGGACGAGACACCGGATGCAGGGGCAGATCCTTCGTCAACGGCAAAGATCTGAATGGCGCCCACATCCGGATGGATCTGCACACGATGGCGCCGCGCCCACTGATAGGCATCATCATGACGATCTACCCACAGCAAGCAGTAGATGTCGCCAACAGCAGGCTTGAGCACGATACCTCTCACATCCTGATCGATGCGAACCGAACGCATGTTCGGATCAGCCGCATCATGGATAGGCTCGTAATTGATGCCCGTGGCACGCGGGTTCTGACGAAACTTGGCCACGAACTGCAGAACCTTGTGCTGATCCTTCTTGTTGATCTGCATCATCGATTTCAGGAAACCGTCGCAGAGTGCAACCTTCGGCTTGACGTCCATCTCAATGGCTCCTCAATCTCTCCAGCAGCGCATCAGGCTGTTGGCCATCTTCAAACACAAACACCTTCCACCCCGCATCGACGAAAGCTGGGCAATCTTCTTCCGCCATCACAACCGCCACTTTCTGCCCTACCCAGGCCAGCTCGGCCTCGGCCTGAACACGGTTGTTGGCTCCCAACAGCTCGAAGCCAACCTCCGGGACTTCTACACCGGCCTGTATCAATACCTCTACCCAGTCGCCAACGTCCGGCAGAACATCCGCCCTCACCTGCATCCAGCCAATATCCGGCTCAACCGGCCTTGCCAGCGGTGCGTAAACCTGTAGGGCCGGCAACCCGGGCATGTCGACCGTGCCCGCCCAAAGCTGCGTCAGCGGCATCAGCATGTTCAACAACCGCCACATCTGCTGCCACCCCTGCTTGCAAACCTCCGGTGCGGGCAGATCAAGCAGGTCCTCCGGCAGCCAGGAAAACACCAGACGAGGCTCCTGCGCAACATCATGGCCTCCCTTCATCCAATGCCCCAACTGGTCTGCCGAGATGACAGCAGCTACATGTGCCACCTGCCACAAGCTGCGATGGCTCCAACGGCCGCCTGGCACCATGAACTCCAGCATGCCGTAATCGTCCAGACGCCGCCAAAATTCGGAATTTCTGAATGCACTCAGTTGGCCAGCATCACCCACATGCCCAAGCATGGCGATGGTGGCCACGCAGGCCAGACGACGATGCTCCTCGTGGGTAATATTGGTCAGACGTTGCTGCAACTGACGCAGGGCGGGAAGCTGCCAGAAATCCTGATGCGCTTGAAGCCCCTGCGCTGCACACAGCTTGTCAATGGCAGCACTGGCATCCTTCACGTAGACCTCACCCCATGGCCCCAGATCTGACGAACGGACAGCACCACCATCGTCACCTTGCAGGAAAGCCTGTTCCACATCGGCCCAGCCAAGCGTCCATACCGAAAACTTTCCACTCTTGACCAGCGCCATACGCTTGCCAAGATCCTCACCCACACGGTCCTTGTGAAAACCCCAGCCGTCGGTGAATACAGCGATCGGTCGATCATCGATGCCGTCGTCGGGCCAGAACACAAAATCTGGCCGGCTGGAAATCCTGACCCCCTGTCGCTCGCCCAACGAAACCTGAAGCTCAAGCCGCCAACGACGTTTACCTGCATGCAGCAAATAGGCCTCTGCCCCCTTCACCAGAGCACGTTGCAAACGAAAGACCGTCTCTCCCGGCTGACCAGCCACCGTAAAGGGCTGAACCAAAGCTTCAAGAAAGCGCCTCTCCAGCTTACTGTCCAATAGCTGCCGCTTGTCCAGGTCCTGAAGCATCGTATCCAGCGCGCCATGCTTGGCATCCCACGCCAGTTGCTCAAGCCCTGACCAGTTGTCCAGAATCATCTGCAACAACCGCTGCGCCACCCGCTTGGAAATGTTCTGTCGATCATGGGTGTTTCGGTACCGATACATGCAGCGATAGCACCCGTCTGCCAGGTCGCCATCATCACGATACGCGGTACGGTTGCAATCGCATGCCTCGAGCGCCTTCCAGGCCAGATCGAACACCTCCCGCAACGACAGGCTCTTGCCATCGCCCCCTCGCATCAATTCCTTCAGGTAGCCTGTCCCGCCGGGCACCGTATCGTAGATGACAAGATAATCGTGTGTTCGACGGGCATCATGTCCCACTGCTTCGTCCCCCTCATCCAGCTCAGCCACACGATCAGCCATGCGTACATCTGCCGCAATGCTCAGATGCGACACAGCGCCCTTGAAGCGCTTGCTGATCCCCAACTGCAAGGCCGAGATCAGGCTGTGCAATGCGACGGTGCCATCAGCAAAGTCAACAGGCGGCAAGTACAGGCGGATGCCTTCACTACTCACCTCCCGATAGAGAAAGAAAGGTTGCTCGGCACGGGCTCCCCCCATCACTGGCTGTGACTGACGCTCCTTGCACCATATCGCATGCCCAAGATACGTGGCCCTGTCGCTCGCCGGTGATCCTGACACAGGCCCGGCTGCTGCTGACTGCCTGTGTTGCAGGGTTCCGCACGCCCGGCAGATATCGAAACCCGGCGCCAATTTCTCCTGCCCGGCTAGCGCCCAGCTTTGATTTGCTCCGTCCTGAAGACCGAGGTTCACCTCACGCAGCGTCACCCGATCCAGAAACTCGAAACCAAAGGGGAACTTCTCGTCAGGCAACGAATAGGCCTGACGAATGGCCTCCGGTGCCGCATCGACCAGCACCTGGCGGACGTAGAACTTGCGCTCACGGTCATCCGAATCATCTGCGATGCGGCTGTTTCTATCCAGCGTTCGTGCCAGCACTTTCTCAAGACGCAGCATGTCACGCAACCGCCCCTGGTCTGGCCAAAGCGGATCACCACAGCGGGGGCAGGCTTCTTCCGGCGTAGCCCGAGCCGGCGCTGCATAAGAGCAGGCGCGACAGAATCGCCACGGCTCGGGCTTGGTCAACGACACATCCACCTGGCTGACCACCACCTTGCGCCCTTCGGCATAGAAGGTGTTGCCCGGAGCCAGCTCGGTAATCGCCGCAGAGCCGGGTCGCACATACTCCAGTGTCAGCAGCGCAGGATCACCATCTTTCGCGTTGCCGGTGCCTTGGGGCTGATTTGCCCCGGTGGCTGCGCCCTTCTGTTCACCAGGTGCCTGCGCTGCTTTCCGATCACCGATGATGACCGACTGCAACTGGACCCCTTGCTCGGGGAAGGCATAGTTTGGCAACAATCCTTCGTCGGTCAGCACATTGAGCGTCTGCTTTTCATCGAGCTCCTTGATGAGTCGATGAACGTTGCTCAACTCGGCGCGCAGATCCTGCAACTGTTGCTCGTCGTCGGTGGATCTGACAGGCAACTGATTCAGCTGTGCGATGCTACTCTGAAGCTGCTTCTTCTGCCTGACCATGAACTCGCGTTCAGCAGAGAGCCTCTCCAGCAGACCGAGCACACGTGTCGAAAAAAGTGTCCGCACTTCAGGACGCCCCCCTTCGACACCCACCCCCAAGAATCGCTGTAACCAGACAATGGTGTCCTTGTTCAAGCCCCGATCTGCTTGCCTGACTGGAGTGGTCTCATCGGGGTTATCGCACGCTCCCTCACAAGGCAGACGAGCGACGGACTGCTCGAACAAGGCCAAGAAGTCACTCAACAAGGCATGACGGCGCCGATCGACATGGGCCAGCCACGAGAAAGGAAACAGCGTGGTCGACTGGTTCTTGACGACGCGTAGCACCTCGTTCATGGTTTTGGGGATTCGTACCGCCTTGCCGCCCTCTCTCACCCACCTGTCCAGCGTGAAGGCCATCAGCTGTCGCTCCAGAACGGCCGATGCGTTCAGGAAAACGCCTGGAGCCGTCACCTGCCCTGCCACCATCTCTCTCGGGTCAGACCAGAAATACAGGTCGTGGGCATTGCCGGTGGCCATCGTCATCACCAGCGCATTACCCGTACTGCGACCTGCCCGGCCTGCGCGCTGGATATAACTAGCTTGCTGAGGCGGCACCGAACACTGCAACACCGAAGACAGATCACCGATGTCGATACCCATCTCCAGCGTGGGCGTGGCAGACAGCACGTTCACATCACCCGGCAGGCGTGCATCCGATCGAAAACGTCGTTCGACCGTTTCTCGCACCTCTCTTGCCAACAGGCCGGTGTGCTCTCGTGCCACCACACGGGCGATGTCTGCACGCCGATAGAAATTTCTGTAATACCCGCCTGACGTGCTTCTGGCAGCAGAACCGGTATCGCTTGCATCTGGCTCCGGTTTTTCAGCAGGCACCAAATGTCCCTGGCACCCCAATCGACGACAGGGGGAGTCCGTCAGATCATCATCAAGAGTCTGTAGCGCTGACAGCACTTTGTCATGACATGTATTGCACTTCCAGCAACGCACCTCGGTCTGCAGCAGAAAAGCCGAAGGCAGCAGCCCCCATACCTGAGGCACCTGCTGGCCAGAGGAGGAAGAGGCAGCAGCCGAAGCATCCACGGCATCGGCAATCCCTGCTGCCTGCAAGGCTTTCAGTGCCAGCGCGTATAGATCAGCCAAGAGGCTCGACAAGCCTTGGGCCACCTCATGAAGCTGCGGCAACGTCTTCAAGGCCCAGTCCTCATACCACTCGGCTCCCTGCCCCAGCAAGTGGGCAGAATTCTTGTAGGCAGTCAGCGTAATGAAACGCGGCGCCCGTGGCCCGGAAAGCATCTGAAAGCGAAGCGGGCTTTTTCTGTATCGCCAGGGTTGTGAACCATCTGCAGCATAATGTGCCAGTCCATGCTGCACGGCACCTCCTTCATCTCCCTTTCTGGCACCATCCCACCACGCGCCTGCCCGCTGCATGGCATGGATGAGCCCTTGCAAGAACTTCTGTAGCTTCGGATTACTGACGCGCCGACTGAGGCAGTCGATCTTGCCAGCGAGACGGACTATCAACCAGGCCGCGGCCTTTTCCAGGGTACCCGACCGAGGCACCACAACCGCCGTACCGGTTGCCGGCAAGCTTCGACCATAGTGTGCGTGTTGACCAAACTCGGCATGAAGCATCCAGGGCAATATCCCCCGAAAATCCGAGGCCAGCCGACTACCCGCCGGAAGACGGCCATCATCTGATGCCAGCATCGCTTCAAAATCATGAAGCCAATGAAGCTGGGGCGGTAGGAAAGTGGCCAGATAACGCCCCAGACCCATGCGCACATCTTCCCCGCCATCTGACTTGACAGCAAGAACTGCTTCCCCACCACCGGGACGCAACCAGTGCTTCTCGAATGCATCGGCCAGCTGATCCATCCCCAACAGTGAGCCTGCCTCTTCAACAGCGTCGATCACCTGAGCGATGGCCGGGCGCAGATTGAGCTGCCAGGTACGTGCAGCCAGGAAACCGGCTCGATGTGCTGCGTCCTGAACCGAATCCGAAAAAGCGATCAGCTTCTTGTCGGGGTTGAAAGGCGAAGCGAACAGCTGAGCCAGCATCACCGCCGAAAGGCTGGCCGCCCGAGACCCCATGATGGACAGGCTGTTTCGCCCCTTGCAGAAGGGGCAGTCACGATGCGAAGTCCTGACCACATTGCCATTGCGCTGCCGGGTACGCAAGTTCTGCACCACCCACACATCCTGCCATGCTGCCTGCCCCCGCTCAGCAGTGGGAGAGGCCTCTTCGACCGATGAATCAGGTGAAGACAGAGCTGCACATTCCTGACACGCCGTGGCATGCGGCATGTTCAAAGTCCCGCAACGTGAACAAAGACGACGGTGCAAGCTGCCTGCCTTCAACATGTATGCTGTATCAGCGTCACACTCGTTCTCTTTCCTGGGAAAAAGAAAGCGCACATGAGGACTTTCACCAAAGAAGGCCGAGTAAAAACCCTGAACATCCTGCTGTACGAGATCCGGAGAAAAAGCATCGACCGTGGTTCCCCAACCCGCCACATGGCAATCTCGGCAGTGAACCACCGGCAACCAGACCCGGTCGGGTCGATCCAGGTCATCGTGAAAAGCCAACTGTGGTTGGCGGCTTTTCCTCACGGCCAGCATCGTTCGTTTCTGGCCAAGAAAGGCATTGAACCTGGCTTCCGCCGGCTGACGTTCAGAGCCCCGGCTAAATAACACCTCCCGCTGCTGTTTCAGCTGCTCCAGAAGCGCCTCTGGTGCATCGCTGGACACACTGGCCACCATGCGGCGCAGTTCTCGCAACCACACCTCGACCTTCACCTGCAGGAAGAAGCCCACCTGCTTTTCGTCGAGGTCATGCGGCAAGCAGAACTGTTGCTGAAGTGTCTGCGCTTTGGGCAACCGAGCATGCGCCACCAGCGCCAGCAGGCTGCTCAGCCACAGTTCGGGGTAGCGCGCATCCTGGCTGGCTGGCAACCGCTGTGACAGGCGTTGCAGCATGGCCTGCACCGGCACGGCCTTACCACCTTCTGCGGCCAGGTCACGCAACAGGTTCTGAAACGCAAAATGCTGTCGAAGCTGCCGGCCCAACTGGCAACGCCATGCGGGTTTCCGAACCAGACCGGGAGCCGGATTCACTTCGAAACCTTCGGGCGATGGTTGTCCGTGCTCGCTGGTAAACCACAATGGCACCTGCGCAGCCAGCCAGGCCTCAAAAGTCTCGTATCGCTCGGGATCGAGGATATCGATATGCTCGGGTTGCGGATATCGAACGTGCGCGACCATCGCATCCGCCAGATATTCGGGCACCGACAGCCGATCTTCATCAATGACCGAATCAGCATCCAGAGGCTCACCAAAGATGTCGCTGGCAAATTGCACCAAGGCATCATCACCGTCACTGCCGAGCGTGGCCGAGGTACCCACACACACGAGTTGGCCTGTCGGGGTATTCAGTCGCCCTTTCAAACGACGCACCAGACAGGCCAGATCGGTTCCCTGGGCGCCATCGAAGGTATGCAGTTCATCCACCACCAGATAACGCAGGGTATCGGGCTGCTGATGCCGCCAGAGCTCGGCATCATCGGCACGCAGCAGCAGAAAATCCAGCATCTTGTAGTTGGTGAGCAGGATATCGGGCGGCTCGTTGCGCATGGCATGGCGATCGGTGATCACCGAGAAGCTGCCATTGGCAAACTTCCTGACTTCCCTGGCTGTTTCGGCCGGCTCATCGCCCACGTAAAGCCCGGCACGAATGTCCTTCAACGCCGGGTTGCCCAGAATCTCGCGCGCCAGACGGGCCGCCTGATCCGAGGCCAGGGCGTTCATCGGATAGAGGATGATGGCCTTGATCCCCTTGACGCCTGCCAGACGTTGCCGACGGCAATGCTCCAGAATCGGGTAGAGAAAGCATTCGGTCTTGCCTGACCCCGTGCCGGTGGCCACCAGCGTGGACTGAGCCTCCTTGCCGGAAAGGCGCTCAAAGGCACGCGCCTGATGAGCGTGCGGCACAAAGCCCTCGGGCAACCAGGGCAGCGCCGCAGATGCCTTGCCCATGCTTTCCGGCGGCTGCTTTCTGAACGGCATCGGCACCGACAGGTACGGGCCTTTGAACAGATTGTGGGGCTGTTGCAGAAAGTGCTCGACCATGCCCTCGAAGGGCGCATTGCTGATGGGAAAAGCCGCCCGCAGGAAATCAGCCACACCACGGGTGATCTGGTCGGACAGAATCAAGGGTTGCATGGAGATACTCCATCGGCAGCCATATAGGCTTGAAGGGGGTGGTTGGCACTCTCGGGGTGGCGAAACCGGAGTGAACCTTCATCCACCATCGGTTTCAGATGGGCAGTGCGCAAGTACTCGCCGTTTTTGCCCAGGATATCGGCCAGCTGATCCACCCTCAGCGGTTGCCACCGGCAAAGCGCCAGGATCATGGATCGCAAGGTGAGCTTTGAAGAACGCTTGTCCAGGCTCGCCAACTGCGCAGCCAACACCGGTGGCATCGGTGGCAAGGGGGCGCTATGAGCAACCTGCTCCGACGACAGGGGGGTTTCCCCTGCCACCTGCCTACCTGATCTGGGGCTTTCCTTGTCATCCAACCTGGGAAACTTCGTCTTTCCAGGGCTGGAAACCGCCAACCTAGGAACCTCTTTTTCAGCGAACCTAGGAACCTCCGATTCCTCCATCAGGCTCGAATCCGACGCCCCAACAGCCCCACCAGCATGGCATAGCTTGCTTATATCCTTTGATATCAAGGCGTTAGACTTATCAGCGCCTTCTCTGGCCACGGCGGGAGCAAGCTCTTCGCCCTCAAACCTAGGAACCTCCGTTTCACCCAACCTAGGAACCTCGTTTTCACCCAACCTAGGAAGCTCGGCCTCATCAAGCACCAGATCCCCTTGCCCGCCCCCTCGCTCATGCGTTTGGGCAATCTCGGCCAAGCTGTACCAGGTTCGGTTACCGGCGCCCTTTTTGGCCAACAAACCCCGATCACGCAGGCGACGCAACGTCCGGCTGGCATTCAGGGTGTCCAGATCGCAAAGATCCCGGCATGAGGCATTGTCCACCGCGCCGGTGGCACGCGCATACAGCAGGATCTGAGCCTCCTGCCGGGTGTAATCCGCGCCCATCACGCCCCGAAGCCAGTCGTGATCTTCTTCTGACAGCAGGTTGTGCAGGAACAGCGTCAGCCGGAACTGGTTGGCCTGCCGATCCGAGTGCAACTCGGGCAAGGGCAAGCCTGCTCCCGTCGACAGGCGGCGCATGGTGCGAATGCCCGTGCCCTTGGCTTCGGCCAGGTGAAGATCATGCAATACCGCTGCGATGACCGGGTTGCGCAGACGCGAACCAGGGGTACCCAACAGCGCCGTTTCCTTGAGTGAATAACCGGCGTTGAGCAGCTCGATACGATTGCCGTAACGGATGATCTGGGTTGGCTGATGGATGGTGTAACTGCGGTGCATGGCGGCATTGGCCAATGCTTCGCGGATGACCTTCCGGGGGAGGACCGGCGCCTGCACACTTTGCAGCTGTCCTTCAGGCAGGTAGAAGCTTCTGGGCAGTTCATCAACAATGGAGGCTTCCACCTGAGACAAAGCAAGCAATAGGGGTTTACGGACGTCCACCGACTGAAAACGGTGCTCGGGGTCTTCAACCCATTCGTTACCCGGCACACGGAGGTAGTCAATGCGCACCATGGGCAACAAACGCCGCAAGGCAATGGCGCGGCCAAACAGCACTAACCCACCCAAGGTAGGGCGCAGCTGCCCATCCACCCGGCGCATGGCCCCCAAAGCCTCCAACAAATCCTGATCCCCATAACCCAGCTCTTCGGCCTGGGGATTGATGCGGGCACGCGCCTGACGATAGAAAGCGATGGCGGCCGGATCGAGATCATCCAGGCTGGCGTCCATCATCACGCTGGAATCCGGCCCTTGCAACGGCTGGCTTTCACCGCGCAACACCCACAGATCTTCATCCACGCATTGCTGATCAGAGCTACCCACCCGGCGGTATGCGCCTTTGGGCAAGCCGGTGGCCTTGAGGTAGACGGGTTTCTGCGTCACGTCCACCTCGGGCACGTACACCACCAGCAAGGCACGACCGTCTACGTGTTCCACCCGCATCTCGGGCCGCAACACCACATTGAGCATCGAGGCGCAACGACTGGCCAGATCGCTTTGCAGTTTGTCTGGGTCTGCCAGACCCACCGGCTGATAGACCGTGTCGCCCTTGACATCAACAAAAGAATCCACGCCCAGCAACAGATAGCCGCCTTCCAGCCCCGGCTCGTTGGCAAAGGCCACTACCGTCTGCATCACCGATTTGCCGACCTCGCTGGCCCGCTTGGCCTCGATATGGACGGTTTCGTCGCTGGCGTTCAGCTCTGCCAGCAGATCGTGCGCGCTACGCAGCTGCATGCGGCTCCCCCGTTGTTGAGACGCCATCGGCCTGCGGGTTGGCCCGCGCTTCAAAATGTGCCCAAGCCACCCGGTAGTCGGCTTCGCGGTCTGCCAGGCTGAAGGGTGCCACATACTCGATGGTGCGCGCCTTGGGGCCGCCTGGCAGGGTATCGTCGATGACGGTGCGCCGGATGAGGGTGCCATCGGGCACCTGGGGCGTAAAGCGGCCGTCGGCCTCTTTCTTGGGCTGAAGGTCTTCCCAACCCAGACGACGGGTTTCGGGCTGCTCCCCCGGCTTCAACACCTCGCATTCTGCGTCTTTCTTGCCAGCCTTGCGCGGCAGACCAACCCCCACCAACCCCTTGCTGGGCGTAAAGACGATACGGCCACGTGCGTCATACCAGGTATCTTGCTCGTACTGCCGCATCACCGGAAACTGCACACGATAAATGGTGAGCAACTCTTCCAGCGTTAGCCCCAGCGCCTGCGCCACCAATACGTCGATTTCCAGCAAGGCTTGCCGACGCGCGTAGTCGCTGCGCAGCGCGTTGTTGCGTTGCCAGGTTGGGGTGAGTTTTTTGAAGAAGTCTTGAGGGAGGCGGGAATCATCACTCGACCATTCGTCCTCCTTAAATACCGCAACCCAGCCACGAGACCATAGTTCCTTATAATCTTTTGTCAGGCTACTTAAAGACAAAACGCGAGAAGACAACAACACATTGTCATTTATGACTGGCATCCTCTCCAGAAGGCCATAAATATCTGCACGCCCTGTTGTCTTGACAAAAAAGTCCGCCAACAAAGAAATGAAAAAACCTGTTGATGTGAGAAAACCCAGGAGGAACCAGACAACCGATCAATGACCTTTCCCCCGCAATAGACAACATCCGCCGAGCAGAAAAACGATAGTAATCCGTCACCGGCCGATGTACTGTCTCTTCCCCTTCAGTCCAGCTGACGCGGGGGATGCGGCGGAGATATTCCCCCGGAGAGCACGCAGGCTGGTAGTTGACGCGAGGCAAGTAATCGTCGGGGATATGTTCCAGGTCGATCACATCGTAATGACTGTTCAGCGAACACACGCGGCGCGGCGTCTTGTTGAAGGGATTCCCCACAAAGAAATGAGGGCCAGACAGGATGAAATCCTGTGCCTTCTGCACAAAGCCGGTTTCGCGGCGAATGGTGCCGTCTTTCTGGGAAATGGTTTCGTTCCAATGCTGGGTGCAGTAGCTATCGGCATTCAAGTCACTGAGTCTACGAGGTGCCTTGGCAAACTTCTCCAGTACCGCCACCAGTTCCTGGCTGTGTACCGCCGGCAACCTGGCCTGTCTAGCCGGGGTACCTTTCGGATCATACAAACTGGCAAAGGTGCTCAGCATCGCTTCATCCACCTGAATGATGCGGCTACGGTGGCCGTCCAGATTCCAGCCCCCTTTATCGCACTTGATGCCCGGCACAGGGCCTTCGCCCGAATAACGCAGACTGGCCGTCAAGGTTGAGGGTGAAAACAGATTCGCCACATGGCTGAAACCCAGCTGATCTCTTGCAGGGCCGTAGATGTTGATGCTGTACGTGGTGAGGTGATGCACCTCGGCAAACAGCTTGAGTTCATTGATGAACTGATAATGCCCGCGCAAGCGCGGATAAAGCGCCGCACGAAAAGCACCGCCCTTGGGGTCATCGTACACGCCCTCTGGGTGAAGCAAGGCCTGCACCCCGGTGCCAATGCGCCACACCAGAGGCAGAAAGCACTTGTAGAGATTGGCCTTTTGTCCGGCCAACAAGGGGTAGTTTTGCGTAGCATTCAGGTATTCACTCATCCCCTCGGTGGCTACGCATTCCATCATGTACTCGTCTTTGGCCTTCGGGTAGTTCTGGAAAACGCTGGCACGCTGATCTGCCGTCTGCTTGGCGCTGAGCTTGCGGATGGCAAAGCGTGGGTCAAAGTCCGACAGCAGTGCCTGTTCGCTCCATTCCACCTTGATCCAGGGTGGGTTCCCCAACAGGATGTCGAAGCCCCCGCGTTCTGCAAAGATGTCGGCGAAAGCCAGCGGCCAGTGCAAAAAGCGCTGGCGCTCTGCCACCTGCTGTGCCACCGCCATGAAAGGGACGGTTTCGATCAACTTGTCGATATCGACATAACCAAAGCGATCACGGGTCAATTCCGGCAAGAGCTGCTTGCCCCAGCCTGCCGCAGGCTCGGCCACCTGCGGTGGCGGGCCACCAAACATGTCGGGGGTGACACCGATCATGCCGGCATCCACATCTGCCGACGATTCATCGGTGGTCTGGGTGTCGTCGGCCAGAGTCTGCAAGTCATCACCCAGCAACAGATATTCCAGCACAAACCACCAGAACTCGCGCGCGGGCAGGTGCGCTGCCTCACTGACCGGCCAAAACCACAACGCACACCACAAATCCATCACCAGCTTCAGACGACGATAGGGGCTGGCATTCCTTTGTTGCTCGCTTTCCAGCCAGCCGCTTCTGAGGTCGTCTTTTTGCGCGGTGCTGAGCGGGACTTTGGCCTGACGCATGTCCGGCCACACGTACAGCTCATCATTGGTTTTCTGGCGTGCCAGCGCCATCTCCTGGGCCAACTGCTGCCATAGCTTGTCTGCGGCCTGTGTCAGCCTGCGGGCACGCCCGATTTCTTCGGCCGACAACGGTTTGTTGAAGGCCTTGCGCCAATCCGCGAAGGCCTGCACCTCCTCGGCTGCATGTTCCTTCACCACCTTGTCGGTAATCACCCCCATGCCACGGGCTGGCAGCAGAAAATGAAAGACCTCATCCGCTTTGGGCGACTCAGAAAACGGCAAGGCCATCGGGGCCGCATCCGCCTCCATCAGGGGGGCGGCAGAGTCACTCTCATGCCCCTGCACCACAGGGTTTGAGGGCACGCTGCTCTCGGTGGCCTTAGCCCCTTTACCTTTACCCTTGGCCCCCGTTTTTGGCACCTGGGTACGAAAGACATCCCGTCGTGCCCCCACCAGCGAGTTGCCCGACAAAAGCTGTAGGCCAAACCAGGGCACATGGCTGCCCTGATAGATGGCGTTAAGCCACAACGAGACCTCCGCCAGCTCCACCGCCACAGGGTTCAGATCCACGCCAAAGACATTGTTGTCGGCAATGAACATCTTGACGCGCTGACGCTCACGCACATAGTCATCGTGCGGAATCGTGGTGTTTTCTTCTTGCTGCCGGACCTGCAGATAGGCTTCGGCCAACTGGTTGACTGCCTCGTTCAGGAAGGCTGCGCTCCCCATCGCCGGCTCGCAAACCGTCAGTTTGAGGATGTCTTCGGCTCGCTTGCCCGGTAGCACCTGTGCCAGCGCCTGCTCGACCAGGGCACGCGTGAGAACCTCGGGCGTGTAGTAGCTGGCTGATTTTTCCCGCTCACGCCCAGCCAGCCGATAGATGAAGCTGCCCTGGGGATAATGACGTACTTCGCCCCCAAAAAGTTTCTCGGCAGGAGAGTAATCCTTCAAGGCGGCGGCGTTCACGAAGTACGCGGGCTTCAAGGGATCCAGCTCGGCATCGGCCCTGTTGTGACGCGGGTTTTCCGAGGCCTTGTCGTCATCCTCCCATTCTGCCGCGTCATCCACCGCATCATCATCGGACAACTTGGGGGCAGCTGTCTTGCGAGCCTTGGGATCGGGCCGAACCTCGTAAAGGTCTTCCTCGGCAAAGAAACCGCGAAAGGACAGCAGCGCCTCATAGACAGCCCCCAACTGGTTGATGCCAAGCGTGGCATAACTGATGCGGCCACGCCGTTTTCGCGTACCGCTGCTGCGTGACAGCGACATCAGCGCGATAACCTGCTGAAGCACCCGGTTGCGCAGCTTGACGCGCGACAGCAAGGGCGTTTTGTCTGGGTCGAACAGGTGCCCCTGAAGGGGGGGCATCTGAAACCCCCGGATGATGTCCATCCGTCCCTGCACATGCCGATCACTCTGGTCCGATACCCTCAGGCCGACAGCATCCTCAGCCTCCTGCATCGAGCGCTGCCCGCCTGTGGCCTGGTGACGGCTGGCTGGATACCCCTGCCACACCAGCTCAAAGAGTTTTTGCAGGCTCTGATGAAAGTACCAGCCGTTGCGAGATTCGTCGGTGGTCAGCGGTGTCTGCTCCAGATCGCGCAGATGCTCGATGCTGTAGCCCTTCAGATAACTCTCGGCATTGATGGGTGCATAACCCAGCTCGGGCCGCGCCTCGATATAGAACAGGAACAGCAAGCGGTACATGTAGCGCAAGCATTCCAGTCCCAGCTGATCAGCCAGCGCCTGATCAGTACGGTTGTAGAGCTTCTCTTTCCGTACATGCCGCAGGTAATGGATCGCTTCGTTGCCAATCAGCTCGACACATTCACGCAGTGCATACTTGAGATCGTCCGACACCTCGAAGGCATGCCGATGCGAGTTCTCATCGAGGGTATCGAGCAGAGATGAGCCACCTTCGCTCGGGATGACTGACTCCCGACCGGCCAACCCCATGAACGCCTCAAAGCTCTGCTGGTCTCGGGCGGCAAACAGATCGCGCAGGGTGAAGGCCAGCAGCGCCTTGCGGCTCCACTTGTGCCGTTCGATCAGCAGCCACTGGTCGTGGTGTACCAGCAGGACCCACCGGGGCGGCTTTTCTGCGGCAAAGATCCGCTCGGTCAGAAAGTCCTCCCAGGTCTGCAGGGCTTTGTCGGCCGATGCTTTTGCCGTTCGGGTGGGCTTACCCACCAGCACTTGCGCATTCAAGTCATGAGGCACCAGCTGCAACGGCGATTCTTCTTCCTGATCCACCAAAGCCAGTGCGGGTACGATGGCCAGCAACGGATGGCCCTCTGCATCCTGATACAGCGCCAGCACCGGTAGCTCAGCCTCCTTGCTACCCTCGCGGATGGTGAGCATCGGCGCCTCTTCGGGCATGTCATAGCCCAACGCCTGCAACAGCGGTACCACCAGCTCCCGCAGCCGGGTGGCTCGATCCTGTGCCTTGCGTGCCTTGAGAAACAGCTCTCGATGACGCAGGTAGGCATTGGCACCACTGGCCTGACGCAATGCGGCAACCGGGCTCCTGCCCTCCTTCGCTTTCCAGCGATCGAAGAGCGGCTTCAGATCCTGAAACAGGATCTCGTCCAGATAGTGCTGGCTGTAAAACTCGTTGGTGTTGTCGAGGCCGTGAATGGCAAAACTCATGATGGCAATTCCGTCTTCGTCAGGCAACCAGCATCGCCAGCACCATCAGCTGCGATTGTTTATCCAGTTGCAAGGTCTCTTGGGCCCATCGCTCATACTGATTGAAAAGGGCATGCACTTCCGCCACCCGTTCGTCATGCTGACGCTGACGCAGCCTGGGCAGGGCTGACTCTTCGCCAAACTGAAGCTGCAACTGTTGCTCATGGCTGGCCTTGAGGCCAGCCAGTTTCTGTGTCTCGTCGTACAGCCGTTGCTTGAAATGTGCGTCAAAGGTCTCGTTGATCTGCCCGAGGTGCTTGCGGGCCTCCCCCAATGCCTTTGCCAGCAAAGGCTGCCACGACGCCATGTCCATTGGCCGGCCATCATTGGCAGGGGTCCGCGCGTTCCCGCCGGTCAGGCCGGTATGTTTCAGCACCACTTCGATGCCTTCCATGATGTCGAGGAGCTTCCCGTGCTGATCCATGTGTACGCCCAACCAGTTTGACTGCATGGTCTGGCCCCTGCGGTTGGGCCGCTGCGCCAGGATCAGAAAGATGGCCTCGCCCTCGGCCAGCCCCTGCGGCACCCGCATGACCGGCGCCTTCTGCCGCCCTACCAGGCTCATCAGCTTGAAATCCAGCCAGTGCAGCACCGGATGCAGGGGCCACAAGTATTGAACGGTTGGCATGCCATCGCCATTGCGCGCGTCCTTGATGGCTTTCTGAACCAGCGTCTTCTCGGCACACAACGTGAAGCGACCGTCCTCGGGGTACATCTCGGGGGCCAGCTCTCGGCGCAACTGCTGCTGAAGATCCGGCCCGGGCGTGATGGCCAGACTCTGCCGCTGCGGATCATCCTCATGGCACAGCGTTTCTTCCGTGGATGCCTTGCTGTTCAGATAACCGAGGCCTTCCCTCAGGTACTGATAGTGCGAGTCGAACAATGTGGGCAACGCTGCCGTGTCGACCTTATGCGTCTGGTTTGCCGAAGGCTGTGAAGCGCCGGGCATCGAGCTGACGTCACGAGCTGCAGCCGGTGTACCGGCCTGATCCGATGGCTCATTCAGACTGGCAAACATCGCATCAAAGTCGGCACCGGATGCTTCTGCTGCACTGCTGGCATCGGCCCCCGAGCCATCCTCCGGCGCCGACTCACCGAACAAGGCATCAAAGGCATCGATGTTTTCTTCGCCAACATCAGCCTCCGCCGCTGCGCCGGCCTGTTGAGTGCTCAGTATCCGGTTGGGATCCCTTCCCTCCTGAATGCCGATGGCAATCGCCTCTTCCTCCTCTTGCGGGTCGACAAAACCCGTCAGAGCCGAGGCATCGCCGATATTCCTGGCAATCTGCACGTCCTTCTCGATCAGGATGTCCAGATAGCGAGCATCGCCACGAATGGCCTCATGACCTGGCCGCGTATACAGATAGCCGATCATCGGCGCCTTCTGCTGGCCATAGCGGTCAACCCGGCCATTGCGCTGCTGAAAGACCATCAGTGACCACGGGATATCGAAGTGGATGAGACGGTGGGCCTCGTGGTGCAGGTTCAAGCCTTCGGATGCCACATCGGAGGCAATCAGCAGACGCAGAGGCGAATGGTGCCGACCAAAGCTCTCGACGATGTCCTGAATGTCGGCATCGTTCATCTGGCCTTCCAGCACGGCGACGGCATCGTCTTTCAGGCCCAAGGCGGGCGGCAAGTGCTTTTGCAGATAACGCAGGGTTTCGATCCGTTCGGTAAAGATCACGAGTCGATCATCGGCGCGTTTGCCATTCCATTGCCAGTCCTTCAGGCTGGCCTGAAAATCTGGTATCTCTGCATCCGCTCCGCTACCGGAGCTGGTTTCCGGGTCCGTCTTGCCCGTCAGCAGCCGGATCAGGTATTGCAGTTTGCTGACATGTTCGGGCCTGATGGCCTCGACACTAGCCTGCAACTGCCTCAGGCCGGGCAGCTCGGGATGCTCTGGTGTCTTTTTTTCCAGGCGGCCAATGCGCTCCTTGAGGGTTTGCAGACAGGCTGCCGGCGAGGAAAACAGCGATTTTTCCAGCAGGGTACTAAACAGAATGGTGCCATCTCCAGCGCCGGCCTTCTGTTTGTCATGCTGTCTGATCTCGGCCAGCAACTCGTAGGCCGCGTTTTCTTCGGCACTGGCGTCGGTGGTGAGCTTGTAGACCTTGCGCTCGGGAAAGCCCATCTTCATTTCACTGAAGACATCGCGCTTGGACCGGCGCACCAGCAGGTGATCAATCTGATCTCGGGAAAAATCCTTGCCCGGTACCAATACTGTGGGATCCAGCATGTCGATGAGGCTGGCCACGCTCTCCTTCTTGCCGTTGTGAGGGGTGGCAGTGAGCAGAATCAGTGCATCGGAGCGCTGGGCCAGCAGGCGGGCCAGCCGGTTGCTCTGAGTACGACTGCCCTTGTACGAGACGTTGTGAGCCTCGTCGATGATGATCAAATCCCACCAAGCCTTTTCCAGAAACTGCCGGTATTGCTGGTCGCGTTTGAGGGTGTCGACCGAGATGATGGTGCGGTCGAAATAGTTGAAAGGGTTGTGGTTGGACGGAATCTGCCGATGGATGCGCTGGATGCCTGCCGAATCGAGACGAGTGAGTGCAATGGTGAAGCAGTTCCAGAACTCGTGCTGAAACTGCTTCATCATGCTTTTGGTCGAAACCACCAGAATCCGCCGGGCGCGGCCACGGCGTGCCAGCTCCGCCGTGAGAATGCCGGCTTCGAGCGTCTTGCCCAGGCCCACGGTGTCGGCGATGAGCAGACGGGGGCGCAGCTGCTGAAGCACGCGTCGGGCTGGTTCCCGTTGAAAGGCCATCCCGTCCATGACGGCCTGATGGCCAAGCACCAGAGCCCGGTACTGGATGGCCGACTGCCGCAGCCTGGCCTCGATCAACAAACGGGTCTCGATGAACCGGGAGCTGGTGTCGGGTACCAGCTCGGTTTTGGCAGGGTCCAACTCTTCGATGTGTTCCAGGGCGCTGAGAAACATGGCCTGATGGTTACGGACAGTTTCCGACAAGCCCACACATGAGAGTTGCCAGCCGCCCCCCTCCCAGTCGCCGTCGCAGGCATCGGTACGCTGCACGAGCCATTCTTCATCACGAATCAGGACACGGGAACCCAGAGCAGGCGGTTTTTCTAGATACATGGAACAGGCAGGAAAGAAGGCGCAACCGGGAATGGTTTGCCAAGGATAAGGCAACCGTGCCCTGGCCTGTTGTCTCGGGCAGGCCAAGGATTTGAAAGGGTTCAAGCCTGGGGAACAACCATCACCCTTCACACGATGTCGCAGCCCGATGTGCGGACATGCTGCTTTTGCCGCATTCTACGGATCGCTTCAAGCCTGGTTGGCGCTAATGCAACACCAAGCCGATGAGCGGTTTGTCTGAGCCCGCCAGTAACGCACAGTCCTTGCGCCCGGCCTTCAACCGATCCAGCATGGCCCCGATCAAGGGATCATGGCGAAGTTGTTCATGATCTAGCCGGCTGAGCTTGTATTGACAACAGCTACACACCAACATAGCATGTGCGAATCCTCTCTGCTTTCACGAAGAACCACATCATGCGTGCTGCTGCCATCAATCTGCGCGCCTTGCCAGAGCAGCGTGATCTGATCGATCATGCCGCCAGACTGCAGGGCAAGAATCGTTCGGACTTCATGCTGGAAGCAGCCTGTGAGCGCGCCCAGGCCGTGGTTCTGGATCAGGTTCACTTCTCGCTGGACGCCGAAAAATTCCAGCAGTTTGTTGATCTGCTGGATGCCCCTCCCGAGCCCAACGCAGGACTAGCACGCCTGCTGGCCCTGAACCCCGTCTGGAACCAGACATGAGCCTTGCGCTGAGTAGGCCGCAACCGCTGACCTCATCGCACCACTGCGCGGATTTTTCCTGTGGCGAACCTGTGCTGGATGAATGGCTCAAGCGTCGGGCGCTGGCCAACCAGATCAGTGGTGCGAGCCGCACGTTCGTGGTAACCGACCATGAGCATCATGTCCATGGTTACTACGCGATGGCAGCTGGCGCCGTGTCGCATCAATTCGCAACGGGTAGTGTACGCAGAAACATGCCAGATCCCGTGCCCGTGATGGTGCTGGCCAGACTGGCGGTGGATCAACGCGCCCAGGGCATCAAGCTGGGGGCCTCCCTGTTGCAGGATGCTGTCAACCGCGCGGTGAAAGTTGCCCAAAACACGGGCGTTCGCGCGTTGCTCGTGCATGCCCTAAACGAACGCGCCAGACTGTTTTACGAGCATTACGGTTTCCGGGCCTCTCCGGTCGATCCGCTGCTACTCATGCTGCGATTGAGTCACACCAGACCCTGATGTGGCGATTGGGACAAGACGCCTCGCCCTGCATTGTGTGAGGCCTTCTAGCAGGCTAAAATACTGGTCATTCAGCCAGTCACCTCTCAGGATCCCCTATGATCGGCCGCATCCATGGCACCCTGCTCAGCAAGAACCCGCCCGACATCCTCGTCGATGTGCAAGGGCTGGGCTACGAAGTGGCCGTACCGATGAGCACGCTCTATGAGCTGCCGCCCGCGGGACAGCCCGTCACGCTGCATACCCATCTGGTCGTGCGGGAAGACGCCCAGCTGCTCTATGGCTTTCATACCGAGGCCGAACGGGCCGCCTTCCGTGCGCTGATCAAGATCTCCGGCATCGGCCCGCGCATGGCGCTGGCCGTGCTCTCGGGCATGAATGTGGAGGAGCTGAGCCGTGCCGTGGCCGAGCAGGAAACGGGCCGCATCACGCGCGTGCCCGGCATCGGCAAAAAGACGGCCGAGCGCTTGCTCCTGGAGCTGAAAGGCAAGCTCGCCCCGGTGCTCACGCCCGATGGCACGCTCGCACTCGCTCCAGCCGATTCAGGCGACGACATCCTGCGCGCGCTGCTGGCGCTCGGTTACTCCGAGAAAGAGTCCGCCGCCACCATCGGCAAGCTGCCCGCCGACATCTCCGTCAACGACGGCATCCGGCAGGCGCTGAAGCTGCTGGGCCGCCAGGGCTAGCGCCTGTCATGAACCTGCTCACCCTCGCGCAGGCCCCAACCGAATCCTCCATCTGCTCATGGCCATCGAACACGACCGACTGATCGACGCCGCCCCCGCCTCCCTCACCGAGGAGGTGATGGAAAAAGCCCTGCGCCCGCGCCGGCTGGCCGATTACGTGGGCCAGCGCAAGATTCGGGAGCAGCTCGGCATCTTCATCGAAGCAAGCCGCCGCCGGCAGGAAGCGCTCGACCATGTGCTGCTCTTCGGCCCACCGGGCCTGGGCAAGACCACGCTTGCGCACATCATCGCCGCCGAGATGGGCGTCAACCTGAAGCAGACCTCCGGCCCGGTGCTGGAGCGCCCGGGTGATCTGGCTGCGCTGCTCACGGGGCTGGATCGCAATGACGTGCTTTTCATCGACGAGATCCACCGGCTCTCGCCCGTGGTGGAAGAAATCCTCTACCCCGCGCTTGAAGACTTCCAGATCGACATCATGATCGGTGAAGGCCCGGCCGCCCGCTCGATCAAGCTCGACATCGCGCCTTTCACGCTGGTGGGTGCCACCACGCGCGCCGGCATGCTCAGCAACCCGCTGCGCGACCGCTTCGGCATCGTCTCGCGGCTGGAGTTCTATGAAATCGACGAGCTTCAGCACATCGTCAGCCGCTCGGCCAAGCTGCTCGGCGCCGACATCGCCGACGACGGCGCCAACGAGATCGCCCGCCGCTCGCGCGGCACCCCCCGCATCGCCAACCGGCTGCTGCGCCGCGTGCGCGACTTTGCCGAGATCAAGGCGGGCGGCCAGATCACCGGCCCAGTGGCCGATGACGCCCTCAGCATGCTCGATGTCGACCCGATCGGCCTGGACGTGATGGATCGCAAGTTGCTGCAAGCCATCATCGAGCGCTTCGCGGGTGGCCCCGTGGGCCTGGACAACGTCGCCGCCGCCATCGGCGAAGTGCGCGACACGATCGAGGACGTGATCGAACCCTATCTGATCCAGCAAGGGCTGCTGCAACGCACGCCCCGTGGCCGGATGGTGACGGCCGCCACCTGGCTGCACTTCGGCCTGCCCGCGCCGGAACCCCGCGGCAGCGACTAAATGGCATGAAAGCCCCTCGGCGCGCCCGCCTTTGAGCAGCACGGTTAGAATCGTGGCGTGATCACACTGCATTCGATAGACGTGCGTGTCTACTACGAAGACACGGACGCAGGCGGCATCGTCTACTACGCCAACTACCTGAAATTCTTTGAACGCTCCCGCAGCGACTGGTTGCGGGCGCAGGGCGTCGACCACCAACGGCTGGGTCAGGCAGGGCTTGGCCTCGTCGTGCGCAACTGCCACGTCGACTACCGGCGGCCCGCCCGGCTCGATGACCTTCTGGTCGTCCACACGGGCGTGATCGATGCCACCAAGGACATCCGCCGCGCCTCGATCCGGCTGCAACACGAGGCCCGCCTGAAAGAGAGCAACGAGCTGCTGGTCTCCGGGGAAGTGCAGATCGCCTGCATCCGCTTCGATGCCATGCGCGCGGCCCCCCTGCCCGACGAGATATTGACGTTGTTGCAACAATCGGCCAACGTCTGTCTCCCTTGACGCACAATCATCCTTCCAGATGGCACCATGTTGCCCGCTGGCCCAAACTTCTGAACGAGTCTTGCACTGACCCGTTCTCGTGAAACGCCCCTTGGCGCGAACTTGTTCGTCACACGCGCCAAGACATGCAGCACCTTGAAGCCTTCGCAGACCGGGACACCACCAAGCCCACAACATCCTCGATGCTGTCAATGGACGGACTGTCGCAGCATGCCAAGGATACGAACCGTACAACGCGCCCCTTCCCTCAGGACATACCCCACACACCACGATGAACGATCATGACCTTTCCATCCTGACCCTGGTGACGGAAGCCAGCCTGCTGGTACAGGCCGTGATGGCCTTGCTGCTCCTGATCTCCCTGGTCTCCTGGACGCTCATCTTCCGCAAATGGTTCACCATCAAGGCCGCCCAGCGCGCCACCAACCGCTTTGAAGACAAGTTCTGGCAGGGCGCCGAGCTGAACGCCCTCTATCAGGAAGTCTCACACGCCACCAAGGATCCCGGCCCGATGGCCCGGA
The DNA here is from genome assembly GCA_030532895.1 of Lautropia sp. Classification (GTDB taxonomy): domain Bacteria; phylum Pseudomonadota; class Gammaproteobacteria; order Burkholderiales; family Burkholderiaceae_E; genus Lautropia. The sequence goes on along the minus strand of JAUNKF010000023.1, from coordinate 7,855 downwards.
TCTTCGAGGCCGGCATGAAGGAGTTTCGCCGCGCCCGGCAGAACAGCGCCACGGCCCCCAACGGCCAGATGACGCTCGACAGCACGCTGGTGCTCGCCCCGGCCTCACGTGCCATGCGCGCCGCCTTCCAGCGTGAAATGGACGCGCTCGAATCCTCACTGGCCTTTCTTGCCTCGGCCGGCTCGGTCAGCCCCTACATCGGCCTCTTCGGCACGGTCTGGGGGATCATGAACGCTTTTCGGGGGCTGGCCGACGTGCAGCAGGCCACGCTGGCAGCCGTGGCGCCCGGCATCGCCGAAGCGCTGGTGGCCACGGCCATCGGCCTGTTTGCCGCCATTCCGGCTGTCGTGGCCTACAACCGCTATTCCTACGACATCGAACGCCTGGCCAACCGCTTCGAGACCTTCATCGACGAGTTTTCCAACATCCTGGACCGGCACTCGCGCTGATTGCCCGCGATTGCCCACGCCCAACGCCTGCTGAACGCCCATGCCCGCCACCACTTCACCGCGCCGCCATCGACGCGGCAAACGACTGGTCAGCGACATCAATGTGGTGCCCTACATCGATGTCATGCTGGTTTTGTTGGTGATCTTCATGGTCACGGCCCCATTCGTCCCCACCTCGACCATCGATCTGCCGACGGTTGACGCTACCCCGCGTCAACCCGAACCTTATATCGAGGTTCAGGTGGCCGCCGACGGTCAGCTGACCATCGCCACCCGCAACCAGCCAGACCCGGTTGAAAAAACCGTGAGCCGGGCACAGCTGCCCGCCGAGCTAGCTCAGCTGGTTCAAAGCCTCAAGGATCCGGCCAAGCCCACCCAGCCCGTCGTCATCAGTGGCGACAAGCAGGTGCGTTACGAGGCCATTCTGGAGGTGATGGGTGACATCAAGCAACAAGGCATCGCCCGCGTCGGCCTGATGGTGAAACCCCGGCCGGCCGCCGGTGCATCCTGATCAGGAACACGGTCGCAGCAGATGGCAGCCTCCCGAAACGCCGACTCTCCCCCTCCTCGCCGCAGCAGCCGGGGCACCCTGGCCTTTCTGCTGGCGCTGCTCGTCCATGTGGGCCTGCTGGCCCTGCTCTTCGTCGGCATCAGCTGGCAGCGTCCACAGCCCGAGGTGATCCAGGCCGAACTCTGGATCCCGGCCGAAGACATCCCGGACATGCCCGAGCCGGAAGCCACTCCCGAGACCCCGGCCCCGGCCGAACCTGCCCCCGAAGCATCAGCCGAACCCGAGCCAGCCCCCGAACCGCCGGCCGCGGAGCCGCCGCCTGAACCTACGCCGCCTGAACCGGCCCCCGCCCCGGCACCAGACCCCGTGCCCGAGCAGCCTGATCCGGCGATCGCCATCGAAGCCGCCCGCAAGGCCGAAGAAGAGGCCAAGCAGCGCGAGGAAGCCGCACGCCGCCAGCGTGAGGCCGAGGAAAAGAAACGTCTCGAAGAGGAAGAAGCCAAACGGCGGGAAGAGGCGCGTCTGGCCGAAGAAGCACGCCGTCGTGAAGCGGCCGAAGAGGCCGAAAAAGCCGAGAAAAAGCGCCTCGAAGAGGAAAAACGCAAGGCCGAAGAGGCCCGCCAGCGCGAGGAAGCCAAACGCCAGGAAGAAGCACGCAAGCGCCGCGAAGCCGAAGCGCAGCGCAAGCGTGAAGAAGCTGAGCGTGAACGCGCCGAAGCCGAGAAAAAGCGGCAGGAAGAAAAGCGCAAGGAAGAAGCGCGTCAGCGCAAGCTCGCGGCAGAGAAAGCTGCTGCTGAAAAAGCAGCAGCCGAGAAAGCAGCGGCGGAAAAGAAGGCAGCCGCAGAGAAGGCCGCTGCCGAAAAGAAAGCTGCGGCTGAAAAAGCGGCTGCCGAGAAGTAGGCTGCTGCCGAGAAAGCCGCCCAGCGCAAGGCGGCCGAAGCACGCCGGCAGGCTGCCGTCAACGCACTGCTCAGCCAGGCCGGCGACCCGGACTCCACCGTCGAACAAGGCTCGCCCACTGGCGGCCGCGATGCCGGCTATGCAGCCCGCGTCAGCTCGGCCATCCGCGCCAACACCACCTTCACCCAACACATTCGTGGCAACCCGCAGGCCGTCTTCGAGGTCAGGCTCGACCGCCGGGGCAAGGTGCTCGATGTCCGCCTCTTGCGCTCCAGCGGCAACCAGGCTTGGGACAACGCGGCAGAACGCGCCATCGAGCGCACCAACCCTTTCCCTTGCCCAAAGACCGGCAGCTGCCAGTCCACCCTTGAAATCCACCACGGGCCACAGGATTGACATGAACGCACACATCAGTCTCCAAGCCGACGTGGCCACCCCTCACCCATGATCACACCATGAGCAAGCGCAAACTGTTCCGATTCACCGTCCTGGCTGCCTCGCTCAGCCTGGCTGGCTCACTGTCTGCCCAGTCCATCCGCATCGATGTCAGCGGCATCGGCGCCAACCAGATCCCGCTCGCCATCGCCCCCTTCAGCGGTCAGGGCAGCGCTCCCCAGCAACTCGATGCCGTCATCCACGACGACCTGAAGCGCAGCGGCATGTTCCGCCTGATCGATCTGGACAGGCCACTCAGCGAAACCTCACCACTCGACATGCCCTCGCTGCGCAACAAGGGGGCCGATTCGGTGCTGGTCGGTTCGCTGAATGCCATCGCCAATGCCCGTGTCGAGTTCCGCTACAAACTGGCCGACACGGTCAAGCAATCGGTGCTGACCGAGGCCTCGATGACCGCCTCCGAAAACGACATCCGTCTGGCCGGACACCGCGTGGCCGATGCCGTGTTCGAGAAACTCACCGGCATCAAGGGCATTTTCTCCACCCGCATCGCCTTCGTCAGCAAGCAGGGCAAGCGCTACCGCCTGAACGTGGCCGACTGGGATGGCCAGAACATCCAGACCGCCCTCAACGCGGCCGAACCGATCATCTCACCGGCCTGGTCGCCTGACGGCCGCCGGCTGGCCTACGTCTCCTTCGAGACCCAGAAGCCCGTCGTCTATGTGCACGATCTCGCCTCCGGCCAGCGCAAGGCCGTGGCCCAGTTCAAGGGCAGCAACAGCGCCCCCACCTGGTCGCCCGATGGCCGCTCGCTCGCCGTCACCCTGACCCGTGACGGCAGCTCGCAGATCTACCAGGTCAGCGCCGATGGCGGCAATCAGGCACGCCGGCTCACACAGTCGAGCAGTATCGATACCGAACCGGTCTACTCCCCGGACGGCAAATCCATCTACTTCACCTCCGACCGGGGCGGCGCCCCGCAAATCTACCGGATGAGCAGCTCGGGCGGCGCAGCCACCCGCGTCACCTTTGGCTCTTCCTACAACGTCTCGCCCCGCATCAGCCCGAATGGCCAGCAGATGGCCTTCGTCACCCAGCGCAACGGTCAGTTCCTGATCGCGCTGAAAGATCTGGAATCCGGCCAGGAAAAGGTGCTCACAGAAAACGGGGAAGAGGAATCGCCCAGCTTTTCGCCCAACGGCCAGTGGGTGATGTACACCACCCGCGCTGCCGGTCGCGAATACCTGATGGCCGTGTCCATCGATGGCCGGATCAAGCAACGGCTCTCCAGCAACACCGGCGATGTGCGCGAGCCTGCCTGGGGGCCGTTCACCTACTGAATGACAGCGCTCCTTCGGAGCTGATCGCCCCTGATCAGGTACGATCGGGGGTGTAACACGCTCTAGAATGCAGCGTTCATCCATCCACGAGACACGAGAAAGGAGCAGTCCGACATGCTTTTCACCCAGACCCGCTACCGCCTGCTCAGCCTTGGACTGGGGCTGGCGATCCTGTCCGCCTGCACCTCGGTCGACCTGAATGAAGGCACCGATCCCGACCAGGTCGATCCGAACGCCCAGCAACAGGATGGCGGTCTGTACGACCAGCATGGTCAACCCTTCGACCAGCACGGTACCGGCACCGAGCTGACCCCCATCGACGGCAGCAACAAGGTCGATCCGCTCGAAGACCCGAACAGCCCGCTCGCTCAGCGCAACATCTACTTCGAGTTCGACAGCTTCGTCATCCTGCCTGATTACCAGCCGATCATCGAGGCCCACGCCGCCTACCTGGCGGCCAACCGCGACAAGCAGGTGGTGATCGAAGGCAACACGGACGAACAAGGCAGCCGCGAATACAACCTGGCCCTTGGCCAGAAGCGGGCCGACGCCGTCCGCCGGGCGCTCGCCGCCTTGGGCGTGGACGAAAACCAGATGGAATCCATCTCCTTCGGTGAAGAAAAGCCCCGCGCCCAGGGCCAGACCGAAGACGACTTCGCCCAGAACCGCCGGGCCGACCTGAACTATCGCTGATCCTTCAATCCCTGCCGAACATCCTTCGATCTCTGCCGAACGGAACACGGATATCGACATGACTTCTTTGAAAGTTGCCCATCCCGCGCTGAAGGCCGCCCTGGTGGCAGCCGGCCTGATGCTGGCCAGCGCCCCGTCGCACGCCGCCCTGTTCGGCGACAACGAAGCCCGCCAGGCCGTGCTCGATCTTCGAGCCAAGGTCGATGGCCTGCAACGGGACATCCTGCGCCAGCTCAACGAGCTGTCGAACCGGCAGACCGAGATCGAGCAACGCCTCAGCCGTGTGGAAAACGGCCAGAAAGCCGGCCTCTCGCGCCAGAACGACATCGACACGCTGCGCCGTGAAGTGGCCCAGCTCCGTGGCCAGCTTGAAGAGCAGCTCAACCAGCTCCAGGAGCAACAGCGCCATTCCGAAGATGTCGATTCGCGCCTCAAGCGCTTCGAGCCGACCAACGTCACCATCGACGGGCGCAACTTCACCGTGGAACAGGCTGAAAAACGCCAGTTCGACGCCTCGCTGGCCCACTTCCGCAAGAGTGAGTTCAAGGCAGCCGATGAAGCTTTCCAGCGCTTCATCAAGACCTACCCGGAAAGCCCGTACGTGCCAACGGCTCTCTACTGGCAGGGTGGCGCCCAATACGCCCAGGGCAATTACAAAACCGCCATCAGCACCCTTCAATCGCTGATGCAGCGCTTCCCCGACAACCCGCGCCAGGCCGACGCCCTGCTGCTCATCGGTAACGCCCAGGCCGACAGTGGCAACCCCAAGACGGCCCGCCAAACCTTCATCCGCATCGGCAAGGAGTTCCCCGGCACCTCGGCCGCCAATGCCGCCCGCGAGCGTCTGAAGAGCATGTGATCAAAATTTTTTTGTTCGGGCACTTGCACGATCAAAAAAGCGCTGATAACATCATGTCTTCTTCGGTGCTGCACACAACGCAGTAGCAAGAAACCGGGTCGTTAGCTCAGCCGGTAGAGCAGCGGACTTTTAATCCGTTGGTCGAAGGTTCGAATCCTTCACGACCCACCAATTCCAAAAGCCCGACACCGCTGGTGTTCGGGCTTTTTTCTTGGGCGGCGTACAGGTACTTTGTCAGGGCAGGTACTTCAAGACAAGTACACGCAGCATGGCCCCGTGCGGGTTTGGCCGGGTCGTTTCCTCCCAAACACGGATGACGCCCGGCCATGCTCCTGAGCCGGGCGTCATGTCATGAGCTCAAAACGGGATCAGGATCAATGAGCACTCGGCAGACTCCCGCCGATACGCTTCACCCTCCCCTACGCCCGCACCTCAACAGCCAGCGCCTCAATACGGACATTTCTGAAGGATCTTTTCCCGAAGCAGATAGGCGCAGTATTTCTGCATGTCGATACGAGCCGTGCCGATCGGCTTGAAACCGGACGCCTTGCTGAGGATTTCGTCATCTCTTCCCATCTCTAGACCATGAGCTTGGCCATACTTGGCCATATCACTTCTGATGGCGCTCTCACGAGCACGACCATCCTGAGAAAAAGCACTCCTGTTCAACTTCCCGGAATCAGGATAAGCGCTACCTGAAAGCATGAAATTTATGGACTGCTGCCACGCCACGACCCTATCCCTCTGCATGGCACCATACTCCGTGGCGATTTCGTTCCTCGCCGTGTCCTCCCAGCCTACCTCTTCCTTCGAGACGGAAATCCCACGCACGCCAGACTCTCCCTGCCGTTTCCAGACACCATCCACCAGAAACTCCCTGTCTTTCTCGTTCAGATCCATCCCCCATTGTTCAATATGAGCAATGGGTCGATCCACACGACGCAGATCATCCGGCAGCTCGGACAATTGGACACCGGCCGCCTTTGCCCGTTCGATCAAAGCCCATAGAGCAACATCGGACAAGTCGCCATCCATATAGCCTCCACCAATGTCGGAGTGTGCCCCCACCATCGCAAACTCCTCTCGCAACATGCCTTCCCGGCTCTCATTCACTTGCGTCCCCAAGGATGCTGCCTTGAACAAGGTATTTCGACGGTCATGCGATGCGAGAATGTTGACGACACTGTCCCACTCGTCATCAACCTTCATGGGCTGGCACTGTTGCTCCCAATCATCGACTGCTCCTCTTCCCGAAAAACCCATCCCAGAAACTCTCGATGAACGCTCGTCATTTTTATGAGACCACTTCTCTTTTTTATGCGAAGCGTAAAGGTTTGTTGGCACAGGATCCATCAACCCCATGAATCTCAAATTGACCTGAGCAGCCTTCTCCCCAAAGCGTCCCGATCGAAGCTCCCTGGCAACTAACCGACCAAACTCTGTTGCCTGCGAAGCACCGCGCGAGAAACCAACGACATCAATATCAAGCTTTTCACCTGCCTTCAGCTGATTGACGGCATCACGAAACTGCTGAATATGGAACTCGACATTGTCTCGCCAATAATTCGCATAATAAACCTCCCAGTAGCTTCTATCGTATTTCCCCTCCGTCGGCTCATAAGGCAGATGCCGACCACCCACAATGCCAATGCCACTCAGATAAGGCCGATGCTTTGATCCAAGCGGGTTTGGCCCATTGCCTTGGTGTTGGTACAACCGGGAGAAGAACCAGACGTTCGTTGGCTCGTCAGGTGCGTTCAACGTGCCATCAAACGCAAACAGCAACAGCCCCGTCGGATCGATATTGCGCACCGGATCACCATTCACATACAGATAGGGATTCGGCCCTGCGCGAAGACCCAACGGATCGGGCGACAGATAGCGCCCCATCGACGGGTCGTAGTCCCGCATCATGTTGTAGTAAAGCCCGGTTGTCTCATCGACCCACTGCCCCGGAAAACGCAACATGGGATCGTGTTCGTTTGCCCTTGCCCGGCTCACCAGCCCGCCAGCGCTTGCCGGATTGCCATGACGCTCCGCTGGGCCATATGGGTCAACGGAGCCATCATTGGACACTGGCTCACCAAAAGGCCCGAAACGCTGCCGCCACACAGGCTGTCCACTACTATCCGTCACGGCCAATGGCAACGCATGATGGTCAACATGCAGCCAGTACAAGGAAAAATTCGGCTGCTTCTGCTCGCCCCCCAATGACCAGACACGATGCAGCCAGCGACTCAGCATATTCCGCTGCTCGGGCTGGCGCCATTGCCCGCTCATGACCAGCACGGGGATCTCTCCCTCATACCACCAGGTACGCATGACGGCTGACTGCCCCTTGGCATCAACGCTCACGCCCAGCCGACGTTCCGCCTGAAGACGGCCATCCTGGTAGTCATAAAAACGCCATTCACCATGCTCCAGGCGGGCAACCCGTTCGCCACGGTGGTTATGGAAATACTCGATCCGCCGGCCTTGATCATCCGTCAATGATTCAATTTGCCCGGCGGCATGCCACCGAATCTGCCAGCCCTGCCAACGCAACGGCCGGCCAACGGCATCATAGGGCACGCCTTCATAACGGTTGGTGCCAGTCAGCACACGCTGCGCATTGCTTCGCACCACCTCACCAGAATCAGCACCCGCACCATCACCCGATGATGTCGTGTCAGACAACGACAGCGATGTGTTGGTGTTGGTGTTGGTG
>JAUNKF010000056.1 GCA_030532895.1 Lautropia sp. | reverse complement strand
AGCTGCGTCAGCCACTCGGGGGAGCTGGACAGCAGGTTCAGCGCCGTGATGTAGACCGGATCACCGGGATCGGGGTTGAAGGATTTTTCCAGCACGTCGCGGGCGCGCAGCTGGGTGTCAGGCGTGTCGAAACGGATCTTGACCGAGTTGGCATCGCGCAGCACACCGGTGTGCGCAATGCCAGCCTCTGACAGTGCGGCGAGCGCACGGTCTTCCGTCGCCTGGTCGACCTGAACGGTCGCCTTCTGGCTTGAAATCTGAACCGCTGGCGATTCGCCGTAGAAGTTGGGGAGGGTATAGATCAGGCTGAAGATCAGTGCCAGCCCGATGACGGCGTACCGCCAGAACGGATATCGATTCACACTCAGATGGCCTTGATGGTGCCCTTCGGCAGAAGGGTCTGGACTGCGGATTTCTGGAAGTTCATGTTGACGGTGCTGTCGCCCGAGGCGGCCACTTCGACCGTCACATAGGCTTCACCCACCTTCACCACACGGCCGACGATGCCGCCTGCGGTGATCACCTCGTCACCCTTTTGCAGGGCGGCGAGCATGTTGCGATGTTCTTTGGCGCGCTTCATCTGAGGACGGATCATCAGAAAGTACAGCACGACGAACATCAGGATGATCGGCAGGAAGCCGAGCAGCTGATCCTGGCCGGTGGGTGCTCCGGCTGCTTGCGCGTAGGCGTTGGAAATGAACACGTCAAAAACCTCTTGGGTAGGAAAGGCGGGAAATACAACGGGACAAGCCCAGTCCTGGTGGGTCATGCAGGGATTCGTCCGCCTGAAAAAGATTCAGGACGTGCATGACACCTTGGGAATTTGGGCATGAATCCGTCGATTATACCGGCCGCCCCGCCTTCGACAGGCGGTCTTCGATGCGTTGCACCGTGCAGGTGCCAGTATGCTGGGCACCTCCATGCCGGGCGGCTTTGACGGGATTGGCGGTGTGGGCAATCCGCCGGAAGTGCACCGATTGTGGCCTGGCGCCGACAGTGTCGGCAGGCGTGCAGTGTGTGCGGTCACTCGTGATGCGGGTGATCGTGTCGGCATGGCCCGCGTCAGAATCCTGAATGCTGCTCAAGGCACCAGGGCTGGTGGCTCAAGACAAGAGGCGTCTCAGCTGTCAGGCTGTGGTGGCTTCAAGCGGTGTTCAGCCCAGTGCGTCCAGCCCCCGTTGCCGGTCGGCGATGAAGGCGGCACGAAATGCCTCGAAATGGCCTTCGGCGATGGCCTCGCGGGCCTGGCGCATCAGATCCAGGTAGAAATGCAGGTTGTGCACGGTGGCGAGGTGCGCACCCAGCATTTCGCCCACCTTTTGCAGGTGGTGCAAATAACCACGTGAGTGGTGCTGGCAGGTGCTGCAGGCGCAGCTCGGGTCGAGCGGTCGTTCGTCATCACGCCAGCGGGCGTTGCGGATCTTGAGGTCGCCGTAACGGGTGAAAAGCCAGCCGTTGCGGGCGTTACGGGTCGGCATCACGCAGTCGAACATGTCGATGCCGTGGTGGATGGCGTCGAGCAGGTCTTCCGGTGTGCCCACGCCCATCAGGTAGCGGGGCGCTTCGGCCGGCAGTCGGTGGCCGATGTGGTCGAGAATGCGCAGCATGTCCTCCTTCGGCTCGCCCACCGAGAGGCCGCCGATGGCATAGCCCTCGAAACCGATCTCGGTGAGGCCCGCGAGCGACTCGTCGCGCAGATCCTCGAACATGCCGCCTTGCACGATGCCGAAAAGGGCGTTCGGGTTTTCTCCGCGCAGGAACTCGTCGCGGCTGCGACGCGCCCAGCGCAGAGAGAGCTGCATCGAATCGGCCGCTTCCTGGTGCGTGGTGGGGCGGCCGTCGATGTCATAGGGGGTGCATTCGTCGAAGACCATCGCGATGTCGGAATTGAGCGAGCGTTGCACCTGCATCGAGACTTCAGGGGTCAGCAGCAGCTTGTCGCCATTGATGGGCGAGGCAAAGCGCACGCCTTCTTCCGAGATCTTTCGTAGCGCCCCCAGGCTCCACACCTGAAAGCCGCCGGAGTCGGTGAGGATTGGCCGATGCCAGCCATTGAAACCGTGCAGCCCACCCATTTTTTCCAGGATGGCAGTGCCGGGACGTAGCCACAGGTGAAAGGTGTTGCCCAGAATGATCTTCGCACCGATGGCTTCCAGATCGCGCGGGGACATGCCCTTGACGGCACCATAAGTGCCAACCGGCATGAAGATCGGTGTCTCCAGCTCGCCGTGGTTCAGGCGCAGCACGCCGCGTCGGGCGCGTCCGTCGGTGTGGGTGATGGTGAAATTCAGCATGGTCGGGAGGGGGCAGATGGACGGGTGACGGTGCTGGCCACGGTGGTAGATGAGCCAGTGGCCTTGCCGATGTTCCCCGACGCTTTTCGGGGGGCGTTGACCGGGTTGATGTCACCTCGCCCGGCTGGCAGGGAATTTTACGGCCTGATCAAGCCTGGCCGTTCATGACAGGTGCTCGGGGGATCCTTGAGCGCGATCCAGCAGCATGGCATCGCCATAGCTGAAGAAGCGGTAGCGCTGGGCGATGGCGTGTTCATAGGCGCGGCGGATCGTCTCGCGACCGGCAAAGGCGCTTACCAGGATCAGGAGCGTCGATTTGGGCAGGTGGAAGTTCGTGAAGAGCCGATCCACCACCGTGAAGGCATAGCCGGGGGTGATGAACAGATCCGTCTCGCCGCTGCCCGCCTTGCCGCCACTGGCTTCGAGCGCGCGCAGCGAGGTGGTGCCCACCGCCACCACAGGTTTGCCGGCCGCTTTGGTGCGGGCGATGGCGTCGGCCGTCTCGGGGCTGATCAGATAGCGCTCCGAGTGCATCCGGTGTTCGCTCAGGTTCTCGGTACGCACGGGCAGGAAGGTGCCGGCGCCCACATGCAGGGTGAGCCGGGTGCTATTGATGCCCCGTTCGGCCAGCGCGGCCAACAGCGCTTCATCAAAATGCAGGCCGGCCGTGGGCGCGGCCACGGCGCCCGGCTCACGGGCAAACACGGTCTGGTACCGCTGCTGGTCGTCCTGATCCGGCTGGTGCTGGATATAAGGGGGCAGCGGCAGGCTGCCAAGTCGTTCCAGTACCTCGGCTGCCGGTTCGTCAAAACGCAGCCGCAGCATCATGCCACCGGCCGAGCGGCCGGCCAGCACGGTGGCGGTGGCACCTTGTGTTTCTCCAAAGAACAGCCGGCTGCCTTCCTTGGGGGCGTGGCTGGCCCGCACCATCGCCAGCACTTCGTGTTCACCGTCCAGCCGCTCCACCATCACCTCGATGCGACCCCCGCTTTCCTTGCGCCCGAGCAGCCGGGCGTTGATCACGCGCGTGTCGTTGAAAACGAGGAGGCTGCCGGGTTCGAGCAGTTGGGGCAGATCCGTCAGCAGGCGGTCGGCAGCGGTGGCAGCCGTTTGCCGGGGCGTCGTGTCCGTGCTTGGGGGGGGCATGCCAGAGCGGGCCGTACCGACATCGGCTCTGGTACTGCCACCAGCACCAGCACCAGCACCAGCTCCGGCTCCGGCCGGGGAAGCGTCGGCCGGCAGCCGGCTCACGTCCAGCAGCCGGCCGCCTGCCCGCGTTTCGGGCGGGTGTTGGGCGATCAGTTCCTCGGGCAGGTGGTAGTCGAAATCGGAGAGTTTCATGGCACGCCAAAACAACGGATTGGCAAAGTGGCCGGGAATGCGGCATAATGGCTAACTCGACATGATCGCACGGAAGCATTCAGCCTTCCAGCGCATGTCGGTTGCAATCCTCAAATGCCCGGGTGGTGAAACTGGTAGACGCAGGGGACTCAAAATCCCCCGCCGCGAGGCGTGTCGGTTCGAGTCCGACCCCGGGCACCATCAATCCCAACAGCCATGCTTCTTGCATGCCTGTTGTTCGCTGTTTCCCCTCTCACACACATTTGTCAACCTTGAGCACGGGCTGTCCGTACATGCCGAGGCTACGTCGACTGACGTCGAGTGATCCTGCATGTTGTGCGAGAGCTTGCACAGTATGAAAACGTGCTGGAAGAGACCAAAGCAGGGGCGGGTAATGGCTTGTATCTGGAAGGTCTTCACACGGGGGCTTGTGGGGGATCAGAGGGCTTTGTGCATGAAAGTGAGCTGCTGGCTGAATAGCGGTTCTTTGACTTGCAAGGCACCTGGCTGTGGTATATGTTATGCGTATAACGTACTCATGGGGGCTTTATGCATAAGCGGATGACGATCACCCTGGACGAGGCTGTCTATGAAGGGCTGTACCGTCGGGTGGGTAAGCGTCGCATGAGCCAGTTCATCGAGGATTTGATCCGTCCTCATGTGCTCGATACGGCGCTGGATGATGGCTATCGTGCGATGGCGGCCGATACTGAGCGAGAGGCAGAGGCTCGGGCGTGGTGCGATGCGCTGATGGGAGACATGGCAGATGCGTCGCGGTGAAATTTGGTGGGTGGCATTCGATCCGGCCGTGGGGAGTGAAATCCAGAAGACACGACCGGCTGTCATCGTGAGCAATGATGCAGCCAATCGACACTTGGCCCGTGTGGTGGTCGTCCCGATAACCACGAATACGGAGCGACAGTATCCGGGTGAGGCGATCGTGTCCATCGCCGGGGAGCAACGCAAAGTCATGGCAGACCAGATCATGGCAGCAGACAAGTCTCGGCTCAGGCAATCCATTGCCGTGCTCTCCAAGGCTGATATGTTGGCCGTAGAAGACGCTATCAAGGTTCATCTGGGCTTGCCGAGGTAGTCATTCAGCGTAGACGTTCTGCCAGCACCTCGACCGGATGCCGCAGCCGCTGTCCAGCCATCCGCTTGACCTGACTGCGGCAGGAGTAGCCGGTGGCGAGCACTTCGCCGTGCTCCGTCGGGGCTTCGATCTGCGCCTGCCAGGATTGGCCGTAGATCGTCTTGGAGGTTTCCAGATTGCGCGTCTCGTGCCCGTAGGTGCCCGACATGCCGCAGCAACCCGTGGCCGGCACGTCAAGCGTCAGCCCGAATTGCTGGAAGAGGCGAACCCATTGGGCCGGGCTGTCGGACACGCTGGTTTTTTCGGTGCAGTGGGGCAGCAGGCGGTAAGCCGGTTGGGCGGGCAGGGCGCTACCCAGTGCTGCCTCGATCACCTCAGCGATCGTCATCAGCCACTCCTGCGGCAACATCACTTGGGGCACTTCACCGATGCCGTTCACCTTCAGATACTCCTGCCGATAGACGAGGGTCATGGCGGGGTCGAGGCCCACGAGCGGGATGCCGAAGGCGGCCAGCGCCTGCAAGTTGCGGGCGTTGCGAATGGCGGCGCGCTCGAAGGCGGGCAAAAAGCCCTGCACATGCAGCGGCTTGCCGTTGGGGCGCAGCGGTGCCAGCCACACTTGAAAACCCAGTCGTGCAGCCAGTTCGATCAGGGCCGCCAGTGGTGGATGCTCAAAATACCGGGTGAAGCTGTCCTGCACGATGATGAGGCTGCGGGCACGTGCTTCGGTGCTCAGACCCGATAGGGCGGCTGGTGTGGCGGGGCGAACGCCCCAGGTTTTAAGTACGGCACCGAAATCGCTGCGGTCGAGCAGTGGGCTGTCGACCATGCCGATCCTGTCGGCCAGGAATTGTTGCACCTGCGTGTTGCGCATCAGCCCGTTGTAGAGGGCTGGCATCTTCGAGAGCAGCGGCATCGAAAATTCCAGCGAACCGATCAGATAATCTCGCACCGGGCGCAGATAACGCTGGTGATAAAGCTGCAAAAAGCGCGAGCGGAAGTCTGGCACATTGACCTTGATCGGACATTGGCCGGCGCAGGATTTGCAGGCCAGACACCCACTCATCGCTTCATAGACCTGGTGCGAAAAATCCGGTGCACCCTGACGGGAGGCCCGCGTGTTCTGCCAACGCTGCCACAGGTTGCCGAGGAAGGAGGGCGGATGCTGCGCGAGTGCCAATACATCCACGCCGGCCCGGCCCTGCAGCCGAAGCCATTCGCGCATCATCGAGGCTCGCCCCTTGGGCGAGTGGATCCGGTTGCGCGTGGCTTTCCATGAGGGGCACATCGCATCATCGGGGTCGTAGTTGTAGCAGGCGCCGTTGCCGTTGCAGTGCATGGCGGCACCATAATGTTGCCAGACCTTTTCGTTGATCTGGCGGTCGTGTTCGCCGCGCGTGGGGACACCATCAATTTTCAGCAACCGGGTCTGGCTTTGCCACGGGGTGGCAATCTTGCCGGGGTTGAGCTGGTTGTGCGGGTCGAAAGCTGCTTTCAGTTGTTGCAGGCTGGGATACAACTCGCCGAAATACTGTTCGGCATATTCAGAACGCACGCCCTTGCCGTGTTCACCCCACAGCAGGCCGCCGTGGCGTTGGGCGAGTGCGGCCACCTGGTCGCTGATCGGGCGGATCAGTGCGGCCTGCTTCGGGTCTTTCATGTCGATGGCCGGGCGAACATGCAGCACGCCCGCGTCGACATGACCGAACATGCCATAGCTCAGCTGGTACGAATCCAGCAGCCCCCGAAATTCGGCGATGAAGTCTGCCAGGTTCTCGGGCGGTACGGCCGTGTCCTCGACGAAGGGCTGGGGGCGTGCCTCGCCGTCGACATTGCCCAGCAGGCCCACGGCGCGCTTTCTCATCGCATAGACGCGCTTGACGGCGTCCGAGCCGATGGCGAGCGTATGGCCAAGGCGCTCGACCGTGGTGTCTTCTTGAAGGTGGCGGGTGAAACGGGCAACGCGGGCATCGACCTCGGCCGGGTCATCGCCGCTGAACTCGACCAGGTTGATGCCGAGCGTGGGTTTGTCCGCGTCTGCCGGAAAATATTCGGCCACGCTGTGCCAGACGAAATCGTTCATCGCGAGCAGCAGCACTTTCGAGTCCACCGTCTCGATCGACAGCGGCTTCAATGCGATCAGCGCCCGTGCATCGCGCAGCGCATCCATGAAGGCGGCATAGCGCACGTTCACCAGCACGGAATACTTGGGAATGGGCAGGATGTTGAGCCGGGCCTCGACGATGAATCCGAGTGAGCCTTCAGCGCCGCAGAGCACGCTGTTCAGGTTGAAGCGGCCGTCGTCGGTGCGCAGGTGGGGCAGGTCATAGCCGGTGAGACAGCGGTTCAGTTTGGGGAAGCGCTGGCTGATCAGCTCGGCCTTGTCCTCGATGATGCGGCGGGCCGTGCGATGCACCTTGCCGATGCGTCCTTCTTCTGCACAGCGCGCTTCAAGTGCAGCCTGGTCCAGCGGCTGGCTGATGAGGCGTTCACCGCCCAGCAGCACGAAGTCGAGCGCCAGCACATGATCGCGCGTCTTGCCATAGGTGCAGCTGCCCTGGCCGCTCGCATCGGTGTTGATCATGCCGCCGATGGTGGCGCGGTTCGAGGTGGAGAGTTCGGGCGCAAAGAAGAAGCCGTGTGGCTTCAGCGCAGCGTTGAGCTGATCCTTCACGACGCCGGCCTGCACGCGCACCCAGCCTTCCTCGGCATTGATCGCCAGGATCTGGTTCATGTGCCGGGAAAGATCCATCACGATGCCGCTCGTGAGCGACTGGCCGTTGGTGCCGGTGCCGCCCCCGCGGGCCGTGACGGACACGCCCCGGTAGTCGGGCTTGGCCAGCAGCCGCGCGATCAGCTCGACATCGGCCGCATGCTTCGGAAACACCACTGCCTGAGGCTGAAGCTGATAGATCGAGTTGTCGGTGGCAAAGAGCGTGCGGGTCGCGTGCTCGTCCTGAATCTCGCCCTCGAAGCCGGCTGCACGCGCCTCGGCCAGAAAGGCCCGGTAGATCAACGGCAGGTTGTCGGCGGTGAGTGGCAGCGGAGCGATGGACATGGCGCTGGAGGTGTAACGGCGTATGGTGGGGCGGGCAGAATCGGCAGAGGGGCGGGGCAGGACGGAAAAAGCCCTCGTGACACACGCTCTGACAAACCTGACAGTATCCCCTCAAGCTGCCTGGCTGGCAATTGATCGGGGGCGTGTGACACGGGTCAGGCATCAGCCCGATTTGCAGCGTGTGCAGATTCTGCCGTTCGATGATGAATGCTCACGGCATGCGGCGAGCTTGCGCGCAGCGTTGGAGCGGCCTGGTACGCCGATCGGGCCTCACGATATCCTGATCGCGGCCACTGCGCTTCGCAACGGTGCGGCGTTGGTGACGACCCATGTCAGCGCGTTTCGGCGAGTACCGGGATTGAGCGTGCTCGATTGGCATGATCCGCTTGGCTGACTCTCATGCGCGTAGCGCCTTCGCATGCCAAGCCAGATGCTCACCGACGAAGCTGCTGACGAAGTAATAGCTGTGGTCATAGCCGGGGCGCAGGTTCAGCGTGATCGGGTGACCGTGTGTCTCACAGGCTTGGGCCAGCAGTTCGGGCTTGAGCTGCGTCAGCAGGAAGTTGTCGTCCATGCCCTGGTCGATCAGCA
The DNA here is from genome assembly GCA_030532895.1 of Lautropia sp. Taxonomy (GTDB): domain Bacteria; phylum Pseudomonadota; class Gammaproteobacteria; order Burkholderiales; family Burkholderiaceae_E; genus Lautropia. The sequence continues at coordinate 1,189 of JAUNKF010000056.1, read as the reverse complement.
GCGGCAGCCGCTCTTCGGCCGTGGCCACCAGGGCCACCGCGTCGTGCGCTTGCCAGCTGGCCCGGTCGGCGCCCAGGTAGGCGCCAAATGCCTTTTGACCCCAGGGCACCTGTGAGGGCGCCACGATCGGCGCAAAGGCCGACACGCTACGGTAGCGGCCAGGGTTGCGCAAGGCAATCGTCAAGGCGCCGTGGCCACCCATCGAATGCCCGCTGATTGCCCGCAAGGCCGTCACCGGAAAATTCGCCTCGATCAGGGCAGGCAGTTCGTCCACCACATAATCGTACATGCGGAAGTGGGCAGACCACGGTGCTTCGGTGGCGTTCAGGTAAAAGCCTGCGCCCTGGCCCAGATCGTAGCCCTCGTCATCGGCCACGCCGTCACCACGGGGGCTGGTGTCGGGCGCGACGAGGATGAGGCCGTGCTCGGCCGCGTAGCGCTGGGCACCGGCTTTGGTGATGAAGTTCTGCTCGGTACAGGTGAGACCCGAGAGCCAGTACAGTACCGGGCATGGCGCTTGTGCCGCCTGGGGCGGCAGGTAAATGCCGAAGCGCATCGGTGTACCGGTGCTCTGGCTGTCGTGTTCCCAGACTTGCTGCGAGCCGCCGAAGCAGGCGTGATCTTCGATTTTTTTCATCTTTTCCATTGTCCCTGCGCATCAGACGGCCGGATGGTGTGTGAGGCCCGATAGAACGTTGATGTGAGCCATGCACCTGGTCGTCTGGTTGGCTAATGGTGCGCACCGTGAGCGTCTCATGAATGGACGTGTCCCCGTGAGCGTCTTTGGCCCGTAGCGGACACGTATGCTGTCCGTGAGGCAGACGGCCCCGGTTCGATCAGAAATGCACGACGCTGCGAATCGACTTGCCTTCGTGCATCAGGTCGAAAGCCGTGTTGATCTCTTCCAACGGCATCGTGTGGGTGACGAAGGGGGCCAGTTCGATGTCACCCTTCATGGCATCATCCACCATGCCGGGCAGCTGCGAGCGGCCTTTCACGCCGCCGAAGGCCGTGCCCATCCAGCGGCGGCCGGTCACGAGCTGGAAGGGGCGGGTGGCGATTTCCTGGCCGGCGCCGGCCACGCCGATGATCACGCTCTGGCCCCACCCGCGGTGGGCGGCTTCGAGGGCGGCGCGCATCACGTTGACGTTGCCGATGCACTCGAAGGTGTGATCCACGCCCCAGGTCG
>JAUNKF010000022.1 GCA_030532895.1 Lautropia sp. | reverse complement strand
ATTCAACCCCAGTGGTGGTGTGATGAAGCCGATGCCCAGCGCGGTGATCATGAACACGCAGAACTGCAGCTGATCCATGCCGATCTGGGATGCCAGTGGAAACATGATCGGACCCAGAATCACGATGTTTGGCGTCGCTTCCATGAAGCAGCCAGCGACCAGGAAGACGGCAAGCATGAGGAGGATGATCATCGTCGAGTCATCCGTGTATGAAGTGATCATGTCGGCGAATGCCTGGGGTAGTTCGACCAGTGCGAGTGCCTGTGCCAGGGGAAGCGCCACGGCAATGATGGGAACGATCACACCATTCACCTTGGCGGATGTTTCGAGCATGCGGGGAATGTCCCGCCGCTCGAGTGACCCGGTCATGAATCCGATACCGATCGTGACGACGACTGCCACGGCCGCTGCCTCGGTGGGCGTGAAAACTCCCGAGTAGATGCCGCCAAGAATGATGCCGGGAATGGCCAGTGCATACTTGCCGTCCCAGATGGCCGTCAGCCAGCGCCGGAAGGAGAATCTGGTAGCGCTGTTTTCGAAGCCGGAAAGGCGGTTGATGAGCACATTGGTCAGCATGATCGCCACCAGCACCAGCACGCCAGGAATGGCTGCCGCAACGAACAGGCTGGTTACGGGAACACCGAGAACCATGCCCAGGATGATGTAGGCAATCGACGGAGGGATCAGGATGCCGGTGCAGGCGCCTGCGGCAATCAGGGCCGCAGCATAGGCAGGGGGATAACCGCGCTCGACAAGATGCTTGTGAGTGATTCGGCCCACGGCGGCGCATCCTGCTGCGTCTGAACCGGAGATGCAGGCGAAGAACCCGCAGCCCAGTACGGTTGAACTCCCCAGGCCGGTTCTCAGGCAACCTGCAGTGGCTTCGGCGATGTTGAGCAGCTTGTCGGAGAGGCCGGAGCGAACCAGCGCATCGCCGGTCAGCAGGTACAGTGGAATGGCGATCAGCGCGAAGGCGTCGATTCCGCTGAACAGGCTTTCCCCCAGCAGTGACAGTGGCAGGACGCCTGTCATCCACAACATCAGCAGACTCGAGAGTCCGAGGGATATCCAGATTGGTACCCCGATGGCAAAGAGCAGCGCCAGCAGGGCGAGCGGAAAAATCACGTCGGGGCCGAGCTCCAACTCGAGCGGTGTGTCTCCGTAGAGCATGGTGACCTCCTCAATCAAAGAGTTTTTCTCCGCTTCGGGCCTCACGCCCGTGGCGCAGATCGTTGATGTCATGGATCAACGCTTCCAGTGACCGTGCGAGAACCAGGGTGAAGCCCAGGGGAACCGCGATCAGAAACCATCCTTTCGTGATGCGAAGCCCGTCGGTTACGGAGCCGAATCTGAAGGACACCAGCACGGGCTCGATAGACCAGTAGAGGGCAAAACCCGCAAAGATGATGGCGCACAGATGTGCAATGGCATTCAGGAACGCCTTGCCGCGGACGGGCAGCGCGTTGAGGAGCACGTCGATGCGAATGTGTGAGCGGTTTCTGATCGCCACTGCTGCCCCGATCCACGTGAGATAGATGAAGGCATACCGTGCACTTTCTTCCCCCCATACCGAAGAAAGATCAAGTACGAAGCGGCGGATGACTTCGACGGCGGTGACCAGGACGATATAGGCATAGAGCCACAACATCATCCAGCGCTCGCCATGCGCGTTGAGTGTTGCGAGAACTCGCATCTCTTTCCTCCTCTGGTGTCGGCAGGATGGCCTTGACTTCAAAGGTCAGCCCGCTGTCTCTCTCCTTCTGTGTATCCGTTGCTTCGTTCGGCTTGAGAATATCTCTGGCTGAAGCCGGTGTTTTCGGATCACATGATGATTTTCATCGTATCAGCATACGATTCATATTGGCAAGATACTGCAGGGGAGCCATGGGGCAGGGATTTCCCAAGGGAGCGTGTCATTGGTCAGGCTGCTTTGGACTTGGCGCCGGGTGGTCAGGCCTGGATACCGGAATCCCGTCCATTCCCCGGGACAGGTGTTTCGAAAGATTGGCTCTGAATTTGGCCAACTATGGATTTCTGTGAATTTTTCCTTGACCGGAACAAGATTGTCCCCATGTACGCGGAACATGCTGGGCCGGGCATCTCGCCCGTGACCTCAGTTTCTGTCATCGTGCCGGCTTTCCATCGGCGCGGTTGGGTGTACAACCTTCACTTACTGCACTGAGAGGAAAATCCATGTTCTGGTTGCTGAAAATCCGCCGCCTGTTCCGTTCCACCGGTCGTGAGGCCGTGATGCTCTGGTACGCGCTGCGCAATCCAGCCACGCCCGTGGGCATGAAGGTGGCGATCCTGGCGCTGGCAGCCTATCTGGTGTCGCCGATCGACATCGTGCCCGAGTTCGCCATCATGCTGGGCCTGGCCGATGATCTGGCCGTGCTGCTGATGGGCGTGCCCTTCCTGGTCAATCGCCTGCCGGCCCATGTTCGTGCCGAAGCAGCTGCCCGGGCCGATCGCTCGTGGCTGGGGGGCTGGTTCCGCAAGCGTGAGCAGGCGGCCTGACGTTTCAAGGCAGGCGAGCGCGCTGATCATCCGATGATGGGCAGCGCGACACCGGACTACTGACGTTGCCCCGGTGTTCATGATTCATGGCGTTTCAACAGGCACCTTCGTGGTGCCTTTTTCATTGGTTGCTGCGTGCGCCAGTCCTGTTTGAGCACATTCTGCCAGGGAAAAGGCCCCAGAACCGGACAGCAGGCATGGGGCGTCCTGCTGCTTTACGGTGGCTGGCCGATGTCTCGATGTCTGATGTTTCAGTGTCTGTTTCCCGCGACGCCCGGCGTGCCGCCATAGCCGGATGGCGCCCGGAACCGGGGGATGACTACCCGGTTTCAGGCGACTGGGGTAGATTCTTGTCAAAGCGTGTCTCATCCCGATTGAGCGGGCTTTCATGCCCTGATCATTGGTGTTCGTGATGAAACTTCGGGGGATTCGCGTCTACCTGAATGCCCGGGCCATGTAGTCGCCCTTGGCATCATTGCAGACTTGAATACTTGTTGCGGGCGCCTGCACCATGTTCTCAGACCTCAGTACCCTTGCTGGTGGTATCGGCCTTTTCCTGCTCGGCATGGTGTTGATGTCGGACAGCCTGAAGGCGCTGGCCGGTGAATCGCTGAAGAAGGTGTTGTCCAACCTGACCGGCAAGCCGCGCAAGGCGCTGATGGCCGGCATCGGCGCCACGGTGGCCGTGCAGTCCTCCACCGCCACGACGATGGCCACCATCGGTTTCGTCAGTGCGGGTCTGCTCACCTTCAACAACGCCATCGGCGTCATCATCGGCGCCAACATCGGTTCCACCAGCACGGGCTGGATCGTGGCCCTGCTCGGGATGAAGTTTTCCATCTCGAGCCTCGCGATGCCGATCCTGGGCGTGGGGGCGCTGATGAAGCTGCTGTGCAAGGACCGCTGGGCGCTGTTCGGGCTGGTGCTCTGTGGTTTCGGGCTGCTCTTCGTCGGCATCGACTTCCTGCAGGATGCGATGGCCGATCTGGCCAAGTCGATCGACCTCAGCCAGTATTCGGACAGCTGGCAGGCGAGGCTGATGCTCGTGGTGGTCGGCATCGTCATGACGATCATCCTGCAGGCCTCCAGTGCGGCGATGGCCACGACGCTGGCGGCGCTCGCGGCCGGCACCATCGACTTCGATCAGGCGACCTCGCTCGTCATCGGTCAGAACATCGGCACGACGGCCACCGCGCTGCTGGCAGCCGTCGGTGGCAGTGCGGCGGCCAAGCGCACGGCGCTGGTCCACGTCTTCTTCAACATCGGTTCGGCCGTGATCGCCCTGTTGATGCTCCAGCCCCTGTTCCTCTATGTGCTGAAGCACTGGGAGACGCAGCTGCATCTCGATCAGGCGGTGGCGCTGGCGGCCTTCCACACGCTCTTCAGTGTGGTGGGGGCGCTGATCTTTTTGCCGCAACGCAAGCTCCTCACACGGCTGACACGCCGGCTGGTGAAGGAGTCGGTGCCGCCAGCCCTGCGCCATCTGGACAAGTCGCTGCTCGATTCGCCTGCGCTGGCCATCTCGGCCGCCGAAAAGACCTTGCGGCTGGGGCTTTCCCACACCTGTCACATGCTGGCACAGCGCCTGCAGGGCCAGCACGTCACGTCCAGCAAGCGGCGACCGTCGCTGGAGGCCGTGCTCGAAGCCGTCGATACCTATCTGGCCAAACTGTCGGTGCCCCAGTCCACCGGTGATCAGCAGCGCCTGATCCAGTTGCTGCTGCTGATGGATCAGACCCGCGTATTCAGCGCCGATCTGGATGCCATCGTGTACGCCCATTATCTGCAGGATGTTCCGGCACTGAAGGAGCCCACCGAACGCCTGGCCGCCGTGCTGGAGCAGAGTGCCCAGTGGCTGGCCGATGAGGGCCGGATGCGGCTCTCCGACGAGCTGGCCGAAGAGCTGCGTCAGATCAGCCAGTGGATGCACGAGCACCAGCACAGCACGCGGCGTGATGTCGTCGAGGGGGCCGTCAACACACATATCACCACCACGACGGCGCTCGACCGCCTCACCTCCCAGCGCTGGCTGGAGCGGGTCACGAAGCATCTGGCGCGGATTGCCGAGACGCTGGGGGAGGGGAGCGACATGTCCAAAAAGGAGCCAGTTGCTGCAGCGGTTTCTGTCGCCAAGGCGCCGGCAGCGGGTCAGGCCTGAGCGGGCCTCTCAGCGCTCGCAGACCGGCACGCGGATCGTGTCGATCAAACCGGTTTGCCAGTTCAGCCGGGGTTTCAACTTCCAGCGGACGCGCTGGCAATGGCCCTCAACGCTGGTCTGTCCATCTGTTCTGGCTTCCCCGGTATCCCTTTCCAGGTCATAACGATGAACATGGCGCATGCCGGCCAGATGAGCTGGTGCGCCGGGGGCCGCGTCGATCTGGATGCGCAGGAAGGCCCTCGTGGCCGACAGCCGACCGCTGATATCCATCAGCAGCTGGGCGTCCTGCACTTGTCCCGTGATCTGGCCGCTGGGGTCGATTCTCAGTGTGATACCCTCATTCGGCTTCGGCTGGTCCTTGCCTTCCCAGCCGCCTGCCGCCTCGGTCTGGCCGCGCACGCTCAGGTTCAGCCGACCATTGCCGTCCAGATCCTCTTCGAGTTTCAGCGCGAGTTTGCCTTCTTCGGACTCGAAATGGAGGATGGCAGGAACCTCTGCTACCGCCGATCCTGACACGGCGCTCGCCTTCAGCACGCTCAGTCGCCGCTTGCCCTTGAAACGGGCATGTTGCTGGGCAAGCATGGCAGGCGTTGTACCGTTGACCGAGCTATCCGGATTCGTGCCTTGCCCGTTCTGTTGCTCATTCGGTTCGGTTGCCTGCGAGTCGCCAGAACCACCGCCACAGGCTCCCAGCAAGCCCAACACCGTCAGTACCGACAGGATGTTGCGTCTCCCTCGTGTCATGCTCTTCTCCTTTCATGCGGTCGTGGACCAACGGGAATGTCCGTCGGACGGCCCGACAGCGCACATTCTGCTGTTGCTCTGGCTCCGGATGTCAGTCTTTTTGTGGCTTGTTACAAAGCGAGTTTCCGATTTACAAGAACGACAGGGAGGTCCTAAACGTACGTCAGCGGCATTGCCATCAGATCTTCGGCCAGCCAGAGCTTTTGCGGATACTGGTTGATCAGCGTGCCGCGTTCGACACGGATGTCACTGGCAGGCAGGTACTGGCGCAGGTACTCGAACGCGCTGCCCATCCGGCGTTCCGGTTTCGCCGTGGTCTTGATTTCCACCGGCCAGACCGATCGGCCGTGCTCGATCAGCAGGTCGATCTCCTTCTGTGCCGTATCGCGATAGAAGTACAGCGGCGGCTCCTGTCCCTGATTATGGAAGGACTTGATGATCTCGCTGACCACGAAAGTCTCGAAGAACTGGCCGCTTTTGGCGCCGTCGCGGATCGTTTCCGGGGTCAGCCATTTCGTCAGCCAGGCCATCAGACCTGTGTCCATCATGTAGAGCCTGGGCGTCTTGATCGCGCGCTTGAGGTGCTTGTTGTGATAGGGCGGCAACAGATGGATGATGCCGGAGGTCTGCAGGATGCTGATCCAGCGCCTTGCCGTGTCCACCGAGATGCTCACATCCTGCGCCATGCTGCTGTAGTTGAGCAGCTCGCCGCTGCGGGCCGCCACCGCCACCATGAAGCGGGTGAAGTCTCCCGTACTGCCGATGTTGGCCAGCTGCCGGACATCCCGTTCGATATAGGTGGCCACGTAAGAGCTGTAGTAGATGTCCCAGTCTACCGTCTGCTGATACAGCCGCGGCATGTACCCGCGATGAATGGTCTGCCAGATGTCCGGGTAGGGGACGAGGGCAGATTCGCGGCTGGCCAGATAGTCATCGTCGGGGATGAAGGCTCCCATTGGCGGGGCGCCATGAATCTCCCGCAGTGAAAGCCCGGACAGCTTCAGCACAGCCACCCGCCCGGCCAGACTTTCACTGACGTTCTTCATCAGCGCAAATGCCTGGGAGCCGGACAGCAGGAAGAGGCCATTCTGCTGCTGCCTGTCGATGGCCAGTTTCAGCACCGAAAACAGCGCGGGTACATACTGAACCTCGTCCAGCAGCAGGGGAGCTGGATGGTTCAGCATGAAGAGCGTCGGCTCCTGCTCGGCCTGCTGGCGCAACAGTGGATCATCGAAACTCACCTGCCGGTAGTCCGGCGCCACATGCTGCAGCAGGGTGGATTTGCCCACCTGACGGGGCCCGGTCAGCAACAGCGCCGGGAACTGTTGCTGCAACCGGGCCAGTAGAGGCTGAATCTGGCGTTCGATGTACATGAGAGGCGTTGAGATCTGTTCAATTTACGATCCAATCGTAAATCAAACAGACTCTGGAAGGAAGCCATTGAGACGTCCCACACGGAGACGGGGGCACGCGATTGCGCCGGCGGCTCCGGTCTCTGGTGCATGAACAACGGGCTGGCTTCAGAAGGGGAGGCATGATGAGCCCGTGCCTGCCACGTCAGTAAGGATGATGTCATTGCCGTAGGCAACACCCCTTTGATCATGCCGGCAGATCAGGCATGGGGCACCTGGTTCGATGCCGAGGGGGTCAGCGAGGATTTCATGAACGGGCGGGATCAGCCAGAACAACAGGTTCGTGATACACCGTGTGCTGATCCGTCGCAGGGATGAGCATCAGTCTTTCTGCGCAGTCTGAAGGGTATCCTTGTCCTTGAAACTGCCCGCAGCGATCGTCAGCGTCTTGTCAGGCGAGAACCACTTGCGGAAAGCGGCGTTGACTTCATCAAGCGTCAGGTTGGCCAGCCTGGCGTCGTCAGCAAGCCACTCGCTCATGTAGTGGTCAAATTTTTTCGCACATCCAGATAAGTTCGTTCAGGCCAGCGGGGTGGACGATAGGGCTTGGTGGAATGCCTGCTCGAACTGGACCGGCGAGCGGTAGCCGAGTGAGGCATGCAAGCGGCAGGAGTTGTAGAAATTGACGATGTAATCGGCGATATCCTGGCGTGCCTCGTCCTGGTTGGCATAGTTGCGCCGCCAGACACGCTCCATCTTCAGGTTCAGGAAGAATCGCTCGGCTACAGCGTTGTCCCAACATTGCCCCTTTCGGCTCATGCTCTGGGTGATGCCATGCTGCTGGAGAAGTCGGACATGCTCATGGCTCGCGTACTGGCTGCCCCGGTCCGAGTGCATCAGCAGGCCCTGTGGCGGTTGGCGCGTGGCCATGGCGATTCTCATCGCGTCACAGGACTGGCCTGCATGTGATCCGCCATGGCCCAGCCCACCACGCGGCGCGAGTACAGGTCGATGACCACCGCCAGGTACAGTCAGCCCGTACGGGTGCGGATGTAGGTGATGTCGCCCACCCAGGCCCGATCAGGGGCAGCAGCCTCGAACTGGCGGTTCAGGATGTTCGGCGCCACGGGCAGCTCATGGCGTGAGTCGGTGGTGTGGACGAACTTGCGTCGCCAGCGGGCCTGCAGCCCGTTGTGTCGCATCAGCCGTCTAACCCGGTACCGACCAATCCTGAGCCCCTGCTGACGCAGGGCCTGCATCAGGCGACGGCTGCCATAGTTTCGCCCACTGGCCTCGAAGGCAGCCTTGAGCTGGGCGCCTTGCGGGCAGAGCCTGACGGGCTGCTTCTGGCGACGAAGAGCCGCGTGCAGGCCGGATCGGCTGAACTGGAAGACGCGGCACAGTTGTGTGATGTCTGCCTTGCTGGCCGGTTGGGAGAGCAGCCGCTGAATCATTTCATCTCCCGGGCGAACAAGGCCGAGACCTTTTTTAGCAGATCATAGTCTGATTGCAGCTGCCTGAGCTTTGTCTCAAGCTCGCGAATGCGCTGTTGTTCAGGTGCCCTCTGTGTCAGGGGGCGACCCGTGCCGGGACGCCCGGCCAGTTCTTCGTCGAGCTGCCTGACCCACTGGCGCACGGCCGAGGTGGAGAGATCCAGATCACGGCAGACCTGGTGGATGCTCAGGCCTTGTTCCCGGACCATGCGGGCAACATGCAACTTGTAGGCACTGTCGAAGCTGCGCCGGGGACGGCGTGATGCAGAGGGGTTGGTTTCTTCCATGAGGCTGGCTCCTGGGTTGGGAGCTGGCTGGGCTTATCTGGGTGTCCGATCAGATTAGACCACCACAGTCCTGGAGGCTTACCTTACGCCTGACGGGCTGCACCGGCATTCTGTCAGTGCGTTCTGGCACACACTGCCCACTCCGGCCTAGTGTGCCCTTCAGACAACATGTCTCAGGGAGCTTCCTGCCTCGCGCAAGGACAGAGGGCATCTATATTCTTATCAGAAGAACTCAAAGCAAAGGTAGACCATGAAAGCTGGAATAAGTATGAAGCACATTATGCTGGCACTCTATACACTGCTATCCGTCGCTGGATGCGGGGGAGGCTACAGCGAACAAAACCACAACCTCCTGAACGACACGACGAGCATCACCGACCCATCACCCGAACACGACTCGGAGGAAGACACAGATTTGTGGCCCCCCAACAATCAGCCCATCACGGTCAGTTACGCCCAGGTAGTCAACTTAAGCCAGCAGATGTTCTCCGTGGAAGGGATCGATGCAAACCATATCCGCGTTGCCGAAGGAGCCGATCTCGTCGAAGATCTGATCGTGGACCGCGGGGATTTTCGCTTCATCACCCCGGCTGACCCCGGCAGGAACGGAAAAATCAAGCTGCTTTTCGATGGCAACGGCATCAAGCGATCTCTGAACATCATCGTCGCAACCTCAAGACCAACAGGCATCGAAGAGACGACAGAGTTCGATGAGCTAGACACGGACAGAGAGCCCATTCCCCTCATCGTAAAAGGCCTAGGACCATCGAACGAGATTATTGGCGAAGATCTCGTCTTTGAAATCGGACGAAAGATCAAGCTGGACGCATTAGCTTCCAATGCACTGCTCAATGTGAATCAGAATGGCTTCATCTTCTTAAGAAGACTCTGGAAGCCACTTCAAACAGCTTCCGGATTCATGCTTTCCCGAGAAGCCCTCGAAAACATTCTTGAAAGACTGCCTGAAGGCGACATCGACTTTTCCATCACATTCAACGGTGATGATGAAGATAGCGACTTCACAAGAACATGGGCGTTCATCGCCAACGTGCCAACAGCAAATCTTGAGGGCAGAGTGCTAGACACCCGAACCGGAGCCCCTATCCGCCATCTCTCAGGCAGAAAGGTCGCCATCAGAGGCCAGGGCGCCAATGGCACACGCGCCGTTACCGTGATCGACAACGAAGGCCGATTCGGCCTTAATGGACTCCCCGCAGGTACTTATACAATCGAGCTACTGGATACCAGTGCACCTGGATTTACCAAAACTTTTGTTTCAATCAAAAGAAATTCAAGGCATGTTTCAGTTGACCTTGAATATTGGTCCGAAGCATACGCCGCTCAAACCAATAAGAGCTATAAAAATACCATAGATAATCAAAAGTCTGGCCAAAAAATAAACAGCCTGGACCCCAAGACATCAAATCTTGAAAGTCTTGTAACCGGAGAGCTCATAGGCGAAGGCTGTTACTCAATATTCCCAGAAGGCGCCAAAAACTACAGCTTCGGAATTTCATCCTCTCCCAGACTTCAAGCCCCTAACAACTCATGCGAGGGCACTATGACAATCCCGCAAGGTGTACATCGATATCGTTAGAAATGGCTGTTATCGCTTATAAGTGGCGGACTGGAAGCGGTCAAATTTATGACGAATGGAATTATTCCGTCACGGGACTTCCCAAAAATATTGAAAGGCAAGGAACCAGCTTGTCGGCCTATAAAAGGGGCGGAATTATTTTCAAGGAAGGATGCATTCATGTTTCAGAATTGACAAAGAACTCTCCATACAACTTTCGAGTAAAAGTCGGCGCCTCCAATGACAAAGGTGACGCCATTTCAGTCGGCTACTCAATAACAAGTGGCTGTAACGACCTCCTGGAAATCTCCAAAGCAAGCCTGAACACGACCAACAAAATAGGTTATAAAGTTCTGAAACCCGTGAAACACTCGATTGAAGGACGGCCAAATTATTCAGGTGCGTATATTGGAATTCCCCGACCAGGAGCCCCCAACGCCTGGGGCTTTCCATTGACAGTGAATTACAAGCCCCAAGACGCGAAACTCAAAGAACTAAAACTCATTGCAACCGGGAGCTTTGGCGAGGTTGAAGCAAATGTCCTAAATCAAATAGACATCATAAAAAACGGAACAATAATATTCAAAAACTTTTCTATCCCAGAGGATTTAATTGAAAGGGAATTCAATGGAAAAATCGATTTATATGTGGAACTACGTGCCGAAGTAAACGGCGCCGATCAGATCAGCCCAAGATTTCCAGTGAGCATTTCAGAATCATCAGAGACCGATTTCACCCCACTATTTTTCGCTGGAACAATTTTTGACAGCACAAGAAGATACGGACAGGGCCAGACAGACGAAGGAGGTGACTCATGGGCCACATGGAAAACATTGAAATGGCTTGAAGAAAACGAGTATAGGTTCAATGACATCTCGGTAGGCCATATTGCACAGAATAGCAACGGCAGGTCTGTCCTATCACATGCCGGACACAGTGATGGGGCACAGCTAGACCTGAGATATGCTGACGGGAAAGGTAAATTCTCTGACAGCATGGGCGGGATCAGTCACGGCGCCCATATTTTGAGAGCATTGAAGGAAGCCGAGAATGATGTTTATGTCAAGAAACTCAAAAGTTCAAAAAACCTGGATGTCATCATAAAATGGATAGAAGATAATAGAGCATTATTGGAGAAAGAATCAGCCAACGCCAGAGTCATTTACGCAGGTGATAAGTGGATGAAAAAAGCATTACTACGCTCACAGTTCCCATCTGGCAAACAAATTCCCATTCCTGGGGGGATAACCTCAAGTGAAACGCTCAAGGAATGGGAGAGCATATCTGAAAACATCAAATTCATTGGCCAGCACCTGCATCATTGGCACATTTCCCTTAAGAATTAGGCTTGCTCTCAGTAGTTGCCCCTGAAAAACCCCGAAGATCCGCATGGATAGCCAATCGAAGGGTCAGCAGAGACAGGGGAAACGCCCAGAAACTAAAATCTGGGCATCAAAAACTGGGAGAAATGGAGACGCCTGATGGCCACGGATGACTTCCCTCTGTGTCAGACTAGTTGCCGCCCCGATAGGATCCATCATAAGGGGGCGAGATGACGAGGAAAGCCGATGGCACGATATGGCCAGAAGTTCAAAGAACAGGCGGTGGCGAGAATGCTCCCGCCAGAGAGCACACCCTTGCAGACCCTGTCTGTCGAGTTGGGCGTGAGCGTGCCCACCCTGGAGCGCTGGTGCAGTGATGCACCGCCCTCGTCGATGACATTGAGGGTTCTGAATGGCCGCCCATCGTAGAGCGTGTCCCGCATGAAATCCAGCGCCCAGACCCGGTTCAGGACGGGTAGTGCGCTCAGGGATTGAGGTTCACGAACGGGCAGACGTTTCTTGGCTCTGCGCGCAAGATTCAGCTTCATGTTGCGATACACCCGGTGAACGCGCTTGTGGTTCCAGTGGTATCCATCAGCACGCAGCCGATGAAAGCACTTTCAGAACCCCCATCGGCCATGTCGGGTCATGGTGGCATTGAGCACCTCGATCACTGGCGCATCCGCTGCTGACCAATCCTTGGTGTGTCTGTGCAGCACCGACCGCGAGATACCCACGATCCTACAGGCGCGACGAGCAGACAGAGCATGCACCGTTTGCAGATGCTCGACGGCTACGCGCCTGACTGTCGGTGTTACTTCTTTCGGCGGATGACATCCTTCATGGATGCGTTCTTTAGCGCCAGATCGAGATACGGGACGACATTGTGCGTCATTGATCTGAGGTTTACAATAATAGATAAATACTAGAGATTTGGAAACTTCAGAGCCAGCATCCATCTGGCGGGAGTGCTCATGTTTGGCACACGATTGCACCGCGCACGCAAGGCGGCCGGGCTCTCCCTTCGGGAGCTGGCCGAGCAGGTGGGCGTTTCTCATACGGCCATCAAGAAATATGAAGATGGCGCGGCTATGCCGTCCAGCACCCTATTGCTGGGGCTGGCGCGTGCGCTGAAGGTACGTAGCGAGTATTTCTTTCGTCCCTTGTCGGTAACTTTGGATCAGGTGGCCTATCGCAAGCATCGCGCTTTGCCCGCCAAACGGCTTGATGCCATCACCCATGAGCTGATCGAACAGATCGAGCGGCGCATTGAGGTGGAAGCGCTGTTTCCCCGGTCGCCTGTCAAACCTTTTGCACCGGTGGCAGGTTTGCCTGAGCAGGTTCAAAGCCTGGAGATGGTAGAAGCTGTGGCAGAGCAGGTACGCCATGCCTGGGCGTTGGGTCTCAACCCGGTGCCAGATCTGGTGGATACGTTGGAGTTTCGGGGCATCCGCGTCTTCATGATCGACGCCGAGGCCGACAAGCAATTTGATGGCTTGGCGGCACAAGCCATGTATCAGGATCAGATGCTGCCGCTCGTGGTGGTGGCGCATCACTGGCCGGGTGATCGGCAACGCTTTACGCTGGCTCACGAGTTGGGCCATCTGATGCTTCAGGGGCGTCTTGCTTCTCATCTGGATGAGGAGGCGGCCTGTAATCGTTTTGCCGGCGCCTTCCTGTTTCCGCGTGCCTCCGTGTTGCATGCGCTGGGTCAACATCGCCATGCGCTCGACATCAAGGAACTGGCGTTGTTGAAAGCGAGCTTTGGTCTGTCGATGGCGGGTATCCTGCATCGGGCAGAAGACCTCGGCATCATCTCCGGTGCTTGTCGTGATGGCCTTGTGCGGCTGTTCCGCGAGCATGGCTGGCACCGGCAGGAACCGGGCGATCCATACCCAAGCGAGTCAGCCCGCGTGTTGGAGCAGCTTGTTTTCCATGCCTTGGCTGAAGACTACATAGGTGAGTCCAAGGCAGCCGAACTGTTGGGGATGAGCTTGGCGGGGTTTCGGCACTATCGGGTTGTGGGGCGCAACGATGCTGCTGTTGATCAGTGACGCCAACATCCTGATCGACATCGAAGTGGGGGAACTCACCGCGTCGATGTTCAGTCTGGGGTATCAGTTTGCTGTGCCTGACATCCTGTTCGAGGAGGAATTACGGAGGCAGCATGAACATTTGCTGTCGTTGGGGTTGCAGACCCGAGTCTTGTCACCCGACGCGCTGTATCACATGCAGCAGCTTGCAAGCGTTCACCGTAGACCAAGCCGAAATGATCTGTTTGCCTTGGCATTGGCTGCTGCTGAACATTGTCCATTGCTGACCGGGGATGCGGCCTTGAGAAAGGCTGCCCAACAGGAGGGGATCGAGGTGAAAGGCAGCATCTGGTTGTTGGAGCAGATGCTGCGTCAAGAGCGAATCAGCTTTGCTGTTGCCAGAGCCGCGTTGCGGAAAATGCGCACGAAGGGGCGGCGCCTGCCTTGGGATGATGCCGAGATGATGCTGGCCCGGTTCAAATGAGTGGGACTTCATGCTTGTTGCAGCACCGGTGGCCAAAGACCGGTGCTGCAATTGGCGTCAGCGGATGTCCGTGGGGGGCACGGTTGACTCAAACCCCACCCAACGCATTGTTGTACCCCGCATCCACATAGGTGATCTCACCCGTGATGCCCGAGGCCAGTGGCGAGAGCAGGAAGGCGGCGGTGTTGCCCACTTCCTCGATCGTCACGTTGCGGCGCAGCGGGGCGGCGGCTTCGACGGCCGAGAGGATGCTGGAGAAGCCCTTGATGCCGGCGGCGGCCAGCGTCTTGATGGGGCCGGCAGAGATGCCGTTCACACGGATGCCTTTGGGCCCCATCGATTCGGCCAGGTAGCGCACGTTGGCTTCCAGCGCGGCCTTGGCCACGCCCATCGTGTTGTAGTTGGGCACGGCACGCACGGCGCCGAGGTAGGAGAGGGTGACGAGGGCGCCGTCGCGGCCTTCCATCATCGGCAGGGCAGCGCGGGCAAGGGCCACGAAGCTGTAGGCCGAGATGTCGTGGGCCATGGCGAAGTTCTCGCGGGTGCAGCCTTCGAGGAAGTCGCCGGCGATGGCTTCACGCGGGGCGTAGGCGATGGCGTGAACGAGGCCGTCGAACTTGTCCCAGGTCTTGCCCAGCTCGCTCATCAGGGTGGTGATCTGGGCGTCATCGGTCACGTCGCAGGGGAAGACCAGCTCGGAGCCGAACTCGGCCGCCAGCTCTGCGATCCGATCCTTGAAGCGCTCGCTCTGGTAGGTGAAGGCCAGCTCGGCGCCCTGGGCGCGGCACTGCTTGGCGATCCCGTAGGCGATCGAACGATTCGACAACAGACCCAGGATCAGAATCCGCTTGCCTGCCAAAAAACCTGCTTGCATCGTAGAACCTCGTGGCAAAAAAGAACGGGGCCATTGTCGCACGGGCTGAGCGTCCTACAATGCGTGCTCACCGCCTTGATGCCGATGAAAGCCTCTTTTCTTGCCCGTATCCGTCGCCAGTGCCGCGCAAGCCGCCTGGACATGTTGCTGAGTGTTGCGCTGGCCACCACGGCCGGCCTGACCGCCACGCCGGTCTGGGCCGCGCATGGCATGGCCTGGGGGGGCACGCCCCGTTACCCGGCCGAGTTCCAGCACTTCGACTATGTGAACCCGAATGCGCCGAAGGCCGGCCTCGTGAGCCTGGATGGCTTCGGCACTTTCGACAAGCTGAACCCCTTCACGCTGCGGGGGCTGGCGGCTGCCGGCATCAGCACGCTGATGTTCGAGTCACTCGCCGAGGCCAGCTGGGATGAGCCGTTCAGTGTCTACGGGCTCTTGGCCGAAGACATGGTGCTGGCGCCTGATGGGTTGTCGATCCTCTTCAAGCTGCGGGCCGAGGCGCGCTTCAACAACGGCGACCCGGTGCTGGCCAAGGATGTGAAACATGCTTTCGAGCAGATCACCGGGCCGAAGGCGCACCCGCTCTATCGGCATTACTTCGAGGACATCGATTCGGTGGACGTGGTGGACGAGCGGATCGTGCGCTTCAACTTCAAGCGGGTGAACCCGGAGCTGCACCTGATCATCGCGAAGGATCTGCCCATCTTCTCCCATAAATGGGGGGGCGGCAAGCCCTTCGACCAGATCGTGCAGGATGAGCCGATCACGAGCGGCCCGTATCAGGTGGATGCGGTCGATTATGGCCGGCGCATCAGCTACCGGCGGCGTGACGACTACTGGGGGGCCGAGCTGCCGGTGCGGCGCGGCATGTTCAACTTCAACCGCGTCACCTACAAGTATTTCAAGGACGAGACGGCGCGCCTTGAAGGCTTCAAGGCCGGGGAGTTCGACTGGCTCTCTGAAAACTCGGCCCGCAACTGGGCGAGGGGCCACGTGGGGGCGCGTTATCGGAGTGGCGAGCTGCTGCAACGGAGCTTCCCGCATTCCAACGTGAGCGGCATGCAGGGCTTTGCGCTCAACCAGCGTCGGCCGCTCTTTCAGGATGGCCGGGTGCGCCATGCACTGGCGCTCGCCTTCGACTTCGAGTGGCTGAACCGGCAGGTCTTCTACGGCCAGTATTCGCGCACGCGCAGCTATTTTGCCAACAGCGTGATGGCGGCCACCGGCGAGCCGGATGCCGAGGAGCGCGCCTTTCTGGAAAGCCTGAAAGCCCCGATTTCGCCGGAGGTGCTCGGCCCGGTACCTGATGTGCCGGCCTCGCCCGATGCGCGTGCGCTGCGCGAGAACCTGAAGAAGGCGCAGCAGTTGCTGGCCGACGCCGGCTGGCGGGTGGGCAAGGATGGCCTGCTGCGCAACGCCGATGGCAAGCGTTTCAGCTTCGAGCTGCTCAGCTATTCACCCACGCTGGAGCGCGTGGCCTCGCCCTGGGTGCATAATCTGGCCCGTCTGGGCATTCAGGTGCGGCTGCGCACGGTGGATCCGGCGCTGTATCAGAAGCGGATGCACGTCTTCGATTTCGATGCGACGACAGCTTCCTATCCCATGAGCAGCACGCCCGGCAACGAGCTTCGGCTGATGCTCGGCTCGGCTGCGCTGGGTCAAGATGGCTCCGGCAATTATGCGGGCGTTGCCGATCCGGTCGTGGATGAGATCATCGATTACATCGTGCGAGCCGATTCGCGCGAGCGGCTGAACGTGGCCACGCGGGCGCTGGATCGGGTGTTGCGGCATGGCTGGTACATGGTGCCCCAGTATCACATCAGCAGCCATCGGGTGGCGTTCGACTACCGTCTGCACTACCCGAGCGTGCTGCCGCTGTTCTACGAGCCCACGGGCTGGATGCTGCAAACCTGGTGGTTCGATGGCACGGCCACGCCCATTCCGCCGGCCCTCGAAGAGCCGGCGCTGCCCGCCGGCCTCAAGTCCCAGTCCACCCAACCACCCGCTACCGTTACGGAACCGCAGGCCAAGCCATGAGTGCCTACATTCTTCGTCGACTGCTGTTGATGGTGCCCACCCTGCTGGGCATCCTGCTGGTGAGCTTCATCGTCATCCAGTTCGTGCCCGGTGGGCCGGTGGAGCAGATGGTGCAGGAGCTGCGGGGCGCTGGTGGCGAGGTCGCCGTGAGCGGCGGTGGCTACCGGGGACGGCAGGGTGTGGATGCCGAGCAGATCGAGGAAATCAAGGCACTCTATGGCTTCGACAAGCCGGCGCCGGTGCGCTTCATCGAGATGGTGGGGCGTTACCTCACTTTCGATTTGGGTACCAGCTATCGTTACCAGAAGTCGGTCTGGTCGCTCATCGTGGAGAAGCTGCCGGTGTCGATCAGTCTGGGGCTGTGGAGCTTTTTCATCGTCTATCTGGTCTCGATCCCGCTGGGGATCGCGAAGGCCGTGCGTGATGGCAGCCGCTTCGATCTGTGGACGACCACGGTCGTGCTGGTGGCCTATGCCATCCCGGGCTTCGTGCTGGGGGTGGCGCTGCTGGTGCTCTTTGGTGGCGGCTCTTTTCTTTCGATCTTCCCATTGCGCGGGCTGACATCCGATGATTGGGAGACGCTCGGCTTCTTTGGCAAGCTCATGGATTATTTCTGGCACCTGGCGCTGCCCCTGACCTGTCTGGTGGCAGGCAGCTTTGCCGTCACCACGCTGCTCACGAAGAACGTGATGCTGGAGGAAATCCGCCGCAACTATGTGATGACGGCGCGCGCCAAAGGGCTGAGCGAGCAGCGCGTGCTCTACAAGCATGTGCTGCGCAACGCGCTGATCCCGCTCGTCACCGGCTTTCCGGCCGCCTTCATCGGCGCCTTCTTCACCGGCTCCTTGCTGATCGAGACACTGTTCTCGCTCGACGGGCTGGGGCTGCTGTCGTATGAGGCAGTCATGAAACGCGATTACCCGGTCGTGCTCGGCATGCTGTACCTGTTCTCGCTCATTGGGTTGCTCACCAAATTGATCACCGACATTGCCTACACCTGGGTCGATCCTCGGGTGAAGTTTTCGGATTCCGGACGTTGAGGGGCGGATGACATCGATGGATTCGACCGATTTGTCGCCACCACCGGCCGTGAGCGTGCGGGACATGCCGTTGCCGCCCCGTTCGCTCACGCCCACGCAGCGTGCCTGGCAGCGTTTCAAGCGTCACCGCCGGGGTTACTGGAGCCTGTGGATCTTCATCGTGCTCTTCGTGATCTCGCTCTTTGCCGGGCTGATCTCGAACGACCGGCCGCTACTCGTGCGCTATCAGGGCGAGTGGTATGTGCCGATGCTGCACGATTACCCCGAAACCACCTTCGGCGGGGATTTTCATGCGCCCACCGACTACCACGATCCCTTCATCACCGAGCAGTTTCAGCAGCCGGGCAACTGGGCACTGTGGCCGATCAACCGATACGATTTCGACTCGCTCAACTACTACGCGGCACAGCCGAATCCAGGCCCGCCCTCGGCCGACAACTTGCTGGGCACCGATGACCGTGGCCGGGACGTGTTCGCGCGGCTCTTGTACGGATTTCGGTTGTCGGTGCTGTTCGGACTGGCGCTGACCGCCATCGGCATGCTGATCGGTATCGTGATGGGGGCCATCCAGGGCTATTTTGCCGGGCGCATCGACCTGACGCTGCAACGGCTGATCGAGGTCTGGGCTTCGATTCCTGAGCTGTATCTGCTGCTGATTTTGGCCTCGATGTTCGAGCCGAGTGTGTGGATCCTGCTGGCGATTCTCTCGCTCTTTGGCTGGATGGGCCTGTCGGATTATGTGCGGGCCGAGTTCCTGCGCAACCGCCAGCTGGAGTACGTGCAGGCTGCCAAGGCGCTGGGCATGCCCGCGCACCGCATCATCATTCGGCATATCCTGCCCAACTCGCTCACGTCCGTCATCGCCTTTTTGCCGTTTCGGATGAGTGCCGCCATCGTGGCGCTGACGAGTCTGGATTTTCTGGGGCTGGGCGTGTCGGCCAACAGTCCGAGCCTGGGCGAGTTGCTTGCGCAGGGCAAGGCCAATCTGGATGCGTGGTGGATTTCATTGCCCACCTTCACGGTGCTGGTGGGCACCCTGATGTTGCTGATTTTCATTGGAGAGGCGCTGCGTGATGCACTCGACCCCCGTAAACGCTGAATCGGGCAGCCCGCTGTTGCAGGTGCGTGAGCTGAGCATCGGTTTTTCCGATGGCAGCGCGCATGGGCACATTCAGGCCGTGGTCAACGACATCAGTTTCAACGTCGGTCGCGGCGAGCGCGTGGCGCTGGTGGGCGAATCGGGTTCCGGCAAGACGCTGACCGCACACGCCATCATGCGGCTGACCGAGCTGGCCCATTACCGGGGCACCATCGAGTTCGATGGGCAGGAGCTCCTCAGCGCGCCTGAAGCCGAGCTCCGGCGCATTCGGGGCCGTCAGATAGGCATGATCTTTCAGGAGCCGATGTCGGCGTTGAACCCGCTCTACACGATCGGTGACCAGATTGCCGAGGTGATGGAGCAGCACGAGGGGCTGACGCGGGCACAGGCGCTGAACCGTGCCGTGGAGTTGCTGAAGCTCACGCACATCGCCGAGCCGGAGCGTCGGGCAGCCGCCTATCCGCACCAGCTCTCGGGCGGGCAGCGCCAGCGGGCGCTGATCGCGATGGCGCTGGCCTGCAAGCCGCGCCTCTTGATTGCCGACGAACCCACCACGGCGCTGGACGTGACGGTGCAGGCCGGCATCATGAAGCTCCTGGCCGAGCTGCAGGCCGAGTTCGGCATGGCCGTGCTGCTGATCAGCCATGATCTGCCGCTCGTGCGTGCCTTTGCCGAGCGTGTGGTCGTGATGCGCCACGGCCGCGTGGTGGAGCAGGGGCCGGTGGCCGACGTGTTCGAGCACCCAACGGACGATTACACCCGCCAGCTGCTGGCCGCCCATCCGCACCGGATGGTGCGCCCCGAAGCCGAAGCGCTGGATGAAGCCTTGGCTCTGGCCGCACGCGGGGAGGAGGGGGCTTCAGTCCCGGAGAGCACGTCTCTGGATGGCGAGTCATCGATGCCCGGCAAGCAGCCGGTGGACATCACGGCGCCGGTTCGTCCGGCCGTGGGCAGTCTTGCGCTGGTCGCGCGCGATCTGAGCTGCACCTTCGTGAGCAGCAAGGGCTGGTTCTCGAAGCACCGCTTCGAGGTGTTGAAGCGCATCAGCCTCTCGCTCGCCGCAGGCACCACGCTGGGCGTGGTGGGGGAGTCCGGCTCGGGCAAGACGACGCTCGCGCTGGCGCTGATCCGCCTGGTTGCCGGCGAGACGCAGGGCGAGATCGAGATCAACGGGCGCCGCATCGACACCCTCTCCGAGCGCGATCTGCGCAGCCAGCGCATCGGCTTTCAGATGGTGTTTCAAGACCCCTTCAATTCGCTTTCGCCACGGATGAGCATCGCCCAGATCGTGGGCGAGGGCTTGTCGCTGCACCATCCGCACATGAGTGCTTCCGAGCATCGGATGGCCGTGCTTGCCGCCTTGCAGGACGTGGGGCTGGACGCCAACCAGGTGCTGCACCGCTACCCACACGAGCTGTCGGGCGGCCAGCGCCAGCGCGTGGCCATTGCCCGTGCGCTTGTCCTGAAGCCAAAACTCCTGGTGCTGGACGAACCCACCTCGGCACTTGACCTCACGGTGCAGTTGCAGGTGTTGAAACTGCTTGTCTCGCTTCAGAACAAGTATGGCCTGAGTTACCTGCTGATCACGCACGACATGGGCGTGATCCGCGCCATGGCTCACCGGCTGATCGTGATGAAGGATGGCGAAGTCATCGAGCAGGGCCGCGTCGAAGAAGTGTTCATGGCCCCATCCAGCGCCTACACGCAGGAGCTGCTGGCGGCTGCGGCCTGGCGTGAGGCGATTTGAGGCTCATGTACTTGTTCGTCCCTGCGGAAAACCTCCCAGGGCGAGCATGACACGCTCGTGGGCTATCCAGCTCGTTGTTTGTGCTGCGGTGGTCATTGCCGACCTTGCGTCTTCACTCTGGCCCAGGTTCCTGCAACACATGATGCTGCCAGGGATTGAACACCGGCACGTCTATCCGGGCGAAATCTCTGGTGTTCCGGGTGACGAGGGTGCAGTCATGGCGCATGGCAATGGCTGCAATCATGGCGTCTCGCGGTGATTTGGGATCTGGCGAGTGCATCCGGGCGCACAGCAGGGATGTCTCGACATCGTAGGGAAGAATCCGGCCAGAAAAGGATTGCAGCAGAGCGTTCAGCCATGCGCGAAGCTTTTGGCCTTCGCCCTTTCTTTCCAGTTGCAGGACGCCCAGTTCAAGCTCAAAGGTCGTGATGCTGCTCAGATACAGTGAGCCGATCTTGACGGTATCGGCCCACGCCATCACGCTACGCGAGGCATGAGGCTTGTTCGGGCGAAGCTCTGAAATGACGTTGGTATCGAGCAGGTACATCAGTCTGCTCCGTTGTCATCATTGAGGTTCGCCGCAGAGAACATCGGGTTCATCAGGGGCGGATCGAAATCCGGCTCAGTTTCTGGCAGAGACTGCATCAACTGAAGCAGCGTAGGTTCTGCCTGACCCGTATTGGACTGGTAGTAGTCTTCGATCGTTTGCAGCACATAGCACGGTGTGCCCCGATCCGTGATGAAGACCGGGCCTTCGTTTGCTGCCCGCTTGGCGCCTGCCAGGTCACGGGCAAACTGGCGGGCAGAAATCGTGGTGACGTTGCCGGGCATGGGCCTCTCCTTGGCGAAGCTGATTAACCAATCATGAGGGAAATGGATTGTCATAACGTTATGACAATTATACTCTCCCGTCAAGTATCGCCATGCTTCGGGTTTGATCGGACTACGTGATCGGCAGCTAAGGTGCTGATCAATATGCAGAAATCTGCCTATCCCTGGCAGTTGATGGTCAGGGCTGGTTGCGAAGCTAATCCGAATGATGGCGTCGATGTACGGGAGTGGCCCACAGTACTGGGGGTGGATGAAAGCTATTACTTCAAGCCTGATGCCAGCGTGCTGCTTGGTTCGCCTGCCAATGCCGATCCGGTCGAACCGCATGACGTGGTGGCCGAGGAATGGGATGTCGCACTTGGCATTCACCGAATCCTGGAGGCCACGACGCTGTCGATCCGGTGCCCGACCCATACCTGGGCAGGGTTACGAACCTTTGCACCCGACAGCGAGCTGGTGATTGGCTGGGATGCTGATGTCGATGACTTCTTCTGGTTGGCCGGGCAGGGAGGTTATGGCATCCAGACGGCGGCTGGCGCATCGGAGCTGGCTGCCTCACTGTTGTTGCGCCAGCCCATGGCCGAGTGTCTGCGGCAGTTTGGGGTTTCGCCAGCAGTTGTCGATCCTGCCCGCTTCAGATGAAGGGTTTTCAGGTTCTGAATGCATGAGATGCAATTAAAAAAAGGCGACCGGGTAGCTACTGACCGCAGCAACGCATGATCACAGGTTGGCGGTAAACATGGCATTTTCCGGTTCGTCAGTGCATCAAGACATGGGAAGGAGATTATGAAACACCTCAAGGAGGCAGTGCAGATCGGTGGCGCTTTTGTTGGTGTCATCGTGGGAGCGGGTTTTGCTTCGGGGCAGGAAATCATGCGGTTCTTCACGAGCTTCGGCATCAATGGATTGGTGGGGGCAGTGATCAGCAGTGCGCTGTTCGTCTTTCTGTCGATGGCCCTGTCGTCCCTGAGTAAGCATTGTGGCGGGGGTTCCCACAAGGAAGTCATCCAGTTGATGGGGGGGGCGATATCTGGGCAGGGCTATCGACCTGATGATCACCTTCTTCATGTTCGCAATCGTGGTGGTGATGTTCTCGGGGGCTGGTGCCTTGCTGGAGCAATTGTCTGGCCTACCTCGGTTGTGGGTAGCGTGTTTACGATGGTGGCCACCATTTTGATCGTCTGCCTCGACGTGCGCCAGGTGATTGCCATCAGCGTGGTGGGGCGGTATCTTGGGCGGATTATTGTTGGGCCTGTTGATGCTGGTGATAGCTGGTGGCATGTTTGCCCAGGTTGATCAGTTGGGCGGGGTTGATCTGCCGATGTTGAAATTGGCCTCAATGCTTTCCCCTTGGGTCGGCGGATTGATGGGTCTGGTCATTTTTGCCATGATCCTGAACACGGCTGTAGGCATGTTGTATTCATTCTCGGCCCGTCTGTTCTCTGGCAGTGTTCGGCGTTTCCGGATAGGTGTGTTGCTGAGTGGCGTTGCTGCTTTCTTACTCAGCTTTGTCGGATTCATCGCATTGGTCGGTACGGTCTATCCGTTTTTTGGCTATCTCGGTTTTGTACTGATGGCTTGCACGTTGGTGGCGTGGTGGCGTATCCGGCGTGATGTTCGGTAAACAGGATGTTCAATGCGCATGAAAACGGTATTTGCTGTCGGACTGGGCCTCGTCCTACTGTTCTATCTGGGCCTATGCGCCTGGCTCTTCATGATGCAGCGAGACTTGCTGTATCACCCCCAGCCGCGCATGCCGGTGCCCGGTACGAAACTCAGCAGCCTTCTCACACCAGCTGGCCCGGTTCATGTCACCGTCTGGCCGGGCAGCGAGACATCACCCGCTGAAAGTGTGGTGCTGTATCTGGGCGGAAATGCCGAAGATACCGCGGCCAGTGTGCCGGCGCTGGCCCGCGCTTTTCCTGGTCACGACATTTACGCGCTGCACTATCGGGGCTGGGGAGGGAGCGCCGGCTCGCCGACGGAAGCGGCGCTGGTGGCGGATGCCATTCAATGGTTTGATGAAGTGGGCAAACGGCATGCCAGCGTCACCGTCATCGGTCGAAGCCTGGGTAGCGGGATTGCCGTGCAACTGGCTGCCCAGAGAACCGTTCATCGTCTGGTGCTGGTCACGCCCTATGACAGTGTTCTGTCCGTGGTGCAGCGGGCATTTTTCTTGATGCCCGTTTCCTGGCTATTGAAAGACCGTTATATGTCGGTTGAGATGGCGCCGAAGGTGTCTGCACCCACACTGATGGTGGCTGCGGCTGAAGACAACATCATTCCGCCCGACCACGCCACAGCCTTGCTGAATGCCTTTGCGCCCGGCATTGCCCGCATGGTGTTGTTGCCAGGCGTTGGGCATAACGACATCAGCCTGCATCCCGATTATTGGCAGCTGCTGGCCGGGCGGAAATGAGCATGGGCTTGCCCGGATCACGAGCGGACGGTTTCCCTCATGCTGGCAACCACGCCATCGCCTCGATCTTGTGCCCATCCAGATCGCGCACGAAGCAGCCGTAATATTCCTTGCCATAGTGTGGGCGTGGGCCAGGGGCGCCATCGTCGGTGGCGCCGGCTGCCAGTGCGGCCTCGTGGAAGGCATGCACTTCTTCCTTGGTGGCCAGCTTGATTCGGATTGTGCTCAAGGCAATCCTTGCGTGCTGCCAAGACCGATGTTGAGCAGACACCCGCCATCAAAAACTGAGTTTGTGCCGCGCCTCCCAAAGCAAAATGCTTGATTGCCTATGCCCGGCTCGTATAATCCTTGGCGCGCAGTCTCTCCCCGGTCACGATGAGCGGACTGTGCGGTCACGATACCGGACTCGGCGGTCACAATCGATCGGAATACCCAGGCTGGTCGCTAGTATTCCATGGCGTCACTTCCGTGGGGCACATCTCTGATGTCCACAGTGCCACCAGCACCAATAGCGTGCCGACCAGCAGATAAGGGATTCCAGGGCCTAGCTCGTATAGCAAACTGCCCGCCAGCGGCCCCAGCACGATCCCCAGCCCTTGGGCCGCACCCACGGACCCAGCGGCTGCGCCCTGTTCATGCGGCTGCACCGCATTGGCGGCCATTGCCGAGAAGGCCGGAAAGACCCAGCCCATTCCGGCGGCAGCAAAGAAGAAGCACGCCATCAATGCCCATTGCGTCGACACCAGAGAAACCGCACCGAAGCCAGCCGCACTGACCAGGGCGCCGATACGGATCAGCCGTTGTGGTGACCAGTGCAGCTTGTGCACGATCAACTGGGCGACGATCAGGCCAACCCCGACCAAGGTCAATGCCAGGCTTGAGGCTCGGGCGGCTGGTTCAGGCTTCAACTGTAGTTGATCGATGGCAAAGAACCCCACTGTGATCTGACCGATCGCGACACTGAACATGGCGGCGAAGGCGACGATCATTGGTCGGCGCAGCCGTGCATCGCCCAGGCCCAAAGCAGCCGAAGCTGTGTCGGATATCCGCTCATTGCGCGGTAGCTGGTGCCAAAGGATGCCGATCGCCAGCAAGGGCAATGCGGCCGTCACGTAGAGCGGCAAATCCAGGCCATACTGGACCAGTGCGGCAGCGATTGCCGGCCCTACGACCAATCCAACGCCATTGGCTGCGCCAAGTGAGGCCATGGCGCCGGCGCGCTCACCTGGAGCGACGTGATCGGCCACCAACGCCTGGCCCGCCGCCGGGATTGCGGAGAAGAATGCACCGACCGCCCCGCGGCTGACGAGCAGCCCGGCAAACACCAGACCCGCCGAAGGCAGTACCCGCAACGATACGATCAGCAGGGCACACATGGCCCAGTAGGCGAGCATGAAGCCGCCCACCCCCGCCAGGAGAACCGTTCGCCGCCCACGCCGATCACTCAACGCTCCCCAGGGCCGCGACAACAGCATCCACAACACGCCTCCCACGGTGACCACCGCGCCGGCCTGCCAGGGGGCCAAGCGCAGCGATCGTGCGATTGGGCCGATCAGAGAGACGAATGCCATCATGGCCATGGTGCAGGTCATGTAGACCGCCATCAGCGGCTTGATGTTGAAGCGGGCCGCGCTAACCAGGTGCTCGCCGCCGACTGTCACTGAGCTTGCATTGTCTTGAGTCATCTAGTTTTGTCTCCACGTCACCAAGCTGGATGAAGAGGGCTACATAGTCAGCCTATGGGTTCCGTTATTGTCAATAGCAACAACACAAGCGTCAGTGACACGAAGAAGACGACTACCAGACCAGCAGTCAGGGTGGTCAGCGCTCGTACAAGTGCGCCTTCCGCTTCGTGGGAACCATGCCGTGTGGCATCGGCAAGGTCTCCCGAGCCTCACCGTTTTGATATGGCCGAGGGTTTGCGTGCAATTCATGGAGCGTCCATTGTCTTGCCGTATCAACTTGTTTCTCATGGTGACTTCAGTACAGATAGGTCGCTGTCACGCCTATTGTCCGGCCCGATGCAATCTGTGCGAAGTTGCCCGTGGCACCATAGGAGAAGCCATAGGTACGATAATCCTGATCCGTCAGGTTCTGCGCGTAGAGCATCAATTCCAGATTGCGGGTTGGCCGCCAACCAAAGCCCGCATCCACTACGGTGTACGTTCCCTGGCGCAGGGTATTGGCGCTATCGAAGTAATGCGCCCCCGTGCGGCGCACCGTCAACTGTGGCCGCAAGACGGTGTGGCCCACAGGTACATTGCCCTTGACACCCAGCGTCAGGCCATACTTCGGCGTCATCGGCACATCGTTGTGCGCGCAGCCGGTGCAGGCGATGGAATCCTCGAAGCGACGGAAGGTCGCGTCATTGATGAAGCCTCCCGCGCTGAGTGTCCATTGCCGGGTGAGATCCCTCTCAGTGTTGAACTCCACACCCACCGAGCGGGTATCACCTACGTTTCTCAGCGTCTGGTTCCCCGTGTCGCCATCACCGTAGAGCTGCACGTCCTTGCTGTCCACCCGGTAGAGGGCGATGCTGGCGCGCATGTCGCTTCCGGCATAGCGCATACCTGCCTCGTAGCTTATCGAGCGTTCGCGGCCATACCCGGCGGCATCGTCCATGCTCGATGGCGCAAGATTGTAGCCCAGCGGCTTGTAACCTTGCGCCACATTGACGTAGCCGCGCCAATTGGGGTTGAACTGGTGCCCTGCGGCCAAATGGCCAAGCCACGTCGTCTGGTCGCTGGATGCTTGCCCCTGGAAGGTACTGCCCATCATGTCGCCCTGGAAGCGGGTTCTGGCCTTGTCTCGGGTGATGCGCAGACCCGTGGTGATGTCGGTCTTGGAGCTCAGGTGCCAAGTCACGTCGCCATAGGCCGCCAGCGACTCGATGCGGTTGCTGGAAGAAGAGTCGGTCACCCGATTAAAACTGGGAAGCACCATATCGAACTGGTAGCCGCGCGACATGTCCACCCCTTGCCGGTAGAGGCCGAACACCGCGTCCCAGGCGCGGGAAGGTTCCTCACCCTGTTGCGGAGAACGTGTCGACAGGCGCAATTCCTGGGTATTCTGTTTCCAATGCTCGGAGAACTGAGGGAAATACGCGTCCAGCGGCCACTGGCGTTCTGTGTGCACCCGCTGGCTGCTGGCAATGGCGTTCAAGCGCCAGATGCTGAAGTCATACTGACCATTGATGGCGACGCTGTTGGCGCAGCGTCGCTGGTGAAAATCACGGTAGGCTTCCGGCAGGTTGGGCAGCACATAGGCTGTTCGGGACTTGTAGTCGTCGAACAGCGTATAGGCTTCCTGATCTCCCGTGGCGCAATCGCGGCCGGCGCGCAGCCCCACCTCCCATGGACTGCTGGCTGGGGCCAGGCGCAGCTCGACATTGCCGGCGCGCGAACGAACGCCTCCCAACTGATCGCTGCCGATGATATCGCTGCGTAAGTCGCCATTGACATCATTGTCAAGCAGAGAGATCGAGCCATAAAGCAGATCCTTGAGCAGAGGGCCCGATCCCTCGACCTGCAACTGGTAGCCGTCTCGGCTCGCCACCCCGGTGCGGGCAGCGAAGTCGGGGGTGTTGCCCGGCTTGCGAGAGACGATATTGAGCACGCCGCCCTGGGCACTCTTGCCATACAGCGTGCCTTGCGGTCCCTTGAGCAATTCCACTTGCTCGACGCCCAGCAGGGACTGGGCGGCAAAAGTTGGCAACTGCGGCACACCATCCACATACACGGTCAGTGCCGGGTTGTAGAAATCCTGCGCCGACGTCACGCCGCGCAGCGTGATGATCGGGAACAGGAATGTCGCGCTGTGCGAGGTGTACAGCTCGGGGAAAACGCGATTCAGTTCCAGGGTCGAAGTTACCTGGGCGTCATCAAGCGTTGGAGGGTCGGCCACGCTGGCAGAGCTATTGAGCCGTTCCAGGGTTTGACCGCGCTTACTGGCCGAAACGACCACGGTGGTGAGAACGGCCGGCTCATCGTCTGCACTTGGTACGCTTTGTGCGCAGGCATCATGCACCCATGACGTGGCATGGAAGGAAAGCAGCGCAATGTTTAGGGCACGGAGTTGAAAACGCATAATGAAAGATTTCTCCTTGTTTCTTGGAACGACAGGTGGTACAGCAAACAACCATTACATGCTGGTGCATCGGCGAGAATGGCATCTGGTTTGCCAGCTGATCCACGATCCTCGATCCATCATGACTCTCCCACGCGCCAACGCTTGGCGCTCTGCTGGGCCTGCCACATCCGCGCATAGCGACCATTACCGGCCAGCAGCTCGGCGTGCCGACCTGCCTCGATCACGTGGCCTTCGTCGATCACCAGAATCTGGTCGGCGCCGGCAATGGTCGACAGCCGATGCGCAATCACGATCACCGTGCGCTCGCGCACCAGGGCGTCGATGGCACGCTGCACGGCCACTTCGCTTTCGGTGTCCAGCGCCGCGGTAGGCTCGTCGAGGACGACAACGGGCGCGTTCTTGAGCATGGCGCGGGCGATGCTGATGCGCTGGCGTTCGCCGCCTGAGAGGCTGCCGCCGATGTCACCTACCCGTGTCCGGTAGCCCTCGGGCAGGCGAGTAATGAACTCGTGGCAGCAGGCGAGACGAGCAGCGGCTTCCACCTCCTCGTCGCTGGCTTGCGGCCGGGCCATGCGGATGTTGGCCAGGATGGTGTCGTCGAACAGGTACACGTCCTGGAACACCACCGATATCAAGCCATTGAGTTGCTCCGGCGACAGGGTGCGGATGTCCACGCCGCCCATTAGCACTTGCCCCGCCTGGGGGTCCGCGTGCCGCATCAGCAGCCGCGTCACCGTGGTCTTGCCAGACCCCGACGGTCCCACCAGCGCGCTCATCCGGCGGGCGGGCAATTGGGCGCTGAAGTCTTTCAATGTGCTCTGCGGCTGTCCGGCGTAGGCGAACTCCACGCCAATGAAGCTGATCGAGAACTCGTCCGGCGTACCTGTCGATGCCTGCTGCGGCAGAGGCTTGATGGCCAGCAAGGCCTCGATCTTGCTCAGTGCCGCCTCGATCAGGTCGATCACCTTGGAAAACAGCACGAACGTTGCCAGTGGCTCACTGAAACGCATGACGATCACCATCAACGCAACCAGCACGGCGATGTCCAGCGAGTCCTGCGTGACGAACCAAACTCCCAGGAATACTACCAGCAGGATCGCCAACTCCATCACCGTCGCTAGGATCAGGTTCGGCTTGGCGCCTTTGTGTTGGCCGATGGTCTGGATTTTTTCCAGGTGCACGAAGCTGGCCTGCAGGCGCTGCGCCTTTTCGCCTGTGCAGCAGGTCGCGCGCAGCATCGGTAGGCCCTGGACGTATTCGAGGATGTCCGCACTGGTGCGCTCATGGGCGTTGGCTAGCATGCGCATGCCACGTCCGTAGGCGGGGCGCCGCCAGCGGTAGAGGGGAATCAACAGCGGGAACACCAGTATCAGAACGAGCCCCATGCGCCAATCGAACCACAGCGCTGCCAGTGCCACCGTCAGCGGCGTCAGCAGGGCGGTGGCCATCATGTTGGCGATCGTGAGGATGTAGCTGAGCGTCTCGTCCACGTTCCCCAGCAAGGTCGCATTGACCCCACCGGCGCGCTTGTCCTGCAGCACCTCCAGCGGAATGCGGCGCAACTGTGCGCCCAGCTCAGAACGCAGCTCATGCGTGTTGCGCACCATGTCGCCGCGATAGTCGAAGCCCTGTGCCCACCAGCGGATGATCGTGCTGGCCAGCATCAGCCCTGTCATCGCCAGCAGCCAGGGCAGCGCCGCCCGCCAACTGGCGCGCGGTATCAGGGCCTGGAAGAGCGGCATCAGGCAGGCCAGTGCCAGCCCTTGCGCGATGGCGGCCAGGGTCAGGCCAAACAGGCTGGCGCGTAGCCTGGGCGCGCGGCTACGGGCACTGGTCATCAGTTGTCGCCACGTCTCGCGCAGGGGCGTAATCTGCTGGCCGGGATCTGCAATGCTCATGCCAGTGCTCCCATCAATGCCCAGTCCTGCGCCTGCTCATAGCTGCTCCACAGCCGCGCATACACGCCGCGCTGCGCCAACAAGGCATCGTGCCGGCCACGCTCAGCCAGCCGTCCCTGGTCGAACACCAGGATCTGATCCGCATCGCGAATCGTGGAGAGCCGGTGCGCAATCATCAGCACGGTCTTGCCCCGCATCAGGTTGGAAAGTGCCGCCACCAGCGCGGCTTCGTTCTCCGGGTCGGCAAAGGCCGTAGCCTCATCCAGCACCAGGATGGGGCGGTTCTGCAGGATGGCGCGGGCGATGGTTATGCGCTGGCGCTGCCCACCGGAGAGGAACACTCCTCGTTCGCCGACTGGCGTGTCGTAACCCTGTGGTAGCCGCTCGATGAACTCGTGCGCCTGGGCGGCGCGCGCGGCGGCGATCACCTCATCCATTGTTGCAGAGGCCAGCCCCTGGCGGATATTGCCCGCAATAGTGTCGGTAAACAGAAACGTGTCCTGGAACACGAAAGCCAACTGCTGCATCAAGACCTCAGACAGCATCTCGCGCACATCCACGCCGCCCACTCGAATACAGCCGGAACTCACGTCCCAGAAGCGCGAGATCAGCCGCGCCACCGTGGTCTTGCCCGCACCGGACGGCCCCACCAGCGCCGTTACACTGCCTGGCGGCACATCAAAGCTCACGTCCTGCAATACCAGCTCGCCGTCTGCCGTGTAGCGAAAATCAACCGCCTCGAAACGTACACTGGCATCCTTGGGAAACTTGGCCTGGACCATATCCGGCTCGGGTAGCTCCGGCTCGTCCATCACCTCCTGGATGCGGTGAATGCTCATCTGCGTCTTGGCCACCAGATGCTTGAGCGACATCAACGGCAGAAGCGATTCGGCCATGCCGGTGCCTACCAACAGCACGGCCAGCCAGGTGGCCGCGTCCAGCGCCTCACGGCTGATCAGCCAGCCGCCCAGCCATACCAGCACTGCCAGCGTCGGCATCGGATTGAGGATCGCCACTGAGAGGCGCGAGGAAAATCCAGCCATTCGATACCACGCCAGCATTACCGCCATGAATTCATCGAGCGCACGCTGGTAGCGCTGGAACGTGACCGCGCCGGTATCGAAAGTGCGCACTACCGGCATCGCCTGCACATACTCGATGACCGCCTTGCTCACGTTCTCGCCAGTCGCGTGATAACGCTGCATCATCTGACTGCTGCCGCGCGTGGCCAGCGACACCACCACCATGCCAACCGCCAACACAGCCGTCGCGGCCAGCGCTAGGCGCCAGTCCAGCCACCACAGCAGCACGAAGGTTAGCACCGGCGACACATACGCCCGCGCGTACAGCGGCGTGCTGTCGGCCACGAACACGTGCAGCGCTTTCACGTCGTCCATTATCACTTTGGTCAGCGCACCGGAGCCGGTCTGCTGCACATAGCCCAGTGGCACGCGCGCCAGATGCCCGGCTAGATCGGTGCGCAGCCGGGTTTCCAGGCGGAAGGCGGCGTAGTGCGACTGGTTGAAGGCCGATAGGCGCAAGACAAAGGCCAGAATGGTGAGCAGCACAGCCACCCCCAGCGGCAGCCAGGGCCACTGACCGGGCTCAGACAGCAGGGTGTGCACTGCCAAGGCCAGCACGGCCAGCGCTCCCAGGGCAGAGGCAGCGGCCAGGCTGGCCAGCACCATGGCAAAGCGGATCTGGCCCTGTACGGGCCGCATGATGCCCCAGATACTGGCACCAGTCCCGGCGCGTTCCTTATCCCGCATGCATTGCTCCTTGCGTGGCTACTGAGGTGTTCTTCTCGATACGCGCCTGGCGCCAAACGGCCCCGGTAGCGATGATTGTCAGCATGCTGGCCAGCCCGAAGCAGAAGGAGTAACCCAGGTGGCTGGCCAGCCAGCCGCCTGCCACGCCGCCCGCCATGGCCAGCAGCGCGTCAGCGCTCTGGAACACCGTGAAGTCCAGGCCCGCCTGCAGTGGTGAGGTCAGGTTCATCAGTGCCGAATACAGCGAGACCCAGAGACAGCTCAAGACCGTGAAGGTCAGGCCGAGCAGAATCGTCAGAACCGTCAACGAGGCCGTTGGCGCTGCCAGCGTCAAGGCCAGCAGCACACCGGCCTTGAGTCCGGCGGCGATCCATACCGCCCGCCAGCCCGACGCGGTCCGCACCAGCAGCCCGCCCAGCACCGCGCCGGTCAACCCTGCGCCGATATGCATCGACCCGAACAACCAGCCCACCTGCTCTAGGCTCATGCCGCGATCCAGCATGAACGGACCGAACATACCTAGCGTCAGCCGCATCCCAACGCTCGACAGCAGCATCAGCAGCAGCCCCGTGCGCACCTGCGGGCGGCGCAAGGCATGCAGCAGCCCGGGCCGATGACTAATGGCCAGCACCTGGTCGCGCGGTGGTTCGCGCAACAGCAGCATCGGCAGGCCCAGCAGCAGGATGGCTATGCCCGCGGCCAGCAGTGCCGCAGGCCAGCCCACTTCGCCCGCTACCAGAAGGAAGCCCCCGGTACCGAGCATTGCACCGACATAGTTGCCGCCCACCTGCGCCACGTTGCCCCAGCCGCGCCGCTGCCCGGCAAGCTGCTCCACTGTGAAGCCATCGCACGCGACATCGGTGCTAGCCGAAACGACCGCCACCAGCAGCAGGCCGGCCAACAGCCACACGGCAAAGCTGTCCAGCGAAACATCGGCGGCCCAGCTTGCCAGTCCCATTCCCATCAGGATGGTCGCCATCATCCATTGCCCAGTCAGCACCAGCGTGCGCGAGCGGCGCTCAAGCGTCCCCGTCGGCAGGCGCATGCGTTCCACCCAGGGCGCCCAGAGAAAGCGGACACCCCACGGCACCCACAGCAGGGAGGTCAACCCTGCCACCGTCAGCGAGGCGCCTTCGCTGCGCAGCAACGACGGCAACGCCTGTGTGGTCAATGCCGTGACGATGGTCTGACTGACATAAATGCCGGCAATGGCCAGCAGCACATGGGCCGTCGTCAGGCTTCGTGAAGCAGAAGAAGTCGTTGACATGCGATGGGTGAATCCACGGCTCAAATAGCCGTCGTGGCAAATGGTTATTTGATGGTCCGCTGCAGTTCACATGATCACTTCAGGTGCTTCAGCAGTTCATTCCCGATGTACAATGAGAACTGTTATGATCTGGAAATCGGGCAAATTGCGCTAACGGTTTACGGAAAAAATTTGATGTTTTCAGGATAAATTTATGGAGGGGATCAGCGAGCCGGCTTCGGATCAAGCACTTGATCCGAGCAAACTGCAGGAAGATGGTCTTGAAGGCGTGCCTGAAGATTGGCGGCACGCCGTGCACATGTATCATCCAAGCGAAGGGCTCTACATCAGTTGCATCAGTGGCCGCCCCGGCGGCAAATGGTTCTTCCAGGCCTCTGGTTCCGCCGCCTGTAGTGTCAACATCCTGCTCGAAGGGCATATGCAGACCGCCTTCGACGACGGTGCGGTCGTGGATGTCAGTGCTGGCTCCACCATCCTGATGGCCTCGGGTGAACCCACCTCCGGCTGGGACGTGCTCGATGGGCAGAGCGACGGTGCATTCCGCTTGGTCAGCATCCACATGCCAGCGGACGCCATGGCCAGCCTGACTGGGATGAACATGGATGAGCTGCGTCGCCGCGTCCGGACGCTGTCGGGTGACCAGTCGCACATCGACGCCTTCCTCGGCGTTGTGCCATCTTCCAGCACGCTGCAACGCGTGGCCTGCGACCTGCTCGGCTTCGGATGCAGCCATGTCGGATCCTGCCTTTCCCGCGACCTCTACCTGCGCGCCAAGGCCATGGAAGCTATTGCCTGCTTCGTGCAGGAAAACCTAGAACAGGCCGACATGCCCCTGCCCATACCGGGCGACCGGCAGCGGCTGATCGAAGCGCGGGCGCTGCTGGAGCAGAACTACGGCCAGGAATGGACTGTTCAATCACTGGCACATGCCGTGGGCCTGAACGAAAAGCGCCTGCAGCAAGGCTTCCAGGCTCTCTACGGTTGCCCTGTGCATGCCTGCCTGACGCGCATCCGGCTCAACGCCGCCGTCGCCATGCTTAAGCGGGGCACCAGCGTCACCGAAACCGCCGCCTGCTGTGGCTTCGCCAACCTCAGCCACTTCAGCCGCATGTTCCGCGGCTACACCGGCATCACGCCCAAGCAATGCTCCCTGGGCATCAGCCCGCGCATCTCACACTAGGACACCGCGGTGGTACGCCTCGTCTTATCTCGCCCGCCCTCGCGGGCGTTGCGCCTTCATGCAGAGCCTATACTTGACTGAGGACTGGTCTGGATCGTGGCGAAGAGGAGCCTGCGTGGAGGTTCGATACGCATGGATGGATCTTGAGGTACTAACGGCAGTGTGCATACCGCGCACACCACCAACTCATTCGCGTGCTGCTGTTGAGACAGCCACAGGGCCTCAAGTTTGAAGATGAAACGATCAATCGGAATAGCCAGTTTGGCATGACCACATCAGCCTGCATCCAGATTATTGGCAGCTGCTGGCCGGGCGGAAATGAGCATGGGCTTGCCCGGATCACGAGCGGACGGTTTCCCTCATGCTGGCAACCACGCCATCGCCTCGATCTTGTGCCCATCCAGATCGCGCACGAAGCAGCCGTAATATTCCTTGCCATAGTGTGGGCGTGGGCCAGGGGCGCCATCGTCGGTGGCGCCGGCTGCCAGTGCGGCCTCGTGGAAGGCATGCACTTCTTCCTTGTTGGCGGCAAAAAAGGCGATGTGAACACCATTGGCCGTTTGGGCAGGTTGGCCATCACCGGGCGTTTGAATCCAGAACTCCGGGTAGGCTCGGCCATAGGCAACGGCCGGAACATGCGGCCTCAAATCTACCAGTTGACCAATGCCCATGGCGCCCAACACCTTGTCATAGAAGGCCACGGCTTCCTCGATGCGGTTGCTGCCTAGCGACACATGCGAGAGGATGCTGGGGGAGGGAAAGTGCGTGTCGTTGCTCATGTGAGTCTCCTTGAGGTGAGCGGTGATCAGCTGTGATGTTGTGATCAGCTTAACACCCGGCCCCGCGGTTGGGGGCATCACTGCTGACAGTTTTCGTCAGCAGTGATGACAAGGAGGCTTTCAGGCAATGATGCCGTCCTGCACTTTGGATATCGTCTGGCCTGAAAAAACCTGTGTATCCATCTGCTGCCTGTTCGTTGGCCCTGACCGTCCGGCGGGCAGGGCTTCGGGCCGTGGGAGGGGTGGGTTAGCCTGCCTGATTCGTGTTCTCTTCCGCCCATCATCCGATGTCCCGCGCTTGTCATCATGCCCCGGATGCGCAGCAGTGCGTGGATGCCCGGCAGCGTCGCCTGGCGCTTGCCCCATCTTTGGGTGTGGTATCGGATCAGGGGGCTGATTCGGGAGGTTGACCGTCTTCGTGAAGATGCTCGTCATGAAGCCTGATTTGTCATGATTGTCTTATTTGTCATCAGGTGATAGACTGAGTTGGAGCGTGTCATGCACATATTTGTCCCCGAGAGAGTCCTATGGGCCGTGCATAACACGCGCCAGATAGACCCATCCTCTGAGGTGCATCCATGAGTCAGGCGGTAGCGATACGTAGCAGGCCAGGGCGGACTTTGCCCACCCCCATTGAGCGGGTATTGGCCAGCGCCGCAGGTGCGGTTAGCCATGCCGAAGGGGTTGATCTGCTGCTTGCCATGCCAGATGCCGAGCTGGGGCGCTTTCTGAAGAAACGGATCGGCGCATTTCGTGACATGACGGCAACGCTGGTGGCAGACCCGTTGCCCCATCCTCGGCAAAAGGAAAGCCTCGCCAGCTCGGCGCCTGAGAAGTCAGGACGTGCCCGCGTATCTGTGGCGGAACAGAGGGCGTTCTCCGTGCTGGACGCGCTGACGGAACAAGCACAAATCAATCGTCGGACATTACTTGAAAAGCGGGCGTTGATTTCCAGCGGCGACTTGCAACGGGCATTGGGTATCACCCGGCAGGCGATCAGTGCGGCGGTGCGCACGGGGCGGCTGTTTTCAGTCGATGTCGATGGTGCAAACTGGTATCCGGCCTTCTTTGCTGATGGCAAGGTCGATCGTTCGGTGTTGGCGGCAGTCACTCAGCAACTGGCGCAGTTGCCCGGTTGGTCGAAATGGGATTTTTTCACCGCGGCCCGTGCATCATTGGGCGGAAAGACGCCTCTGGAGGCCTTACGTGCAGGGCGTGTCGATGAGGTCATGCGCGTGGCGAAGGCAGTTGTTGAAGAAGCACGCCAATGAGTCTTCAGCCGCCAGCGGATACGTTCGCGTCATATGATCTGGAGATCTTGTCCGTGGAGCCTGAGCGTCTGTTTCGGATCAGTCGCCATGATTCGGGCGAGCCTTATTTTGGGCGCTCTGGGCTGAACAGGTTTTGTGTTCAACCTGGCCGTCGCTGCCCCCAACCGATGCTGGTCAGCACCAACACGATACCAAGTAGTTGCCAGCCACTGAGGCGTTCATCCAGCACGAGCCAGCCGAGGAGGACGGCCGTGAGTGGACTGAGAAAGCCCAGCGATGATACGACGGCCGTGTTCAGCCGCGCGAGGCCGCGAAACCACAGGATGTAGGTGAGCGCGCCACCGATCAGACCCAACCAGAGAAGGCCGATCAGGTTGGTTGGGGTGACGGTCGGCGTTGGCGGTGCAAACAGGCATACGACGGGCAACAGTAACAGTCCGCCAGCGCACAGTTGCCAGGCGGTGAAGCTGAGCAATGGCACCGGTGGCTGCCAGCGACGGCTGAGCACCGTGCCCAGTGCCATCGAGATGGCTGTACCAAAACCGGCTTTGAAGCTCGATCTGGTACTGGATGATCGGCGTATCGATCTGATCCGGGAAGGGTTTGATCTGGCCATTCGAGGCTCGGATCGGCTGGAGGATTCCAGTCTGGTTGTCCGAAAGCTTGCACATTTGCCGCATGTGTTGTGCGCATCACCTGCCTATCTGCGCGAACATGGGGTGCCTGCATCACCATCAGCCTTGAGTGAGCATCGGTTGATCCGTTTCAGCTTGTCGGGGCATGCCGATAGTTGGGTTTTCAATTTGTTGTCTACTGATCAACCGGTACGACAGGAGGGAATATCACGCAAGCCGTTTGGCAGGAAGAAAAGGGTTGCTTCGGTGTCATCCTGGAATGAGGTCGTAGAGACGGTGCCTGTGCATGCCGTTTATTCGGTTTCATCCAGTCTTGCCGTGCGTGATGCCTTGGTGGCAGGCATGGGCATCTCCTTGATTCCACAGCTTTATGTGGCGGACGATCTGCGCGCCGGTCGTCTTCGGGCCGTGCTGCCAGATTGGAAACCGGTCAGCACGGCGCTGTATGTCGTGTATCCCTGTCGCCAGTATCTGTCACCCAAGGTTCGGGTATTCGTCGATTTTTTGATGACCCAGTTCACGACAAGCCCCGCTGTTCAGGGAGGGGAAGAATAACGATGTTTGATGAAGCGGCTCAGAGGCAAGTTTGTTGTGAGCACTACGCGGGTTCAATCATCAGCCTCACATGAGGGGGCAAGAAGCATGTCTCTGGACGCGTCGCACTGCTCGTATCCCGATATGCGACGGGCACGAAGTTCTGCACGCCCAGAGGGGTTTTCGCAGGAACGAATCCGGCAAGGTGTGGCTTGTTCAGCGTATCCCTAGGGTAAGTGTCATCATGACATCCGGCGGTGCCATGCATTGCCGGCTTTGGCACTGCCGGTTTTTTCTGAGAGGCACGGGGCAGGTTCAGAGACATGGTATTCACTGCCATTGGCCGTTATTCAGCCGCCTCGACGGACAGTGCCGTCAAGGCGGATATCCTCCAGATCCTTCGGGACATCAATATCCGTCCGGGTGCTGGGGCAGCTTCTCGGGCGAGGCATACCAGTAGGCTTTGCCTGATTCGCCCGGATAGTGGCTGCGCTCATCCACAATCAGGTAGCCCCGGCGGGTGAGTGGCTGGCCCAGTTGCCAATTGGCCGGCACCTGGAAAATGGCGCAACTGAGTCGCCCGAGCTTGGGGGTTTGCACGTTGAGGCACAGTTGCGCCTCGTCCGGGTTTTGGCCGCGTTTCACCATCAGTTGGGCGACGCTGCCCGTGCCTTGCCACTGGTGCAGCACCTGGTTCATGGGCACGGCCTTGCCTTTGCGGACGACAAAGGCTTGCTGCCCATCCAGCACGAGGGTGGTTTTGAGGGCTGCCGAGGTCGGGTCGGCGGCATCGTGGATTGTGATGCTGCCAGTGGGCTTCAGCCGGAGCAGCTCGGTGCCCACGCCGGCCGTGGCGGCAGGCGCCAGCGTCTTCACGTTGCGTGCAAGAAAACCCTCGATGGGGGAGCTGAGCTGGAGCTTGGCGTCCATGGCGTGAATGGACGCGGGCGTGTTGTGGCCGAAGGGAAATGACTGAACCCGATAACTGAGGTCATTCGCCCGGTCATGTGAATGCTCTGCCCAAGCTTCGACGGTTTGATCGACGGAAAGCCGCGAGCCGTGCTCGACCGCTTGTCCGGCTGGTGGCATGGCCGACCAACGCTCGGTCTGGTCAACGAACCAGGGGCGCATGCTGCCACCGATATGTGCGTTGGGATGAGAGGGCGGCGTCATGTGATCGTCTGGCCGATGGGTGCCCGGTTGATTGATCATGGTGGCCAGCACGTCACCGCTCAAACCTGCCGCAGAAATGGGTGGCACCGGCGTTGGAGCAGGCGCCGTGTCGTGATTGCCACCGCCAACTCCGCTGCTACCGCCATTGCCGGGGCTTGGCTGGTTGGGCGTACCCGTATCCGGGGCGGGCGCTTGTGTGCCGGGTGCATCAGGGCTTGAAGAGACGTTGTTGTCGTTGCTGCCACCACCACCGCCGCCACCGCATGCGGCGATCAGCAGCATCAGGCTGGCGGCCGTGCCTGCCACGGCACCGCGCATCCATGGAGGCTGTTGCAGGGTGGTGCTTGGGGTTTGTGCAGGGCGCGTGTGGATCATGAGTTTCTCCTGTTCAACTCGATCTGAAGCCTTTGTGCTGCGATGACGGGTTTGCGCAGGGTGGATGCGACAAACCTTGTTCGTGACTTAAACAGAACACACTTTGTGCTAGTCTTGCGATGCCTTCCTGCGAAAAGCCGAGACATCAAGCCAGGCAAAACAGGTCGTCAAAGCGCTAATAAAATGTCCGTACCCTGATCATAAGCCTAAAAGAAACCTAATTTAATAAAAAAGGCCGTCGTGATCGTGATTGCTGACAGGCCAACGATTCGTGTCCATTTGTATCTGATGCTTGTTGCCTCGGTGCATCAGGAGGAGGGCCGCCATGCAATCCTGATTGATGTGTTGATTGTTTGTTGTTGTTTGGACACGTTTTTGGCTGAATAAGCACTCAATCCGCCTTGCCGTCTGCCATCCCCTGCTGGCCCAATACCGCCGTGAGTCCCTGCCAGACGTGGTTCAGGTGTACGAGCAGTAGCGCTTCGGCTTTTTTGAATTGATGTGCCTGCGTCAGTTGCAGCAGCTCGGCATGCTCGACGAGGGAGGTGGCAAGCGCTTCAGAGGTGCTCAGCTGGATGCGCGGGTATAACGCTCGGAGGTTTGCAGCAGCGAGGTGACGATCTGGCTTGTTCGGGGCAGATCGGCCTTGGCATAGAGTGCCAGATGAAACTCGGCGTTGAGTGGCCCGAGTTGGTGATAGTGGCCTTGCTCGATGGCTTGTCGGTATCGCTCATTCACCTGCGCGGCCTGATGCACATCGGCGCTGTCGAGTTTGGGGGCCGAGAGGCGATACAGGCGAGGCTCCAGCAGGCTGCGCAGCTCGAACACGTCATCAATTCATTCTGGTGCCGCTTGCGCTGATCATTCTGGGCGGCATCAAGCGCATTGCGAAGGTGGCGGACATCGTCGTGCCCGTGATGGCAGTGGGTTACATCATCATGCTGGTGATCGTGCTGGGGGCCAATCTGGCGCAGGTGCCCGAGATGCTCTCGCTGATCGTGCGCAGTGCCTTCGGCAAAGATGCGGTGTTCGGTGGCATGGCCGGTCATGCCATTGCCTGGGGTGTTCGCCGGGCGGTTTTCTCGAACGTGGCTGGCGCTGGTGAAGGCACCTACAGCTCGGCCGCGGCAGAAGTGTCTCACCCGGTCAAACAGGGGCTGGTGCAGGCTTTCTCGGTGTATATCGACACGGTGCTGGTGTGCACTGCCACGGCGCTGATGATCCTCTCCACCGGCTCTTACAACGTGATGACGCCTGGCGAATCCGGCTTTCTGGTTGAACATCTGCCGGGTGTGGAGGCGGGCGCCGCCTTCACCCAACAGGCGATCGCCTCAGTGCTGCCGGGCGTGGGCGCCGCTTTCGTCGCGTTGGCGATCTTCTTTTTTGCCTTCACCTGTTTGATGGCTTACTACTATATTGCAGAAACCACGCTGGTTTATTTGCAGGAAAAGCTCGGCTTCCGCTCACCGCCGATGCTGCTGAAGATCGTGTTTCTGGGCGTGGTGGGCCTGGGCTGCGTGCAGACGGCCGACATGATGTGGGGGCTGGGAGACATCGGCTTTGGCACGATGTGCTATCTGAACCTGATCGTGATCGTGCTGTTGACGCGGCCTGCCGTTCGCGCGCTGCGAGATTATGAGGCACAAAAACGGCAGGGGGTCGATACCGGTTTTGATGCCCAGGCCAACGGCATCGAGGGCGCGCATTTCTGGACGCGGCGCGCCTCCAATGACGACATCATGCCCAAAATCGGCAAGAGGGGGCAGTAGCTTGGCAGGTGCCGTGCGCTGACTGGTTTCTTTTTGCCCACACATACGCATGGATCAGCCAGCAGCATCAACCGGCACAAGATCGGGCAATACCAGATCGGCCAATAAGCGGCTATCCACCTGCCACCGATGGCCTGCCAGGTCATCGGCGCGGGTCAGGCCGCGGTTGAGTAGCGCGATGGGTTTTTTCTGTTGCGCGGTGCGCTGGGTGAAGCGGTAGCCGGAATACACCATCAGGGAGGAGCCAACCACCAGCAGCGCGTTGGCTTCATCGAGGATGCGCTCGGCCTCGGTGATGCGGGCTGGTGGGACGTTTTCACCAAAAAACACCACATCCGGCTTCAGCAGCCCGCCACAGACCGGGCAGGGCGGGGCGCAAAGCCGGGCAACTGCGCTTCGCTCACTTCGGCATCGCCATCCGGGGTTTGTGTAACCTGAATAGGGCCGGCATCGGGGTAACGTTGATGCAGTTGTTGCTGGATGGTGTCACGGTGGTGGCGGCTGCCGCAATCGAGGCAGATGACCTGATCGAGCCGGCCGTGCAGGTCGATCACCCGTTGCTGGCCGGCCTGCGTGTGCAGGCCATCGACATTCTGCGTGATCAGCCCGCTGATCAGGCCGTGGCGTTCCCAGCGGACGAGGGCATCATGGGCGGCGTTGGGCTGTGCGGCTTTCACCATCGGCCAGCCCACAAAGCTGCGCCGCCAGTAGCGCGTGCGTAGCGTCGGGTCTGTGATGAAGCCCTGCCAGGTGATCGGTGAGCCGCGTTGCCATTGCCCGTCGGCCCCGCGGTAATCCGGGATGCCCGAGGCCGTGCTGATGCCCGCGCCGGTCAGCACGGCAATG
Source organism: Lautropia sp. (assembly GCA_030532895.1). Classification (GTDB taxonomy): domain Bacteria; phylum Pseudomonadota; class Gammaproteobacteria; order Burkholderiales; family Burkholderiaceae_E; genus Lautropia. The sequence continues at coordinate 13,474 of JAUNKF010000022.1, read as the reverse complement.
CGCTGATGGCGGTGCAACCAGTCGGCCAGCTCTCCCAGCACGATGGTGGGATCTGCCTGGCCCGGCACGGCCGGCTCCGGCAGCCGTCGGCTGGCCGTGATCGGGCGGATGCGGGCAGGGCGGTGCGGCTGGCCGGGCAATTCGATCTCAGCCTGATGGTGGGGGCGGATGTGCATGGATCAGACTGTATACCAATTCCAGACCGTCATACGTGCGAGACCTGCCTTGGCCCCCTTGCCTCTATCTGCCTAAACCGGATCCGGGGCGCTTGTGCTTACTGCGCCCTGAACCGGGCGCGTCCGAGGGCGACGACCCGGCAACACCGTGCTGTGTGGGATCAGAAGTAGCCGAGCACATACCACCAGGCGCCGCCCACGACGAGCCAGATGATCAGCAGCACGACACTCATCACGAAGCCGGCTTTCCACCATTCCGCCAGCGTGACGTAACCCGAGCCGAAGATGACAGGCGAGGTGCCGGTGGCGTAATGGGTGAGCGTCATCATCAGGCTGGAGGCAGCGGCCATCATCAGCGCAAAGGGCATGGCGGGCGCGCCCACGGCCAGACCTGCCCCATAGAAGGCGGCGAACATCGCCGTGATGTGGGCCGTGGTGCTGGCAAAGAAATAATGGGCATACAGGTAGGTGACGAGCAGCAGGGCGCTTGCGCCGAACCACCCCAGACCGAGGTGCCTGATGCCGTTGTTGATGTGCTCGGTGAACCAGCCGATCAGGCCCAGCTTGTTCAGGAAGGTGGCCATCATGATCAGTGCGCTGAACCAGATCACGGTATCCCAGGCGCTCTTTTCCTTGATGACATCCTCCCAGCTCAAGACCCCGGTGAGCAGCAGCAGTGAGAGGCCGATGAAGGCAGTGGTGGTGGCATCGACCTTGGCATCTGGCCCGAAGAGGTAGGCCGGCACATTGGCCCACAGCAGCAGCAGCACGACGAACACGCCCAGCATGATCCATTCGCCCCGGTTGAGCGGCCCCATCGCCATCAGCTGTTCTCGCGCGAATTCGGCTGCGTTGGGGGTCTGCTTGATCTCGGGCGGGTAGATCAGATAGAGCACGAGCGGCATCAGCAGGATGGCCACCAGCCCAGGCAGCAGCATGGCCAAGGCCCAGGTGCTCCAGCTCAGCTGAATCTGTGCGCCGGTGCTCTCGGCGATCAGCTTCACCACCAGCGGGTTGGGGGCCGTGGCCGTGATGAACATGGCCGAGGTGATCGGGTTGGCATGGTAATTGGTGAGTGCCAGAAAACGGCCGATGCGACCCTCCGTGCCTTTGGCCGGGTCGGAGTCATAGCTGCCGGCAATGGCCCGCATCACGGGGTGGATGATCGCACCGCCGCGTGCCGTGTTGCTGGGCGTGACGGGCGCGAGGATCAGTTCGGCCAGCGCGAGCGCGTAGCTGATGCCGAGCGTGCGCTTGCCCCAGAGGGAGATCAGGTAATAGCCGATGCGCGCACCCAGTCCGGTCTTGATGATGCCCCGCGAAATCATGATGGCGATGCCGATCAGCCAGATCAGCGGGCTGGAGAGGCTGCTGAGGGCATCCTTGATGGCATCGGCGGGCTTGGCGGCCGTCACGCCCGTGAGCGCCACCAGCGTGATGGCGATGATCGAGACGGCCCCGATGGGCATGGCTTTGCCGATGATGGCGGCAATGGTGCCCACGAAGAGTGCCAGCAGATGCCAGGCGTTTTCCGAGACGCCTTCGGGCACGGGAATCAGGAACCAGATACTGAGCCCGAGCGCCAGTGCGATCAACATCGGTAAGGGTCTGAAGCCCATTGAACCTCCTTGGATGCGAGTCGGTTGAGAAAGACAAGGTTTGCCGGATACCGGCGGCGCATGTGTCATGCATGACCACGCGCCAGGTGTTTGGCTGCTGAATCAGCGCTGACGCATGCCCATGAGCCGGCCTGGCGGCTTGAACCAGACCTGCACATGCCTTGGCCTCATCCTAGGCCAAATCGCAAAACACTGTCATATAACCACATCATCTCATTCGGATTGTGTGGATGGCGGAGGTAGGCAGACGATGATCCCGTGCCGTGCCGTGCCGTGCCGGGATGGTTGGTGTTTCTCGCCAGGGCCTGCTCGGATTGGGGGCAATAGGGTTTGGCCTATGGCATGAGCTGCGGGGACGAATCAGTGCATAACATGCTCTAAAAGAAAACCCGCGTTTTCCCACCATGGAAAACGCGGGTCGATGTGCCGCACCCAGTCTGTTACCGGTGATTGCCATCCCGGCTCCAGCCATGCAGGTGCCGGGATGCTGGGCCAGGCATGTGTCTACACCGATTCTCTGCACTGATTCGCCCCACGACACACCTCTGGGCCAGCATGACAGGGGCCAGGCGTGGCCCCGTGGTGTTTCTGACTCAGGCGGTGGTGGCCTGCGTGGGCTTCGGGGCAGGCGGGCGACCGGTGCCGCTGCCCGAGCGCATCCGGAAGCCTTGAACCACCCAGACGAAGGCCAGCAGCAGGGTGCCCGGCAGATAGAACCAGTTGGGGCTTGGCCGGTCGTTGGGCACCATCACGCCCACGATGTCCCAGCCTTGCTCGAACCCGGCTTTTTGTGCCGGCGAGCCGAAGCGCACGAGGCTGATCTGGTTCATGCCGCCAAAGCTCATCACACCCAGGCCCGAATCACTCATCCGCTTGAGCGCTGGCCCCGGTTCGCCCATCGGCAACGACAGCACCTTGCTCTTCAGATCGCCTTCGAGGGTTTCGCCTTCGATCTTCAGCACGAGCTGGCTGCCGGGCGGCAGTGCCTCGGTCAACGTCACCAGCTCGGCCGGTTCGTGGTGAACGTAGCGGTCATAGAGCTTGTCCATCAGGAAGTCGGGGCGGAACAGGATGGCGATGCCAACCACCAGGAGCGCGCTTTCCCACCACTTGAGCCGGATGCGCAGCCAGTTTTGCGTGACGGCCGCAAAAGCCAGCATGGCCAGCGTCGAGGCAAAGAAGATCAGGAGCGCATGCGGCCAGCTGTCGATGCCGATCAAGAGCAGCTGTGGGTTGAAGATCCAGATGAAGGGCAGGATCACGGTGCGCAGCGCATAGGTGGCGCCCTGCACCCCGGTCTTGATCGGGCTTTCCCGCGAGATGGCCGAGGCCGCGAAGGTGGCCAGCCCCACCGGCGGCGTGATGTCGCCCATGATGCCGTAATAGAACACGAAGAGGTGCACGGCGATCAGTGGGATGATCAGCCCGTTCTGTGCACCCAGCTCGACGATGACCGGGGCCATCAGACTGGCGACCAGGATGTAGTTGGCCGTGGTGGGCACGCCCAGACCCAGCACCAGGCAGACGAAGGCCGTGAAGCCCAGCATGATCATGATGTTGCCGCCGCTGACCAGCTCGACCAGATCGGTCATGCGAAGCCCCAGCCCGGTCAGCGTGATGGTGCCCACGATGACGCCAGCGGTTGCCGTGGCCACCGCGATGCCGACCATGTTGCGGGCGCCGTTTTCCAGCCCGCGCACCACACCGCACAGCCCGCGCTTCAGGCCCGCCGGGATTTCGTCGGTCTTGCCGCGGAAGAGGCTCACCAACGCATACTGGCTGATCGACATCACGAGCAGCGTGCAGCAGGCCCAGAAGGCCGAGAGCGCCGGTGATTTCTGATCGATGATCAGTTGCCAGATCAGCACGCCGATCGGGATGAAGAAGTGCAGACCCGCCCGCACGGTGGGCCACAGCTTGGGGCGCACCGGATTGCTGATGTCGATGTCCTCGGCCAGATCCGGCGCCTGGGCGGCTTGCCAGACGGCAGTGAGATACATGACGAGCAGGAAGAGGGCAATGCCCATGCCGGCCGATTCGCCCAGCAGGCTGCGCAGCCCGATCACGATGTAGTAGGTGAGGCAGAGCACGACGATGGTGCCGCTGATGCCCAGGAGCGTGGCCTGCAGGCGCTGCGCGAAGCTGCGATGATCCGGATCCGACACGGCCGGCTTCAGATCCATCTTCAGCGCTTCGAGGTGGACGATGTAGAAGAGGCCGATGTACGAGAGCAGCGCGGGCATCAGCGCGTGCTTCACGATTTCGGCATAGGTGATGCCGATGTACTCCGTCATCAGGAAGGCGGCCGCGCCCATCACGGGCGGCATGATCTGGCCGTTGACCGAGGCCATCGTCTCGATGGCGCCGGCCTTCACGCCGCCATAGCCGGCACGCTTCATCAGCGGAATCGTGAAGATGCCGCCCGAGACCACGTTGGCCACCGAAGAGCCGGAAACCACGCCGTTGAGCGCCGAGGAGATGACCGACACTTTGGCTGGGCCGCCGCGCAGGTGGCCGAGCAGCGCATAGGATGCCTGCATCATGTAGTTGCCGCCACCTGCCTGATCAAGGAGCGAACCGAAGAGCACGTAGATGAAGATGGTGGAGACCGATACGCCCAGCGCCACGCCGAACACGCCTTCGGTACCCAGCCACATCTGCGACATCGTCCGCGAGATCGAGGCACCCTTGTGCGCGATCACCTCCGGCATGTAGGGGCCGGCAAAGATGTAGGTGAGGCAGATGATGGCCAGGAGCGCCATGGGCCAGCCGATGGCGCGCCGTGTGGCTTCGAGCAGCAACAGCATGCCGACGACGGCCGTCCACAGATCCATCTCGGTGGGTTGGCCCGGCCGCTCGGCCAGCTGGTTGTAGAAGAGGAACAGGTAGCCGGCCGCGAAGGCGCCGGCCAGGGAAAAGAGCCAGTCCGTGACCGGCACACGGTCTCGGGGCGAACGGCCCTTGAAGGCCGGGTAGGTGAGGAAGGCCAGGAAGATGGCCGTGGCCAGGTGCAACGAGCGTGCTTCGGTGTCGTTGACGATGCCGATGCCCAGCGCGAAGGGCAGCGGGCTGGCGTAAAAGAGCTGGGCCAGCGACCAGGTGATGGCCAGCACGGTGACGAGACCGGCGGCAAAGCCGTGCAGGTGGCGGCCACCGGTGTCGGCATCGGCCACCAGCTGCTGCAGGGCGTCAGCATCCTGCTGCTCGACCGGCTGAATGGGGGGAGGGGCTTGATTCGCCATAACGAAAATCGGGTCTGAAAAGCGTCAGGGGCACCTGCCAACGGCACAAAGTGCGTCAGGCATTCAACGGGCGCTAGAGGGGGCCCGCGCGTATGGACTCAGGCGCGGCGCGGTGAAGAAACCCCGTGGGCAGCATCGGATATGTCTGCTGCCCGGTGGGCGATGACCTTTGGCGGTCACGGTTGTGATAGTGCTGCCCATCAGTCTGGCCGGTCAGTACCGGCCAGACCTGTACCAGATCACTTGATCCAGCCCTTTTCCTTGTAGTAGCGGGCAGCACCTTCGTGCAGCGGGGCCGACAGACCTTCACTCACCATGTGCTCAGGGTTCAGGTTGGCCAGCGCCGGGTGCAGCTTCTTGAACTCTTCGAAGTTGTCGAACACCGATTTCACCACGGCATAGATCGTGTCGGCCGGGACTTTGGCCGAGGTGGTCAGCGTGGCCAGCACGCCGAAGGTGTCGATGGCCTCGGGGTTGTTCGGATACAGGTTGGCCGGAATCACTGCCTTGGCGTAGTAGGGCTTGTCGGCCACCAGCTTGTCGATGGCTGGCCCCTTCAGTGGCACGAGGCGTGCGGCGCAGGTGGTGGTGGGATCCTGGATGTTGGCGCTCGGGTGGCCGGCCGCGAAGGCGAAACCGTCGATCTTGCCGTCGCAGAGGGCGGGACCGTGCTCATCCGGCTTCAGCTCGGAGGCCAGCGAGAAGTCGCTCTTCTTCATGCCCGAAGCGGCCAGCAGCTCGTCCATCGAGGCGCGGGTGCCCGAGCCAGGGTTGCCGATGTTGAAGCGGCGGCCCTTGAAGCTCTCGATGCCGGTGGCCTTGATCTCGCGGCGAGCCACGATGGTGAGCGGCTCGGCATACATCGAGAAGACGGCACGCATGTCGGTGTCCTTGCCGCTCTTCTCGAACTGTTTCTGGCCGTTGAAGGCTTCGTACTGCACGTCGGACTGAACGAAACCGATGTCCAGCTCACCATTCTTGATGGCGTTGACATTGAAGACCGACGCGCCCGTGGACTCGACCGAGCAGCGGATCTTGTGTTGGGCGCGCTCCTTGTTGACGAGGCGGCAGATGGCGCCACCGGCGGCGTAGTACACGCCCGTCACGCCACCGGTGCCGATGGTGACGAACTGGCTTTGCTGAGCGGCCACGGGCGTGCTGGCCAGCATGGAAACCGATGCCAGCACCGAAGCGGCGGCGAGGGAGGCACGACGGGACAGCTTGAACGACTGTTGTTTGGTTGTCATCTTGACCTTTCGTATGAAGTGATGATGTCCATCTGGAAAATGGGCACCGCAAGACATACCGCTGCCCCGACGGGCAGCCAGCCTCATGGCGCGGCGAGTGTCTGTAGACAAGCGGAAACGCTGGGCGAGTGGTGGCTGGCCAGGGGGCCAGCAGGGCCTGAATGCGTTCACAGCCATGGCTACGGCAACAATATTACCCCCTTGGGGCCGGGTTTGTTGCATCGTGGAAAACCCACGTTCGTGTGGGGAAGCGGTTCATGGTGAGTGGGGGATGACGTGAGCCATTTCCTTGGTGAATATCATCTGTGTCTGATAGGGGATCGGCGCTCGACACTGCCATCGGCTGCGGTTACGCTATGAGGCTGGTACTGTCAATCAAGAGGTTTACGAATGTCTGGTTCTCCCCTTCATGTTGGTGTCCTGACCGGTGGTGGCGACTGTCCTGGGCTGAATGCGGTGATTCGTGCCGTGACCAAATCGTTGATCAACGAGGCGGGCGCCAAGGTCACGGGCATCGAGCGCGGCTTTTTGGGGATGATCGAAGGGCGGGCGCGTCAGCTCGATTCGCAGGCCGTCTCCGGCATTCTGAACGAAGGTGGCACCATCCTGGGCACGCACAATTGGGCCAACCCCTTTGCCTGGGCGGGGGCAGGGGGCGCCGACATGTCCGGTCAGGCCATGCAGTTCATCCGCGACCAGGGCATCAATGCATTGGTCGCCATCGGTGGAGATGGCACGATGAGCATCGCCAACCGTTTCACACCGCTGGGTCTGCCGGTGGTGGGAGTGCCCAAGACCATCGACAACGATCTGATGCACACCGAGCGTACCTTCGGCTTCGACAGCGCGGTGGCCATCGTGGCCGAGGCACTGTCGCGTCTGGAGACCACGGCGCGCAGCCACGGCCGGGTGATGATCGTCGAGACGATGGGCCGTTATGCGGGCTGGATCGCGCTTGAAGGTGGCCTGGCAGGCGCGGCCGACATCATTCTGTTGCCCGAGCAGCCCTATGACCTGCAAACCGTCATCGAGGTCTGCCGTGAGCGCGAGAAGAAGCAGGGCTACACGCTGATCTGCATTGCAGAGGGCGCACGCCCGATCGATGGTGAGTTGACGGTGCATGCCCGGCTGGAATCCAGCCCTGACCCGATCCGTCTGGGCGGTGTGGGTAACGTGTTGCGTGAGCAGTTGCAGCCGCATCTGGAGAGCGAAGTGCGCAGCACGCAGTTGGGCCATGTGCAGCGTGGTGGTACGCCGACGCCTTTCGACCGCGTGCTGGCCACCCGCTTCGGTTGCCATGCGGCCCGAATGGTCGAGCGTGGCGAGTTTGGCCGCATGGTCGTGCTGCGCGGTGAAAATACCGAAAGCGTGGCGCTCACCGAAGTTGCCAATCGCACCCGCAACGTGCCGGCCGACCACCCGCTGGTGGAGGTGGCGCGTTCGTTGGGCGTGTCGCTGGGCCAGCCTCGCTAAGCGTCAGGGCCGGATAAGGAGGCGGATGTCGCGCGGTGCCGGGCATCGCGGTCGTTCGCCTCGACCGCACCAGCTTTCATGTGCCTCAGCGCTCGACAGGGTATGTCGCTACGCTGTCAGTGCTGAGCAGAGGCACGGGACGTCGGCCATGCACGCAGCATGGCCGCGCGTTGTTGCTGCCAATGTTCCGTCCTGATCATTCGGATCAATCAGCTACTGCTGCGGGCGCTCTTGCCGGTGGCCGTTTTGGTGCGCTGAGCAGGTCGGCCCGTGCCGGTGGACTTCTTGCTGGCCGACTGGGCACTGCTACGCCTGGCGCTGCTGGCCGTGGTTTTGGTGCTCCTGGTGGCAGCTTGGGTGCGCTTGGTCTGCTTGACCAGTTTGGCGGTAGCGCTTTGCGCCTTGGCCCGGTTGCGACCGGCACGGTTCAGCTGAGCGGATTGGGTGGTTTTGGCGCCCTTGGCGGCTTTGGTGGTTTTGGCCGATTTGCTCGAAGCCGCTCGGCCGGCCGTGGCTGACGTACCGGTTTTTCGGGTCGTCGTGCGCTTGGTGCCTGTCTGGGGGCTGGCGCTGACCCCACGCACGGCGGCGATGGTATTGCCCTGGCGCGTGCTGCTGCGCTGGCTGGCCGCTTGGCGGGCAGGGGTGTAGCTCACATGCCGGATGGCGCCACTGGTGCTGCCGCTCCTGGCTGAGGACTGGCGCGTGGCCGTGGTGCTGGCCGAGGCCAGGGTGGCTGGCCGGTGCTGACGGATCACGCGACGGGTGCCGTCCTCAGAAATCATCACGGTTTGTTGCTGACTGCGGCGCACCGTCAGCGTCATGCCGGGCTTCAACGGGCTGATGCGGCGATTCATCGCTTTCAGCTCGGCCAGACGCAGGCCATAGCGCCGGGCGATGGCCGATGCCGTGTCACCACGGCGCACGCGGTGCACGAGGGGGCCGGCATTGACTTGCTGATAGATGCGTGGCGCGCTGAATTGGGCGATCAGCCGGTCATCCTGAATGCGGGCGTTGCGTACCAGAAGGCGGGTGCCCGGCAACACGCGCACACCGGCTGCGATGCCATTGGCACGCAGGAGCTCGCTGGTGGACACACCCGAACGCAGGGCCAGCTGCTCGATGGTTTCGTGGGCTTGCAGGGTGTGAGGATGCCAGGTCACGAAAGGCTTGCGTGCCGCTCGATGGGCAGCCACGGCAGCCCGGAAGCTGTCGACTCGGTCGGCGGGGATCTTCAGGACATGGTTGCGGCTGGCCGAGATGACCGGGCGGTTGTGGGCCGGGTTGAGTGCCAGGAATTCGGCTTGGGTCATGCCGGCGAACTCGGCCGCCAGGGCCATGTCGATCGGGTGTGATTTTTCGATCGTGGCGAAATAGGGCTGATTCGGCAGCGCAGGCAGGTCGACCGCCAGGCGATCGGCATGCTGGATGATGTGCTTGATGGCGATCAGCTTCGGGACATAGTGCCGCGTTTCGGTCGGCATCCGCAGGTGCAGATAGTCGGTGGGCTTGCCGGCGCGCTCATTGTTACGAACCGCACGCTTGACGGAGCCTTCGCCCCAGTTGTAGGAGGCGAGCGCCAGAAACCAGTCGTTGCCGTGCATCCGGTAGACCACTTGCAGGTAGTCGAGCGCAGCACGGGTCGATTCGACCACGTCACGTCGGTTGTCCACCCACCAGTTCTGTGACAGGTCGTACTGCCGACCGGTGGAGGGGATGAATTGCCATAATCCCGATGCCTTGGCCGAGGACATCGCCGTCGGGTTCATCGCGCTTTCAACGAAGGGCAAGAGCGCCAGCTCGGTGGGCATGCCGCGCTTTTCGACCTCTTCGACGATATGGTGCAGATAGCGCGCACCACGTGCGAACATCCGCTGTAGATAATCAGGTCGTTGCAGGTAGAAGCGTTCCTTCTCGGCCACGAGCGGTGAGTCCAGCTCGGGAAAGGCAAAGCCCGCGCGGATGCGATCCCACAGATCTTCATACGCGGCCTGATGTTGGCCCAGCTGGGCCGGCTGGATCAACTGGATGCCATCCTCGTTGGCAGCGGGGTAGAAGCCGTGATCGGCCAGACGCTCCTGAGACAGGCCGGCCTGGCTGCCGGCATCCGGCCCTGCCGTGCTGGCACAAGCCGCCAGCCAGCTGGTGCCCACGATGAGGCCGGCGCGCCCGAGCAGCCGCCGCATGCGCTGCCAGAGTACCAGGTCTCGTCGGCGAAGCATGGAAGGTGGCGGCAAGGAGGAAGGCAGGCGGTGGATGGACACAGGCATTTCCAGGGTGTGGTGGGGCACCCAGGGGGGGGCGCCGCGGGCAAGCAGCCAAGGCTTGGCGCTTGCATGTGACGAGCTTCAGGCGGGCAACTGACCTTGTGAGCCTCAAGGTGCGGCCGGATGACGGGGCACGATGCGCCGGGCAGTGCAATTGCCTTCTTCACTCTAGCACAGGATGATGACGATGCATCCTAAACCCCGTGACGTGTTTCGGTTGTGCCCGACCGCTTGTCGGTTGGTGGTGTGCGCCAGAGCGTGTCATGCACTTGATCGGCTGCGCGAAAGCTCCCATGGGCGCGCAGCACGGCGTTGCCAACCGCTCTAGTTTGGTGGCCGGAAATCGTTACGCCAGCTGCGCAGCGCCTGAAACACGGACAGCGCATTGGGGGTACGGGGCACGAGCCCGGCGGGCAGATTGGCACCAAGGGTGGGCAGGTGGCTGCGCAGGAAGGGGTTCGTGGCTGCTTCCATCCCCATCGTGGACGGCAGGGTGGGTAAGCCTTCGGCCCGCAATTGCAGGCAGTGTTCCAGTCGTTGCTGGATTCGATGGTTGTTTGGTTCGGCCTGGAGGGCGAAATGCAGGTTCGTCAGCGTATATTCATGGGCTGCGTACACCAGCGTTTCCATCGGCAGCATGGCCAGTGTCGTCAGCGAGCGGAACTGCTGCTCGATCGTGCCGTCAAAGATCCGTCCGCAGCCGGCAGCGAACAGGGTGTCACCACAGAACAACACGGGCGACGGCTGTCCGGGCAGTGCCGGGCAGAAGTAGCTCAGATGGTCGGCCGTGTGCCCTGGGGTGGCGATGACCTCGGCGCGAAAGCCTAGGGCGGGCAGGTTGACGGTGTCGCCATGTGAGACGACACGTTCGACGCCGTGCGTGACACAGTTGGCGGGGCCGAACACCGGTGCGTCGGGCCAGCGCCGTTTCAGGGCCTGGATGCCGCCCACATGGTCGGCATGGTGGTGAGTGATCAGGATGGCGGCCAGCGGACTGCCGAGGGCGTCGAGGTCAGCCATGACGGGGGCTGCATCGCCAGGGTCGACGACGAGCATGGGTTGTCCCGGTATATCGGTTCGACCTGCACGCCAGATATAGTTGTCCTGAAAGGCAAGGATGGGAACAATGCGGATTCCTGGGCTGGTAGAGCGGCTTGGCTCTCTTTCGCCGTCGCTCTCGGTGATGGTCGACGGTTCAGCCCTGAAAGAAGAGTAATGGGATGTCATGAATAATCCTGATAAGGCGCGTCACCCGAATCTTAACGGCAGCCATGCCCGACCGGCAGCGCCCGACCCTCGGGACTACCCTGAGGATGAGACGGCGTGGCGGCAGTGGCTGGCCTCGCCCGCCGGCCAATATCTGCTGCGCTGGGAGCAGGCTCAGCTCGTGCGTGCCGTGGCGAACGTCTTCGGCTATTACGCCGTGCAGCTGGGCATGCCCGAGCTGGATGCGCTGGCGGCCAGTCGCATACCGCATCGCATCCGGGTGAAGGCCGGCTTGGGCCGTGGTGATGAGTCAGGGTGGCAGCCGGATCTGCGGGTGGCTGATTTTCGGGAGCTGCCGTTCGAGACGCACACGATCGATCTGGTGGTGCTCATGCACCAGTTGGAACACTGTGGGGATCCCTATCGCTTGTTGCGGGAGGTGGATCGTGTGCTGAGGCCGGACGGGCATCTGATCGTGGCCGGCTTGAATCCCTGGTCGCTGTGGGGCGTTCGACAGTCGATGCCGGCATGGCTGTGGCGGCCTTTCGTCCCGGTGCAGGGGGACTGGATTGCGGCCGCCCAGCTCCGGGACTGGCTGCGGCTGTTGAGTTTTGAACCGGAAGCCACCGTGCATGGCTGTTATGCCTGGCCTTTTGCTCGCCACGAGTGGCTGATGCGTAGCAGCCGCATGGTCGAAAAAGCCGGTGACCGGTGGTGGCCGGTGTGTGGGGCCGCCTATCTGGTCAAGGCCGTCAAGCAGGTCAGGGGCATGCATTTGGTGGGGTCGGCCTGGCGACGCATGCCGGTGAAGAATGGTCGGGTCGTGACGGCGGGCGGGCAGCGCACCTCACATCCGGGCTAGAATGCCTGTCCGCTCTTGATGGATAGGCTTGTGATGACAGACAAATGGGTCGCTTACACCGATGGCGCCTGCGCACCGACCAATCCGGGCCCTGCGGCCTGGGGGGTGGTGGTTTTCGAGCCCTCGGGTAAGGAGGTGGCTGCCGATCACGGTTTCATCGGGCCGGGCACCAACCAGATTGCCGAAATCACGGCGGCCATCGAGGGGTTGCGTCGCACGCCCGAAGGCGCGCTGGTCGAGCTGGTCTCCGACAGTCAATATGTGCTGAAGGGGTTGAGTGAATGGCGGGCCGGCTGGGTGCGTCGAGGCTACCGTAATGCCAAGGGTGATCCGGTTGCCAACCTTGAACTCTGGAAAGTGCTGTTCGCCGAGGCTGACTGCCGTCAGGTGAAGGTTCGCTGGGTTCGGGGGCATCAGGGCAACGTCAACAACGAACGGGCCGATCGGCTGGCCGTGGCAGCCCTGCAGAAGGCTCGCGGAGGCTCGATATGAGCGGTGCCGTCAGGCAGATCAGCCTCGATACCGAAACCACGGGCCTGGAGGCCAGTCAGGGCCACCGGATCATCGAGATCGGTTGCGTGGAGATGGTGAACCGCCGGCTCACCCACAACAACCTGCACCTCTACATCAACCCGGAGCGCGAGGTGGATGAAGGGGCGGCCAGGGTTCACGGCATGACCTGGGACAGCCTGCGCGACAAGCCGGTGTTTGCCGATGTGGTCGACCGTTTTCTCGATTTTTGCCGTGGCGCCGAGATCATCATCCACAACGCGGCCTTCGACGTGGGCTTTCTGAATGCCGAGCTGGCACGCCTCGATCGGGGCAGCTTCGACACGCATGTTCTGGGCATCACCGACACCTTGATGATGGCCCGAGAGCAGTATCCGGGCAAACGCAACAACCTCGATGCGTTGTGCGAGCGTCTGATGGTGCCCAACAAGCACCGGACCTTGCACGGGGCGTTGCTCGATGCGGAGCTGCTGGCCGAAGTCTATCTGGGTCTGACCCGCGGTCAGGGCAGCTTTGACATCAGCGCATCGTCCGGCGGCGGGGAGCATGCGGGCGGCGGCGCAGAAGCCTTGGCGGGTGAGTGGCCGCCCAAAGGGTTGAAGATCCGCCTGGCCGAAGAGACCGAAGTGGCGCTGCATCGTCAGGGGCTGGCGGCCCTGGAGAAGCAGTTTCGTGCCTCGATGCTCTGGCATCGTCACCGGGGCGGGGCGTCCTGAGGCCCTGACCGAGTCCTGAGCGTGGCCGCCCCACGGATTTGCCGCCGCGATAGCGCGGCCACGCGTGCCTCACCGGCGCGGTTGTCGACGTCATGGCGGGCGCCATGACATCCCGAACCACTTTCCATTACACTGCCGGCATGTCCAGCAAAGAAC
>JAUNKF010000005.1 GCA_030532895.1 Lautropia sp. | reverse complement strand
CGCTCATTCGACCACCCTCGGCACCAGATACAGACCATCGGCCACGGCCGGGGCCGAACGCTGATTCGCTTCTCGCTCAACCTCTTCGCTGACCACATCCTCACGCAGGCGCAAGCCGATGCGCTCGGCATGAGTCATCGGTTCGACACCAGTCGTGTCGACCGCACGCAGCTTTTCGATAATGCCGAAAATGTCGTCCAGATCGGCCTGCAGCTGAGCGCGCTCGCCGTCATCCAGCCGGATACGGGCAAGCTCCCCCAGACGCCGAATGTCCTCGGGTGTCAATGACATCAGAAAATTCCCTGGCTCATCGATTGCACATCGATGGAATGATCAAAAACATCAGGCCGCACCGCGGTGGTATCAGTACAACGCCCAAAGCAGCGTTCACGACCGACGACCGACCAATAGTCTCCGGCACGGCCCCTGATGAGACATCCGAAAGTGTATAACGGTATGATCGCCTGGCCCATTGAAAACAAAAGCGACGCTTCGATATGTTCGGTTTCATCAAGAAATATTTTGCGAACGATCTGGCGATCGACCTTGGCACCGCCAATACCCTGATCTATGCCAAGGGTAAAGGCATCGTGCTCGATGAACCCTCGGTCGTTGCCATCCGTACCGATGCCGCCTCTGCCGGCAAGCGGACGATCACGGCCGTCGGCCAGGCGGCGCGGCAGATGCTGGGCAAGGTGCCGGGCAACATGCAGGCCATCCGCCCCCTGAAGGACGGGGTCATCGCTGATCTCTCCATCACCGAAAAGATGCTGAAAGAGTTCGTGCGGATGGCCCACCCCGGCGGTGTGCTCGCGCCAAATCCCCGCGTGCTGATCTGTGTACCCTGTGGCTCGACCCAGGTTGAGCGCCGCGCGCTACGCGATTCGGCACTGGGCGCTGGTGCTGCCGAGGTTCACCTGATCGAAGAACCGGTGGCCGCCGCCATTGGCGCCGGCCTGCCCGTCTCCGAAGCCACCGGCTCGATGGTGGTCGACATCGGTGGCGGCACAACCGAAGTGGGCGTGATCTCATTGGGAGGCCTCATCCACGCCACCTCGCTGCGCGTGGGCGGAGACCGTTTCGATGAGGCCATTGCCAGCTATATCCGACGACACCACGGCATGCTGATCGGCGAGACGACAGCCGAACAGATCAAGAAAGAGATTGGCTCGGCCTTTCCCGAACCACAGATCAGGACGATGGAGGTGAAGGGACGCAACCTTTCCGAAGGCGTGCCACGCGTGTTTCGGATCAATGCCAACGAAGTGCGCGAAGCCATCACCCCACCGATGGAGCAGATCATTCAGGCCATCAAGACGGCACTGGAAGACACCTCGCCCGACATTGCCGCCGACATCAGTGAGCGCGGCATCATGCTGACGGGCGGCGGCGCACTGCTGCCAGGACTGGACAGGCTGCTGGCCGAAGAAACAGGTCTGCCCACGCTGATCTCCGATGAACCACTGACCTGTGTCGTCCGCGGCTGCGGTCTGGCGCTTGAGCGCATGGACGAGCTGGGCGGCATCTTTACGCCTGAATGAAGTACCGTCGCCCCCCCTCCACCAACCACCCCCACACCGGGTTGGGCATCGTGCTGCTCATCGCGGCACTGGCGCTCATGGTGACGGACGCCCGGCTGCAACGGCTCGACCCGGTACGCCAGCTCATTGCCACGGCACTCTCACCCGTGCAGCAGGTGCTGGCCCAGCCGCGGGCGCTCATCCAGACGGGCCTCACCTATGTGAGCGACATCCATGCGCTGCGCCAACGCAACGAGGTGCTGCGTCAGGCGCTCACCCGGCAATCGAAGGTGCTGGCACAAACCGAAGCGCTGCAACAGGAAAACCAGCAACTTCGCGCACTGGCCGGCTTGAAACCCCATATCCCGACCCCCTCGCTCGTGGCCGAAGTGCTGATGCAGCCGCGCTCGGCCGGCAATCAGCAGCGGCTGCTGAACAAAGGCAGCCAGCACGGGGTGGCCGTCGGCCAACCGGTGCTCGACCCGAACGGTGTCATCGGCCAGATCACCCGCGTCTATCCCCACAGCAGTGAAATGACGCTGATGACCGACTCGGCCATCAGCGTGCCGGTCACCGTCAAGCGCAATGGCCTTCACGCCATCGTCTTCGGCAACAGTACGCCCAACCGGATGGCGCTTCGCTTCCAGACGGACGAAGCCGACCTGCGCCAAGGTGATCTGCTCTACACCTCAGGGCTGGACTTTCTCTACCCAAGGGGGTTGCCGGTGGGCGTGATCGAACAGATCGACAAAAAAGCCACCGAACCATTTGCCGACATATCGGTGCGCCCGCTCGCCGACACCCGGCACCCTACGCTGGTGCTCGTGTTATTGTCGAATACCGTGCCTGCTGATGGCGCCCCTGCCGACGCTGCGACCGAACAAGCCGCCGCCCCCCAGCCCTGATGGTCAGCCCTCGCATCTCCTCCTCATCGCAAGCCGTGCCCTGGCTGAAGCTGCTGGGCAGCCTGCTGGCGGCGCTGCTGCTGAACCTCTGCCCCTGGCCGGACAACCCGGTCATTCCCGATGTGGTGGCGCTCACGCTGCTCTTCTGGTCGATACGCCAGCCACGCCAGACGCTGCTGCTGCTCGCCTTCGTGCTGGGGCTGCTGATGGACACGCACCTGATGTCGGCGCTCGGTGAACATGCGCTCTCCTACACGCTGATCACCTGGCTGGGCATGCTGCTACGCCGGCGGATGCGCTGCTTTGGCGTGCCGCTGCAGATGCTGCATGTGCTGCTGGTGCTCGTCGCGGCCCAGGCCATGCTCGCAGGCGCACGCTGGGTGGCAGGATTTCCAATCGATGACCCGAACCAGTTTCTGCCCGCCCTCAGCACGACGCTGCTATGGCCACTGATGCCCTTGCTGCTGGGCAAACGTCGCCGCCAGCCAGCCAGCGACACGCCCACCGCCCCCTATCTGCGGCCCACGCCCTCATCCGGCACCAACCGCTATCGCAACGATGGCTGAACCGAGGATGCGATCGTGAGGCACCCGAGCACCAGCCCCCCACCCCCATTTTTCAGGCGACGACTCTGGGTCGCCATGCTGGCGGTCGGCTGTGCCTTCGGCGGGCTGGGTGCCCGCGCCTGGTATCTGCAGGTGGCGAGCTATGCCAACTACCACGCGCTGGCCGAAGAAAACCGGATCACGATGCGGCCCCTTGCCCCACAGCGTGGCCGCATCGTCGACCGTAACGGCATCGTGCTGGCCGAAGACATCTATGCACCGGCCCTCGAAATAGCCCCCAACCGGGTCAAGGACATCGACCAGCTGATCGAGGCGCTCGGCCGGATCATTCCGATCTCGGCCCTGGAGAAGCGGCGCTTTCAGCGCCTGCTGCCGCAGGTCAAGCACAACGGCACGATTCCGCTCAAAACCCGGCTCACCGACGAAGAAGTGGCCCGGATCGCAGCCGTACGCTTTCAGTTCGATGGCATCGACATCACGGCGCGCCCGCGTCGCCACTACCCGCTCGGCAGCACCGCCGCCCACGCCATCGGCCACATCGGTCGCATTTCAGCCAGCGACAACGAACAACTTCAAAAGGACGAACGCGCCTCCAATTACGCCGGCAGCACCCATATCGGCAAGCTTGGACTGGAACAGAGTTATGAATCGCAGCTGCACGGCCGCGTCGGTGTCGAGGAAGTGGAGGTGACCGCCAGCGGCCGTCCCGTACGCTCGCTCTCCAAAAAGCCGGCCACGCCCGGCCAGTCGCTGCAACTCTCGCTCGACATCCGGCTGCAACAACTGGCGGAAAAACTCTTCGGTGATCAGCGCGGTGCCCTGGTCGCCATCGAACCGGCCACGGGCCAGATCCTCGCCTTCGTCTCGATGCCGAGCTTCGACCCGAACCTTTTCGTGGACGGCATCGACACACAGAACTGGCAACGGCTCAACGAAGACCCGAACCGGCCACTGCTGAACCGTCCGCTGCGTGGCACCTACCCGCCCGGTTCGACCTACAAACCCTTCATGGCGATGGCCATTGCCGAAAGCGGCGTACGCAAACCCGAAGAGATCATCCAGGATCCCGGCTACTTCATGCTCGGCAAGCACCGTTTTCGGGATTCCAAACCCAGCGGCCACGGCCGGGTCGACCTGCACAAATCGATCGTCGTTTCCTCCGACACCTATTACTACGGCGCCTCGCTCGACCTGGGCGTGGATCGCATCCACCAGTTCATGAAACCCTGGGGTTTCGGTCAGCTCACCGGCATCGACCTGCCGGACGAATCGGCCGGCATCCTGCCCTCCTCCCAATGGAAGCGTGCCCGCTTCAAGCAGCCCTGGTATCCAGGCGAAACCCCGTCGGTCGGTATCGGTCAGGGCTACAACAGCTTCACGATCCTGCAACTGGCGCATGCGACGGCCACGCTGGCCAACGACGGCGTACCCAACCAGCCACACCTCGTCACCCATATCGGTCAGGCCCAGCGGGCGCCCTCGGCCGGTGCCCGACCTGCCATCAACGTGTCGAGCACCACACTGAAGCGCGTGCAGCGCGCGATGATCGATGTCACCCTGAAAGGTACCGGACGGATCGCCTTTCAGGGGGCCGAATATCTCTCAGCCGGCAAGACCGGCACCTCACAGGTGATCGGCATTCGACAAAACGAAAAATATGACGAGAAGCGAATCGCCCACCGGCACCGAGACCATTCGCTCTACATCGGCTACGCCCCGGCCGACAAACCCCGTATCGCGCTGGCCGTGGTCGTCGAGAACGGTGGCTTCGGCGCCCGTGTGGCCGCACCACTGGCACGCCAGCTCTTCGACTTTTATCTGCTGGGCAAACTGCCGGCCGAGGCGCAACCCGAACGCCCGGACGAGGCCAGCACCGAGGAGGGCAGCCCATGAACGCCGGCAGCCTTTGGCGCTTTCTGAAACGCTTCGTGCTGGTCTTCGACCCGGCACTCTTCGGCATCCTGTTGGGGCTCACGCTGATCAGCCTCGTCACGATGTACTCCGCTGCCAATGACAGCCTGGCACGGCTCGTCGTTCACGCCCGCAACCTGGGCATGGCCGTCATCCTGACCTGGCTCATCACGCTGATGCGCCCCAAACACCTGATGACGGTCGCCATTCCCCTCTACGCGCTGGGCGTGGCACTGCTCGTCGGCGTCGAGGTGGCAGGCATCACCGCGAAGGGCGCCAAACGCTGGCTGGACATCGGCTTTACCCGCATCCAGCCCTCGGAGCTGATGAAAATCGCCATTCCGCTGCTGCTCGCCTGGTTTTACCACCATACTGCCCAGCAGAACCGGCTCAGCCAGCAAAACCGCCACCTGCTCGCACTGTTGTTGCTCGCCATCCCCGTCGCGCTGATCAGCCGCCAGCCCGATCTCGGCACCGCCATCCTCGTCGGTTCGGCTGGCGCCTTCGCCATCTATTTTGCGGGTCTGAGCTGGCGGGTCATCTTCGGCAGCCTGGTCATCGGGCTGTCGGCTCTGCCGCTTCTGTGGATCAACATGAAGCCTTATCAGCAGCAGCGGGTGCTGACGATGCTCGATCCCACCACCGACCCACTGGGCAAGGGCTTTCACATCATCCAGTCGACCATCGCCGTGGGCTCCGGGGGCGTGGACGGCAAAGGATGGCTGAACGGCACCCAGGCCCACCTCGATTTCGTGCCCGAACGCACGACCGACTTCATCTTTTCCGTGTATGCCGAAGAGTTCGGACTGGTCGGCACGGCCATCCTGCTGCTGCTCTATCTGGCACTTGTCGGTCGCGGCCTGATGATCGCCGCCAAGGCACGCACCACCTTTGCCCGGTTGCTGGCCGCCTCGATGACGATGATCTTTTTCACCTATGCCTTCGTGAACATCGGCATGGTGATCGGCGTGCTGCCCGTGGTGGGCGTGCCGCTGCCTTTCCTCTCGTACGGCGGCACCTCACTCGTCACGCTGGGCCTGGGCAGCGGCATGCTGATGTGCGTGGCCCGGGAAAACCGGCTCTATCGACAGCACCCCACCTACCGCTTCGTGTAAAACGTGTGCGGCACGCCCAGCGGGATTGTCGCGGGGATGAGCAAGTCATCACACGCGCCAAGAGCACTCACTCGGCGGGTCGTACCGCCAGCAGGATCTTGCCGATGTGCTCGGAGCTTTCCATCCGGCGGTGAGCCTCGGCCGCATCGGCCAGCGCAAAGGTACGGTCGAGCACCGGCCTGACCTCACCACGCGCCAGCATCGGCCACACATGCGCCTGCAACTCACGTACCAGTCGAGCCTTGTCCGCCCCACTGCGCGCCCGCAGCGTCGAGCCGGTAAAGGTCAGGCGCTTGACCAGGAGCGGCGCCCAATTCACCTCGACCTTGGCCGACTGAAGGAACGCAATCTGCACAAGCCGACCGTCCGGCGCGAGCGAACGCAGATTCCGCTCGATGTACGGGCCGCCCACCATGTCCAGAATCACGTCCACACCCCGGCCCTCGGTCAGCCGCGCCACCTCGGCCACGAAATCGCGCTGCCGGTAATCGATGGCGACCTCGGCGCCCAACGCCTCGGCCGCCTTCACCTTCTCGGGTGAACCGACCGTGCAGAATACCCTGGCGCCAGCCGCCTTCGCGAGCTGGATGGCCGTCACCCCGATGCCGGAGGTACCACCATGCACCAGAAACGTCTCGCCGGCCACCAACCGCCCCCGCTCGAACACATTGGCCCACACCGTGAGGAAAGTCTCGGGCAAGGCAGCTGCTTCGGCCAGCGACAAGCCTTCAGGCACCGGCAGCACCTGGCCCACCGGCACCGCCACCACCTCGGCATAGCCACCGCCATCCGTCAGTGCACACACCCGGTCGCCCACCGCCCATTCATCCACGCCCTGGCCCACGGCCATCACCGTGCCCGACACCTCCAGCCCCAGATGAGGCGATGCCCCACGCGGCGGCGGATACTTGCCTTCACGCTGCAACACATCCGGCCGGTTGACCCCCGCATAGGCCACACGGATCAACACCTCGCCGGCCCCGACCTCGGGCATCTCGGCCTCTTTCAGCCGCAGAACCTCAGCCCCGCCCCCCTTGCCGTGATCGATGTACTTCATGACTTCCCCTCTCGATTGAAAAGCTGTGCTCCTCCGGCGCTCACAACGACCGGGATTCGATCACCCGAATCTATCAAATCGGCACGCGCCGACCCGAGTTGCCGAATCAGGCCACGCACGCCATCATTGTGCCCATGAACCGCCAACCCGCCTCCCCACCCACCCTCACCCACACCGACCCGGTGGCCCAGACGCTACTGCGCGCCGCCGCCCGGATGAGTCAGGCGCTCGACGCCCTTGCCTTCGCCCCGCCCGTGGCCCATGTCTACAACCCGCTCGACTACGCCTGGGCTGGCCATGCCGCCTACCTCTCGCGCTACGGACAGGGTCACAAGCGCATCATGTTCCTCGGCATGAACCCCGGCCCCTTCGGCATGATGCAGACGGGCGTTCCCTTCGGTGAAATCCCGGCGGTACGCGACTGGATGGGCATCGAAGCGGCCATCCACGCCCCCGAGCACCAGCACCCCAAGCGGTTGATCGACGGATTTTCGTGCCGTCGCTCGGAAGTGAGTGGTCGCAGACTTTGGGGGTGGGCTGCACGCCGCTTTGGTGAAGCCGAGGCATTTTTCAAGACGGCCATCGTCATCAACTACTGCCCGCTCGTCTTTCTGGAAGCCAGCGGCAAGAACCGCACGCCGGTGCAACTGCCCGCATCTGAACAGCGCGCCATCGAAGCCATCTGCGATCAGCACCTCGCCACCGTCATCGAAGCAATCCGCCCCGAGTGGGTGATCGGCGTGGGCGGCTTTGCCGAAAAACGCCTGCGCCACGTTGTCTCGGAGGTGCTGGACGATCGCCCGCTGGCTCGCCGTCTGCACATCGGCCAGATCCTGCACCCCAGCCCTGCCAGCCCGGCAGCCAACCGGGGCTGGGATGAAGCGGTGGACAAGCAGCTGGGCGAATATGGGTTGCTGCCTCCACCACGCTGACTGGCCCGTGTGAACGTGCCCATATGCCTTGGGGATAACCAGCTCCCCCGCCCGTGCAGGCGCCTCACCCTGAGAAACAAAGGCATCACACACTCTACAATCAAGGAATCACCTGGGAGGGGAAAAATGCATCCCAGGCGCTTGGATGGCAGGCATCGTGCGTGCCGCATGCCTTTGACCGGTGAAGCACACCCATCGCCACGGCCTGCCACCCAAGTTTCCAAGGATGCCTGGAGGGACGATGCTCATGACCAAAGCTGCCAGCCCGCAACCACTGACACGGGCCGAATACCAGACATACCATGCCGACTCGCTGCAGGATCTGGCCGCCTTCTGGGGCCAGACCGCCCAGCGCCTCAGCTGGATCAAACCCCCTGAGCAGGTCTGCAACATCCATCTAGACCCCGACGACCTGCGCTTGAGCTGGTTTGGTGATGGGCAACTCAACGTGAGCGTCAACTGCCTCGATCGGCACCTGCCTGAACGCGCGCAGCAGACGGCGTTGATCTGTGATTCGGACGATGATGGCACCGCCGCGCGCCACATCAGCTATCAGCAGCTATACGATCAGGTCTGCCAGTTGGGCAACGCCCTGCGAGAACAGGGCATCGGCAAAGGGGATCGGGTCACCATCTACCTGCCCACCCTCGCCGAGGCCGTGGTGGCGATGCTCGCCTGCGCCCGTATCGGCGCCATTCACTGCGTGGTGTTCAGCGGTTTCTCCCCCACCTCGCTGGCCGAACGGCTACGGGACAGTCAAAGCTGTGCCGTCATCACGGCCGATACCAGTTGGCGCGCCGGACGCCTGATTCCACTCAAGCAGAACCTCGATGCCGCACTGACCCAGGCCGGCTGTGACACCGTCAGGACGGTGATCGTGCTCAAGCAGCTCGGTCAGCCTGTCGACATGCAGGCCGGACGCGATCTCTGGTGGCATGCCGTGGTGGACAACCAGCCCACCGAATGCGAAGCCCAAGCCATGCAGGCCGATGACCCGCTCTTCATCCTTTACGCCTCAGGCAGCAGCGGCAAGCCGAAGGGCTTGGTGCATGCCTGTGGCGGCTATCTGCTGTATGCCGCCTTCACCCATGAGGAAGTCTTCGGCCTGCGCCCCGAAGACGTGTTCTGGTGCACGGCCGACATCGGCTGGATCGCAGCCCACACCTACATGGTCTATGGGCCGCTCTGCAACGGCAGTACCTCGCTGCTCTTCAATGGCTCGCCCAGCTACCCGAACGCCTCCCGCTTCTGGAAGACGCTCGATCGCCACGAGGTCAGCGTGATCTACACCGTGCCGACCACCGTGCGCGCACTGATCAACACCGGCACCACCCCGCCACCCCACTTCGACCACCGGCACCTGCGGCTGCTCGCCTCGGCCGGTGAGCCGCTCGACCCCAAAGCCTGGCAGTGGCTGCATGACGTGGTGGGTGGCGGGCACTGCCCGATCATCGACACCTGGTGGCAGACCGAAACAGGCGGCATCCTGCTCGCCTCGACCGTGGGCAGCGACCCGAAACCCGGTGCCGTCGCCCGTGCACTGCCCGGCATCGATCCCCAGCTGATCGATGACACTGCCGAATTCATCCCGAAGCACCAAGCCGGCAAGGGCGCGCTCGTGTTTGCCCACAGCTGGCCCGGCCAGGCCCGCACGCTTCATGGCGACCACAGCCGTTTCATCGACACCTACTTCCGCCCCTATCCCGGCCTTTTCTACACCAGTGATGCGGCCGAGCGCGATGAAGACGGCGACTACCGGATCACCGGCCGAATCGATGACGTGATCAACATCAGCGGCACGCGCCTGAGCACGGTCGAGGTCGAAAGCGCGCTGCTCGCGCACCCGGCCGTGGCCGAAGCAGCCGCCGTCAGCTGCCACCACCCGGTCAAGGGCCAGAGCATTTACCTGTACGTGATGCTGGTGGATGGCGAAACGCCGGACGACAACCTGCGACAATCACTGACACAGCATCTGCGTCAGACCGTCAGCCCGCTGGCCAGCCCCGAGCACATCCAGTGGGTGAACGGGCTGCCCAAGACCCGCTCCGGCAAGATCATGCGCCGCATCCTGCGCAAGATCGCCGAGAACGCACCCGAGCAGGTGGGTGACACCAGCACCCTGGCCGATCCCTCCGTCATGGATGCGCTCCTGGCCAACCGGTGCATTCAGTAAACGAGCTGGGGCAGCATGACGGTGCCCCATCCAGTTCAGCTGCCAGGGCGCAGCGTGTGTCATGCACCGCTTCGCCCCTGCGCTGGCGCCTCCCGTTTCAGTAAGCTCTGTCCATGTTCCTTGAATCCATTTTGGCCTTTCTGCATTTCTCCGCCATCCTGATGATGGTCGTCTTCGTCACGAGCGAAGCCGCCCTCTGTCGTGCCGAGTGGCTCAATGCCGACGTGCTGAAGCGCCTGGCCCGACTCGATGTCCTCTACGGCATCTCGGCCCTGTGCGTGCTGCTCACGGGCCTCGCCCGCATGATCTGGGGCGCCAAGGGCTTCGACTGGTATCTGGCCCAGCCCATGCTGCACGCCAAGCTCACCTTCTTCGTACTGATCGCCCTGATCTCGATCCCCGCCTCGATCGCCCTGCGTCGCTGGGTGCGCATCTGGAACCGCACCGGCCAGCTGCCGCTGGGCGTCGAAGTCAGAAAAGTTCGGCGGCTCATCATGATCGGTTCACACCTGATGCTGCTGATCCCGCTCTTTGCCGTGTTTCTGGCGCGTGGGGTGTTTTCCGTACCGGTCTCCTGAGACGGCGCTTGCCGCCCACGCCGGGTGCCAAGCCCCCGACTGACCCGCCTGAACGAACGCATTTCTTCTTCCCTAGGCCCCCAAACCAGCCGGACATCCGTGACACGCCCCACCCCCCGGCCGCTCACGCCGTCGCTGACATCAAGATCAGCACAACGGCCCGGCCACACGGCCCCGCCTGGTCAAACCCGGCCGCTCAACCCGATACGCCGATAGCGCTTTACTGCCATGCCCGAAGCCGCGCCCACCCTGCCCTCCGAACACCCTGTTCCTCATCGCCCCACCGTGATGCTGCTGGGCGGCAGCGGCTTCATCGGCCGCCACCTGGCAGCCGACTACGCCGACCGCGGCTGGCGCGTGCTGATCATCACCCGCCGGCCCGACGACAGCCGCACCGAATTGGGTGAACGCTTTGAATATTTCCGCTCACTGCACCACTTCGACCCGAGCATCTGGGTTGACCTGGTCATCAACCTGACTGGTGCTTCGGTCGGCGATGGTCGATGGACAGCCCGCCGCAAGCAACTGCTGCTCGACAGCCGCCTCGAACCCACCCGCGCCTTGGCCGATTGGCTGAAAACCACCAGCTACAAACCCCAGCGGGTGATCCAGGCATCGGCTGTGGGCTACTACGGCAATGGCAGCCAGACGGGCTGGCAGAAAGTGCTCGACGAAAACGGCCCACCACAACCCACCGTCTTCGTCTCCGAGCTGTGCCAACAATGGGAAGCGCTGGCGCAGCAGATGCAAACGGACACCGGCATCCCCGTCACCATCTGTCGCCTCGGTGTCGTGCTCGGGCACGGCGGCGGCATCCTGCCCCAGCTGCTCAAACCCGTCTCGATGGGGGTGGGCCGCATCGGCCCCGGCAACCAGCCCCTGCCGTGGATCCACCTCGACGACGTGATCTCTGCCATCCGGTTCGTTGCCGAACGACCAACCGACCCCGCCTGGCAGATTTACAACCTCGTCGCCCCCGACCTCACCACCCAGCTCAGCTTCGCCGAAACCGCCGCGCGCCTCACCCACCAGCGCCTGCGCCTGACCATGCCCGGCCTCGCCATGCGCCTTGCGATGGGCGAACAGGCCGACCTCGTGCTCGACGGCCAATTCATCAAACCTGCCCGGCTGCTGGCAGAGGGCTTTACCTTTCAGTACCCTGATGTGGAAGAGGCGCTGCAGAATCTGCTGCAAAAATGACATTAAAAAACCGCGCTGGCATCACGCGACCGCAGCCAAGCCTGCTCACAACAACTTTCCGCCGCCTTCAGGTGCGGCGATCTGACCAGCATCCTGAAGCAGATCGAGGTGTGATGACACAAGGCAGTGATTTCATCACCATAAGCCGGCTTCAGCAAGACAACCCCATCACCTGCTCAAAACGCTGCGCACAGATCATGTCCTGTACCGCCCCCCACTGAGCAATCAGATTCCTGCGGGGGTGTGGTGACAAATTGGCCCCCGCACCATGCACAATTGAAGGCCCAAGCACCACAGCACTACCAGCCGAGCATACCAAAGGAACGCCCTCTTCCTGCGACGCAAGGGGCTGCTGGCGCCACTCATGCCAGCGTTCCTCATCCCAGTGCTGACTACCCGGTATCACACGTGTAGCTCCCTGGCCATCCTGCATGCCATCCAGGCAGATCATGATCCGAAGTTGCCGCCCAGTTCGGGTGGTGCAATATTGATTGGGCCAATCCCGGTGCCATGAGCATGCACAACCAACTTCAGCTGCCCGTATCGTGGCGTTACTGAAATGGCAAACAATATCGTGCCCAAGCAAGGCGCGAGCAATTTGGCCACACCGGGCATCCAGCACCATCGACCTCAACAACAGGTCATGTGAAGCAACATCACTGATGATATAAATCTGCTCACCCGCCATTTTTCGCCGAGACAAAGGGATATCTGCCAACTGCTTTTCCGGCACATCCCGCTGCCACAGAACATTCGCCTGCCAGGCCCGAGGCTCACACTGTATGGCACGCACCAAGGTCTCAAGCGCATCAATGCCCTGCTTCACCTCAGCCCCTTGCCAAGCAGCAGGGATCACGGCATACCCCTGCTCAAGATACTGTTCTCGGGCTTTGGTCAAACATGAACCGGTCAACATGATCTGATCCGCCGATCGGCCATGGTCGGCGATTGAAACGCCAGGATATCCGCTCCCCGGCCAACGTGGGCCTTTGTCCAAACATCAGAGCACGCAACACGGGCAGGCATCCCCCTTCCCAGAAAAATCCCCCCGAACATCTGACGCATGAAGCCCTCCAACTCGCGCCCTCTCCCTCCTCAAGTCTCCGACCACATCCGCAACAGGTTGTGATAAATCGCCGTGAGCCCCACGGCCTCCTCCGTTTCACCATACTGGCCGCGTAGCTTGCGAATGTTCTGATCCAGCTCGAAGAGCATCAGCCGCTGCTGATCTTCCCGGATCATGCTTTGTAGCCAGAAGAACGAGCTGATCCGCGCACCGCGCGTGACAGGCTCCACCTTGTGCAGGCTCCCCGATGAGTACAGGATCAGGTCGCCGGCGGGCAGCTTCACCTCATGCTCACCATAGGTGTCCACCACCACCAGCTCGCCGCCTTCATATTCATCCGGGTCACACAAAAACAGCGTGCACGACAAGTCAGTACGCACCGGCGGACTACCCGCCACCATCCGCACCGAGCCATCCACATGCAAACCGTAGGTTTCGCCCCCTTCATATCGGTTGAAATAGGGCGGCACATAACGCAGCGGCAGCGCAGCCGAAAAGAAAACAGGGTGCTTCGCCAGCGCCTGCAGAATCACTCGCCCCAGCTCCGCCCGCACTGGCGAAGCCTCTGGCAGTTGACGGTTCTTCTTGACTGCAGCGCCTTGCGCCCCCACGCTTTCACGCCCGTCCACCCACTCGGCAGCTTCCAAGGCCGCCCGCATCTCACGCACCTGATCTCGGGTCAACACTTCGGGGACGTGCAGCATCATGACGGAATCTCCCAGCAGGAAAATGGCCAAAGCGCCTGGCCAGACATCGAAGGATCAAATCGGGATAAGACTCAATCTTACCTGAGCAACCCAATGTCCACTTGAAAACCGGCACGATCTCTACGAGAGACGCAGCAAGCACGACACCATCCCGGCATCACGAACGCCTCGCACTGCAATCACAACATCAGAAGAACCCTAAACCCAGCCCTCTCGCAACATCAAGGGCATGGCCTACCCGGCTCATGAATCATGACTTCTGGCCATGCGCCCCTCTCTTTCGTAAAATGCCGGCAACATCGCGCCACCGCCCGCCGGGGGCCAAATCCCCCATCGGCTCACAAAGTCAGAGCCGGCACCGACGATCAGTGGCACAACATTCGATCAAGCAAGCCTGAAAGCAGCAAACACCATGGACTGGGTTCCCATCATTTTCGGCATCTTCAAGCTGACCGTTCTCCTGATCGCAGCCTTCTTTGCCATCAAGTGGCATTACGACCAGGGCAAGAAAGAGAAGGCACGCAAGGCGGAAGAGAACCATCTTACATGAGCAGATGGGCCTGCCGTGAATCAGACGACACCGATCCAACGCCGACCGAGCATCAATTGATCCCAGCCCAAAGGCCCACGCCACTCATGAAACATTTCCCCCACACCCCAACCAGAAAATTCTCAAATAAAAAGAACGCCGAACCCCTGCACAGGAAATTCGACGTTCTCTCATCAGCTCAGATAGCTGACACCGGAACAGGCAGCATACCCATCACAAAATGATCAAAACTCATAGTTTCCAGTCAACGTGATCGTTCGACCCGTACCAGGAACAGCCGAGCTTGAAGTCAACGAACCGCGCACCCTCGTGTAGTACTCTTTGTTGGTCAAGTTCTTGGCGTTCAGCTGGAAACTGAGCTGCTTATCAAACCGATAGCCAAGCATCGCGTTCTGCACAACATAAGCCTTGGTGTTGTAATACGGCGCCTCACCATTGTTCAACTGCATTTTGCCCGTGTACGTAAAACCGTAACCAACCGACCATCCCTGAGCAAAGTCGTAGGAAGTCCAGAGATTGGCCGCATGCTTTGGCACCTGTGTCAACGGCTGACCAGCCTGTGCATCGACACCTGTTGCAGCACGAACCGCGTTGGACACCCCCTGAATCACCTCGCTATTCAGATAGGAATAGTTTGCGAACAGCCCCCACTGTGACGTGATATTGCCGGCCGCGCCCAGAACGATACCATCCACACGTGATTTTCCATCCAGCGTCATGGGCAGGGTCTGCGTTTCATCAGCCTCGACCTTGTAGTTCTTCCGTTCATTCCGGAAGATCGCGGCCGTCAACGACAAGCGGCTATCCATCAGGTCCCACTTCGTACCCAACTCGTAGTTGACAGCCGTTTCTGGATCCACATTGCAATTTCGTGCATTGCAGCTCAGACGGACACTGCCTTGAGAAGGTGTTTTGGAATTGCTGATTGACGCGTAAACGGATCCATTGGACATGGGCTTGTAAACAGCACCAGCCATGAACGACAGCAGGTTGTCCGAGTTCTTCATCCGCTCACCTGGCACGAGAGTGCCGTCAGTGATCCGGTTATTCAAGGACTCGCCACGGAAGTGCTCGAAGCGCACACCGGTGTTCAGCGACCATTGCTGATTGAGCTTGATATTGTCAAAAGCGTAAATCGCAACGTTTTGAATCTTGCCGTCACCGTACTGGGAGCGAACATAGTTCACAGGGCCATTCCATACGCCTTCAGGATTCAGTGCACTCATCGCTGTACGATCGGCTGGAGCCACAGAGGTTCCATCCGGATTGTTCAACACGCTCCCGACCGTCCGGTCAAGCGTTTCATGAGCGACATACAGACCGGCAACGATGTCATGTTCAATCTGGCCAGTCGTGGCTTTGGCGATCAGGTCGGTCTGGTTGCTGACGATGCGATTTTTCTCGTCGCGCACGTATCCATGTGGCCCCGAATTCGGCAGATACGTGTTGTCTGCAATCCGGCAAGCACGTTGAGCCGCCGTCTGGCCAAATGGGTTCACACCATTGACGCACCACGTGCCACGCGGCGAATCAATTTGCGTCCAACGCTCCGTCAAACCAAGACGCGTGAAGTTCCTCATACGAAGACTGTCACTGAAGCGATGCTCAATCAGTGCGGACAGACGATGGTTATCGGTTTCTTCACCATTACCCGTGTTGCGATACTGATAGAAATTGCTCCGGGAAATCCCCGGCACAGGCCCAGTATGGAAAGGCGTCAGCACGTACGGCACACCATACTGCGGGATATTGTCATCTTTCTGATAGAAATAGCTCAGGCTCACCTGTGTCGGTGTGTTGATGCCAAACTTGACCGACGGCGCAATACCGAACCGTTTGAAACGCTCTTCATCCCGCTCTGCGAGTTCGTTCCGATGAACCATTGCGTTCAGACGCCATGCGACCGAATCACTGGCACGACGGTTCATGTCGACAGTGGCCCGCCCATACTTGGCCGTGCCCAAGCCGGCGCTGATCTTGGTGAAGTCCTGAGCCGAGGGCTGTTTGCTGACGAGGTTGATGCCACCGCCCACATTGCCCGAGCCACCATACACGGAGCTTGCACCGTTGGTGACTTCAATACTTTCAATATTGAAGAAGTCGGAACGGGTGTACTGGCCCGAATCCGGGATGCCATCCTGGGAAATGTTGTTGCTGGCGGAGTAGCCACGAAGCATGATGTTGTCACCATAACCGCCACCACCCTCACCGGCCTGGAAGGTGATGCCTGGCACATTGTTCGTCAGCGCCTCCTGCAAGGACAGGCTGTTCTGCTCTTGAAGCACCTGTGTGGGCACCACCGTGATCGTCTGCGGCGTATCCAGCAACGGCGCCGTGTACTTCGGGCTGGACACCGTGTCGGCCTTGTAACTCTCGGCACTATCCCGCACCGTCACCTCCCCCAGCGTACCGGAGGAACGCGGCTCGGCATCACCACTTTGGGCCACGGCATGGCTTGAGGCCAACGACAGCATGGTCATGGCCGCCATGCTGGTGATCGGGCCAGCCGAACGGGTCACCGCGTGCTTGCGGCTCTTGATGTACGACATGAAAGACAGCTCCTTTCTCTGAATGATCCGTGCCAGACAGCTGGCCGCCGCACACAACAGGACACCTGGAAAGCTGCGTCGCAGAACCGTTCCGTGGGGCAGACCGCGCCCGTTGTGCCAAGCTTTCAGGCTGGGGAATGATAGGCAGTTAGAACGACTGATTCTAAAAGGATAAGAACCATTATCAATCGCTTTACTAGACGCAGAACGTTCGTCAAACCAAGATAATTTGTTAAATTTTAAAAAATTACGGTTTCACTAACACGGAAACTGACCATTCGGCACAAGCTGCCGACCGCTGGTCGGTTCGAGCATGGACAGGCAGCACGACCCACCGCCCTCATCGCACCTGGGTACCCGGGCATCAAGACCGTTCGCATGGCCAAGGGGCAAAAGATCACCGTGGCCCAGGCGCTGATTGCAAAAAACCTGCCCCAGGCCACAGCCCGGTAGCAGGTTCATCGATGAGAGATGATGGACTGGCGAATGTCTCAACGACGGGAGACACACTCGGCACACACGACAGCGCCAACTGCCGACCAGACACACCCGCCTGGCGGCCCGGCACTCAGGCCAGCGGCTCGGTGGCCGCCTTGGCGCCGGCCTTTTCCTTGGCCTGAACCTTGTGGATACGAGCCAGCAGTTCGTCCAGCCGCTCATTGGCCCACTCGTTGCCGATCTGGCAGGTGCCGGCATATTGATGGCCACCACCGCCGAAGCGGGTGCACAGGTCGCCCACGTCCACCTGCGTGTGGGTGTTGAAGATCGAGCGGCCCACCGCAAAGACGGTGTTGGCCTTTTCGCGCCCCCACATCACATGCACCGACATGCTGCAATTCGGAAACAGCGCGTAGACGAGAAATCGGTTGGCCGCATAGATGACCGGCTCATTGCGCAGGTCGAGCACCACCGTATCCTGATCGACATGGGCGCAGCGGCGGATCTGTTCGATGGCCAGCGACTCATGTTCGTGATAGCGATGCACGCGCGCCGCCACATCCGGCAGGGCCAGGATGCGTGCCACGTCCATCGAGCGGCACGCCTCCACCAGCATCATCATCAGCTGCAGGTTGGAGATGCCAAAATCCTTGAAGCGGCCCAGGCCCGTGCGGGGGTCGGTGATGAAGGAGAGCAGCGTCCAGTCACGCGGGTGCAGCACGTCGGCCAACGAATAGCTGGCGCTGCCTGCCTTGTCGGCGGCAGCCAGCAGCTCGGGCGTCACACGGGGAAAGCGTGAGGCGCCCCCAAAATGGTCGAAGATCACGCGCGACACCGAGCGCTCACCCACGCCCATCACCAGGTTGTGGTGCCCCACTTTGGGCAGGCGACGCGCGCCAGGCGCCTGATAGTCGAACACCTGACCCGCTTCGGCCACATAAGGCAGGTTCACCAGCATGTCGTCCCGCCCCACCGGCACCTTGCCATCCTGCACATCCTTCGGATGGACGAACAGCACCGAATCCACCAGGCCGATATCACGCAGCATCGCAGCGCTTACCAGGCCATCGAAATCAGAGCGGGTAATCAGACGATAGGGTCGGTCGGTTCTCATGGGCACCACTCAAACGGGCAATGCACGGACAGACGTTGCCATGCAAGGAAACCAGTATCCGCCCGGCGTTGACAGCCCCCGCACCCGGCGCCGATTTCCGGTTTCCCTACCCGGATCAGTGGTCGGACTGCATCCGGCATGCAACAGGCTACCGCTGCCACCCGACAGACACAGGCTGCCAACCCTGGGGTTTACGCGAAGTGCCCAGCTGCCACCCCGATACCGGGCGTTAAGATAGCCGCATGCACAGAACATCACACCCGCGCCCGAGTCATCGGCCAGCCCCCCCCGCCCCGGCCAGCATGGGCGCCGAGAGCCTCCCCGCCACCCTGGCCCGCACGATCCTTGCCGGTTTCGACCGCCATTACGCGCTGTTCCGCTACAACGCCCAGCAGGCCAAAGCCTGTTTCGAGCAAGGCGCCTGGCACAAGATGCGTCACCTCGCCACCGAGCGGATCACCTTCTACGATCAGCGCGCACGTGAAGCCATCGAGGCACTGCAAACGCAGTTCAACCCGGCGAGCCTGCAGGAAGAAGACACCTGGGCGGCCGTCAAGCAGCATTACGTGCTGCTGTTGGCCGAGCACCAGCAGCCCGAGCTGGCCGAGACCTTCTTCAACACGGTCAGCACCCGCCTGCTGCATCGGGAGTATTTCCATAACGATTTCATCTTCGTGCGCCCGGCGGTGTCCACCGAACACCTCGACGCCACGCCCCCCTCCTTTCGGGTGTATTACCCGGATGGCCAGGGCTGGAAGCATCTGCTGCGCCAGGTGATGATCGATCTCGGCCTGTCCTGCGGTTATCAGGACATCGAAAACGACCTGCAGCAGGTCATCGATGCCTGCCCCGACCTCTTCGGCCCGGATGTCGTCACCTCGCTCGACTGCCAGGTGCATGTGTTGCGCTCGCTCTTCTATCGGAACAAGGGCGCCTACCTGATCGGCCGAATCATCGATGATGGTGAGGTGCAGCCCTTCGCACTCGCGCTGTTGCGCGACAGCCGGGGCCGCGTCTTCATCGATGCGGTGCTGACCGAGCCGAAGCGGATCGAAGCGCTCTTCAACTTCTCACGCGCCTATTTCATGGTGGACATGGCCGTGCCCTCAGCCTATGTGCGCTTCCTGCAATCGCTGATGCCCACCAAGCCGCAGGCCGAGCTGTACACGATGCTGGGGCTGCACAAGCAGGGCAAGACGCTCTTCTATCGCGATCTGCTCCAGCACCTGCACGAATCCTCCGACCACTTCATCATCGCCCCCGGCATCAAGGGGCTGGTGATGGGCGTCTTCACGCTGCCCTCTTTCCCGTATGTGTTCAAGTTCATCAAGGACAAGCGTCGCAAGGACATCACGCGCGAATACATCGAAGACCGCTACCAGCTGGTGAAAGCACACGACCGGGTGGGCCGGATGGCCGACTCGTGGGAATACTCCGATGTGCCGTTCCCGAAGCACCGGATGTCGCCCGAGCTGCTGCAGGAGCTGAAGGACACGGCTCCCTCGCTGATTCAGGAGGAGGACGACCGGATCATCATCCGCCACCTCTACATCGAGCGCCGGATGGTGCCGCTCAACCTGTTCATCGAGCAGGCCGACGAAGCCCAGCGGGAGCATGCCATCAACCAGTATGGTCTGGCCATCAAGGACATGGTGGCCGCCAACATCTTTCCTGGCGACATGCTCTACAAGAACTTCGGCGTGACGCGCCAAGGCCGGGTGGTGTTCTACGACTACGATGAAGTCCTCTACCTCACGGACTGCAACTTCCGCAAGGTACCCGAACCTCGCACCCCCGAGGATGAAATGGCCTCCGAACCGTGGTATCCGGTCGCACCGAACGATGTGTTCCCGGAAGAGTTTTCCACCTTCCTCCTGGGCAATCCACTGGTGCGCAAGCCCTTCATGAAATACCACGCCGACCTGCTCACCCCCGAATACTGGCAGGAAAAGCAGACACGCATCAAAAACGGCATACTTGATGACGTTTTTCCTTACCCGTCCAGAGTCCGCTTCCCTCGGGAAGATGATGGCACCGGTACGGTCCAGACCTGAGGCAGCGCCATCCGGAGCCACACCCCCATCGCCCCGGATGGCGGCGCGTGCGATGAACCCGTTCCCGACACGCACCAGAACTGCCCGACGAGAGGGGGCTGCCTTGCCCCATGACGCTTTTTATGGAGATACACCATGACCAATGATCCGATCGTCATCGTTTCCGCAGCACGTACACCGATTGGCGCCATGCTGGGCGCACTCTCCAGCGTGCCAACGCCCGAGCTGGGCGCCATCGCCATCAAGGCCGCCGTCGAGCGTGCCGGTCTGAAGCCGGAGCAGGTGCAGGAAGTGCTGATGGGCTGCGTGCTGCCCGCTGCCCTCGGTCAGGCACCGGCCCGCCAGGCCACGCTGAAGGCCGGGCTGCCAATCTCCACCGGCGCCACCACGCTGAACAAGGTCTGCGGCTCGGGCATGAAGACCGTGATGCTGGCCCATGATCTGCTGGCCGCCGGCAGCCAGGACATCGTCGTGGCCGGCGGCATGGAAAACATGTCGAGCGCCCCCTACATGGTGCCGAAGGGCCGCACCGGCTACCGCTATGGTCACGCCACGATGTTCGACCACATGGCCTATGATGGCCTGGAAGACGCCTACACCAAGATGCCCAATGGCGGCGGCAAGTCGATGGGTCTGTTTGCCGAAGACTGCGCCAACAAGTACAGCTTCACCCGCGAAGAGCAGGATGCCTACGCCATCGAGTCCTCCCGCCGTGCCCGTGCCGCCAACGAGAATGGCGACTTCGACTGGGAGATCACCCCGGTCACGATCAGCGGCAAGAAGGGTGACACCGTCATCAACAAGGATGAAAGCCCCTTCAAGGTCGATCCGGCGAAGATCCCGAACCTGCGCCCGGCCTTCGTGAAAGATGGCACGGTCACGGCTGCCACCTCGTCCTCGATCTCCGATGGTGCTGCTGCCATGGTGCTGATGCGCCGCTCCACGGCCGACAAGCTGGGCCTGAAGCCGATCGCCACCATCAAGGGTCACGCCACCTATTCCCGTGAGCCGGAGTGGTTCACCATCGCCCCGGTCGGCGCCATCGAGAAGCTCTATGAGAAGACTGGCTGGACGACCGATTCGGTGGATCTCTTCGAGATCAACGAAGCCTTTGCCGTCGTGGCCATGGCCGCCATGAAGGATCACAACATCCCGCACGACAAGGTGAACATCCACGGCGGTGCCGTCGCGCTGGGTCACCCGATCGGGGCCTCGGGCACGCGGATCATCGTCTCGCTGCTCGGCGCGCTGAAGAAGACCGGCGGCAAGCGCGGCATTGCCTCGCTGTGCATCGGCGGCGGTGAAGCCACCGCCATCGCCGTCGAAATGGAAGACTGACGCGCCTTCCTTCCTCGGCTGTTGGCCCTGCTGCATGCAGCAACGCAGCAGGACCAACAAGACAAGAGATCGAGAACGACAAACGACCCGGATCAGCCCCCTGCCGATCCGGGTCGTTCGTTTTTGCATTCAGCATGCATCATGCCCCCAAGCCTGTCCAGGCATCCCCCGTCAGCCCCACCCGATACAACCTGCCTCCACACGCTTCAGCCAGGTCGAATCAGTCCATGACACGGTCTAGATCGGTTGGCAACGCAGTGCTCTGGGCCTAGAGGGGCTTTCGCGGAGGCGAATCAGTGCATTAACACGCTCTAGATCTTGCGCAGCCGGATCTCGCCGATGCTGTGGTCGGCGCATTTACGCATCACCAGGTTGGCCCGCTCACGGGTGGGCACGATGTTCTCACGCAGGTTCAGGAGGTTGATGTCGCGCCAGATCTGGCTGGCCACTTTCAGTGCCTCTTCCTCGCTGAGGTCCTGGAAGTGATGAAAGTAAGAATCAGGGCGCCGGAACACCGTGCGCTGAAAGGACAGGAAACGCTGCTGGTACCAGCGCTCGATGTCGGCCTCGGTGGCATCCACGTAGATGGAGAAGTCGAAGAAATCCGAGACGGTCACGCTCTGCACCGCCCCCCCCGGCCGCTCGACGCCCCCCGTCTGCAGCACGTTCAGGCCCTCGAAGATCAGGATGTCGGGCTGCTCGACACAATGCGTGACGTTGGGCAGGATGTCATAAGCCTGATGTGAATACACGGGCGCCTCCACCTTGGCTTCACCGGCCTTCAGCGCGGCCAGAAAGGAGATCATCCGCTTTCGGTCATAGCTTTCAGGAAAGC
Organism: Lautropia sp.; assembly: GCA_030532895.1. GTDB lineage: Bacteria > Pseudomonadota > Gammaproteobacteria > Burkholderiales > Burkholderiaceae_E > Lautropia. Next base: position 140,369 of record JAUNKF010000005.1, on the reverse strand, counting down.
CCTTTCGATGCATCAACCCGCGCGCCTCCAGCACCTCGTTCGGGTGCAGGAAACCGTCCGTCGTCACCAACTCGACCTTGGGGTGATCCGGCCAGCGCGCCAGCAAAGCCTGCAACACGCGCGCAAAGGTGCTCTTGCCCACGGCCACGCTACCCGCCACGCCAATCACGTAGGGACGTACGCCCACCAGACGGCCAAGAAAATCATCCCGCACACCGGACAGGGCCTGCGCCGACCGGAAATGCAGGTTGAGAAGCCTCGATAGCGGGAGATAAACCTCGACGACATCCTGCAAGGAGATCTGCTCGTTGACCCCCCGAAGCGCATGCAAATCCTCTTCCGACAACGTCAAGGGCGTGCTGGAGCGTAGCTGGGCCCATTCAGCCCGTGAAAAGGCTTCATAGGCTGAAAATTCATAATTCTGCATGATAAAGTCATCAGACTCGGACTGGGGCAATGCATCCACCAACGGCGTTCGTGCATCAGATGAGCAAGCTGGCAAGGCCATGGCGGACGCCTGCACGGCCTCGGCAGCCCTCAACGGGGCAGCATGATGGGCTACCCGACCTACGCCCTTCCCATCTGCTCGGTCGCTCCTCACAGCCACGTCTCCCAGTATGCCAGAACGGCTGAAGGGGCGATGATACCGGTCTGCCAGCAGACCTTTGCGTGCTTTTCGTCAGGAAAACCCGGTAAGCAGCGATTGTCATGAATGATGCAAATTCGAGACATTTGTATCTTCAGGGACGGCCGATTCTCCTGCCATGCCCCCAACAACGCGCCGCAAGCCGCTTCTCCCCTATACTGAAATTCATAACTTATTTACATATCAGCACAGGCTTAAATCAAAAGTTACGGCCTTTCTTCACACTAAGGGGATCATTCTGTTGGAATGGCGCCCCACCTACAAGATAGAGTAGTGCATCTGGCTGTCAGCCTTTCGGCAGACATCGTGCGTCTGTTCATCGGGTATTTGCTGTCATTCTGGCCCAAACCGGCAAACTCACCCATAGGCCAGCACGAGGCCCTACGTTTTCGTCCGGCTGCGTTTCGTCATCGTCCACTGCCATGATCAAACTTCGATTTCTGTCCGCCCTGGTTCTCTCTTCATTCATCAGCGCCTGCGCCAGCCTGCCCTCCGCGCCCGACAAGGCGCCCGAGCATGATTATGTTTATCAGATCGGCCCAGGCGACGAGCTGGATATCAAGGTCTGGCGCAACCCCGACCTGTCGGTCAAAGTGCCTGTGCGGCCAGATGGCAAGATCACGGCCCCGCTGATCAAGGACATCGTGGCGGTGGGCAAAACCCCTCAAACACTGGGCCAGGAAATCGAGGCGAGCCTGAGCGCCTACATTCGTGACCCGAGCGTCTCGGTCGTGGTCATCAAGATCGTGGGCGATCCGCTGTCGGTCATCCGCGTCATCGGTCAAGCCGAAAAACCGGGTTCAGTGCCCTATCGGCGTGGCATGACCCTGCTTGATGTCATGACGGCCGCCAACGGCCTCACCTCGAAGGCAGGCGGCAACAACGCCGTGCTGGTACGCGCCATCGAGGGCAACAAACAGTACCGGGTTCGCCTGAGTGACCTGCTGCAGCGTGGCGACCCCACGGCCAATATCGAAATTGCACCAGGTGACGCGATCATGATCCCGGAAAGCCTGCTCTGATCCTCCACAGTCCCATTTCCCTCCCGTCCGGCCGCCCAGACGGCGGCCGTGCCTGTCCGTCCGTCAGCGAATCGTTCCCTTTCGCCCCGAAGTCGCATGCTAGACCTTCTGAAGTCCTACAAAACCTACCTGTCCGGTTTGTGGAAATACCGCTACTGGGGGTTGCTGGCCACCACCCTGTGCGGTCTGCTCGGCATTGGCGTCACCATCATCCTGCCCGGCAACTATGAAGCCACGGCACGTGCCTACGTGGACACGCAGTCCATTCTGCAGCCACTGATGCAGGGCATGACCGTGCAGCCCAATGTCCAGAATCAGGTACAGATGATGGCCCGCACGCTGGTGAGCCGTCCCAATCTGGAAACCATCGTGCAGGTGACCGGGCTGGATCGGGACGTGCAGACCCAGAAGGCACGTGAAGCGCTGATGCAGAGCCTGGAGCGCAACATCAAGTTCAAACCTGCCGGTGGCACCAATTTCTACAGCATCGAATATCGCCATCCCTCTCAGGAAACGGCGCTGAAGGTGGTCGAAACGCTGCTGGAGCTGTTCGTCAAGGCCACCCGCACCGGCAAGACGACCGATACCCAGCATGCGGTGGCCTTCATCGATCAGGAGATCGCCAAGGCGCAACAGCTGCTGCTGGAGACGGAAACCGCGCTGAAGGAATTCAAGATCAAGCACATCGACGTGATGCCGAACCTGGCGCAGGACTATGTGTCCCGCTCGGCCGACATCCAGCGCGAGCTGCAGACGGCCCGTCTCGAATACCGGCAGGCCGTGAACTCCCGTGCTGCCATCCGTTCTCGGCTGGAGGCCATCCCTGAATACGTGGCAGGCAGCAGCGCACAATCGGCCACTGGGGGCGCCACCGAAACCGAGCGACGCCTCGAAGCCTCGCGCAAAAAGCTCGACGAGCTGCTGGTGCGCTATACCGACAAGCACCCGGATGTGCTGAACACACGCCGTTCGATCAAGGAGCTGGAAGACCTGCTGCGTGAGGAAGCGCTGCGCCCGGCTGATGCTCGCCCCGGCCCCGGCAAGATCCCGAACCGGCTGTACCAGGAGATCTCCATCACGCTGGCCGAAGCCGATGCCCGCGTCGCCTCACTGGCTGCCCGCGTTCATGAAGCCGAGGCCCAGGTCAAGCGCTCCCGCGAAATCGCGCTGGCCATCCCCAAGGTGGAAGCCGAGTACATCCAGCTCAATCGTGACTACGATTCCAACAAGCTCAACTACGAGAAGCTGTTACAGCGCCGTGATGCTGCCCGGCTCGCAGGCAGCATCGAAGAGAACACCGGCTCGCGGGAGTTCCGGGTCGTCGACCCGCCACGGGTCAGCCCCAAACCCGTTTCCCCCAACCGGCCGCTGCTCCTCGTTGCCACCTTCCTGATGTCCATCGTCATCGGCCTGGTCGTGGCTTTCCTGCGTGAGCTTCAAAACCCGGTGTTCTATGAACCGAATGCGCTCAAGCAAGCCATTCAGGTGCCCATGTTCGGTGCCGTCGGGATGCATCGTGACGCCCAAGCCACGCGCCGGCAACGCAAAGCCTACGTGGGATTTTCGATGCTGGCCGCCTGCTACACCCTGATGTTCATCCTGTTGATTCTGTTCTATGTGCTTGACAGCGGTCAGCCGAACAAGCCGGCCGCCCCTGTTGCCCTGTCCGTCAGCCAAACGATCCTGTCATGAATACAAGGCTCATTCAGCGTGCCATGCAAAAGCTGGCAGACCAGCAACCAAGCAAAGGCACACTGCCCCTCACGCTGCCGACACTGCCGACGGATCAGACGTTGACATCCACGGCGCCCTCGGCCGAATGCGATGAGCTGCAGGCAGCCCACATCCGCGCCGAGATCGCCAAGGCTGATGCCCTGCGTCAGCGCCGTGCCAGCGCCCAACAGACGAACAGCCGGCCCGCGGCCAGCTCGGCGCCGAGCGCATCAACCGCCGTGGCACCGGTGATCGACAAGCAGCACGCCCCTGGTACGCCGACAGCCCGTCAAACCGCGCCCAAGGCACACACGCAGCCCTGGGATACCGGCACAGCCAACGCGACGACGCCATTGATGACGCCGCACCCGGCTGATGTGGTCACCGTGGTGGCGGAGCCTCCCGTGCCCGTGCTGACCGAAACCAGCAACAGCGGCAACCGCCCACACACCACACGTCCGGAGGTCGAGCTGGATTTCCCGCGGCTCAAGGAACGCGGCTTTCTGGTGCCCAATGACAAGACGGCCAAGATTCATCAGGAATTTCGCCTGATCAAGCGGCGTCTTCTGGATAATGCCTTTGGAAGGCTTCGCCCCGTGGTCAAGAACGGGCGGCTGATCATGCTGACCAGCTCACTGCCCTCGGAGGGCAAGACGTTCTGCTCGATCAACCTGGCCATCAGCATCGCCATTGGCGGCGAATATCCGGTGCTGCTGGTGGATGCCGACATTGCACGCCCCAGCATGTCCAACACGCTGGAACTCGATCTGCCCGAAGAGCGAGGCGTGGCCGATTACCTGGAAGACCCGTCGATCCCCCTATCCGACCTGCTGGTCAACACCTCGCTGCCAGGTCTGACATTGTTGCCCGCAGGTCAGCTGGAACAGCGGCCAGTGGATCTGCTCGCCTCGGCCAACATGGCAAGGCTGGTGGAACACCTTGCCCACGAGCTGCCCAGGCATGTCATCATCTTTGACAGCCCACCGCTGCTGCCGGTCACTGAAACCCGTTCACTGTCGGCCCTGGTCGGGCAGGTGATGCTGGTGGTGGCCGCCGGAGAAACGCCGCGCAGCGCCGTCAACGAGGCGCTCCTCCAACTCGAAAATTGCGAAGCTGTCGGCATGCTGCTGAACAAGGCGCCTGCACAGCCCAAAGCGCCCGCCTACTACGGATACTGATCTCGCCATGTACAAATCCTTCTTCGGCCTGAAGTCCAAGCCTTTCCGCCTGAACCCGCACCTGCGCTTCCTGTTCAATGGCGAAGCCATGCAACGGGTGGTCAACACCCTGAAGTACGGGCTGTATCAGCGTGAAGGGCTGGTGTTGCTCACCGGCGCCCCCGGTAGCGGCAAGAGCCTGCTGATCCAGAACATCAGCCGGCGGCTGCCGGATGCCGGTATCCAGGTTCATACCCTGGCCACGCCTCGCGCAGATGACCTGTCTCTGCTGCGCCAGATCTGCACCGCGTTCGGACTGGATGGCGACAACGCATCGGCAGATCCAGGCCAATTGCTTGACAAGATCCAGCACCACCTGACAGCCGAGGCCCGCGAGAATCATCGCTTGCTGCTGGTGATCGACGAAGCGCATAACCTCGATGACACCGCGCTCGAAGCCGTGCGTCTGCTCTCGAACCTGATGTTCAACGGTGTACCACTATTGCAGATTTTCCTGGTGGGCCAACCTGCACTGCGCGCCCGCCTGATGCAACCACGGCTGGACGCACTTCGCCAGCGTATCCTGGTCACGGATCACCTGGAAAACCTCTCTCAGGAGGAAGTGTCGCCGTACATCCTGAAACGCCTGCAACAGGCGGGCTGGCAAGGCTCGATCCCCTTCGATGCCCATGCGATCGAACGCATTCATGAAGCCACCCACGGCAATCCTCGCCGCGTCAACATCCTGTGCGAGCGCCTGTTGACGCAAGCCTATGTGGAAGATCGTAAGCAGGTCAGCGCCGCTGACGTGGATTTGATCCTGACGGATATGGCCGCCGAATGGCAGGACGACGCAAGCGTGTCGGCCGATGCACCGCCCTTGGATGCCAATGGGGTGCAGCGGCTGCAGGCATTGGAGAAACGACTGGAAGCCCTGGAAGCATCGAGCAGCCAGATCTCACAAGTCGCCAAGACCATTCTGGTGCGCCTGGACAACATCCGCTCGGCCTGAATCCGCGCTGACCAAACCGCCATACGCCCCACCGTTCTCCCATGCTCAGCAGGCTGGCCGCTCACTTTTCCCGCTATTCGCTGGCCAGTCTGCTGGTGACCCTGGCCAGCATCATTTCGTTTCCCTTTCTGACCCGGATCTTTTCCGTGTCGGAATACGGGATGATGAGTCTGATCGGCGTGATGGTGACGGCCACGGCCGCCATCGGCAAGCTGGGCTTGCAACAAGCCGCGCTACGCTTCTACAGCGAGGTTCGGGCTGGCCAATCCGCATGGACGCTGCCCCAGTATGAAAGCACGGTCTACCTGAGTCTGGCCGGCTTCGGCTTGCTGGCCGCCTTGCTGTGGAGCCTGGGCCTGAGCCTCATGCCCGATGGTCTCTTCAGCCAGCCCGACAGCCGTGCCCTGCTCTATCTGGTGGGCCCCCTGGCATTGCTGCAATGCCTCTCCAGCGCTGTCATCAACCAGCTGCGTGCCCGAGAGATGAGCGGCGTCCTGTCACTCTACAGCGTGCTGCAACGCTACCTGGGGCTGGGGCTGATGCTGGCCTGCCTGCTCCATGTCTCACGCACACTGTGGGGCTTTTATGGCGCGCAGATCGTGGCGGAAAGTCTCTGCCTGATCGGCTTGTGTCTGTGGTTCTTCAGGCGCCATCCGTGGTCTGCCTCGAACTTTTCCGCGCCGTTGCTGAAGACCCTGCTGGCTTTCAGTCTGCCGCTGGTGGCGATGGAGCTGTCGTCGGTGATGCTGAGTCTGGGCGACCGGGTGCTGATCGAGCGGCTGATGGACACGGCATCGCTCGGCATTTATTCGGCCCCCTACAATCTGTGCGATTACATTGGCGCGGTGCTGGTGATGGCCTTCACCGGTGCCGTCACCCCGATGGTGCTCCGACTCTGGGCCGACGAGGGAGAAAAAGCCACGCAGGATTTCCTGCAACGGGTGTTTCACCTGTACCTGCTTTTTGCCATCCCGATGGTGGCGGGCGTCTCGGCCGTGGCCGAGCCATTGCTGGCGCTGGTGGCCTCGGAGAAGTACCGCAGCGGTGCGAGCATCATTCCTTGGGTAATTTCCGGCATTGCCTTGCAAGGTTTGTTTCCGGTTGCATCAGCAGGCTTGCAGATTCAGAAGCGCTCGGCTTTCATTCTGCTGGCCATCCTGTCGGCTGCCGTGCTCAACATCGTGTTGAACCTGTTGCTGATCCCGCATGCCGGCATCGATGGTGCTGCCGTTGCCACCTTTCTGGGTTATGTGCTGATGGTGGGCCTGGCTGCCTGGCTGGGCAGGAAAACCGTCCCCGTCCGCCCCGAACTGGCTCGCATCGGCGTGTTCTGTTTTGCATCGTCACTGATGTATGGCGTGCTGATGCTCATTGATGCCGACAACGATCTCCTGACTCTGGTTGCCCGAATCGCAGCGGGCGCGCTCATCTACCCGGTGATCACGATCCTGCTGGATCGTCCAGCCCGCGAGATGGCGCAAGTCGCTGCTGCCCGTCTGGGCCTGATGAAAAAGCGCGCATGAAAGCCATTACCGTGCTGATGTACCACGCCATCGATCATGATGGTGCAATCGGTGCCGATGCTCATTATTCGGTCGAACCAGCCCGGTTTGCCCGCCAATTGCAGCTGATCAAGCAACATGGCGGCTATGCCAGCAGCGTGCTCGCCCAACTCGACGCTCAGTCCCCGCATCACGATCGAGGCCCGAACACACTTGGCGCACGTCGCCCCGTTTGCCTCACCTTCGATGACGGGCACGTGAGCAATGGCCATGCAGCCGAGCAGATCGCCCGACATGGCGGACAGGCCGATTTCTTCATCAACCCGTCGATGGTTGGCAAACCTGGCTTTTTGAGCTGGGCCGAGCTACGCGAAATGGCCGACATGGGCATGTCGATCCAGTCGCATGGGATGAATCACCGTTATCTGGATCAGCTCAGTGCCGCTGAGGTGCGCGCCGAGCTGGACGATTCCCGTGCAGCCATCGAGGATGCGATCGGTTTGCCCGTCACCATCTACGCCCCCGCAGGCGGCCGCATGCCGGCCGGCTTCATGTCGATGGCCCGCCAATCAGGTTATCAAGCCGTCTGTTCGTCGCGTGTGGGGCTATGGCAGCCCGCCCAGGCTGCCGTTGCGGGTCATGCGCTGGAACTGCCACGGCTGGCCATGCTTCAAGGCACGCATGATGGTCAGTTTCTGGCCTGGATCACGCAAAAGCCATCGGAAATGCTCAAACAGCAACTGCGATACCGGTTGCTGCGCCTGTCCAAACAGCTATTAGGCAACCAAGGACATGAACGCTTGCGCGCCTGGCTGCTGCCCGGACGGCATGCGCCGATCAATGCCACGTCGGATACTGGCATCGACGCCACGGCTGACAGTACGATCGGGCAACACCATCACCCGGATGACCGCATGCCATGAACACGTTCTGGCTGATCGTTTTTATCGCCGCCTGTGCCTGGATGCTGTACACCTATCTGGGCTACCCGCTGCTGCTGAGGTGGCAGCGCAAGCGGCTGCTGCGTGATCAGGCTGCCTCACCGCGCACACGCGCACCGATCCCCGACGAGGCGTTGCCCGACGTGGCGGTCGTGATCGTCGCCCGTCATGCCGCCACGATGATCGAGCGCAAGATTCGCAGCTGCCTCGACAGCGACTACCCGGCCGAGCGTTTACAGGTGGTGCTCGCCATCGACGGGCCGGATGAGGCCACGGCCCAGGCGGCCGAACGCATCGGCGACCCCCGCATCCGCGTGCTGCGTCATGACGAGCACCGCGGGAAGTCGGCCACACTGAACGACGCCATCGCTCAGTGCGATCAACCGATCCTGATCCTGAACGATGCCCGCCAGCGGCTCGACCCCAAAGCGATCCGCCTGCTGGTGGAAGCGCTGATGCACGAACCTGATCGGGCTGCGATCAGTGGCGAACTGCAGCTGGAAGTGAACGACCAGGATTTCGTCGGTCAGGGACTGGACGCTTATTGGCGCTATGAAAAATGGTTGCGCCGTACTGAAAGCGAGGTGGCCTCGACCATCGGCGCCACCGGCGCGCTCTACGCGATCCGGCGCTCGGCTTTCCGACCGATTCCGGCTGAAACGGTACTCGATGATGTGCTGATCCCGATGCAGATGGTGCTGGATGGACACCGTGTGGGCTTCGAGGCCGGCGCCATTGCCTACGACCTGCCCTCGGCCTCGATGGCCCAGGAAAAACGCCGGAAAATCCGCACACTGGCCGGCAATTTCCAACTGTTGCAGCTGTGCCCGGCACTGATCGACCCACGGCGCAACCCGGCTTTCATCGGCTTTTTTTCGCACAAGGTCTGCCGGCTGCTGACGCCCGTGGCCCTGATGCTGATGCTGCTCGCCACGCTGGCGTTGGCGGGTGGCTCAGTGGTGTTTTCACTGTTGCTGGCCATCGAGCTGAGCGTGATCGTGATGGCGGCCCTGGCCCGACTGGCCCCCGCCACCCGACGTTGGCTGCCCGTGCGACTGGCCAGCACTTTTGTGGAAATGCACCTCTTCATCGTGCTGGGTTTTCTCGAATACCTGCAAAACCGCAACCTGCACCGCTGGAGCACCGAGCCGGCAGGCACGGGCAGGCGGCCGCTGAAAGTGCTGTACCTGGTGTCGCTTTTTCCGTGCTGGTCGGAAACCTTCATCGTGCGCGAGATCAGTGCGCTGGCACGACGCGGCGTCGATATCCGCATCCTGTCCTTGAAAGCGGCGCATGAGCCGATGGTGCAACCGGATGCCGAGCAGATGCTCGACCAGGTGATCTATCCGCCGATGGGCGTAAAGAGCCTGAAAGCGGTGTTGCCGCTCGTCATCCTGCATCCGATCAAAAGCATGCGTGAGCTCTGGCCGCTCGTGAAAAGCCTGTGGAAGCGGCCGATCGAACTGGCGAAGTCGCTGGTGAGCTGGTGGCGCACGCTGGCAGTGCTCGCCCGTATCGAAGCCTTCGCGCCAGACCACGTGCATGCTCACTGGGCCACGTATCCAAGCACGGCCGCACGAATCCTGAGCAATCGGCTGGGCACACGCTGGAGCTTCACCGGCCATGCACACGACATTTTCATCCATGATCAGGATCTGAGCGGCAAGCTGTGTCAGGCTGATTTCAGCGTCACCATTTCGGCGCACAACCATCGGCAGCTGAGCCGCCGGATGCCTGGCCATCTGCATGATCGGCTGGCCGTGATCCACTGTGGCGTGCTGCCTGCCGAGATCCGCTTCCAGCCGGAAGGCAGAGACAGTGCCCGCATCATGGCTGTGGGCCGTCTCGATCCCATCAAGGGCTTCATTCACCTGATCGACGCCTGCGCCCAGTTGAAAGCCGAAGGCGTGCCTTTTACATGTGACATCATCGGCGATGGCCCGCTGCGTGAAACGCTGCAACAGGCCATCGACCGCCACGGGTTGACCTCACAGGTACGCCTGACCGGTGCACTGCCGCAAGCAGCAGTGCGTGATCACATGCACCAGGCCACGATGTTCGTACTGCCCTCGGTGATGCTGGCCGATGGCAATGCCGATGGCATTCCGGTGGCACTGATGGAGGCGATGGCCAGCGGCACCCCGGTCATCTCCACCCGTGTCTCGGGCATTCCCGAGCTGATCAGCGATCATCACACCGGCCTGCTCGTCCCCCCCGGTGACGTGCCAGCCCTCGCGGCCGCCATCTGGACGCTGCTCGACGACGCCCCGCTGCGCCAACGGCTGGCCAACAACGCGCGCACCACGATCTGCCAGGACTTCGATGTGGACATCGAAGCCGGCAAATTGCTCGACCAGATGATGGCGCAGCAACCGGGTGTCCCCCTTCGCTTTGGCCCGGCTGCCCCCGTCCTCGAAACAGGCGGATCGGATCAGGGTGCCCCGGCACGCCCGGCGCGGATCATGCTGATGACCGACGAGATGGAAGTGGGCGGCAGCCAGCGTCAGATCGTGCAACTGGCGCTGGGTCTCAAACGACAGGGCTTGAACTGTGTGGTCGTGTATTTCCGTCATCCCTCGTTTCTGGTGGATGTGCTGCACGAGGCCGGGGTGCCGACAGTCCGGATCGACAAACGACATCGGGTCGATCCGGGTTTCGTGTGCCGCCTGAGAGCCACCATGCGTGACTGGCAACCCGATGTCATTCACTGTTTTTCGTTCACGGCCGAACTATGGGGTGCCATTGCCTGCCGGCTGCTGCCCAGGACACGTCGCCCGGTATTGATCAGCTCGGTGCGAGGCACCTACGAGTGGTACGGCAAGCAGCAATGGCAACTGAAACGCTGGGTCAGCAGCCAATCGGCCAGCATCATCTCCAATTCGCAGATGGGCGCCGATTATGCCGCGCGGCAGATGCCGTGGCCGGCTGATGCGTTCCGGATCATCCCGAACGGGGTGGCACGTCCTGTGCCGGATCAGGCGGCGGCGGCTGTGTTGCGGCAACAGTATCTATCCTCATCGGATGAGCGGGGCATGTCCGAAGCGGAAGATGGGCAGGCAGAAGGCAGCATCCTGCTGCTTTTCGTCGGTCGCCTGGTCGAGCACAAGAACCTGCCACGGCTGCTCATGGCTTTTGCCAGACTGCTCGACAGCCGTCCGGCCGCCCGACTGCTGCTGGCCGGTGGCGGGCCACTGGAACAACCCCTGCAGCAGCAGATTCAGGCACTGGGGTTGGGTGGCAAGGCCATCCTGCTCGGTGAACGTGATGATGTCCCCACGCTGATGGCTGCTGCCGATATCGTCGTACTGCCCTCTTTGCGCGAGGGACTGTCCAACGTGATTCTGGAGGCCATGGCTTTGGGCCGCCCGGTCATCGGCACCCGTGTCGGTGGCACACCGGAAATCATCGAGGACGGCATGAACGGCCTGCTGGTCGAGGCCACCGATGTGCCTGCGCTGAGCGAGGCCATGCAACGGCTGATCGATGATGCCGAGCTTCGGCAACGGATCGGTATGGCTGGCCAGCAGCGCGTGTCAGAACATTACAGTCCAGAAGCCATGGTCGAGGCCATGTGGAGAGAATATGAGCGTGTCCATCAACGGTAATTTCCTGCTGCACATCCGGTCAGCACACGAGAGCCTGGCCGATACGACGGTCTGGCCCGGCCAACAGCCGGATGCGCTGCGCCACCATCAGCAGGGCACGCTGGCCAATGGCCAGCACCTGCGCCTGCAATGGCAGGGCGCCGGGTGGCACATGAAGGGCGATACCCAGGTAGGTGCGATCGGCATGAGCGCCGGCCCGGTTCAGGACGATCTCGGCGCCGTCATGCAAGCCTGGCTCGACTACCGGCAGGCCCCCGTCGAACAGTGCACGGGGCGTTTCGTGCTGATCTGCTGGGATCTGGCCAACAGCCTTGTCCAGGTCATCACCGATGCCTTCAAGACCTGGCCCGTCTGCTATGTGAACGTGCCTGATCAAGGGCTGGCCGCGGCTTCCGACATGCGCCTGTTGCTCGGCACGGGCCTGGCCAGACCCGAGCTGTCAGCCTCGGCGCTGTACCACTATCTGAATTTTTATTATGTGCCCGCACGCAGCGCGATCTATCAGGGTGTCGAAAAGCTGGGCGGTGGCCAGCGTCTACGCTATCAGGACGATATCGCCGAGGTCGAGTCCTGGTGGCAGCTTCGGTACCCGGAAGACCTGCACCTGGGGCGCTCGCGGGCCGCGATCCAGCTGCGTGACCACATCATCGACAATGTGCGCCAATACCGCCCGCAGCACAACCGTGATTGGGGCGCCTTTCTGAGCGGTGGTACCGACAGCTCCAGTATCTGCGGCATTCTGGCCCGCAACGCCGCACCCGAAGTGGTGTCGAGCTTTTCGATCGGTTTTGCCGAACCCGGTTATGACGAGCTGGAATATGCCCGTATCGCCTCCAGCACGTTTGGACTGGACGCCCATGAACGCCGGGTCAATGAGCAGGAGGCTGTCGATGCACTGCCGCGCTTGATCGACGCCTTTGACGAACCCTTTGGCAATGCCTCGGCCATTCCCACCTATTACTGTGCCAAGATGGCCGCCGACGCCGGCAAGCATCTGCTGGTGGCCGGTGATGGCGGGGATGAAATTTTCGGGGGCAATGAGCGTTACCTCAAAGACCGGATTTTCAGTCTGTATTTTCATGCACCAGCGTTCATCCGGGCCATCGGCAAGCAGGCGCATCGACACCTGTCCGGCACCGATCAGCGCTGGGCAAACCGGATCCGGAATTTCATCGAACGTGGCAGCCTGCCAAATCCGGATCGTTTCTACACCGACGACTCTTTCGCCTCCGATCATTACGACACGCTGCTGACGGCCGGCTTCCGCGCCCAGGTGGGTCGTGATGCCTCGCTCGATCTGCAACGGGCCATCTGGAAGGAGCTGCCGGCGCCGAGCGAACTGCACCGGCTGATGCATCTCGATCTGCTGATGGCGATCTCGGACAACGACATCGTCAAGGTGACGGGTGCCTGCCGCACGGCCGATGTGTCGGTCGTCTTTCCTTATCTGGATCGGCATCTGGTCGAATACACGGCACGACTGCCCGCGTATTTCAAGCTGCACGGCACGAACAAGCGTGCCCTGTTCAAGGAAGCCATGAACAGCACGCTGCCAGAAGCGATCCGACGCAAGAAAAAGCAAGGCTTCGGGCTGCCGGTGAGCCTCTGGATGCGTGGTAACGGCCCCTTCCGGCAACTGCTCAACGACACACTGGAATCACCCAACGCCCATCTGTGGCAATACATCGAAGTGGATGCCGTGCGCAAGCTGCTTGCACGTCATCAGCGTCATGCCTGGGATCACGCCTCCGAACTGTATCAGTTGCTGGTGCTGGAACTCTGGTTCCAGCGCCATGCCCATGACACCCAAGCAGCATGACCCCTGAGCACACTGATCAAGCCCAACGGATCTTCATGATCCTCGACAGCGTGTACCCGGCCTTGGGCGGTGGTGGCGCCGAGGCCCAGGTCGGCACACTGAGCCGATGGTTCAGCCGACACGGAGTCCCCTGCACGATCGTGGCACCGATGGTGCCCTGGGGATCACAGCAGGCCACCGAGCGGGATGGCGATGTGGAGATCATCCGTTTGCGTTACCCACGGATTCCGCTCTTTGGTGGGCTGATCCTGCAACTTCGGCTGATCAGCCTGTTGTGCCGTCGCCGGCATCAGATACGGGCACTGCATTGCCATATCGCCAACAACATGGCGGTGACCACGGCCATCGCCAACCGCTTCCTGAAAAAAAACATGCTCGTGAAACTCACGGGCAATACCGAACTGAACGGCGGCATTCTGGCCGAGCACCCCAGTGTCATCATGCGCTTGAAGCGCCGGCTGCTGAAACCTGCCATGATGCAGGCCATCAGCCACATGCTGGCAAAGCGGCTGATGCAGGCAGGCTTTGAAGCCACCCGGATCTTCCAGATTCCGAACGCCGTCGATACCCAGCGTTTCGAGCACTCGCCTGCAGCCCGTCGTCAGGCACGGGAAACACGCTATCCGGACGAGGAACTGGTGATGGTCTATGTAGGCCGGCTGGAACGGGAAAAAGGGGTCGATCTGCTGCTCGACGCCTGGGCCGACGCCTTTCGGCCAGATCAGCGGGTCAGGCTCGTGCTGGTCGGCAGCGGTTCCCTGCAGGCCGAGCTTGAGTCCCAGACCAAGGCCCGAGGGTGTGCCCACCAGATCCATTTCATGGGGCAAAGCCTCGATGTGGCCCAGCATCTGGCCGCCGCCGATGTGGGTGTGCTGACCTCCTACGCTGAGGGACTGTCGAACACGCTGCTCGAATCGATGGCCGCCGGCCTGCCGATGATCGGATCCCGCGTCAGCGGCACCGAGGATTTCATCGAATCATCCGTCAACGGCTGGCTGTTTCCGCCCGGTGACCGTCCCGCGCTGGTCGAGTGCCTGCGCACCGCCCATCTGCTTGGGCATGACCGCCTGGCAGACATGGGGGAAATCGCGCGTCAACGGGTGCAAGCTAAGGCTTCCATTCCCGCCGTGGCCCGGCAACTGATGCATCTGTACGGCCCTGCACCATCCAGTAGCGGTGCGGATGCCAGCGCCCCCAACGACCCCGACACCATCAAGCCCTGACATTTTCCGAACCATGTGTGGCATTGCCGGACTGATTTCCCTCGATGGGCGCCCTCTGCCCGCCCCTGATGTGCTGAACGCCATGTGTGCCTCGATCGTGCACCGGGGGCCGGATGACCAGGGCACTTTCGTCACTGACTGGAGCATGATCGGCATGCGACGCCTCGCCATCATCGACGTGGCAGGCGGGCACCAACCGGTTCATGCCCGTGGTGGCCGGGTGCAACTGGTCTTCAATGGCGAGATCTACAATTTCCGCGAGCTTCGCACCGAGTTGCAGTCGCGCGGCCATGTCTTTCTGAGCGACTCGGACTCCGAGTGCATCGCTCACGCCTATGCCGAATATGGCACCGATTGTTTCGCCCGCCTACGCGGCATGTTCGCCATCGCCATCCTGGATCTAGACCGACAGGAACTGATCCTCGCCAGAGACCGGATCGGGAAGAAACCGCTGTATCTCGGTGAGCTGTCGCCGGGACTGCTGGGCTTCGGCTCAGAACTGAAGACGCTCCTGGCCGTACCCGGCTGGCAACCATCGGTCTCGGCCGAGGCCATTCAGGATTTTTTCAGCCTCGGCTACATTCCGGCCCCCCAGACGATTTTTGAAGGCATCGGCAAGCTGATGCCCGGTCACTGGGTTCGGATCCGACCGCAACGGAACGGACAGGCCACAGAGATCGAACAGCATGCCTATGGCCGCGTGGATTTCGAGCCAAAATGGACGGCGGATGAGCCATCGCTGATCGAGCGTCTGGAAGCCGAGCTGGATGAAGCCGTGCGCGTTCGGCTGGTTTCCGACGTACCTTTTGGCGCATTTTTGAGCGGTGGGCTGGACTCCAGCGTCGTCTGCGCGCTGATGACCCGTCACCTGTCGTCCCCCTTGAAAACCTTCTCGATCGGCTTCGAGGAAGCCGCCTTCGATGAATTGCCCGATGCCCGACGGGTTGCCCAACACCTGGGCACCGACCATCACGAACTGGTGGTACAACCGGATGCGGCCGAACTGCTCGAATCGCTCGCCTGGTATTTCGATGAACCCTTTGGCGATTCATCGGCCATTCCAACCTACCTGGTTTCGCGCCTGGCAGCCCAGCACGTGAAAATGGCGCTCTCTGGCGATGGGGGTGACGAACTTTTTGCCGGCTACTCGCGCTATCAGCGCTATCAACGCCTGCAGAGGCTGAAAAAGGCCAGTCTGGGCCTGGCCCCCGACATCCTGAAACTGGGTTCCCGGCTGCTGCCCGACAACCAATCCAGACGATTCGCCCGCATGGGCGAGCGGCTGGCGCAGGGTTGGCCCGATGATTATCTGGGCATGGTCGGCTTGGCCAGCCAACCGGATCTGGCGCTGCTCTTCGGCCAGCGTGCGCGCCAGGATCCATTCGGCAGCGTGCGTCAACGGTTCATCCGCCCGGACATCGCGAACCGGCTGGAGCAGATATTGTCAGGCGATATGGATACCTATCTTGTCGACGACATCCTGACCAAGGTGGATCGCGCCAGTATGGCCAATTCCCTCGAAGCGCGTGCGCCATTACTGGATCAGAAATTGTTGGCATTCGTTGCCCGTCTGCCAGTTTCGATGAAACTAAGGGGAGACAATGGCAAATATGCCTTGAAGCAGGTGGCAGCGCGGCTGCTGCCTGCCGAGGTATTGGCCAAACGGAAACAGGGTTTTGCCATTCCGTTGGCTGCATGGTTCCGCAACGAGCTGAGGCCCATGTTGCAGGATACGATCAACAGCCGCGCCTTCCGCGAGCGCGGCCTGTTCGACCTCAACGGCGTTCAGCGTATGGTGAATGAACACCAGCAGGGACTGCTAGATCGCGGAGAACTGCTGTGGATGATGATGATTCTGGAAGTCTGGATGAAACGCTTCCTGGATCAGCCCAACCGTGGCTCGACACATCGATGCTGAAACATCACAGCAAACAACTTCTGAAACGGCTGATCTCGCCGCTGGTGGACATCGGGGGGATCTACGACAGCAAAATCACCCGACTGATGAGCCACAGCAACCGTCTGCTCGTCCTGATGTATCACCGGGTGATCGATGACCCTCGTGCCGATCCCTTTGAACTGGGCATGTGCGTGTCGCGGCAGCGCTTTGCCGAGCAATTGGCCTGGCTGAAAAAAAGCGCGCAGGTGCTGCCACTGGATGTCGCCGTCACCCGCTTGTTGGCCGGTGAGCCACTGCCGCCGCGCTCGGTAGCCATCACGTTCGATGACGGCTACCGCGACAATCTGCAGATTGCAGCCCCCATGCTGAAACAATATGAGCTGCCCGCCACGGTCTATGTCGTCACCGGCAAGCTCGAAGAAAACATCCCCTTGTGGTGGGATCAGGTCATCGCCATGATGGCCGGCACCTCGAAGTCAACGCTCGACACGCTGGCGCTGGGCCTGCCAGAGCTGCCGCCCACCCTGTCGCTCTCGCCCAACCATCGGCGGGATACGTGCATCCTGCTCCTGGAAACCCTCTGGTCACACAATGCCCTGCGCATCGAGGAAACACTCTCGCGTCTGGCTGCCCAACTCAAACCGGCCGATCTGCCCTGGCTGAAAGCCGAACGGATGACACCGGCCGAAGTGCAGGCGATCGCCGCCGAAGGCTTCAGCATTGGTGGCCATACCGTCTCCCATGTCGACCCCAAGCACC
Organism: Lautropia sp.; assembly: GCA_030532895.1. Classification (GTDB taxonomy): domain Bacteria; phylum Pseudomonadota; class Gammaproteobacteria; order Burkholderiales; family Burkholderiaceae_E; genus Lautropia. The sequence goes on along the minus strand of JAUNKF010000005.1, from coordinate 123,070 downwards.
TCAATCGTGACCAGTTGCTGCACGAACTGAGCACCTCACGGCAGACCTTGCAGAACCTGTGTCAGCAACCGGTCGACAGCTTCGCCTACCCTGGTGGACGATCTTCGGTCTGGATGCCCGACTTGCTGGCTCAGGCCGGCTTTCACCATGCCGTGAGCACCATCCGCGGCATCAACCAGGCGCCCGTCGACCGATACGCCATCGCCCGCATCGGCATGCCCAATACCCCGATGGGCGATTTCAAACGGGCCATCCACAACCTGAACCTTATTGGCGCACCGCATTGAACCTGCTGTTGACCGGCCTGCTGGCCCTGATGATCGTCTGGGTGCCAAACCAGCTTCACCTGCCTTCCGACCTCGGTCTGAAAGGACTCAATTCGATCAATCTGTTGTTTCTGGGCATTCTGTGTGTGATGTTCATACGACAGAAGGACGACACCCTGCCCGCAGCCCCCACGCCGATGAAGGGCATCTTCGTGGCCTACTTCCTGATGCTGATCTGGGGCTTCGTGATCGGTCAGGTCTATGACTCCTCGGTGATGATGCTCGACCTCACCGCATTGAAGAATTCGATCTTCTTCATGGCCCTCTACTTCGTGTTCTTTCACGCCGTGCGCGACGAACAGACCATTCTGCGGCTGTTTTTCATGATCCTTTTCGTGGCGGCCGTCGCGGGTCTGGAAGCCATCAAGGAAGGCATCGATTACGGTTTTGGCGTCTATGGCGAAACGAAACGGGCCGCGGGGCCGTTTGGCGCAGATTACAAAGCCTCGAATCTGGCAGCCGTTTTTTTCGTGATGTTCATCCCGGTGTTTGCGGCAGTCGCCTTCTACATGAAAGGCAAGCTCCTGTGGCGACTGGGCGGGATAGGCGGCACCCTCATCCTGCTGATCGGCATTTTTTGCACCTATTCGCGACAAGCTTATCTGATCGTGGCCGTGCTCCTGCTGCTGATGGCCGCGAAACGTAACCTCATCCTCGGCCTGTTGATCGGCTTGGCCGTGATGAGCTACGAGTCCTGGGTACCCGAAGGCGTGGTGCAACGGCTGGCCATGACGACCGAACAAAGCTCAGAAACCGGTGAGGCACAACTGGACGAAAGCACCGAGAGTCGCTTCATTCTGTGGGAAGGTGCCGGACGCCTGATCATGGGTCGGCCCTGGGGCATCGGCCTGAATCATTTCAAGCGCGAAATCGGCAACGAGCAACCGCAACTGGCCGGTCTGGACGCCCATAATTTTCTCGTACTGATCACGACCGAGGCCGGTATCGCCGGCGGTGTCTTGACCTTGGCGCTCTATGTTGCGCTGGTCACGCTGGCCTGGCGTTTCTGGCGAGCGGCAGTTACAGCCGACCAACGGGCTATGGCTGCCGGCTTTGCCGGTGCTACGCTGGCCGTGATGCTGGGCAACATCTACGGCAGTCGTCTGCTGGACGGTGCCGTCACCGGGAATTACTGGATTCTCGCGGCCTTGGCCGCACGTTATCTGTGCATTATCCAGGCACAGACATCCGGGGATATCGACCCGTCCGATCCGGATCCGTCCCCCCCTTCCCCTGACAAGCGGCCCCGCATCAGTCCTCAGTCCAAGCCTGCTGCGCGTGATGCCGATGGTCGATTGGTTGAACCGGCAGGCTGAGCTTTCGCTGCCCTTTCAACCTGTTCATGACCGATACACATTTCACCCCATACCCTGCCGACCTTGAGCTGAGCCACCCCCTGCTGGCATCGACGCCTGGCCCGATCCCCAACAACCCGGCCCGACCTCAACAAGCCAGCCGCCCACTTGCCCCACGCAGCCTGAGAACCCCGCGCACGGCATTCGCTGCCGTACTGATGGGCCTCGGTCTGGCCGCCTGCGGCCAGGGCGAGCGCACCGGCACACTGAGCCAACTCGATGCCCAGGCGGCCGAATCAGCAACCCAAGGCCGTGAAGCAAGCCTGCGTAACGAGACGGCACCAAGCACGGGCCTGACTGATCAAACCGCGGCCGAGGACATGGCCGTATGGGCCGACAGTGCCGGTATCGATCCATCCCGCACCGTGCTCTACAGCTCACCGGCCCTGAAGGCCGTGGCCAGCCACGACATCTGCCGCAACATTCTGGCCCGAAACAACCGGCTGGTGGGTGGCATGGTCAAGAACGACATGCCCCTGCCTGCCCGCCCGCCCATGGGGGTAGCCGTGCAGGAACCGACCTATGGCAGCTGCCTGGTGCGCCTGACGAATCAATCCGCCACACGCGGCCGCTTCCACCGCAATGATTACTCACGCCGGCAGGCGTTCAATGTCAACGGCACGCGGATGTTCCTCTATGCCGAGGATGGTCACTGGCACCTGTATGATGCTCAGACCGGGAAATGGATCAAGAAATTGAACGGTCTGGCCGGCGATGCCGAACCCCACTGGCATGGTACCGACCCGAACCTGATCTACTTCCTGCCCACCAACGGCGTCGGCATGAAGATCTATCAGCTGGATGTGGCACGCAACAAGGTGAGCGTGGCGGCCGACATGGGCAAACACATTCGTGCCCGCTGGCCCGATGCCCATACGGCCTGGACACGATCGGAAGGCTCACCTTCAGCCAGCGGGCGCTTCTGGTGCTTCATGACCGAGCACATCCGTCATGGCCAATGGTTGCCACGGGGCGTGTTCACGTGGGACATGCAAAAGCAGCGCATCATCGGCAGCATGCCGATCAGCACACGTCCCGACCATGTGAGCATGAGTCCGAGCGGTCGGTACTGCGTGGTGTCGGGAGATGACAAGACGGGCACCCGTGCCTATCGCTGGCATTTCAAGGCACCATACAGCAACACCGTCCGGACGCCCTATCTGCAGCTTCATCACAAGTCCGAGCATTCGGACCTGGCGTTGAACAAGGATCGACATGATGTCTACGTCTCGATCGACTACCAGAGCCATCGGGGCGACGTCTTCATGATGAACCTCGATACCGGTGAAAAAACCCCACTCTTTCCGACCTATCAGAACCGAACCGCCACGGCCCTGCACATCTCGGGCAAGGCTTACCGCAAGCGTGGGTGGGTGCTGGTATCGACCTATGGGGAGCATCATGCCGCCACGCCTTGGCAACACCTTCGCCATAGCGCAGCGCGCCAGTGGTCTCACCGCAAGATATTTGCCGTGAGCCTGGAGAAGAACCCGAAGATCCGCGCCCTGGCCTATACCCACAGCGATGCCCTGTCCTACTGGGCCGAGCCGCATGCCAGCGTCAATCTCGACTTCACGCGCATCCTGTTCAACTCCACCTGGAACAGCAACAACGGTCGTGACATGGAAGCCTTCATGCTGGCCATTCCGCACCACTCGGTGGACTGGCGCACCCGGTAAAGGTTCACCCAGACTCGATGGGGCGCAACAGCCCCACGGCCAGGGCGGCCGAAGCACCGATGCCAACCCGCTCTGGCCCCCAAGGCACTTGGGACATTCGACCGAAGGACTGCGGCCGATCCGCTCGATCCGATCGCCCATCCGCTGACACTGTCTGCAAGCCGTTGGTTCAGGCATACACCGAAGGGCTGCCCTACCGGGTTTCCCATACACACGCCTGTCATGACGCTCACCTCGCACTGCCGCCATTCAGCCAGCTCAGCCAATCCTGCCGACAAGCAGGCTGCTCATCTGACGCCCCCTGAAACACGGACACGCACCTCGTGCCAGTCCCTGGACATCACGACAGCCAGACAGATCATCCGGCAGTCGCTGCCCATCGTCTTGCTGGGCTTGGGACTCAGTGCTTGCAGCAGTGGTGGGCAAGGCGGCCCCTCTCCCCATGCAGCCGGCAAGCCCGACACGGACACCCCGGCAGCTATCGCCGGTGCCGTCGACACCACCCGCCCACACAACACCCATCCGGCTGTACACGGCACGGATCAGGGGCAACCGCCTCAGCAGACGCCATCTGACGGCCCCCATACCGAGGATGATCAGCCCCCGGTCACGCACCCGCCCTTCATTACCGAAACGGGCCCGAGATACCAGGCAGACTGCCAGCGCCTCCTCGCCCAGGCACGCCCACTTCGCAGCGGCAGACTTCGGTACGCCGACCCGCAAACCGCACGACCGGCAGCAGGCCAGCCCCATGAAGACCCTGTCTACCAGAGTTGCGTGACCCGCATCACGGATCAGGCGACGAAACACCCGGCCCAGTACTGGGGCACCGACACCCCGAGACGGCAAGTGTTCAATGCCGATTCGTCAGCCTTCCTGCTCCATGCCCGAGATGGCAGCTGGCGTGTACATGATGCGCACACAGGACGTGTCATCAAGACGCTCGATCATATCCGGGGCATCCATGCCGAGCCTCAATGGCACGCCACCGACCCGAACCTCATCCACTATCTGCCCAACAATGGCCTTGGCATGCAGATCCATGAGTTGCGAGTGGATCGCAACGAAAGCCGATTGCTGGCCGACCTGGGTACACACCTTCGCCAGCACTGGCCCCAAGCCACGCACGCCTGGACGGTCGGACACGGCTCCCCCTCGGCCGACGGTCGTTACTGGTGCCTGCTGGCCGAACGCCTTTCGGACGATGGACAAGGCTGGCAAGCCCAGGGGGTCTTCACCTGGGACATGCAGGCTGGCCGGATCATCGGCACGCTCCCCCTGGCCAGCCCGGCACATGGCGCGTATTACCGCCCCTCTCACGTCAGCACCAGCCCGAGCGGCCAGTACTGTCTCGTCGCAGCACCGTATCCAACCGGCACCCGCATCTACCAGCGCGATTTCTCGCAACCCTTCAGTGCCTCGGTACCGCACCCCTATCTGCAGGTCAGCACCGAAGACCACGACTCGGACATGGCGCTCAATCGCGCGGGTGAAGACATCTACGTCTCGGTCAACTACAACCACGGGCAGGCCCGTGGCGAGGTCTACATGGTGAACCTCGCCACACAGGCCAGACGCCATCTGTTCGACAACCACATCGGCGGCACCATCGGCGGGCTGCAATTCTCGGGCAAAGGCTACCAGCAACCCGGCTGGATGCTCGTGTCCTCGCATGCCGAACGCACCCACGGCCCCGACCCATCGAAGTGGGTGCGCAACCTGCGTCACGAGCACCCCGCCCGGCAATGGCATCACCGCAAGCTGTTCGCGATCAGCCTTGACCAACAGGACGGCAACGGCAAGGCGCTTGTGAAAACCATCGCCAACATGCACAACGACTGGTGGCTGCCCGATAGCAGCCAGGTTCATGCCTGGCCCGTGCCCAACGCGACCGTGAGCCGTGACTTCAGCCGGATGCTGTTCAGCAGCACCTGGAACAGTCACGACCCGCGGGATATCGACAGCTATCTGGTCAGCATCCCGGCCAATGGCCTCGACGCTGCGGCAACCCCCTAGCGCGTGTCATGCCCGGATTGGCCCCCAGGAAAGTCTCACTGGGCATGCCCCAAACACCTGGCGCAACCCAAGCCGTCATGCGCCGGTGTCACGTCTTGCTCAGCGCTTGACGGCCGCCGGCACAGTCGTGGCAGTGGCTCGGGCTGACAGGATGATGCCCGAGACGATCAACCCGAAGGCAACCAGGTGATAGACATGCGGCGGCTCACCCAGCAACACCGTCGACAGCAAGGCTGCCAGCAGAGGGGTCAAGTTGGAGAAAAAGGCTGCCACCGTCGGCCCGGCCCGTTGCACACCCAACCCCCAGCACCGGTAGGCCACCACGGCCGGCCCGATCATCACGAAGGCCAGGCCCGCGATCAGGCGGGTGTCCCAGATGACGGACTGCCCGCCCCACGACAGCTCGATGGCAGCCGCCACACTCGACCACATCACGCCGAAGAGCACCTGAACGAAGAGGAAGGCGGCCCAATGCTCACGCAAGGCTGATGGCACCCGTGCCCGCAGCAACAACCAGCTGTAGCCAGCCCAGCACAGGGCGGCCACCAGCATGAACAAATCCCCCGCCACCAGCGACAGGCCAAGCAGCGCCTGCCACTGGCCTTGAGTGAGCACCACCAGCACCCCCGCAATCGAGAAGAGGGCCGCCACCCCTTGCATCAGGTTCGGGCGCACACCAAAGAAGACCGCGCCCACCAGCATGATCCATAGCGGGCCACTGGCCGCGACCAGGGTGACGTTGACGGGCGAGGAGGTCTGCAGGGCCAGATACTGAAAGGAGTTGTAGCAACCGATACCAAGCAGCCCCATCAGCACGAGCGGCCGCCACGCCTCACGCAAACCAAGCTGAATGATGCCGCGACGCCAGGCAGGCCAGGCCAATGGCAACAGGATGAGCGCGGCCAGCGTCCAGCGCAGCAGGTTCAGCGTGATCGGTGGGCATAAAGGCGCCAGTACCCGTCCCACGATGGCATTGCCGGCCCACATGAGGGGCGGCACGCACAGCAGCAGCGCAGTGCCCGGTGAAAGCTTCTGGGTCGTCATGATGAGAGAGCCACATCCAATGCAAGGAGCCGAGCTTGTTTATACACGCATTTGCGCCCATGTTCTCAGCAGCCTGTGTCCCGCTCACCCGTTGGCAGGTGTCATCCACGCGCTGGAGCCGCCGCCACCGGGGCGACTCGTCACGGTGCTACTCGGCCCAGCCACGCCAGCGGTATACCCACAGGCCCACGGATTCATGCAACGCCTGACGAAACAGCCACGGTGCACCGTTATTGGGCAACCAGGCCCGCCAGCCAGGGCGGCTGATCTGCACAAAGTCGCATCGCACAGGGATCGGGTCAATGCCCAGTTGCCGGGCCGTGGCCAGCGTGCGTGGCATGTGGATCGCACTGGTCACCAGCACGACACGTGCCTGGGAAGAAACCCGTCCTCGCCCGGCAGCGGATCGACCTGGCGCCCGATCGGCTGCCGCTGGTGCAGAGGCAGGAAAGTGTTCAGCCAGAATGTCCACAGCCCCCTGCATGTCTTCCTGTGTCGTTCGGCTGTCCGTCACGATCCGGATCGCCTCGGCCGGCACCCCGAGGCCCATTGCCATCTCACGCATGAAGGCTGCCAATGAATCCTCCGGCGTATTGGCCATGCCCCCCATCAGGATCAGCAAGCCCCCGGTTTTCTTCCAGGTCTGAACACCCGCCATCACACGCACGTAACCCGGCAGATGTTGTACGGCTTTGCTGCTGTTGACCCCCGGCCCACCACTGCCCGGCACCACGACGGCATCCACATGCCCCAGGGCTTCAAGCTGATCGGATACCGTCACCGGTGTGCCCTCCAGCCCCTTGACCCACGCATTGCCAATGAAGGGGATCGCCCCCAACGACAACCAGATACCGAGCAAGGTGCCCAACAACCGCCGGCTACGCCGCATCTCGGGCCGCCAGCGTGACCAGGCCCAAAACACCAGGACCACCAGCACGAGCGTCCCAGGCATGGGCAACAACCATTCAACCGGATCACCAACGAACAACACGCTGCTCAATACTCCTGCAGATCAGGCTCCCCTTCACCCTGGGCTTGAAATGCCCGCCCCGGTACGTGCCCGTGTCGGCTCCCACCCAAGCACCTGGGGCGTGCGATGCACGCCGAGCGGGGCTTTCACAGAGACGCCCCGGTTCATGACGGGCGCCAGGACGAACGAAACTGACGGTTCACCCACTGGCCAACCCGGCCCATGAAGATACGCTGACCTTCCAGGGTGCTGAGTGTGTGATCGATCTCGGGTAGAAAATCACATTGCACCTCGGCCAACGCGGCACGATCGGCCGCCGGCATCGGCAATGCCTTCATCACATCTCGAAACTGGCTGGCATGGTTGTATCGCTGCAGAATGCTGCCCGTATACAGCAGATAGACGCGACAGCCCGCACGAACCCGATGGCTCAAACCCGCCGCAAACGCCTCGGCCGTGATCGTCGGCAACCCATAATCCACAGGCGTTGCCGGATCGGCAGCGCCCTGGCTGGCGGCCCGCCAGCGCCTCAGCCGGCCCATCACGGCCTGCTTGAGCACCGGCCACGTCAGTGTGGCGAAACGCAGACCATAACGCAACCAGCGGGTACGCCAGTTACCAAAACTATAGCCATCGACCATGACCAGACCAGCCACACGGGCATCCTGCGCGGCATACTGGTAACCATACTCGGCGCCGGAACAGATACCCACGATGACGAAACGCTCGATGCCGGTGCGCTCGGTCAACGCATCGAGCGCGCAACGGATGTCATGACTTGCCTGTTCAAACATCGAGGCCGTGCCCGCAGCCCGGCGGCTGTCACCCAATCCGCTCAGATCCAGTCGCACGGAAGGGATCCCCATGCGCGCCAGCTGCCGGGCCAGTTTCACGTTGATGCGATGTGGGCCGATCCGGTGAATCACCCCGGCATTGAGCATCAGCACACCGATCGGCATCTGACTGGATGAGGCAGCACCAGCCCCCTGCCGGGCTGCCAGTGCTTTGAGGGCTGTTTTCAGGGGCACCGTCATCGTCGCTGCCAGGTGCGTATCCTCACCCAATTGCAGGGGATGCTCACGATAGGGTTCAGTCATGATGACGCACCTCCGATAACCACGGAATCAACCGGCGCAGCGCCTGATCGGGCACCAACGGCGTATTGAGCGCCTCTTCCGATGTCCAGTCAAAATCCACATCCGCCGATTCGACATGCACCCGTGACACGGGCGCATGCATCGTCTGAACGCTGGTCGGCCACGGTAACGCCCCGTTGGAAAGCAGTACCTTCACCACTGGCACCGGCAGGTCTTCCCAGTCCTGCTCATCCAATGCGCTGATCTGCGACACCAGTAACGGCGACAGCGCAAAGCCCATCGCCTCGGACAGCATGCTCTCTGCCCGCTGGCGTTTGAGCTGCCTGTCCGGCACCGTCGGCAGACTGAAGGCACGCCTGACGGCCTGCTGATGGTTCGCCCACAAATCATCGAGATAAAGCTGTCCCGAGACAATGGGATCCCAACCGATCAGCCGATCCGGCAAGGGCACCGCAAACCTGTCCATGCCAAACGGGGTCTGTGCATGCCAATGGCTGGCAGCCAACCAACCAACGGCAAAGCCCAACCGGATGCCGAGCCACGCGATGGTTTCAACCCCTGGAGATCGCGCCAGCCAAGCATGGGCCGCACGCAGATCTCCCTGCCAACCATGCAGGTCACCGTCCAGATCATCACCGGATGAATCGCCGCAACCATGAAAATCAAAGCGCAGCACCTGCAGGCCCTGGCGGGTAAGCCGATCGGCCAACACGCGCAACAGGCGATGCGCCCGAACGGCCTCCTGCCCCAACGGGTTGATGATCAGGACGGCACGACCATTGGCCTTGCCGGCGGGCCGATGATGCATGGCGGCCAACCAACGATCCGGCGTGACCCTTATCTGCACGGGCACCATATCAAGCATTCCATGTCGAGAAACGAAGCGGCAAACAAAAAGGTGCCCACGAAGGGGCACCTCAGATTCTGCATGCAAGCCGCTTTCATCATGAAGGGAGCATGACACACCCTTGATGAAAAAGTCAGGCCGACCACCTTGGCGCGTGTGACATGCCCCCAGGGCTTGCCCTGGGACGACTCAGCAATGCGTGCGCACCACGGCCACGCGCCGGCGGCTTACAGACGCCAGACGGCCTTGCCAGCCTTCTCGACCTCTGCCGCATTCCAGGCACTCTTCACGTCGATGAAGGCACCGCCATCGACCAGCTTGCCGAGCAGCTTGTCCAGGCCCTGATCCAGGAACGCCTTGTGCGAGACGGCTGCGATCATCGCCGCTGCCTGAGGCAAGTCATCCCACTCGACCAGTTCGACGCCATACTCATGACGTGCATCATCCTTGTCGGCCACCGGATCATGCACCAGCACCTTCGCCCCATAGGCTTCCAGCTCACGCACCACATCGATGACCTTCGAGTTGCGCAGATCGGGCACATCCTCCTTGAAGGTCAGGCCCAGCACCACCACGGTCTGACCCGATGCCAGCAAGCCCTGACGGGAAATCATCTTGACGGTCTGCTCGGCAATGAACTTGCCCATGCCATCGTTGATCCGACGGCCGGCCAGAATCACCTGCGGGTGGTAGCCGACCATCTCGGCCTTGTGGGTGAGGTAGTAGGGATCGACCCCGATGCAATGCCCACCGACCAGACCAGGACGGAAAGGCAGGAAATTCCATTTGGAGCCAGCTGCCTTCAGGACTTCCAGCGTGTCGATTCCCAAGCGATCGAAGACGATCGCCAGCTCGTTCATCAGTGCGATGTTCAGGTCTCGCTGCGTGTTCTCGATGACCTTGGCCGCCTCGGCCACCTTGATGCTGCTGGCACGATGCACGCCGGCGGTGATCACCTTCTCGTAGAGCTTGGCCACCTGCTCCAGCGTGTCTTCATCATCCCCCGAGACGACCTTCACGATCGTGGGCAACCGATGCTCCTTGTCACCCGGATTGATCCGCTCGGGCGAATAACCGACACGGAAATCTTTCTTCCAGGTCATGCCCGATTGTTCTTCGAGCACAGGAATGCACACCTCCTCGGTGGCACCGGGGTATACGGTGGACTCATACACAACCGTGGCACCCCGTTTCATGTTGGCACCCACCAGCTTGCTGGCGCCAATCAACGGCGAGAAATCAGGCAGCCGAGCTGCATCGATCGGGGTGGGAACCGCAACAATGATCGTGTCGGCCTTGGCCAGCTCCTTGGGGTCTGCCGTCATCCGCAGCTTGGCCGCTGCCTTGAAATCCGCCGGCTCGACTTCACCCGTCACGTCGTTGTGCTGTTGCAACCGCGCCACTTTGTCTGCGGCCACATCAAAACCAATCGTGTCGAAATGCTTGCCAAACTCGATGGCCAAAGGAAGGCCAACATACCCCAAACCAACTACTGCAACCGTCGTCATTGTCTATCCAAGAGTAAGTCAACGAGCACCCTTCTTCCGAAGGACTACCTGTATGGTCTCAAATAAAACCATGCAATCCAGAAACAAAGAGTGATTCTTGACGTAAAAAAGATCGTATTCGAGCTTCTCCATCGCTTCTTCGACAGAGGCACCGTAATCCATCCGAACCTGCGCCCAGCCGGTGATCCCAGGCTTCACATAATGCCGGATATCGTAATATGGTACCTGCTGAATCAATTGTTCGACGAAATAGGGTCTCTCGGGCCTGGGGCCAACGAAGCTCATTTCACCTTTCAGCACATTGATCAACTGTGGCAACTCGTCAATCCGGGTCGCGCGGATGAAACGCCCCACCCTGGTGATGCGGTCATCCCCCACCACCGCCCAACGAGGTTTACCGTCCTTCTCGGCATCCTGCACCATCGAACGGAACTTCAGGATGTTGAAGGACTCTCCCGGCGCACAGACCCGCTCCTGCCGGAAAAAGATCGGCCGACCGGTTTCGATCAAGATCGCCAACGCCGTCAACAACATCACCGGCGCGGCCAGCAACAACAGAACCGAGGCCACACACAGGTCGAAGAGACGCTTGATGATGGCCCGCCCCGGCCCCTGATCAAAACCATCCCCATACACCAGCCAACCGGTACGGAGATAGCGTAACCGGATCAGCCCCAGCTCCTGCTCATAAAAGCTGAGCAGATCCAACACCGGGATGCCGGCCAGCTTGCACTCGAAGAGCTGATTCAACGGAATCTGCCCCCCTCGGCGCTCGTGGGCTGCCACCACAATGTGGGTGGCACGATGCTCACGCGCCGTTTTCAAAAGCGACGGCGGCAACTCGCTGACGGCAACCTGCGCCACCACCTGTGCCGAACGCAGGTTATTCGCTTTCAAGGTCTGCAGCACCAGATCCGCTTCCTCGCCTTGACCCAAAACCAGGACACGGCGCCCACGACGCTGGGACAACCCCAGCCGGTAGGCCAGATAACGGACGATCAGCAATCCCAACAGGGCAAAGACCGACGCAATGGCAAACACGCCGCGCCCGACCGACGAGCTGGGAAACACGTAAAAGACCACCGTCAGGATCAGCAGCGTCACCAGATACGAGGCAAACACTTTCTGCACGATCGCGCGAAACGGCTCATCCTGCTGACCGCCATACAGGCCAAAGGCCGTCATCGTCAGCAGCATCGTGCAGGCGAACAGCAGCCCATGCAGGGTCGAGAGCACCAGATCATCCGACAACAACCGGATTTCATAGCCCAACACCATCGACTGGATGAGCACCAGCGCATCAATCAACGGCAGCGCAGCAAAATGAACACGGAAATAATGAATCAGAGCGCGCATGGCAGATCCCTGACCCGGAGCACCCCGAACCACGGGGATCGGGTGCAGTGCTCACGAACAGGGCTGAAGAGAAGTTGAGAAGGGGACAACGCCCGGTGGCACGAAGCACAAGCAGGCGGGCGCCCGGCAAGCGACGCGGTTGAGCCTGCCTCAGACCCGATCATCCCCATGACGCGGGAAAATGCCCTGAAGCAGCCGGCTGCTGGTCGAGCGTCTGGCCTTGGAGACTAGCACCGGCAATACCATGTAAGCAATGCCGACCAGCAGCAGCAGAAGGGTCATCAGATAGCCGGAAGCCTGCAGGCGGCACAAGGCAATCCCCGTGAGGCCAAACAGGGTTTGGATGACGACGAGCGCAGCGGCCGAGTAATGCATTTGCGACAGGACTGGCAAGGCCTGTCGAACACCTGCCCAGCTGGTGCCACGGAGCCAGCGTGAGCCGGCCAGCCAAGCCATGCCTCGCACCAACAACCACTCTCGAACCAGTTCGAGTACAGGCACGGCCACCAGCCACAAGAGGGCTGTCGTCCCCCCACGGACTTCGGCCGTGATCGAGCCAAGCCGCAGAATGCCCCAGGAGACCAGCAATCCCAACCCCAGCAAGCCACCCGCACCGATGGCGATACCGGCCTGCGGACGCCACGGCATGCTCGACAGGTAGATCAGACAGCCCATCAACGCACCCATCACCGGTACGGCAACGATGGCAAATTCATGGTAGAGCGAATAGCGCGTGCCACCGGCGGCATTGAGTGCCCCGAAAGCCAACAGCAACAGGAGCTGTACGAGCACCATGGAGGCGGGCAAAGCCGGTGTGGCCGTTGGCAGCCGCGCCAGCGAGGCTGTCGCGACCGGCAGCATCAGGCTGAGCACTGTGAGCATCATGAAGCCCACCGACCAGGTGACACGATCCTGATCCAGATAGCCGAACAGGAAAACGGCTGCCACCAGGGTGGCCACGATTTCAAACACACGTCGCACGCCGGTGCGGGGCGGCTGAATCGGTCGGTGATCCAGCCACAGCCCGGCCACCAGCAGCGACACCGCCCCGAATACCAGACCGTGATCCGAGGCCGGCCAGGGATCAGAATAAAAGGCGGCGATCAAGACCCCCAGCGACATGGCCCAACCACCGGCAGAACGTGCACTTGGCTTGCCTCGCAGGATGTCTCGCAAGAGCGGCACCGCGCCAGCCGCGGCAACAAAGGCAATCAACAGGGAAGCAAAAGCGGAGGTCGGCATGGGACGATACAAATCAGCACTTCTATCCGGTCATCGGCACGAAGAACCGATGAGCGGGTTTGATTCACAAGGCGCCGAAGCGCCTTCAAACCTGATGATGAACGACATGGGCAAAGCCATGACCCACACAGATTAACGCAGCATGATCAGGCCGTCTGCGAAGTATGACCGCCGCAAACCTGGACGCTTGCAACGATTTGAAACTTATACGGCAAATTAGAAGCGAACGTACATCGGCCACGCATAGGCGATATGAACTTCCTCACGTATCCTAGCCATTTCCTGCCAGCCGTCACCCTCAGCTTTGCCCTGACGGCAGGTTTCCGTCAGAAACACAAAGTTCACAAATCGTCATGGATGTCACTCCCTTATTAGCGGGCCGGCAAGCGCGCTGGCTGGTCACCGGTGCAGCAGGTTTCATCGGCTCCCACCTGGCCGAATCGCTCGCGCTGGCGGGTCAGTCGGTCATCGCGATCGATGACTTCTCCACCGGCAAGCTCAGCAACATCGATGCCATCATGGCATCAACGCGCGCCGCTGGTCAGTCGGGACTTCACTTCGAGGAAGGCACCATCTGCGATCGCGCTTTCTGCACACGCATCATGGAGGGCGTCGATTACGTGCTGCACCAGGCGGCACTCGGCTCGGTACCCCGCTCCATGAAAACCCCGCTCGTCACGTACCAGGCCAATGTGACCGGGTTCATGGAAATACTGGACGCAGCCCGACTCGCCAATGTGAAGTCTTTCGTCTACGCCTCATCCAGCTCGGTTTATGGCGACCACCCGGCGCTGCCCAAGGTCGAGCCGGTCACAGGGTCGGTACTGTCGCCCTACGCGGCCACCAAAGCGGCCAATGAACTGTTTGCCGCCGTCTATGCCCGCAGTTATGGCATCCGTACCGCCGGCATGCGTTATTTCAATGTCTTCGGCGCCCGCCAGGATGCCGATGGTTCTTACGCTGCCGTCATTCCCCGCTGGATTGCCGCCCTGCTGCGTGGTGAAGCCGTGCAGATCAATGGCGATGGCGAAACCAGCCGTGACTTCTGCTACATCGACAACGTCGTCCAGGCCAACATCCGCGCGGCGCTGACGCTGGCCGAGGCCGATGCAGGCACCTCACAGGTCTTCAACGTGGCAGCCAGCCAACGGACCACCCTGCTGCAACTCGAAGCGCTGTTGCGCCAGCTGATTCTTGAGCGCAAACCAGGGCTGTCGATGCCGGCGCCGGTGTTTCGCGACTTCCGCCCCGGCGATGTCCGCCACTCGCTCGCCGACATCAGCCATAGTCACGCGTGCATCGGTTACCAGCCCACGCACACCCTTGAGCAGGGGCTTCGTGTGGCACTGCCCTGGTACATCGAACATGCCTGAATGATGGATATTTACGAAAAAGAAACAGGTGTCTCTTTATAGCAACACGCCCAACCCCCGAGAGACGCCGACCGTCGGGCGGACAAGTGGTTTGCGGCCATCAGGCGCCATCTGCCGATAGTATGGTGACCGTCAACCGTTTGTCGGATCTCCCCGTCATTTTGCATTACGCCTTGTGACCGGCATGCCCAGCTCCCGTTTCTTCGAACCTCCCCTGTCCCTGCTGTTCGTGGCCGTCAGCCTGCTGCTGGCAGCAGCGCTCTTCATCGGCACGCTGCTGCTCATCAGCTACAGCCGCCGGCAAAAGCGTGAGCCCGGCCGGCAGCTGCTGTGGAAGGCAGCAGGTTTCGTCGGTCTGGTCTGCCTCAGCTATCTGCTCGAAGCCCTGGCCGTAGCCGTCGGGCCGGCACACAGTGCACTGTTGTGGCCGGTACGGGCGGCGAGTGTGGCTGGCGCCACGGTGCTGCTGGCCCTGCTGATCCCCATCGGCCGGCGGATGGCCTCACTGCCGCCGCGCACCATCCTGGAACAGAAGAACCAGATGCTCTCGGCCGAGATCGAACGGATCCGGCATGCCAATGAAGTGATCGCGCTTTCAGAAGCCCGTTACCGTCTCCTGATGGATACCGTGGCCGAAGGGATCTGGATCCTCGACCGGATCGGGCGCATCAGCTTTGCCAACCCGCGACTGGCCGACATGCTGGGCACGAAGGCCGAACAGCTGAAAGGCCGTGCGCTGCTGGAGCTGGTACCCGAAGAGGAGCGCCCGGCCATCATCAGCATGCTGCAGCGTCAGCAACGGGGCGAAGCCGTGCGCATGCTGTGCCACCTGCTACGTCCGGACGGCAATCTGGTGGCCGTGCAGATTTCCAGCACACCACTGGCCCGCGGCGCCGAAAGTGGTAGCAGCCTGAGCGTCATCACCGACCTGAGCGACCAGATGAAGGTGCAGGAGCAACTGCGCAAGCTCGCAGCCGAGCTGGAGGAGCAGGTGCAAGGCCGCACCAAAGCCTACCGTGAAACCGCCGAGCGGCTGGCCGCCACGCTGGACGCAAGCCAGGCGCAGTCACGCGCCTATGGCATCCTGCAGGACATGAACGACATGCTGCAAGCCTGCACGACACCGGCCGAGGCCGCCCGTGTGGCGGGCGAGTTCGCCATCAAGCTCTTCAATGCCGACTCCGGCTCGATCTATGTCACGGAACCGGCACAATCCAATTTCCGCCTGCTCGGCTCTTGGGGGCTTCAAGGCGAAAGCGCCGATTCGCTGCACCTGAGCGAGTGCTGGGGGCTGCGGCAGAATCAAGCGTATCCGCACAACGAGAACCAGCTGGGGCTGCGCTGTCATCACCTGAGCATCGGCCCCAACCGGCACAGCTGCTGCATGCCGATGTTCGCCAATGGGCAGGCCACGGGCATGATCAGCCTGCGCAGCGATCAGACCTTCATCCACGCCAACACCGAACGCACCGCCACCGACCAGAAGATTCAGCGGCTGTTTTCGGCGAGTGTGGCCCAGTTCCTGGCCAACCTTTCGCTGCGCCAGACACTGGAGCAGCAATCGCTGCGGGATCCGCTCACGAACCTCTTCAACCGCCGCTATTTCAATGAGCAGCTGGCCATCGAGTTCGAACGCGCCAGCCGTGCCCGCTCTCCACTGGCCCTGCAAATGGTCGACATCGACCACTTCAAGCGCATCAACGACCGCTACGGGCATGAAGCGGGAGACCGAGTGCTGCGCGAGGTCTCGGACGTGCTGACGCAGAACGCCCGTGCCGGCGACATCGTCTGTCGTTGGGGCGGCGAGGAGTTCCTGATCCTGATGCCCGGCCTGAACGGCACATCCGCCAAGCGTCGTGCTGACGAAATCCGCCGGCGTGTGCAGGAACGGGTGGAGACGGTGGGCGGCTCGGCCGTCAGCGTCTCGATCGGCGTGGCAGCCTACCCCGAGCATGCCTCGGATCCGGATGGGCTGATCAACGTGAGTGACCGGGCACTCTACGCCTCCAAAGGCGCAGGCCGCAATCGGGTGACCCTGGCTGTCACGGTGCTCTGACCTGAAACAGCGTTTTGTTCAAGGGCTGGTTTGATGGGCGCCACAGAAGCGGTGAATTTCGGCGGACAAGCACGCCCTGAACGTATCTTTCTGGCAACCAATTGTATCTCGAAGAAAAAATTTTCGATTTTTCATCACCAAAATTTGGCAAACTTGTCAGATGAGCCAGCCATCTCCCGGCCAGGCGCATCGCCTCATCGGGGCAGCCAACGACCGGGAACCTGGATGATGGCTCGCTACGGTGATGGCGGAATCGGCTTTGTCGGAAGATCTGGCGCTCTTATTGTTGAGGTTTCCCGAGTGGATCGAGCAAGGTGCCTATTGGCTACTGCTCGGTTTCGTCCTGCTCGCCGGCTTTGCCCTGGCTTGGCTGATGCAAGCCAGCCGTCGTCGAAAGCTGGTCTTCCGGCTCTGGGATGCGCACCAACGCCAGCAACAGGAGCAGCTGGAAGAATGCCGACTGCTGGCTGAGGATCAGGCCGCCGAACAAGCCAGCCGACTCGCTTATCAGGCCCGCCGAATCGAACAGCTGAAGGCGATCATCGCCCGGCAGCAGACGCCCCCATCCGATGGCCAGGGGAATGCCGTGGCCATGCCCTGCTTACCAGCCCCGGCCCATGCCACCGCCCATCGGACAACGGCAAGCGCAACGGGCACCCCACGGAGAACGCTGACGATGCCACCTCATCCAACCACGGCCGCCCCGTCCATGAAGGCGCAAGCATCTACCGATCAAGCAGAGGTCGAGGCGCGGATTCGCGAATCGGTGCACACGATGATGAAGCAGCGCCTGGCGCGAGAACTGGCCCTCAGTCGCGAACGCGCCCGCTTGCTGCGTCGATGGGAGGATGAATGCACCTACTGGCGGCAAGCCTGCGAGCAAAGCCATACGAACTGCGACAGGCTGCAGGCTGCGGTCACGGCGCTGGAGAACGCACTGCACGACACCCGGTTGACCTGGGCAGCAGCCGAGCGTGAGGTCAAGCGTCTTCGAGGAGAGCTGTTGCAGCAACATGCCAAAGCACCGGCGCCGCTCGTCGACATGGCCACCGCCCACAACCACGCGGGCTGGCCGACACGATCAGAGGCAGCCAGGGAAGAGAAGCAACGCCTGTTTTCACAACGGATTCGGGATCATCGCATCGCCATGACCAGAAAACGCATCAAGGCGTTGATGAAAGACACCCACGTCAATCACCCTTCCTGAGTGACGACAGGCGCTGAGGTACCTGCGAGACCGGTATTTTTCAGAACCTGCCAAGCGTTCACCGCCCACGTCAATCGCGCTGATACACCCGTTCGGCCGAACGGGCGAAGAGCCACCCGAAAACCAGTCCGGCGCTGACCTGGCGACGCTGGCGCACCAGGGGCGATGAAGCAAAAGTGGCGCCCTGCACCTGATCCAGACGAACGAAGCCCGCCACCCAATAGTCGGGAAAGCGCTTGTTGAAAGAGGCCGTGTACTGCATGCCGCCGTAGCCGCCACGTGCCGCCCAAGCAGGTCGACCGGGCCGGGCGTAAGCCGGATCGACCTCGTAGTAGTAGCGGTGATGCGCCCGGTTGGCAAAGATCGGCCCGGCTGCCAGCGAGAATTGCCAACCGCGCCAACCGCCCACATGATCGACATCGAGCACCAGCTTGGGATGGAAGACGAGACCCGCATTCTCCAGTTTGCCCAACGGCATCGCATAGCGTACCGGCAGATGCAGCTTCAGGCGCTGGCGTCCCTGATCCCCTGTCCACATCAGCCCCTGCAGCCGCGGCCCCAGTTCCAGTAATGCCTTGCGCCCCGGCATACCGGCCCGGATACCTGTGGCATGCCGTTTGACCGGCGGCGTCACGTTGACGCTCAAATCCAGCTCAAAACGATCGTCGTCCCACAGATCCGCCCGAATCCCGCCACGATCCACCTTCAGATGAGGGGCCCGGTAAACGAGCACCGGAAAGGGCAGCACATAGCGCCGACGGGAATCGGCCCCCCGATAATCGGCCAACGTCAATGCCGACACCCCAACCCCCAGCTCCCAGACTGGCAGGGCCTGACGCTCGGTCGGCAGCGCTGCTGATCCTGCCCATGCAGCAGCACTGAAAACACCTGTCATCCCCATCAGGGCGCTCAACAACAAGGCACGACAACCCGGCAGCGCCTGCCCTCGGGGCAAAGCACCGCGTGAACGCCATCCAAAGCAATGACCGTCATTCACGAGCGAGACGGACGGACCAGAAACAAGAAAAGATTTCATCGACAAGCCATGCACGGGAAAGCCGTCAAACGGCCTGCGTGCCCACGAAAAGGGGGATACTCGCCCGAACATAACAGCAAAGCCCCTGGCGCCCCCCGGCAGACTCCCGGCGTTTGACAAACGAAGATCAACGGCTGCCCGGCTGGCAGGGAAACGACAGCCCCCCACACCGCCAAGGCACTCACGGCCCGTCGACACCCGATACCCCGTCACAACACGACCGGCGCGACTTGACGGACGACACGGGCCTCGCGCTGACCAGCACCTGTTCATCGGGCGTACGCAACAGCACCACCAACAGCTCTCCGTGATACTCGTCGGCCGCCGTCCGCCGATACACCACGGCCGAGATCTGATCGCCCTCGCGCAACAGATCCGGCTCTTCAAGCAACAGGCGGGACAGGCGCCAGTCGAAGGTCAGCTCCACCTCGCCGCGCTTGTCGAAAGGCGCCAGGATCGTCAGGGTCGGCCGGGCCTCGGCATCCTCCAGCGGTCGCATCCACTCCCGGCCACGTGGCACACGGCCACCGCCTCGGGACACATCGACCACCATCCGCACATGGGGTAACCCGCCCGTGATGCGCACCACCCTGGCCTTCAGGAACATCGGCCTGGAAAACTGGTATTTGCCCAAAAAGCCATGATGCGCCACCGCCGGCTTCATCCAGCCCGGCATCATCAAAGCAAGGCAGGGCAAGGCTGACAGCACCCGGCGTCGAGCGGCACGCCCAGTGATGGCCGGATCAGCCTGCTCAAATTCCTTGACCCACCGTTTGTGTCGACACACTCCGATCACCCTAGCCCTCTTGCCCCAAACGTCAGCACCACGACCGACCGATCCGTCCCCAGCCCGCCCAAGCTCTTCAAAAGTGCAAGAACCATCCGGGCAGACACGTGTTCAGCCCGTGACATCCCGCTCCCGCCCCGGCATGAAGAACAAAACACCTGGCTGCCACATGCTCGACGACATCGATGCTCGCCATGAACGGACAGCAGACCGTGCTGAAATTATAGGCTTGCGCACACCTGAGCCGGATATCCCTGCCAGCAGCGCGGGCTGACTTGCCGATGACAGGGGCTTGAAGGACAATGGCCGACTTCATCTGGCGACCTTCAGCGCCCATCTGGCGCGTCGCTGCCCGCCGGTCAACGCGTGTGATGCCTCTCGGGCCTCGACATGCCGCTTTTCTCCCGCATGCCGAACCCGGCCACCGAGGAAAGCAGGCCGGGTAGCCGCCAATAGCCCTCTTCGACAGGAGCCTCTCATGGCCGTGCTGGAACTGAAAACCGCTGACTTCGACACCACCATCAGCGGCAACGACATCGTGATCCTCGATTTCTGGGCGCCTTGGTGCGGCCCCTGCAAGAGCTTCGCCCCCGTCTTCGAGCAAACCGCCGAAGAACACCCCGACATCGTTTTCGCCAAGATCAACACCGACGAAGAAACCCAGTTGGCGGGCCATTTCGGCATCCGTTCCATCCCGACGCTGATGGTGTTTCGGGAAAAAGTCATCGTCTTCCAGCAAGCAGGCGCGCTGCCCAAGAGCGCACTGAACGACCTGATCAGCCAGATCCGTGCGCTGGACATGGAAGAAGTTCGCCGGGCGGCCCGCCCCTACGGCTCGGACGAGTCACACCAGAACGACTGAATACTGGCGGCAAACACGGGACAACGGCCGCCAACGGCTGCCCCCGTCCACACACCGCCTGGGCGTTGGGCCGAGCGTGTTGACAGCGGCTCTCCATGCCTTGACAGGGTTCTCCCTGAATCCCCGGCATGGCAGACATAAACCCTGTCATCATCCAGAGATTGCGGCATCGCAGAGCCATTGTCGGCTATGCTTTGCCTCGATTCATGATTGAAAAATTCTCAATCTCACCCGTATCTGCATCCCACTATCGATTCGGTTTCATACCGTTTTCATCAGGTTCTCAGGAGAAAAACCACCATGACCACACACGTCAAGCTCGGCCTGCTGGCCGCAGCCGTCTCGGCCACCCTGGTCGGCGCCGTTCAGGCCCAGGACAAGAGCACCGAAGAAAAGGTGCTGAACCTGTACTCGGCCCGCCACTATCAAGGCGATGAGCGCCTGTACAGCGACTTCACCAAGCAGACCGGCATCAAGATCAACCGCGTCGAGCTGAAAGATCAACCGCTCCTGGAGCGCCTGAACTCGGAAGGCGACAAAAGCCCGGCCGACGTGATCCTGCTGGTCGATGCCTCGCGCCTGTACCGAGCCCAGCAGGCGGGCCTCTTCCAGCCGATCGACTCGAAGACGCTGAACGAGCGCATCCCAGCCGAATTCCGTGCCCAGGATGGCAGCTGGTATGGCTTCTCGAACCGTGCCCGCGTCATCGTCTACAACAAGGAAGCGGTCGACCCGAAGGACGTGATGACTTATGAATCACTGGCCGACCCGAAGAACAAGGGCAAGGTCTGCACCCGCTCGGGCAGCCACCCCTACAACCTGTCGCTCTTCGGCTCGATGATCGAGCATGACGGCCTGGAGAAGACCGAAAAGATCCTGAAAGGCTATGTGGACAACCAAGCACGTAGCCCGAAAGGCGGTGACACCGACCAGATCAAGGCCGTGGCCAGCGGCGAGTGCGGCGTGGCGCTCACCAACAGCTACTACCTGGCCCGCATGATGCGTTCCGACAAGCCCGAAGACAAGGCGGCCGTCGAAAAGGTTGGCTTGGTCTGGCCAAACCAGGCCACCACCGGCACGCACATGAATCTGGCCGGCGGCGCCGTGGCCAAGTATGCCCCCCACCGCGCAAATGCCATCAAGTTCCTGGAATACCTGTCGAGCGATTCCGCCCAGAAGTACTTCGTCGAGGGCAACAACGAGTGGCCGGTGGTGAAGTCCGTGAAGATTGACAATCCGGCACTCGACAGCCTGGGCACCTTCAAGATGGACACCGTCAGCACCGATCGGATGGCGGCGCAGTCGGTTGAAGCCCAGAAGCTGCTGGACAAGGTTGGTTACAAGTAATCAGCCGCAGGCGCGTAGCGGCGAGATCACGGCAGATGCGCGTGATGTTTCGCGTGCTACGCGCCCAGAGGGGCTTTGGCAGGGACGAATAACCCATCGCCCCCCAAACATGACAGGGACTTGGGAGTTGTTGCAACAGACTCCCAGGCAAACCACCTGAATGCAGCATTCAGCATTCTAAAAACGGGGCAAAACAAGAACACGAGTCTCCAGTCTCCAGTCTCTAAGCCGAGGATGCCTCGAAAGAAACGATGTGATGCGTGTCGAGGCGAATGCCAATGGCTTCGCCAATGGCGTGGTCATGATTGCTCGGCACCGTGGCCAGCACTTCCGCCCCCGACGGCAACTGCAGCGTATACAGGTATTCCGCCCCCCGAAAAGCCTTGCGCAGCACCACTGCTTTCAAAGGAGCGCTGTCATCATGAATGACATCATCCGGGCGCAGCAGCACTTTCACCGGACGCTCCGGCTGATGCTCATGCGAACACTGATCGGGCGACGTGATGAACCCCAGCTCGATGCGAACGTGTTCATGACTGCCATCGAGTGAATCCGTCCTGAAACCTGGCAGCATCGCGCCCTCACCGATGAAACGGGCCACATACTCGGTGGCCGGCTCGTGATACAGCCGGTAGGCCGTATCCCACTGCTCCATCCGCCCCTGATTGATGATGCCGATCCGGTCGCAAACGGCAAAAGCCTCCCGTTGATCATGCGTCACCAGCACGGCCGTCGTGTTCGTGGCCTTGAGGATCTGGCGCACCTCCAGCCCCAATTGCTCGCGTAACGCAGCATCGAGGCTGGAAAACGGTTCATCGAGCAACAACAGCGACGGCTGCGGCGCCAGCGCACGTGCCAATGCCACCCGCTGCTGCTGCCCACCCGACAACTCATGCGGGTAACGCCCGGCCTGAGCCGTGAGCCGTGTGAGCGCCAGCATCTCCTCCACCTTGGCCTTTCGTTCGGCACGTAATAACCGATTCAGGCCAAAAGCCACGTTCTCGGCCACCGTCAAATGCGGAAATAATGCAAAATCCTGAAAGACCAGACCGACACGGCGCGCTTCCGGTGGAACCACCTGGGCATGATTGGCCAGCAGGCGTCCGTCCAGACGCACCTCACCAGCCTGGGGCGCAATGAAGCCGGCAATGATCCTCAGCACGGTCGTCTTGCCGCACCCGGAGGCCCCCAGCAAGCATCCAATTTCACCCGCCTCCAATTCAAACGATAATCCATCCACCGTGAGGCTCTCGGCCCCCGGATACTGAACTGACAAACGATCAACGCTAAGGAAAGACATGTCGTGGCACCTGCAGGACAAGCCCTAAATGTAAATCAATCCGAGAACAGATCAAGCTCAGGTTCTCGCTGGCTGATTCACCTGGTGTCACTGGTCGGCCTGCTGCTGTTACTGCCGATGGCAGCCCTCGTCATCACCGGGGTCACGACGTTCGACGCCGCCACACTCGTGCATCTGGCCCGCACGACGCTGGCAGAAACCACGATCGTATCCGGTACGCTGGCCTTGGGCACCCTGATCGGCACGCTGCTGCTCGGCATCGGCAGCGCCTGGTGCATCGAACGCTACCAGTTTCCACTGCGAAACCCGCTGTCCTGGGCGCTGATCCTGCCGCTGGCAATGCCCACCTACGTCATCGCCTATGCCTATACCGACCTGCTCGCCTTCGGCGCACCGATCCATCTGTGGCTGCGCGACAGCCTTGGCTTTGAAGGCCGCATGCCTCAAGTTCGCTCGCTGCCCAGTGCCATCATCCTCTTCAGCTTCGTCTATTACCCCTACGTCTACCTGATCGTCCGCAACGCCATCGCTGACATTTCGGTCTCCACCATCGAATCGGCCCGATTGCTCGGCCACCGCCCCCTCTCCGTTTTCTGGCGTGTGGTGCGCCCACTGATCATGCCGGCGGCCGTGGCGGGCGGCATGCTGGTGCTGATGGAGACCCTGGCCGACGTGGGCGCCACCTACTACTTCGGCTTGCAGACCTTCTCCGCCGGTATCTACAAGACCTGGTTCTCGCTGGGCGACCGGGGCGCAGCCCTGATGCTGGCCGTGGCGCTGCTCTTCACCATCGCCATCATTCACCTGATCGAACGCCGTGCCCGCGGGCGCGTCCAGCAGACCACGACCCGCGCCCATCGGCCGTGGCGCCGAGACAGCCTGCCCGCCAGCCGTGGCTGGGTGCTGACCGTGCTGCTGTGCCTGCCGATCCTGATCGGTTTCCTGATCCCGGTGATCGGCCTCGTCTGGTTGCTGATCCGCGAGCCGGAGATGACCCCCACCCTGCACCGCTTCGCCGAGTGGGCAGGCAACAGCTTCACGGCCGGCCTCCTCGGTGCCACGCTGACGCTGATACTCGCCTGCGCCGTCGCCTATGGTGTGCGCTTTGCCGAAAACCGCCAGCATACGCTGCTGGCGGGCATCGCCGGCGGGCTGCGTTTCGGCTACGCGGTGCCCGGCTCGGTGATCGCGCTCGCCATCCTGTGGCCCGTGGCCAAGTTCGACCATGCTCTCGCCGATTTCATCGGCGCCAAAACCACGCTGATCACCAGCACCATCCTCGGCGTACTTTATGCCTACTTGCTGCGTTTCTTCGCCGTGGGTTACAGCGGCATCGATGCCGGCATGCAGCGCATCACACCCAATCTCGATGCCGCCGCACGCTCACTCGGCGCCACCCGCTTCGAGGTCTTCCGCCGTGTGCATGTACCGATACTCTGGCGCTCGGTGGCCGTGGCCTGGCTCTTGCTGCTGATCGACATCATGAAGGAGCTGCCCGCCACGCTGATGCTGCGCCCCTTCAACTTCGACACACTGGCCGTCATCACCCAACAACTCTCCGAAGACGAGCGCCTGGCCGAAGCGGCGCTGCCGGCACTTGCCATCGTGGCCATCGGCACCCTGCCGGTCATCTTCGTTTCGCGGCTGATCAACCAGCCCCGGCATACAAGCGCACGCAAAACCCGAGCATGAAGCACGGGGCCGCTCAGGGGGATACAGCCCGCTCGGCAACAGCCACGGCGCCCCCCTCTACAGGCAAGCGCGCTAGCATCACCCGGTGCAAGCTGTGATCGCCAAGCACCGACTTGCCATCGGTTTTGCATCCACTGCCCCCATGTACCAGGCCCAATCTGGGCTGCCTCTTTGCCATTCTCTTGCCAACGCACCCATCGATGCCCACCCAAAACGCGGGCGTTTCCCGCCTCGCCCTGTTGATGCTTTTCATGCTCACCCTGATCTGGGGCACGAATTGGCCGCTCTTTCATCTGGCGGTACGAGAGGTCTCGGTCTGGACATTCAGGGGTATCACGATGCCGGTTGCCGGCATCCTGCTGCTCCTGCTCGCCCGGTGGCGCCGGCAGCCACTCACGATCCCCCGGAGGCACTGGCCGATCCTGCTGCTGACGGCCTGGTGTTTTCTGACGATCTGGAACGTTGCCTCCACCCTGGCCACCACGATGATCCCCTCCGGCCAGGTGGCCATTCTCGGTTTCACCATGCCACTATGGGCTGCGCTGTGGGGCTGGGTGCTGTTCCGTGAACGTCTGAACAGGCGCCAGCAACTGGCACTGGCCCTTGGCGGCGCCAGCGTGCTGGTCTTGATGCTCCCGGCGCTCGACAGCTATGCCCAGGCCCCACTGGGGTTGTTTCTGGGCTTGCTCTGCGGCTTCGGCTGGGGACTGGCCACCGTCATGCTGAAACGACACCCCATCCCGGCACCCATGATGGTGCTGACCGGCTGGCAGATGCTGGTGGCGGGCCTGCCCATTCTCGGCATGGCCTGGTGGCAGGGCGATCATCAGTGGTTCCTGCCCTCGCCCACCTCGATCGCCGTCATCACCTACATCATGCTGGTGCCGATGCTGCTCGGCAACCTGATGTGGTTCACCCTCGTGCGCTGGCTGCCCACCCAGATCGTGTCGCTCTCGCCGATCATGATTCCCGTCGTGGCGATGATCTCCGGCGCACTGGTGCTGGGCGAACCGCTCGGGCCACGCCAGTGGCTCGCCATGATGCTGTCCGTTTCGGCGCTGGCGCTCGCGCTGTTCCGGCCCACCTCAGGACGCTGACCCGGCCCATTGATCCAACGACCGAGTCATATGTCGTCAATCGATTGAATGACACGCACGGACAACACGCCCTCAAGGCAGAGAAGCCGCGCTCACGCCGACTGGAACACCAGCCCCGCGTGCTCCCGCATCGCGTGAAAGCGGATCTTCGGCCAGCGTTCTTCGGCCACGTTCAGGTCACTGCGATACGTCACCATGAAGGTGGGCGCATCCACCGAATCCCAGGCGATGCGGGCCGCATTGGCATCGATGAACTTCTTCAGCTCGGCCGGATCGTCGGACGTGACCCAACGCGCCATCTGGTAGCGGGCCGGCATCAGCCGCGCCTCCACCCCATACTCGGTTTTGAGCCGGTGGATGACGACCTCGAACTGCAGCTGGCCGATGGCGCCCAGCAGCAGCGAGCCACCCAACTGCGGCCGGAAGACCTGAATGGCCCCTTCTTCGCCCAGCTGTGTGAGGCCCGTGCGCAACTGCTTGCTCTTCAGCGGATCGCGCAGCTCCACCGCCTGGAACAGCTCGGGCGCAAAGAACGGCAGGCCGGTGAATTGGAGCACCTCGCCTTCGGTCAGCGTGTCGCCCAGTTGCAGCACACCATGATTGGGCAGGCCGATGATGTCGCCCGGATAAGCGTCCTCGACCAGCTCACGGCGCTGCGACAGGAAGGACAT
The DNA here is from genome assembly GCA_030532895.1 of Lautropia sp. Taxonomy (GTDB): domain Bacteria; phylum Pseudomonadota; class Gammaproteobacteria; order Burkholderiales; family Burkholderiaceae_E; genus Lautropia. Next base: position 96,202 of record JAUNKF010000005.1, on the reverse strand, counting down.
GACATTGGTCGTGCGGAACTCCTTGCCACTGCGTGACACCTTCAGCTTCATGCCTCGCTCGAAACGGCCCGATGACACACGCAGGAAGGCAATCCGATCGCGGTGAGCCGGATCCATGTTGGCCTGGATCTTGAAGACCACCCCCGTGAACTTCGGCTCCTCCGGCGCCACTTCGCGCTGGATGGCCGGACGTGCGCCCGGTGGCGGGGCCAGATCGACGAGTGCATCCAGCACCTCACGCACCCCGAAGTTGTTGATGGCCGAACCGAAGAACACCGGTGTCTGCTTGCCGGCCAGAAAGCGCTCACGGTCGAACGGCTCCGACGCCCCGCTCACCAGCTCGATCTCCCCCTGCGCCTGCTCATACTCGGCCCCATACCGTTGCCGCGCCTCGGCATTGTCCAACCCTTGCAGGATCTCGTCATCATCCTCGGCCCGCTCCTGCCCGGCCCGAAACACCCGCATCTGTTCCTTCTTCAGGTCGATGACGCCGGCGAAGCGCTTGCCCATGCCCACCGGCCAGGTGAAAGGCGCCGTCGGCATGCCCAGTGTGGTCTCGATCTCGTCGAGGATCTCCAGCGGCTCGCGCACCTCACGATCCATCTTGTTGATGAAGGTGATGATCGGCGTGTTCCGTGCGCGGCAGACCTCCAGCAGACGCAAGGTCTGCGGCTCCACCCCGTTGGCCGCATCGATCACCATCAGTGCGGCATCCACCGCCGTCAGCACGCGGTAGGTATCTTCCGAGAAGTCCTTGTGCCCCGGCGTATCCAGGAGGTTGATCACGCAGTCGCGATACTCCATCTGCATCACCGAGCTGGCCACCGAAATGCCCCGCTGCTTTTCGATCTCCATCCAGTCGGACGTGGCATGCCGCGACGCCTTGCGCGCCTTCACGCTGCCCGCGATCTGAATGGCCCCTGCGTACAGCAGCAGCTTCTCGGTGAGCGTGGTCTTGCCGGCATCGGGATGGGAAATGATGGCGAACGTCCGGCGGCGGCGGACTTCTTCTAGCTGTGTGGTCATGGGCGGGGATTCTAGAGCGTGTTGGGCACTTATTCACCCCCGCCAGACGGACACGCACCAGACAGGTCTATCATGGTCAACATCCATAGATGCGTGTCATGCACGCCCAGGGGTGTTTTCGCAAGCACGAACAAGTGCATGACACGTTCCAACACATGCGCCCTTGTTTTGCAGCCCCGCGTCATGGGCGGCAACAGAGCTGCCACGCCCCGAGGAGACACCGGTGATCATGCTGCTGTGGACACTGCCGGTATGGGTGATGCTCGGCTGCATCGCCAGCGGCCGGGTTGGCACCAGCCTGGCGGCCACCTTTGGGCTGCTCACCACCATCGCCGTTGCCCTGCTGATCGCCCCCAGCGGCATGGACGCTGCACAGCTCACGCTCGCCCTGCAACGGGGTGCCTGGATCGGGCTGACCATCGCCCCCTACATTCTGGGTGGATTGGCCTTCTGGCAGATGGCCACCCCTGGCGTAACAGCTGAACGCCCACCCCGTTCAACCGGCGATCACACTGACGACGCCCTGGAAAGCGCCTCCTCCGATGACACCACCTGCAAAGGGCAGCCCTCATCTCAAAGGCGACGCCGACACCTGTTCCTCGCCTGCTTCCTGATCGGCCCCTTCGCCGAATCCGCCACCGGTTTTGGCGCCGGCATGCTCGGCACGATCATGCTGCTTCGCCCGCTCCGCATCGCCCCGGTGCCGCTGATGATCTTCGGGCTGCTGAGCCAGACGATGATCCCCTGGGGCGGCATGGGCAGCAGCACCCTGCTGGCCGCCACCTATGCCGGACTCCCCCCAGAAAAACTCGGCGCTTTCAGCACCCTGCCCACAGGACTCTTGATGGTCCTCATCTGGCTGCCACTCTTCTGGCGCACGGCACACACCGCCGGCCTGCATGTGCCCCGAGTCTGGCTGACAGAACTGGGCTGGATCATCACGAGCCTGCTGCTGGCAGCCTTCTTCACCTGGCATCTGGGCCCCGAAACCGGCCTGCTCGCCAGCCACGGGCTGCTCGCCGCCCTGTACTACCTGCACTACCAGCGCCCCGATCACGCAGCCCTCAAGCGGATGATCCGCCAGACCCTGCCCTACCTGCTGCTGACACTCGTGCTGGTGACGACGCGGCTATGGACGCCGCTCAAAACCTGGCTGAACACGCTGCTACCCCTTCACCCCTATACCGACCTGCCCGCCCTCGCACCCTTCTTTCATGCCGGCTGCCTGATGCTGCTGGGTTGCTTCGTCGTCGCACTTCTGAAGCGGCGTCTGCCTCAACTGCCCAAGATACTCAACGACGCCGTCCGACAAGGCAGCCAACCGATGCTGGCGATTTTCCTGTTTTCGATGATCGCTGAGGTGCTGAGCGGCTCAGGCATTTCCCACGCTTATGCCGACGGGCTATTTGCCAGCCTCGGTGAAAAGGCCATGCTTGCCACCCCGCTTGCCTCGGCCCTCTTCGGCATATTGGGCAACAGCGCCAACGCGGGCAACAGCCTCTTCATGGCCTCTGTCATCAGCCTCGGCACCAAGATCGGCCTCAGCCTACCCCTGCTCGCCGCCCTGCAACACGCCTCGGGCGCCTCGATGAGCCTGTTTTCTCCTGTGCGGATGTCGATGGCCGCCAAATTGGCTGATGGCAACGGGCAGGAACAGCGGGTTTACCGGCTGCTGCTGCCGTATGGGGGCGTGGCGCTGCTGATTTTGCTGGGGTGCGCAATTGTGCTGTATGCGGTCTGATTCACGCACCTTCTACAAACGCTATCTCCCACAACAAGCCCCAAGCATTGCTCCCTCTGTACGTAACAACCTATACGACCGACCGTTGATCATTGAGCATGAACCATTCACCAGACTATCCGTATTGCATGGTTACTCTTTCAACTATACAATCGTTAGTAACAACACCCCCCAAGCCTAGCCTGTGATCTCCACAGTGATGCTCAAACCGGGGGGTTACTTTTTTGTGGCATCAGAAATGCGCTATAACAAACCCGCGCTCTCAATCGATGACCAAGTACAACGCCTACGCGAACGTGGCATGGCGTTTTCTGATGACCAACAGGCCAAAGTCAGTCATTACCTGACCCATATCGGCTATTACCGCCTCAGCGCCTATTGGCTGCCATTTGAGCAACCCCCTCCTTCCGGCCAGCCTCGCAACCATCAGTTCCGCCCAGGCACCACCTTTGAAGCAGTGCTATCACTGTACATCTTCGACCTGCGACTGCGTCTCCTTATGATGGAAGCGCTAGATCGGATAGAGATCGCAGTACGTACCAGCTGGGCCACTGCCTTGGCCATGCAACACGGGCCGCATGCCCATCTTAACCCTGACCTATTCGAGTGCGCCAAGAAACACGAGAAGGATATAGCCAAAATGCAAAATGATCTGGCGAAGAGTCATGAGACCTTCGTCGATCACTATCGCCGCCACTACCAAGAACCTCCCCTTCCTCCAATTTGGGCCGTGGTCGAAACGCTGAGTTTTGGGTCACTGTCATACTGGTTCCAAGCAACCAAGACGTCTGATGCCAAAAAAGCTGTTCAAAGAAATTTGGCTATGCCAAAGATCAAAGTAACCGAAAAGGTGCTCCATGCACTGACTACCGTCCGCAATGTCTGTGCACATCATGGACGGCTGTGGAATCGGCACTTCACGTTCAAACTTCCACGGATTGATCGCCTAGGGATGCAAATCACCGACCATCCAACAGCAGGGAAGGGGACGAATCCCCAACAGCACCCCTCCCCGAAGCTGTACAACTACCTGCTGGTGATAGCACACATGATGAATCACATCAATCCGGGCAGCAGCTGGAAAACGCGTCTCCAATCGCTGGTCAACACGCGTAGCGAACAGGAGCTGAAGGCAATGGGCTTTCCCTGCGACTGGGAAAGCCATCCCGTATGGGATCTCGTCAAAGCACCTCGCTGATCCGCTCCAGCGGCCGCGCAAGGCGCGTGCCCTTCGGCGTGACGACGAAGGGCCGCTCCACCAACACCGGCATCTCGACCATCGCCGCGATGATCTCGTCCTCGGACGGATTGCGCGCCGCCAGCTCGGCCCCTTCAGCCTGCTTCGTGCGCAGCGCCTCGCGCGCCGTGAGGCCCGCATCGCTGAACAACTGACGCAACTGATCCGCCGTCCAGCCCGCCTTCACGTACTGAACCACCGTTGGCTCCACGCCCGTGGCACGGATCGCCTCCAGCGCCTTGCGCGAGGTGCTGCAGCTGGGGTTGTGGTAGATGATGAAATCGGCAGAGGGCTGAGGGGTCATGGTGATACTGTTTAACGAATATGATCGATGGATGGTATAGCAGAACCACGCTCTACGACGATATTACGTCTAGAAACTAACAACCCTTCTCTCTACGCACCAGACTGACAATGGTATCAAGACGACTACCATCACACGCGAGCGCGCGGCCTTCTGCAAACGCTTCCAGACTCAACGAGGTCAATACTGACCCGCTCGGCATTTCCACGGCCAAACGAGCGCTCCGCTCCCACGCCAACCTGATGGTGTCTCTCCAATTGACCTGAGAGGCGACATTATTTAACAGATCCTGCCGGATGATTTCAGGATCATGAATGGCTCGTGCTAGGGAACAACTCAGGTAGGCGATCTTTGGTCGTTGAAACCTTACCGCTTTCGCCTCCTCCATCAATGCCGAGGCCACAGGCTTCAGCAATTCACAATGAGAAGGAACGCTCACGGCCAAGCGCTCGCAACGCAATGCGCCATGTTCAAACGCCAGGCGGCAAACTGCCTGCATACCCTCATCGCTCCCTGCCACGATGAATTGGTGCTCGGCATTGAGATTTGCAACAAAGACCGGAAAGCCAGCCGCACTCACCTTATACACACAGTCCGATAACGCAGACATGTCCAAGCCGATCACGGCCGTCATGCCATAACCTGCCGAAAATGCATCCTCCATCAGTTTGGCTCGCAACGTGACGAGACGCAGCGCAGAGGCATAATCCAACACACCCGCAACAACCGCTGCCGGAAAAGCGCCAATGGACATGCCGGCAACCATATCCGGCACGGCGCCATCTACCATCAGCGTTCGAGCCATCGCCACACCCGAAACCAACAGACTCAACTGGACGGCTACCGTCGATCGCAACGCTTCTGACGTTTCAAGCATCAAAGGACTCTGGCCCAGAACCATCTCTGCCTGCTTCAGAGCGTCCTGAACCGACTTTGTATCGGGCAGTTTCGACAACATCCCTGGTGACTGGGATCCTTGTCCAGGGAAACTGAATAAAACACTCATGACGCCTCCCTCACGCCACCAGATCTCCCCACGGATTCCTGACCAAACGCGGGCCATAAGCTGTCTTCAACAAAACCTGCCCCCTGCCCAACAACCATTCCGTCAAGGAAAACCCACCCTTCGACGTATCGACCTGAATATCCAGACCGCACGCTGCATGTTTAAGCAAAACAGCCAACTCATTCAGTACCGCTTTGGGCAAGGGCATGGGCGCACGAATCAACAGATCAAGATCACTCGACACTCGGCAAGCCAAAACCCCGCTGGCCAATGTGAAGCCAACGCTACCCACTGGCCCCCAAGCTACCTCCAACTCATTGAGCACCGGTGCAACCTGCCACAGCGCACCGATAGCTGGCAGTCGGCAGGCCGCATACGACTCCCAGTAACATGGCTCAGCAAGCTGCTCGGGTGTACAGACTCGGCAAACCTGGGATGACAAGATCCACCCGGCACAACGTTGCTGGCGTTGAAGACCTCTCACCCCGATAGGCACTTGATGCGAGAAACCAGATGCATCCCGCCTCACCACCACAGGCCAAGACAGATCGAACCATTCTGGCAACACACCCGACACCGGCTGAGGCAGCGAATCCAGCCAGAGCAGATCATGCGGACGCATGACAACTCCAACCATAAGGAACCTCGTCTACGTCGAGGTGATACTCAGCAATACATGGGACACAAAACGCTTTCGCCACCCCTACCCCACAAGAGCCTGCACAGCCAAGAACAAGACAGACGGCCCAAGCAAGCACCCAAGTCCCGTATAGAACGTCGATGTCATGGCACCATAGGGCACAAGCTTAGGGTCGATCGCAGCCAAAGCACCACATACCCCACTGGTCGTACCCATCATGCCACCAAATACCATGGCGGTTCTCGGATTATCCAACCCGATTCTCGACGCAAAGAACGGTGATGCGATCATGACCAGAATCGCCTTGACCAGTCCGGCCGCAATCGACAACGCCATCACCTCGGAGCTGGCCCCAATGGCTGCACCGGTTACAGGCCCAACGATGTAAGTTACCGCCCCTGCCCCCAAAGTTGTCATGCTGACAGCATCCGTATAGCCAAACATCGTGGCTACGGCAGCACCCACCACAAACGAAATGATCACACCGAGCAACAAGGACAGCACGCCGCTGATACCAGCCGTGCGAATCTCCTTGAGCTGAACGCCAAAAGCTGTCGCCGTGATGGCAAAGTCCCGAATCATCGCGCCGCCCAGTAAACCGACGCCAGACAGAAGCGGTACATCGACAACGCCCTTCTGCCCCCCAGTCATCAAACCACTGAAATAAGCCATGACCAAGCCCAGCATGATGGCAATGGCTGAACCATGCACCTTGCCCTTCGTCAAGCGCAGGGAAAGCCAATAAGAGACCATCATGCTGAAGCCAACTACCGCAAAGCCAGTCAACAGCCCGTTTTTGGTCAATACATCCGTCAGAACCTTTTCCATTGCCGCCTCCCTCAACCGCCGGCCTTCGGCAAAGACTGAGGCTGACCGATACGGGCAACCACTGGAATCAGCGCATAACAGACCACACTGGCCAACACACCGGCCAAGATGGCAGCCGGCCCACCTTTCAGCGCACCCACCACGTTCTGTTGCGCCGCCATGGCCACCACAACCGGAATGTAGATGGAACTCCAGAAAGCAATCCCTTGCTGAGTTGGCTCAGCCAACCATCCCCGAGCTCTCAACTGATCGGAAGCAAGAATCAGGAAGATCATGGCGAAACCCACACCGCCTACATTCGCCTTGACGCCCAGCAACACGCCAAGCACCTTGCCAACGAATAACCCGGCCAACACACATGCTGCCAGCAGGGCCGTTCCATAGATCGTCATGACAGTCGTCTCCTTTTCTTTATGGATATGAACATTCAGATCATTGATGACCACACTTTCCGGGCATGGCACCAGACCATGCCACCATCGGTTCTGACGATTTCATGCCTTCATCTCCACGCCGCCCGAAGATGTTGACGAACCTTCGATGACAACTGACGCATCACAGCCTCGTCAGGCACAAGACGACTCGACAGATCCCTGTTCGGGTCTTGCCGGATATCAGCCAGTGCAGCAAGCAGACACTGCTTGATGAGCGCCACATCCTCCGATGAAGGCTGATCCGGTCTGGACACCTTCACCAATCGCCACAACAAACCGAGCCTCGCATAACTGCCAATGTCATAAGCCATCGGGACGATTCGTTGGGCCAAGGCATCAAGCTGTTCAACAGTTCTCATCGTGACCCGAGCAGCAGCTGCCTTACTCATGGCATGAATCATCACCCCCGGATCATCCAGGGCGATCAGGCGATTTGCCTGGTAGCCATGGGCAAGAAAAGCGCCCGACATCGCTCTTCCAACAATCAGCCCGATCACTGAATGCCCTGCCAGACGCGCCTCGGCGTAAGCTGCGACGGCACTCGCCAGCGACTGATGAATGCCATAAGCCTCTTCACGCTGACCATAAGCTTGGCTGGGCGTGTCGACAATGGCAACGATTGGCCTTTTTTTGGGTTGAGAGGAATCGAGACGAATCACTTCACGAACGGCTCGGGCCAACGCCCACCCTTCAATTAGCCCAACCTCCCCGTTTCTGGCCCTGGGAAACAGACTATCAGGATCAGGCACCACAGCGACATACCGAGCCCGCTCATCACCAAGCCAACCGTCTGCCACTAGAACCGAGGCCGGGTATCCGGCCATCACGCCTTGCTGATCAGCCAGCGCCTCAAGCCAGCTGGCAGCACGCGCCTTTGGATGCTTGTTTGTCATGCTCGCATCACCTCCTGATATAGCCTCCGAACATCTTGTGATGAAGGACGAGCCGACATATCGATTTTCTCCATGCAGGCCAAAAACGCCTCTTCACGATCACTACGATGCTGCGCTGGAATGCCTTTTGCCACACACGCAAGCACACGCGCCCGAATGGCCGCCACATCATCCTCCACACACGAGTCAGCCAGACCGCTGGCCACTCTCTGCTCACCGCCACTGGTTCGCCAGACAAAAACCCGGTCACTTGCGTCATATTCATCGATGCCGGCCTCCTGCTCAATGACCTGCGGGCCGTTCAGTCCCAATCTTGCCTCCTTCGTCAGAATCAGATAACTGCAAAGCCCCGCAGCAATGGACATGCCACCAAAGCATCCGACCATACCCGCAGAAATGCCGATAACCGGCTGATACCGTCTCAAATCGACAATGGCAGCATGGATCTCGGCAATGGCAGCCAAACCGAGGTTGGCCTCCTGCAATCGCACACCACCGGTTTCAAAAACGATGACAGCCCTGGTCGGCACGCCTCGTCGATTGTCATCAGCCGCAAGCTCCAGAGCACCAGCCAGCTTGGCACCGCCAATTTCACCAAGACTCCCTCCCTGAAAAAGCCCTTCCAATACCAACACAACGGCAGGCCGCCCCCCCAACATGCCTTTGGCTATCACGACACCATCATCAGCCTGTGTCACCACGCCTTGCGCTCGCAGCCACGGCGAATGCCAACGCTCAAAGGGCCCAAGCAACTCTTTCATGGATCCTTCATCCAAAAGAACCTTGGCCCGATCCCTGGCGCTCAGCTCGATAAAGCTCTGCCGTCTGAGCAGCTTTTCCGCTAATGTCATCTTGCATGACCTCCTTGCCGGACCACTTCGTCAAACGCCTGCTCCAACCGGAGCCGAACCACACCCGGCGTCGCACCAAAATCGTTGATCTCAATTTTGGCGGCGGGTAAAGTCCCACTGCCAAGCATCCGACTCAACAATGCTTCCCAGACTCCCCCGCTTCCGTCAATCGAGGAAGTGATACTCACCACGGTTTCCCCCTCGATGTGCGGCTCCAACATCACCTCAAGATCTCCCGAGCTGACCACCCCCACGATGACTCGATCAGCAACCGGCGCCATCGCAGGAAAACTCATGTCCCATTGCTCCATCCCTGTTCTCCGTCAAACGCTGAAAACCTGAACGCTGCCAAACGATCCAGAAACAAGGTGGCAGCCAACAAATCGGCAGAACCGCCAGGCGATAAATGTCTGATCCGCAGATCGTCCACCAAAGCCTCCAACATCAAAAATCCCTCGGGTGCTCCGGCTCCACCTGCTGCCAGAACGGATGCCGCTTTTGCCTGAACATGCATCAACCCCTCCTTACCACCTCTTGCCAGCAGGCAGGTATCGTCCAGCTCCCGCATCAGAACCAGCAAGACATTCAAGCGTGTCGCCACTTCTCCAATGCCACGATTCCGCCAGTTTTTCAGCGCAGGCAAAGCAAGCCTTGTCACATGCGGAAAACCGCTTTGAGCTTGCCCTCGCGCACCGTCTACCCTATGCGTCCGGCATGCACGCTCACCAGGATTCCCCGTACCCGATAAGACGGCACGATCAGGAATGCGAGCCAAGCTGCCAGCCCTGTCCGCCACCTTCAGCGCCGCCAGCTGATCTGGGCACATCGCCGCCGCACTGACCAACAGCCCCAACGCCCAGATGGCACCGCGATGGGTATTGACGCCACCGGTAGCCTGCATCATCAAGCTTTCCGCCCAGCGGCCAATGCTGCCCAATTCCTCTCGAAGCTCCACACTCTCTTGCCGCCATGCGGCACAACAGATCATCGCCAGAAATGCGGGACGCAAGGCATGGGCCGAGCGACACATCAACATCCAGTCGAGATCATGATGAGCACCACGACTTCTGGCATCCACCAACCCCGGCTTGGGGGAAAGCATGACCTCTTCGATCAGTGCCCAGACAGCCAGATCCGCGAGTTGCTCGACCCAAGGTGATGCCAATGCCCGGCCTGGGTTGGCGCTGCTTGGCTTCAGCACCGAATTCATGACCAGCTCCGAAATCTGGCTGGCGGGTTATACAAGCCGCCAGACCATGCAATCAGATCCGCCATGTTTCTCGCTGCCAGTAATGAACGACTGGCCTCGCGCCGGCTTACACCCAGGTCTTCTGGCAGGGCAATGAGGCCATCTTGGCGCAAACGCGCGGTCTGAGCAGGATCATGTGTCATGCCTACAGGCGTCACGCCGGCCACCGCAGCAATCATGCGTTTACGTTCTTCCAATGATCGGGCCTTGTACAGATACGCAATGCCTTCCTCGGTCAGCACATGCGTCACGTCATCGCCATAAATCATGACCGGTGCAAGCGGCATGCCAGCCGCCTTGCCCACCGCTACGGCATCCAGCGACTCGACGATGCAAGGCTTGCCACCGGCCAGGAAAGTTTCCACCACCTGTACCACGAGCTTTTTGCCGCGCGCCAACGGGTTTTCTGCTTCCAACAAACCTAACCATGCCGTGGTTGGATGCCGGCGTCCACGAGGGTCATGGCCCATGTTCGGCGCACCGCCAAAGCCGGTCAATCTGCCGCGCGTGACTGTCGAGGCATTACCCTCACCATCCATCTGCAATGTGGCGCCAATGAACATGTCCACGGCGTACTGGCCCGCCAACTGACACAAGGCGCGATTCGATCTCATCGAACCGTCACGCCCGGTAAAAAAGATATCGGGGCGAGCTGCCACATAATTCTCCATCCCAAGCTCACCACCAAAACAGTGAACGCTTTCGACCCAACCCGATTCGATGGCGGGGATCAGGGTAGGATGAGGGTTCAAGGCCCAATGCCGGCATATCTTTCCCTTCAGCCCAAGGCGCTCACCATAGGTTGGCAACAATAGCTCGATGGCGGCAGTATTGAAGCCTATGCCGTGGTTCAACGATTGAACCTGATGCCTTTCGTATACCCCCCGAATGGCCATCATCGCCATCAGTACCTGCATCGGCGTGATCAGTGCCGGATCACGAGTGAATAACGGTTCAATATGAAAAGGCTTGTCACTTTGCACCACGAAATCGACCCAGGAGGCCGGTATGTCAACCCTGGCCAAATCCGTGACATCTTCGACAATCTCGTTTACCTGAGCGATGACGATGCCATCATGAAAGGCTGCGGCCTCGACCAGCGTCGGTGTATCTTCCGTACTCGCACCGGTGTACAAGTTTCCTTGACGATCAGCACTATACGCAGCCACCAGAACGACCCGAGGAATCAAATCGACAAACAGCCGAGCGTAGAGTTCGATATAGGTATGTATCGCACCGACCTCCATGAGGCCATCCTGCAAAAACTGCGATATCCGCAAACTCTGGGCACCGGCATACGCAAAATCCAGCCGCCGAGCGATACCCTGCTCAAACAGATCCAGGTGCTCCGGCCTGCTCACCGCCGGCATGATCATGTGCAGCCCATTGACACGAGCCGGATTCACCTGCACCAATGCTCGCGCAAGAAAATCTGCCTGCTTCTGGTTGTTACCTTCCAACACGACCCTGTCCCCTGGCGCAACCAGCTGCTCCAACACCGACACGAGTCTGTCCGACGGAATGACAGAGCCCATCACCAGATCTTGCACCACAGCAATCCTTCGCTGCTTTTCTGATCGACGTCGTGACCAACTCATGTCCGCCTGAGCATTCATTTGCTTTTACTCCGTTCGTCGTGCTGATGCCTGAACCTTAAAACACGGCAAACACCACTTCAATCAACTTGACTGACGTTCCGTTACGGTCAGGCTAATGATCTCCCTCATCGCCCAATGCGGGCAGAGCAGGCATACTTTCCTCAGCAGCACTCCCACTGAAAGATCAGGAAAACCCTTGGATTTTCCTTACCCCGGACGGAGACGATCCATCATGCTGATAGAAGAAGAAGTCACGCTTCGGAAACTGGAGGTTTTTCTGTGCTTCATGAAGCATGGTCATATGGTGCGCGTAGCTGAAGCGCTGGGACAGAGCACGGTCAGCGTGCATCGCGCACTTCATTCCCTTGAAGAAGGGCTTCGCTGCCCATTGTTTCGGCGTGAAGGGCGAAGGCTCGTGCCTTTGGCAGCCGCTCATGCGCTTGCCGAACACGCCGAACGGGCCGTTGAAGAATGCATGGCAGGCATACGAAAAGCACGGGAAGTCACTGGCTTCGGAAGCTCTCGCCTCCGAGTGGGAAGCCTCTATTCGTTAACCGTGCGCACGTTGCCCCAGTTACTGATCGGGCTGAAAACCCGACGCCCCGATCTCGATGTCGAACTCACCTTAAGCTCGAACAAGGAGCTACTTCATCAGCTCAACGAAGGGGGACTTGATGCCATCGTCATTGCCACGGACGACAGCGCCATCAACACCGACCTGCTCGTCGTACCGATGTTCACGGATGAAATATTTTTTGCAGCCCCCAAAGATTCACGTTATGCCGGCTGTCGATCCATCGACCTGAAACGTGTCAGTCAGGAGAGTTTCGTCTGCTTGAACGATGACTTCGCCACGCACAGGGACTTCCGTCACGCCTGCGAATTGGCAGGCTTCCAGCCCCGGATCATCATGAAGGTTGGCGACATCTTTTCCCTGATCAACCTGATCAGTGGCGGCATGGGTTGCGCACTACTCCCTGGACGAGTTGCCGACTTCAGCCCCAAGGTTCAGTTGATTCCCCTTGCCTCACGATACCGGATCAATCAGCGCATCTCCTTAATCCTGCCGCGAAGCCGAGAACGAGATCCCAATCTGCTCGCCCTGTCTGCGGAGTGCCGACTCTTCGGAAGCACTCAATCACGATAGCAATATCAGCACGCAACGATCGCGAACGCCACCCGACATTCAGCCTGCATGCCCGCTTGCTTACCGCAGGGCAAACCACACGGCTCCAGCACGGACACGTTCCGGGTTCGTCCACGCGCCGTGTCACTGAAACGCAAGTCCAGCCTGTATCACGCCAGCCCACACGACCAGCGTCAACCCGGCCTACAAACTTGGCCTACACCCCCACCATCGCCTGCCCCAGCCGAACCCCCTGCCCCGGCTTCCAGTCGGCCGGCAGGTGCGGGGCACCGGGTGGCAGCAACATCACCACGGTGGAGCCGAGCAGGAAGCGGCCCATCTCCTCGCCTTTTTGCAGCGTGATCGCCTCGCCATCGCCGGGGTATTGCCAGCGACGAATATGGCCGGGGCGTTCGGTGTTGACCACGCCATGCCACACGGTGGCCATGCTGCCCACGATGGTGGCACCCACCAGTACCAGCACCCACGGCCCCCAGGAGGCATCGAAGACGCAGACGACCCGCTCGTTGCGGGCAAAGAGGCCGGGCACGGCGGCGGCGGTGGCGGGGCTGACGGAAAACAGCTCGCCCGGTACATGGATCATCTGCCGCAAGGTACCCGTGCAGGGCATGTGGATGCGGTGGTAGTCACGCGGGCTGAGATAGATGGTGGCAAACTGGCCATCCTTGAAGCGGGCGGCCAGCCCCTCGTCACCGCCCAACAGTGCGGTGCAGGTGTAGTCATGGCCTTTGGCCTGAAAGATGCGGCCATCGCGAATGGCCCCCAGCTGGCTGACGGCACCATCCACCGGGCACACCAGCGGGGTATCGGCCAATGGCCGAACGCCGGGGCGCAGCGCGCGTGTGAAAAAATCATTGAAACTGGCGTAGGCGGCCGGATCCGGTTCTGCGGCCTCGCTCATGTCCACCCGATACTGGCGGATGAAGCGGCGGATGACTGCCTGGGTGGCGCCACCACCCTGACGGCAGGCCAGGGCGCCACAAAGGCGGGTCAGCCCTTGTTTGGGCAGCAGATATTGAGCGATGACCGTGGGGGAAGGCATAGGGGCGATAGTGTAAGAGCTGCCGTTGATCCCGTCGATAGTGGCCCGGCATGTGCCATGGCGCCAAAGCGCCAGATTGACGAGGGTGAACGCGTGCAAGACAGGTTCAAGTGCGATCAGATGACACGCTCTAGCTCACCAGCGCATCATCCGGCTGGGCGGCCGGCCGGAAGCGGGGCGTACAGATGGCCAGAAAGACCAGATCCCCCTCTCCGATATTGGCAATACGGCGAGAATAACCGGCCGGGATCATCACGACATCCCCCGGCTCCAGCGCCGAGATGGTGTGATCGCCCTCGGTGAAGGAGCGGTTGGGGCCGACCAGCTCGATCCGTCCCTGACCTTCGAGCACCACATAGCGCTCCCAGATGTTCTGAAAGCGCCGCAGGCGGGTTTCAGCTCCCACTTCGACACGGATGCAGGCAATCGACAGATCCGGGTCAGCCGGATCGTTCAACCAGTCCGTGATGAAACAGCCCGGCTCGATACCGGATTCGGCACGGCTGTCATCCCGCAGGATCAACGGTTTCGCAACGATGGCGGCTTCATCAGTCTGGGCCATGGTTAACCCCTCCCCCTCGGTGAACACTGGTTGAACACAAAACACGGCTAACGTGCCGGATACTAACCGCCCCACCGCCGAAGTGCCGCATTTTCATGCACCGTGCCACGGCCAAACGACGCATAAAACAGACACTCAGGGCATGCCGTTCACCCCTCGGCGGTTCCGTCAAGGCAGGACACCACACCGACAAGCACGGTGGCAGCGCGCATTTGCCGCCATGAAGACGTTCATCACAGGCTGCAGCATCGACCAGCCGTCCCCTGCCATCATCCAGCCACCTGACACGGCTCGCCTCCCCCCGGCGTGCGACGCATCCTAGTAGCGTACTGGCCCCATGCCCATCCTGCATGCATGCAGCAGCCATGTGACCGGTCTTCGGCCCGGCACATATCAGCGCGCCATCATGCCGTGCACCGCCACAAGGGCGGGGCATCCAGACCGCCAGGCAGGCTCAGCGCAGGTATTGCCATGCCCGCCCTCTGATGCCTGGCGCCGTGTTCAGCTCTCTTGGAAAGCCATACCGTGCGCTTGTTCGGCCTGACGCTCACCCCCCTTAGCCGCTGGCCCCGTCATGCCCAGCTGGGTTTGTGGACCTGTTGCCTGATCGCAGTGACCGTGATTGCCGTTCGGATCACGCAACTGCCGGCCAACATCAACGACTCGATGCACACGGCCGTCCTCTTCATCCAGGCGCTGTCGTTGTTGCCAGTCATCGGCCTGCTTCACTGCCTGTTCAGGGAAAGCCCGTCCACGCAGAACACGGTACGACTGCAGGCAAGGGAACCACGCAATCTGGCACCGGCGCTTGCGATCACACTGAGCTGCCTGCTGCCCTTTCTCAACCATCAGCACGGGTTGTGGCTCACCTCAGCGATCAATGGCATGCTGAGCATCATGGTGGTCGGGCAGCTGATCAGCGTTTTCCGGCAACAGCGTTCGATGGCCGAAGCAAAGCTGGCCATCGTCGCTGCACTGCTCAGCTCAACGGTATTGAGCCTGTCTTTCCTTGAAAGTCAGTGGTCACTTCTTTTTGTGCCGCTTGCCTGGCTGCACATCGGCGCAGCCCTTGGCATCATGACCTGGGTGGCCACCTTCTTCAGCCAGAGCGCCCGACGCGAGCGCCAGCTCCAGCACACCCAATCCCAACTGGAACATGCTGCCCGCACGCTGCACCGGATCTACAACACCTCCCCGGTGGCGCTCCTGAGCCTGGATCAGGAGGCACGCATCCAGCGCTGGAACCAGCGGGCCGCCGACGCTTTCGGGGGCGATCTGTCCCAACACCAGAACCCGCACATCTTCTCATTGCTCGGCAACACGGTCGGCCAGCAGCTGCTGAACGACCTCAAAAAAACCGGCACCCATCACAGTGAGCTGACCCTCTCCCGCAACGGGATCGACAAGGTCTGGGTGCTGGAGGCCAGCATTCGGGACAATGGCAGCGAGATCGGCATGCACGAGGTCACGACCCATGCCCGACGTGCCGCCACGTTCCAGGAAATTGCCGAGCAGGATGCGTTGACCGGCACCCCGAACCTCGTGGGGCTGCGCCGCATCCTGAGCAAGCAACTGGTACAGATGCGCACCAGCACACCGCTCAGCTGCCTCTACCTCAACATCCAGCAGTTCGGTCAGATCAACAAACTCTTCGGCCGGGCGGCAGGCGATGCGGTGCTGCGCGCCGTGGCCCAGCATCTGGACAAGCACTTGCAAGCACCCGCCGTCTCGGGCCGCATCCGTGACGACCAGTTTCTGGTGGTGCTGCCCGGCAGCGAGCTGACACTCACGCGCAGCCGGGCCAACACACTGCTCACCAGTCTCTCGCGCACGGCCATCGATCATCAGGGACTGTCGATCCACATCAAGGTGGCCATCGGGGCGGTGGAGAGTGTGGCCGGCATGAATGCCGACCGGCTGATCGAATCCGCCCGCCTGGCCTGCCTGCTGTCCGAGCAGGAATCAGGGGTGCGTACCTATGCCGTGATGGCCGACAGCCCGGCCCTCAGCGACCCGGACGCCAGCCACCAGTTTGGCCCCAACCTGCGGCAACAATTGCCGGAAGCGCTGATCCGGCTACATGCCCAAGCCGTCACCTCATTGCAGCACGATGTGCCCACGCAATCGCTGACGGTGCTGCCCCGCCTGCTGGGCGCCAATGGGCAGCTGCAACTGCCCACCCGGCTCGAACACGCGGCAGCCCGCCAAGGCGCTTCAGCCGCCCTCGATCGCTACCTGCTCAGTCAGATCCTGCAGACGATGGCCACCCGCCGGGCGGCACTGCCCGCCAACGGCATGGTGATCTTCCGGCTCAGCGCATTGTCGCTGGCCGAACCGGGTTTCACCGGCAACCTGATCCGCCTCTTGGGCGCCGACGGCACAGCGGCCAACCGGCTCTGTATCGAACTGCCCTCGCAAGTGCTCGACTACAACCCGGAAGGGGCACGCGCCTTCCTGAAGGATCTGCGCCTGCTGTCGGTTCACTCAGGCATCGACCTGCTCGATGCCGAAGCCGACCTGCCACTGCACCAGCTCACCCAGCTGCCGATCCGGCACATCCGTCTCGATGGACGTCTGTTCGCCGATCTGGAAGCCAATCCGCACGCCTGCAAGGAAGTCACGGCCATCAAGTCGATCTGTGAGGTGATGGGCATCGAGTGCCTGATCGACCAGGTCAACAACCCGCTCGACCTGCGCCCCTTGCGCGAGCTGGGTCTCGATCTGGTGCAGGGCAGCGCCGTCTCGGCCATCCGCCCACTCGAGGACGCACTGGTGGGCCGGGAAGAGCAGCCGCTGATGCCCATCGGCTCGCTGATTCCGGTGTAGTGCGCTGGCCTGCGCCCCAACACCTTGCCGAACAGCTGCCAAGCACGATGGGGGCCTCACCCTGCCGGTGACGGACACCTGCCGAGCGCCGGATCGGATGGCTCACACCGTGTGCGTTCAACCCACCAGCTCATCCTCACGCCGGGCCACCACGCTCAGCACGGCCTCACCATAGGTCTCCAGCTTCTTCGTGCCAACGCCGGGCACCTGGGCCAATGCCGCCAAGTCGGCCGGCATCCGGCTGGCGATGTCGTGCAGCGTGGCATCATGAAAGATCACGTAGGCGGGTACACCGCTCGCCTTGGCCTGCTGACTGCGCCAGACACGTAGCCGCCCAAAGCAGGCCATGCCCTCGGCATCCAGATCCTGCTCCAACGTCGAAGCCACGGCACCACGCTGACGCTGGCGGGCACGGGTGTCGCGGGCGTTTTCCGAAGGCTGGCGGATGGCCACCGACTGCTCGCCCTTCAGCACGGGCCGGCTGGCTTCGGTGAGCAACACGGTCTGAAAGCGCTCGGCATCGATCTGGATCAGGCCGGCAATGGAGAGTTGTCGCACCACCGAGCGCCATTGCGAGACGCTGAGATCGGCCCCGATCCCGAAAACCGCCAGATTCTGATGGCCAAAGCGCCTCACCTTGTCATTGTCGGCGCCTCTGAGCACATCGATCAGGTGCTGTGCGCCAAAGGACATGCCACTGGCTTTCTGACACCGATAGACGCAGGACATGAATTTCTGCGCAAGCACCGTGCCATCCATCGTCTGTGGCGGCGTCAGACAGTTGTCGCAATTGCCACAGGCTTCAGCCGGCTCCCCAAAATAGGCCAGCAATCGCACACGCCGGCAATCGGTGGCCTCACACAAGGCGAGCATCGAATCCAGCTTGGCATTGGCCTGCCGTTTGAAATCCGGATGCGCCTCCGACTGCTCGATGAAACGGCGCTGCTGCAACACATCCGACAGGCCATAGGCCATCCAGGCTTCAGCCGGCATGCCATCTCGCCCGGCACGCCCCGTTTCCTGATAATAAGCTTCGATGGAACGCGGCAGATCGAGGTGCGCCACGAAGCGGACATCGGGCTTGTCGATACCCATGCCAAAGGCGATGGTGGCCACCACGATCATCCCGTCTTCGCGCTGAAAGGCCGTCTGCACCTCCGAGCGTTCCTCGGCATCCAGCCCCGCATGATAGGCACGTGCATGAAAACCCTCGGCCTGCAAAAAAGCCGCCACCTGTTCCACCCGCGAACGGGTGGCGCAATAGACGATGCCCGACTCCCCTTCGTGCCCATTGCGGATGAAACGCAAGAGCTGCTGGCGCGAATCGCGCTTCTCGACGATGTGATAGCGGATGTTGGGGCGGTCGAAACTGGTGAGAAAGGTGCGGGCCTCGGTGAGTGCCAGCCGGGCCACCATTTCCCGTCGCGTGAGATCATCGGCCGTGGCTGTGAGCGCAATCCGGGGCACCGACGGAAAGCGCTGGGCAAGGCGCCCCAGATCCATGTACTCCGGCCGGAAATCATGCCCCCACTGCGACACACAATGCGCCTCGTCGATGGCGATCAACCCGATCCGGCAACGATCGAGCAAGGCCAACGTGCGCTCGGTCAGCAAACGCTCGGGCGCAATGTAGAGCAGCTTCAGCTCACCATCCAGCAGCGCCCGCTCGATGTCGGACGCCTCCTCCTGGCTGAGCGAAGAATTGAGGTAGGCAGCAGACACCCCCAACTCCCGCAGCGCCGCCACCTGATCCTGCATCAAGGCGATCAGCGGCGAGACCACGATGCCAACGCCCGGCCGCAGCAAGGCCGGAATCTGATAGCACAGCGATTTGCCGCCCCCGGTGGGCATCAGCACCAGCGCATGACCGCCCTCGACGACATGCTCGATGATGTCGCGCTGATGGCCCCGGAAGGCCGGATAGCCGAAAACCTGCTGCAGCACGGCATCAGCATTCATGGTGTCTGGATCCATGTCGGGAGGCGAAGAGGGCTGGCGCTCGGCGACGCCGTCCCAGTCGGTCAGGGTGTCGGCCAGTCTGTTCAAGGCAGATACAAAAGCTCGCATCTTTTTGCAAAGGAGCCGATTCCTTCCGTCGGTTAATCTGACATTTATCGGCTTGTAATAACTATGATGATGATGCGGTATTCGCAAATGTCTTAGCATTCTGCGACTACGATCAGCATGGCCCGCCTTGACGGCACGACTGGCCTTGCCACCCCCTCATCTTAGCGCTGCCCGAGACGACCCATGACCCAGGATAAGCCATCGGAACTAAGACGGTTTGTCGATGAGCACCCGACAACGGTGGTGGCAGAGCTGTGGCGCCTGATGAACGAAGCGCCGGCACAGGGACGCTATGCCGATTTCGACCTGATCGCCGAAACCTTGCTGCAGGTGATCCTGTGCGAAGAAGTGCCTGAACCCGTGCAAACGGCAGCCCGTGACCTGTGTCAAGCTTATGCGGCACAAGCCATCCGCTGCGCCATGCCGCATGCCGTGATCCCGATCAAGCGGCTGCATTGAGCGAACCCGGCCCTCGGTGCACGCCTGAGACGAACTAAAGCCGGGTCAGTACCAGCCCGATCTGCCCCTGCGCGTTAACCAGCTCGGCCGGCAGCGCGTCGGGCCACTCCCAGCGCTCAGCGCCAAACACGGTCTTGAGCTGATCCAGACTCACGGCATAGGGCGGCCCACGACGTGGTTCCCCGGCCTGCGCCTGGGCAGCAGCCACCGCTTCGGTCAGATCCTGGTCGAGCACGAGCAAGAATTCGCCGCCGGGCCGCAGCCACTGATGCAGTCGATCCGCATAAGCCGGCCAGCGCGACGGATGAATGGCCACCAGGCACTGTTGGTCGTAAACGGCATCGAAAGCGACTTCGGGCGCATACTCGAAGAGGTCGGCCTGCAACACTTCGGCCCGCACGACCCGGCCCGCCTGACGGGAGGTCAGCAAAGCCCGCAACAGGTCACGGGCTTGTGCCACGGCGGCCGGGGCATAATCCAGCCCCAACACGTCGAAGCCCCATTCGGCCAACAGCACCACTTCGTGGCCGCTCCCACAGCCGGGTACCAGCACGCGCACGACCCGCGAATCATCATTGCTCCCCGGCCGGGCATCGCTGGCGACGATCGGCGAAAGCCTGCCTGTCCGGATCCAGCTTTCAAGTTGTGGATTGGGCCGGCTTTTCTCCCACGGGGTCTTGCCGGACTGATAGCAGTTCTCCCAGAACTGCATGTCTGGCCCTGGAAAGGCTTTGGGTGGAACGTTGGCACTCATCAGAAGGGCTGCTGGCGCGAGAAATCGGTTACACCCCTAATGATATCGTCGGAGGGCTTGACACGAACAGGCGGCACATCGTTTGACATGCAACCTGCTCGGGAAACAACGCTCAATGACTGGCGCTACGGGCAATGCTGACCGACGTTTCGTTGACGATCGAGCCGACCCCCGACGAACGATGGCCCGCCTGGGTATCTTCCTGCCAGAACCAACGGCGTGGGGCGGCCCCCAGCTCGATGGACAGATAGGTTTGCAGATTCAGCTTGCAAAAGAAGTCCAACGAGGTCAGGGACGAGAAAAAGGGCGTGAAACGCCGGCTGATGGCATCCGGATCATCGGTGCGCCGGGCTTCTGCCAGCGCGATCTGGATCGGCTCGCCCTCACCGCGGATCTCAAGCAAGCGCCCTCCCATGTGCTCGATGACCTGAGCAATGAACGGGAAGCGTGCCGGGTCGTAGATCTCCAGCGGTGCCCCCCGCTGGCCCAGACCCCAGACCCGGTATTCCGAATATCGTGCGCTTCGATCGGTTTGTGGCATTCAAACACTCCTGATCCCTGTGTCAGACCACAAAGCCTCCCAGAGCGGAAGCGATCCCTTGTCAGCCTGACTGGTTGAGAATTGCAACGCAGCCGGGCTGTGGACAGAAGCATTCTGTTCAGCACGTTTCGGCGCCGCAGATGCAATTAACGCACTATCGGCGCCGTCTGCGTACAAAGATTACAAACCGTATCTCACGCAACATTAACACTCAATCGGGAACGCACTGCGTTACTTGGCAAGCCTCCTGCACAACGATCGTCCAGTCGTTTTTCTGCCATCGCGGCATTTTTGCCACAAAGTTTGCGAAAAACAACAGAAACACCCCGCTTTCCGACTAACCACCCTTTTCCCGGCGCCGGAAACGATAGATCGCCTGCGTGGCCCGCTTCACCGGAAAGTAGCGAACCGGCCGCCCTTCCGACAGGAAAAC
Source organism: Lautropia sp. (assembly GCA_030532895.1). Lineage (GTDB taxonomy): Bacteria > Pseudomonadota > Gammaproteobacteria > Burkholderiales > Burkholderiaceae_E > Lautropia. The sequence continues at coordinate 74,564 of JAUNKF010000005.1, read as the reverse complement.
CCGCTCCAGGATGACCAGACCGAGCCGTCTGGCCAAGTCTTCAAAGTCCCTCGGGGTCGTCAGGTGCAGGTTGGGCGTGTTGAACCATTCGTAGGGCATCTCGCGCGTCACCGGCATCCGGCCGCGCAGGATCGACCACACATGGAACCAATGGCCAAAGTTCGGAAAGGACACGATGCCTTCCCCCGCCACCCGGCTCATGTCATCCAGCACACGCTCCGTGCGCTTCGTGGCCTGCAAGGCCATCGACAGCACGACGACATCGAACTGTCCGCCCCGAAACATCTCCAGACCATCTTCGATGTTCCGCTGCACGACATCGACCCCGCGGCGCGCGCAGGCCAGCACCTCGGCATCATCGATTTCAACACCATAACCATGGCATTGCTTCTCTTTCGACAGGTGGGCGAGCAGCGCCCCATCGCCACACCCCAGATCCAGCACATTGGCGTGGGGCTTGATCCAGTCGGCAATGACGGCCAGGTCAGGCCGCAGGGTTTCGGTTTCGGCTTGCATCGGCGTGCTCAGGCGTGAAGGGACGAATGGATGCGATCGAAGTAACTTCTCACCAGATCGTGATAGCGGGGGTCATCCAGCAGGAAGGCATCATGGCCATGCGGTGCATCGATCTCGGCATAGGTGACGGGTGTACGGTTGGCAAGCAAGGCTTTGACGATCTCATGGCTGCGTGCCGGCGAAAAACGCCAGTCCGTCGTGAAGGAAACGATCAGGAACGCGCACTTGGCAGGCGACAGCGCTTGGGCCAGATTGCCCCCATAGGCACGGGCCGGATCGAAATAATCCAGTGCCCGCGTGATCAACAGATAGGTGTTCGCATCGAAGTACCGGGAGAACTTCTCGCCCTGATAGCGCAGATAGCTCTCGATTTCGAACTCCACATCGAAAGAAAAGCCGTAGTTGCCGTGCTTCAACATCCGACCGAATTTCTCGGCCATCGTGTCGTCGGACTGGTAGGTGATGTGGCCGATCATCCGCGCCACCTGCAGCCCCCGCCCCGGCACCGTGTTGTAATCATAGAAACGACCGTCGTGAAACTCGGGATCGGTGATGATGGCTCGCCGCGCCACTTCGTTGAAGGCGATGTTCTGGGCCGAAAGCCTCGGCGCCGTGGCGATGGCTGCACAGTAGGCCAGCCGCTCCGGGTACAGATAGCTCCAGGCCAGTGCCTGCATGCCACCGAGCGACCCCCCCATGACCGCGGCAAAACGCTCGATACCCAGCGCATCGGCCAGGCGTGCCTGCGCATGCACCCAGTCTTCCACCGTCACCACCGGAAAGCTCGGCCCATAGGGACGCCCCGTCTGTGGGTCGATCGACATCGGCCCGGTGGAGCCGAAGCAGCTGCCCAGGTTGTTGACCCCGATCACGAAAAAACGGTCGGTGTCCACCGGTCGACCCGGCCCCACCATGTTCGACCACCAGCCGTAATCATCGGCCGTGCCCGCAGTCAGCCCGGCCACATGGTGCGAGGCATTCAACGCATGACAGATCAGCACCGCGTTGCTGCGATCCTCATTCAGCGCACCATAGGTTTCATAGACCAACTCGTAGGGGCCGAACTCACCACCGCTCGTGAGCGGCAGCGGCGTCTCGAACCGATGCCTGACGGGTGTGACCAGCAGACTCATGCCATAAAACTCCGAAGAGAAAAAACGCCATCTCGTTGCAACGGGCAACCGCTTGACACCGGCATACACACCGCCTGCATGCAGTACCTGCCATGCAGGCCCGGCAAGGTTTGCACGAGGAAGGAGGGGCCAGACCTGGCTGTCATGCTCAACCGCGCTGACGGCCCGCGGACACAGGCGGCAAACTGTCGACCTCCACGTCCAGTGCAAGCAGATTCGCCCGCACCAGCGCCAGATCATCCTGCACCAGCAAGCGACGCACCTTCGGCCTCAACTGACCCGCATCGGCCGACAGCACCACCCGCTTCACCCGCAACAGGCGAGAGGGCAACATCGAAAAGGTTCGCAACCCCATGCCCAACAGCATCCGCGTGGCACTGGTTTCGCCCGCCATCTCTCCACACAGGCAGACAGGCTTGCCGGCCTTGCGTGCTGCCCGGATCGTGAGCGCGATCAGACGCAGCACGGCCGGGTGAAACTCATCGTAGAGGTGCGAGATCCGGTAATCGGTGCGGTCGATGGCCAGCGTATATTGCACCAGGTCATTCGTGCCGATGGCCAGAAAATCCAGCTTGCGGGCAAAGGCCCCCGCCGACAAGGCTGCCGCCGGCACTTCGACCATGCCGCCCACCGGCACATGATCGGCCACCACCTCACCCCGCCCTCGCAGCTGATCACGCGCCTGGGCGAGCAACTGCAACGCATCGTCCACCTCCTGCACCTGAGAGAGCATCGGCAGCAGGATCTGCACCGGCCCATGCGCCGAGGCCCGCAGCAAGGCACGCAACTGCACGAGGAACATCTCCGGCTCGGCCAGACTGAAACGGATGGCCCGTCGACCCAGCACCGACACATCACCAGGGATCAGCGCTTGGGCAGGCAGCACCTTGTCGGCCCCCACATCGATCGTGCGAATCGTCACCGGGCGCCCCTGCATCGCCAGCACGGCATCCCGGTAGGCCCGGTACTGTTCCTCCTCATCGGGCAGATCGGCCCGGTTCAGAAACAGGAACTCGGAACGGAAAAGCCCCACCCCCTCGGCCCCCTGCCGCAACGCATCATGCGCCTCCTCGGGCTGCTCGATGTTGGCGAGCAAGCTCACGGCCTGACCATCGCGTGTCACGCAGCGCACAGCCGCCAGACTGGCCAGATGGCGCTCTTCCTCGGCGGCCTGACGCTGACGATCCCGGTACTGGAACAGCGTGGCCTCATCCGGCGAGACGATCACCTCACCCGCATCACCATCCAGAATCAGCACATCGCCATCCTGAATGGCCAGCGATGCGCCTGGCACGCCCACCACCGCCGCCACCTTCAGGCTGCGCGCGAGAATGGCCGTGTGCGAGTGGGTGCCCCCTCGCTCGAAGACGAAGCCACGCGCCCCCTTGATCTGCAGCATGTCGGCCGGCTGAAGATCCTGCGCCACGAAAATCAGCGGCTCACCCGATTCCCGTGGCGGCACCGACAGCGACGTGCCTGCCAGTGCCTTCAACACACGCTCGGCCACCTGCTCGACATCGCGCCCACGCTCCTTCAGATAAGGATCATCGATGGCCCGAAACTGCGCAGCCAGCTCTTCGGCCATGTCGGAGATGGCCCACTCCACATTGACGAGCGAGGCGCGCACCTTCTCGCACGCCGCCTCGAAAAGCGCTGGATCATGCAACAACATCTGCTGTACGTCGAGCAACGCCTTGGCCTCAGCCGGCGCATCGGGCGGCAACTGCTCGGCCACCGCTTGCAGCTCCGCATTGACGCGCTCCCCCGCCCGGCGCAGACGCTCGGTCTCGGCCTCGACATCATCTGGCCCAATCTGAAAGCGCGGCACGTCGATGAGGCCGGTTTCCAGCACGCAGGCTCGTCCCAGCACCACCCCACCACCAACGGGTGAACCTGTCAGCCTCTGCATCAACCTTCCCCTGCGATCTCTTCCCCGAAGCCTGAGGCCACCAGCGCCGTCAACGCTTCCAGGGCAGCATCCTCATCCACCCCGTCCACCTCGATCAGCAAGGTGTTGCCACAGGCGGCCGCCAGCATCATCACGCCCATGATGCTCTTGCCGTTGACCCGCCGGCCACCGCCCCCTTTCGTCAGCCAGACACCGCTCTGAAAGCGCGTGGCCGTCTGTGTCAGAGCCGCCGACGGGCGGGCATGCATCCCCAGGCGGTTGACGATCTTCACCTCTGCTGTTTTCATGAGTCCTCTCAGGGAGTGATTGGGAAGGGCGGCAGACACAGGCCCGGCCAGGCTCATGCCATGCGCTCAGTCGCCCCCACACTGGGTGGAAAGCGGGGTGTCAACCAGCCCGATGCCGGCAGCAGGATCACGCAAGACCAACGCCACCAGCTCATCGAGCGGCAGACTGGCCCGGTAGTTGATCAATTTCAGCAATATCGGCAGATTCACACCATACAGGACACTGACCCGGCCGGCATCGGCCAGCCGCACCGCAATCCGGGCAGGCGTGGCACCGTACAGATCGGTCAGCACCACCAAGCCGCTGCCATCGTTCATCCGGCCAGCCAGCGCGTTCGCGCCCTGCAGCGCCTGATCCGGGTCCTCATCCGGCATGATGTCAAGCGCCGCCAGTTGCGCAGGCAGCCCCTGATAGACATGACGACAACAATCCAGCAACGCGCTGGCCAGCGGCTGGTGGGCAATGATCAGGAGCGCAATCATCCCACGCCCCCAGCTCAGGCTTCTTGGGTGGCCCTGTCGGCCGCCACGCGGCTTTCGAGCCGCTCGATGAAGAAGGCCGGCACGTCGAAACCGGTTTGCGCCGTGATTTCCATGAAACCCGTCGGGCTGGTCACGTTGATCTCGGTGAGACTGTCACCAATCACGTCCAGCCCCACGAGGAACAGCCCACGCGCCGAGAGGATCGGGGCCAGATACTCGGCAATCTCGCGATCACGCGCCGACAGTGGCTGCGCCACCGGCTTGCCACCAGCGGCCATGTTGCCCCGTGCCTCCCCCACTTTGGGGATGCGGGCCAGCGCATGCGGCACCACCTGGCCGTCGATCAACAGAATGCGTTTGTCGCCCGCCGAGATCGCCGGCAGATAGCGCTGCGCCATCACCGTGCGGGCACCAAACTGGTTCATCGTCTCCAGAATGACGGACAGGTTCGGATCATCCTGCCGCGCCCGGAAGATCGACGCCCCGCCCATGCCATCGAGCAGCTTCAGTACGGCCTCCCCGTGCCGGGTGACGAAAGCCCGCAGGCGGGCCGGGTCTCTGGTGACCAGCACATCCGTCGTCAGCTGCGGAAACTCGGTAATGGAAAATTTTTCATTATGACTGCGGATGCTGGCCGGATGGTTGTACACCCGCGCCCCCTGTGCCACGGCTCGCTCCAGCAGGTAAGTCGAGTAGACGTACTCCATGTCGAAGGGCGGATCCTTGCGCATCAGCACGGCATCGAAGCGTGACAGCGGCTCACTGCATGGCTCACCCGCTTCATACCAAGGCTTGTCCTTGTCGGTGATCGACAACGGTGTCACCCTGGCCACGACCTGAGCATCGTCATAGGCCACATCCCCCTGCAAGCAGCCCCAAACCCTGTGGCCACGCGCCACGGCTGCCCGCATCATGGCGATACTGGTTTCCTTCTCCGGTTTCAACAAGTGAAAGGGGTCGAGAATGAAAAGAATGTCCATGAGGCACCTGCAAAGGAATGACGCGGCGAAATGACGTGAACGCGACAAAAGGATGATGGAGCAAGCAGCGCACGGCCCCTGCCTGATCCGCCCATTTTAGAGCGTGTTACCACCTTTGTTCGCCTTTGTGCCCGCTCGTGCGTGAGCAACGCCGTGCGGCGCGCCCAAAGGGGTTTTGGCGGGGACGAAGACATGACGTGCAAGGACCAGACATGCAAGGGCCATGATCTTGCGCCATGCGCTCGCACGCCCAAGAAGGAAGCCCCTTGCATCAAGCATGCATGATGCAGCATTCAACATGACGAACGATACAGCCTAGGCCACTTGGCCTGAGCTGGCTGAAACAAGGCGCAGATACGCGTACCATGCACGACAAACCTCACCAACCGGAGCCACAGATGGAAAAACAGGTTTTCTTTCAGGACTTTCAGGACAAGCTGATGGCGCTGTTCCGGGCCAGCCCCGCCGCCGACCTCGAACGCAACCTCAAAGCACTGATGGGCCAGACCTTCAACAAGCTGGAGCTGGTCAGCCGCGAGGAGTTCGAGATTCAGGCCGCCATGTTGCAAGCCCTGCGCGAACGGGTCGAACAACTGGAAGCCCGTCTGGATCAGCCGGACAGCGCCTCGACCAACCAGCACGGCAGCAGCGCATCATGAACACGCTGGCGGTCGTCCACAGCCGGGCACTGTTCGGCCTGTCGGCACCGCCCGTCTCGGTCGAGGTGCACCTGGCCAACGGCCTGCCCGCCTTTCACATCGTCGGCCTACCTGAAACCTCCGTGCGGGAAAGCCGCGAACGGGTACGTGCCGCCTTGCAACAGAGCGGACTGGACTTTCCCAATCGGCGCATCACCGTCAATCTGGCCCCGGCCGACCTGCCGAAAGAGTCCGGCCGTTTCGATCTGCCCATTGCCATCGGCATCGCCGCGGCAGCCGGCCACCTACCCTTGCGCGCACTGGCCGATGTCGAGCTGGTGGGCGAACTCTCGCTATCCGGCGAGCTGCGGCCCATCCGGGCGGCGCTGGCCGTGGCGGCAGGCATCGTGCAACACGACCCCAAGCGCGCCCTGATCCTGCCCCGTGCCAACGTGGCCGAAGCCCGGCCGGTGGGCCTGGCCCGACTGCACGCGGCACAGCATCTGCGCGAAGTGATCGGGCACCTCAAAGGCACCCATCCGCTGCCGACCGACGCCGAATCACGGCACAGGCCCGGCCCTCACGACACCGACATCGCCACGCCCGGCCTGCTCGACGATGACGACACACTGGACATGGCCGACGTGATCGGCCAGCCCCTGGCACGACGGGCACTGGAGATCGCCGCTGCCGGCCGCCACCCGTTGCTCTTCAGCGGCTCGCCTGGCACTGGCAAAAGCCTGCTCGCCCATCGGCTGGCAGGTCTCCTGCCGCCACTCTCCCACGAACAGGCACTGGCCGTTGCCATGATTCATGCCGCAGCAGGCCAGCCTGAAACCCCCAGCCAGCGCCCCCGCACCCGATCCCCACACCACTCGATCACGGCGGCCGGCCTGCTCGGCGGCGGCCATCCCCCAAAGCCCGGCGAGATCTCGCTCGCCCACGAATCGGTACTCTTTCTGGACGAGCTGACCGAGTTCAAGCGCCCCGTGATCGAGGCGCTGCGCGAACCGCTGGAAACAGGCCGCATCACACTGAGCCGGGGCGCCCTGCGCGAGACCTATCCGGCACGTTTTCTGCTCGTGGCCGCCATGAACCCCTGCCCCTGCGGCCATCTGGGCGATCCTTCGCGCAACTGCCGATGCACACCGGCCCAGATCCGGCGCTACCAGGCACGGCTCTCCGGCCCCTTGCTCGAACGCTTCGACCTCGGGGTCGAGATGATCCGCGAACACGCACATGCGCTGAGCAGCCCAACAGCAGAGACACCTGAAAACACCGCCACCATCGCTGCGCGCGTGCTGGCCGCTCACACGCATCAGACAGCCCGGCAAGGCTGCCACAACGCCCACCTGCCGGCTGCCCGTTTCGAGCACTGCCTCTCGCTGACACTACCGGCCCGCCAACTGCTGAATCAGGTGGCCGAGCGCTTCGCCTGGTCGGTACGCAGCCAGCACAAATGCCTCAGACTGGCCCGCACCATTGCCGACCTGGCTGGCAGCCCCTGCATCGAGGCGCCGCACCTGGCCGAGGCCGTGGCCTTGCGACGCCCGCTCGACCACCTGCACCTGGCCGAAGCAGCCTAGCGCGGCCGGCCACGCAGTGCTGCGCGCCCAGAGGCGCTTTCACGGGGCCGAACAAGTGGATGACACGCTCTAGAATCAGACACGACAAACACAAACAGGAGAACACAGACGATGCTGTATGAATTTCGCAGCCGGGCCACCGGCACCATCACGATGACCAGCAAGACAGGGGCCGAGATTCTGCGCATCATCGGCAAGGATCCCGACCCCACCGGCATCATCACGGTCGCCCAAATCCCTGGCGCCATCGCCGCCTTGCAAAAGGCCGCCGACGACGAACCACCACCGCCAGCCGACGCCGCCAAACCACAGGATGACGACACGCCCAAAGAACCCTTCGTCAGCCTTCGCCAGCGCGTCTATCCGCTGATCGAGATGCTGGAGCAAGCCAAAGCAGCCGATGCCGACGTGACCTGGGGAGTCTGACCCCCGTGCGCATATGCCCTGCATCCCTCGATGTGCGGCATCCGCACGGAATCATAGACAGGCTCGGGTTGATCACTCGCGCCTGTCATGAACTTGTTCGTCCCTGCGCTGCCCCCGAAACCGCGGGCTGACAAGGCGCCACGCCCCGCCTAGGCCCGATGCCTTCCCAAGCGTGGCAACGTCGTCAGCCTGCGGTTTTGGCGCCAGCGGGGAGGAGGTTTCGTGCAGACGAATCAGGGCACGTGCCTGCACACGCTAAGGGCGGATCTCGACCTGCTGCGCCACCAGCGCCTGATAAACCCGAAAGGCCCCCCAGGCATCGTGAGCCGCATAACGGCGCTGCGGCACCGACAGCGGCTGCCGTGACCAGTCCGACTTGCCGATCGTCTTCGACTTCTCGAAATAACGGCCAAAGGTGATGGCCACGGCCATGCGAATGCCGGTGGAATGCCGATAGCCGAGCTGCCGGTAGACGCTGTCCAGATCGATCATCGAGACAGGGGCTGCGCCCAGACGACGGGCAAGGAGCGCCCGATCGGCCGCCAACCCGAAGCCGACCTTCCGCAGACCAGCCTGCTGCATCAGCCCGGCGACGGCCGCCACACTCTGCTCATCTCCCATCGAAAACAGCCAGGCCCGATCGGCCACGGCAAACTGCACCAGATGTGGCCCCTCCTGTACCTGCCCGCGCACGAAAACGGGCTTCGACTCGGTATCAAAACCCACGACAGGATGCGTGGCAATCTCGGCCGCCACCGCATGCGCCTGCGAGGGCGTCACCATGACGATGGCCTCATCGGCCAGACGCTCGAAAGGCGGCAATGCCTGCACGGCCTCTTTGGAAGGCAAAGGCTTGGAGGCTGGCGGACGAGAGGATGCCTGACGGCGTGCGGCCAGGCGCCCGGAAGAAGACCCACCCGAAGCGCCAGCACGACCGACACGACCAGTACGCGGGCCAGTGCGGCCAGGATGGTTACCCGTCATCGCCTTCGATCGGGCACGCGCCATCATGCCTGCCCTCTGGCAACCCGCCGGCAACGCGCCGACGGTAACAGCAAAATCGATCGATCCAGACGCATCATCAGGCATATCCGAAGACAAGGCCAGCGATTCTATCGAACCCACAACTTGGTCGCCTTCGCAGACAGGACACGAGCTTAGCCGTTAACATTCTTTGTTGAAGAAGGTTAACCCCCGTCATGACACGACTGTCCTGACCCGCCCTTCCTCGCCCGCGCTCCATCCGCACCCCTCGGGTGCATCTTCATGAGGCGACAGACACATGGCCAAGATTCTCATCCCCATCGATGGCTCGGATCCAGCGCTCCGCGCACTCCAGTGGGTGATCGACCAGATCCAAAATGGCGCCAACCACACGATCTCGCTGCTGAACATCCAGCCCGAAATGCTCACGGGTCATGCCCGCGCCTACATCAGCAAGGCAGACCTGGACGCTTACGTCGAAGAAGAAGCCCGCAGCGCGCTTGCCCCCGCAGAAAAGCGCCTCGCCGATGCCGGCATCGACTTCGAATCAAGCCATGACCAAGGCTATGCGCCCACCATCATCGCCAAGCACGTCGACACGGACAAGATCGACCAGATCGTCATGGGTACCCGTGGTCTGAACCGCTTCTCGGGCCTGTTGCTCGGCTCGGTCGCCACTGGCGTGCTGAATCTCGTCAACGTGCCTGTCACCCTGATCAAATAATTGATTCGCCACCCAAAGTGTCATGCGACGGTTTGCCACTGATTCGGCTGCCCGCGCATGACACGAAGCCGGTGGATCCACTCCCGCCATTTCCCCGCGCCCGCCTTGTCCGAACACCCCGGCACGCCAGCCCCTCCCGAAAAGGGCAGACCCGGCTTGCGCCCTGGTGCCCGTCATCCGGCCGGCGCTTTCCCCTGTGAAAGCGATGTCAAACTCTCTGGAAAAAACCCCCGTCGAGGTACGGCTCGACGCCGCCGTGCCCAACCGCGACGATGCCATCCGCGCCGCCGGCCAGCTGCTGGTCGATGCCGGATTCGCCCAACCCGCCTTCGTCGAGAGCCTGCTCAAGCGTGAGCAGGTCGCCACCACCTTCCTCGGCCAGGGCGTGGCCATTCCCCACGGCATGGTCGAAGAAAAGCACCTGGTGAACCAGACCGGTCTGGGCGTGCTGCAAGTGCCTTCGGGCGTCGTCTGGGGCAAGGATGCCGAAGGCCACGACCAGCAGGTCAGGCTCGTCGTCGCCATCGCAGCCGCCTCGGATGAACACATCCAGGTGCTTCGCAAGCTCACGCGACTGATGCGCGATGAAACCCGCATGCAGCAGCTGCAGCAGACCAGCAACGCCCAGGACATCATCGACGCACTCACCGGCGAAAGCAGCACGCCTGCCGGCCCGACGCTCGAAGACTTCCCCATCGGCCAGTCGATCACGCTGAACTATCCGAACGGCCTGCATGCGCGTCCTGCTGGCCAATGGGCCGACACTGCCCGACGATTCAAGGCCAGGATTCATGTACGCTGCGGCGACATCATCGCCGATGCCCGCAGCGTGGCTTCGCTTTTGAGCCTCGGCGCCGGGCACAACGCCCAGCTTCGGGTTTCAGCACAAGGCGACGATGCACAATCGGCCATCAGCGCGCTGCTCGGCATCATCAAATTATTGGGCGACGAAGAAATTCGCCAGGCCAAGCTGGCCGAAACCCGTCAAAGCCAGGCTCAAGGACTGGGCCGCGAACTGGGCAATTGGGAACCAACGGCCGCCAGCACCTTTCGAGGCATCGCCGCCGCACCTGGCCTCGTGATCGGCACACTCGTGCTGGCGACCACCCAGGCTCTGGAAGTGGCTGATCATTTCGAAGGCATCAGCCAGGAAGCAGCCAAACTCGATCGGGCACTGTCCCTGTCGGAACAACAACTCGGCACCCTGATCTCCCATGCCGATCGTGCCGGCAAGAACGATCAGGCCAACATCTTCAAGGCCCATCTGGATTTGCTGCGTGATGCGGCCTGGGTACAGGAAGTGACCCGCACGATCGTGGCCGGTCATGGCGCAGCCTGGGCCTGGCAGCATTCGCTGGCCCAACGGCTCAATGCCCAGCAAACCCTCAAAGATGCCACCCTGGCCGCCCGAGCGGCCGACTTGCAGGACATTGGCGAACGGGTACTACGCAACCTGCTTGGCAAGGCCGAGAGCAGCACCGCCACCCAGGACTGGCCCGAAGACACCATTTTGCTGGCAGATGATCTGGCCCCTTCCTTTACGGCACAGATCGACACCAGCCGCGTGCAAGGCTTCTGCACGGCCAAGGGCGGCCCCACCGCCCACACGGCCATTCTCGCCCGCGCACTCGGCCTGCCCGCGGTGGTCGCGGCAGGCGCTGGCGTGCTGGCCCCCTCGCTCGTCGAGGGCGGCCAGGTCAAAGCCATTCTGGACGGCTACCGTGGCGCCCTCTACATCGCCCCGACCGACGCCGCCTTGGCCGAGGCCCGCCAGCACATCGCCCATATCGAGCGGCTGAAGGACGATGAAACCCGAAGCCGGATGCAACCGGCGACCACCACCGACGGCCATCGCATCGAGATCGGCGCCAACGTCAACCGTGCCGACCAGGCACGGCTTGCCCTCGAAGCCGGCGCCGAAGGGGTGGGGCTGATGCGCACCGAATTCCTGTTTCTGGAGCGTGACCACATCCCCAACGAAGACGAGCAGTACGAAGTCTATCGGGCCATGGTGAACGTGCTGGCCGGCAAGCCGCTGATCGTGCGCACCCTCGACATCGGCGGCGACAAGCAGGTGCCTCACATGGCGCTGCCCCATGAAGAAAACCCCTTCCTCGGCGTACGCGGCGCACGTCTGCTGCTCCGGCGCCAGGATCTGCTCGAACCCCAACTGCGTGCCCTCTACCGGGCCGCTCAGCACGGGCCGCTCTCGATCATGTTCCCGATGATCAGCACCATCGAAGAAGTGCTGAGCTTACGCGAGCAGACCGAAGCCATCCGGCAGGCTGTCGGCGGCCCCCAGGTGCCGATCGGCATCATGATCGAAGTCCCCTCGGCTGCCCAGATGGCAGACCGCTTTGCCAAGCACGTCGATTTCTTCTCGATCGGCACCAACGACCTCACCCAATACACGCTGGCCATCGACCGGCAGCACCCGGAGCTGGCCGCGATGGCCGATGGCCTGCACCCCGCCGTGCTTCGGCTGATCGCCGAAACCGTGGCAGGCGCCCGCCCCTACAAACGGCATGTCGGCGTCTGCGGCGGGCTGGCCGGAGACCCACTCGGTGCCGCCATTCTCGTCGGGCTCGGCGTGGACGAGCTGAGCATGAGCACCACCGACCTCGGCACCATCAAAGCCCTGTTGCGCCGCCACGCGCTCCGCGACTTGCAGGCATTGGCCCAGAAAGCCCTCAATGCCGAAACCGTCGCCGATGTCCGCGCGCTCGGCGCCTCACTCAAATCCGCCTCGAACCAACCGGCAGGAGCCTCCACATGATCCAGGTATTGACCGTCACGCTGAACCCAGCCATTGACCAGACCATTCCGCTGAAAGAGCTGATTCCCGGCGAAGTGCATCGCGCCACCGGATTCACCAGCACCGCCGGCGGCAAAGGGATCGGCGTCTCGATCATTCTGGCCGAACTGGGCATTCCGACCATCGCCACCGGCTGGATCGGCAGCGACAACGACGGCCTCTTCGTGAACGCCTTCGAAACCCACCGGATCAAGGACGCCATGATCCGGCTGCCCGGCAGCACCCGTACCAACGTCAAGCTCGTCGATGCACTGCGTAGCGAATCCACCGACATCAACCTGCCGGGCCAGCATCTGGGGCCTGCCGAACGTGCCCGAGCCGAAGACGCACTGCTCGAACGGGTCAACAACCTGACCCGCGCGGGTGACTGGTGCGAGCTGGCCGGCAGCCTGCCTCCCGGCTGCGACGTGCACACCTGGTTCCGGCTGGCCCGCCTGCTTACCGAAAAAGGCGTTCACCTGATCGTGGACGTGGCAGGCGCTTCACTGGGTGAGCTGCTGAAAGGTTGGGCCAATGAAGTCTCTCCCACTGTCGGGCCGTTGATGATCAAACCGAACAAGTCCGAGCTGGAAGAGCTGGTTGGCCGCCCACTCGACAGTCAGGACGACCTGATCGAAGCCGCCGAACAACTGCGCGCCGGTGGCGTTCAGCGTGTCGTCGTGTCGCTCGGCGGCGAGGGGGCACTGATCATTGGCCCTGAAGGACGCTGGATAGGCAAGCCCCCCAAAGTCAATGTCGCCACCACCGTGGGCGCCGGTGACACACTGGTGGCCGGTACCACCGCCGCACTGCTGCGTGGCAAGCCCTTCCCGGAGGCGGCCGTCTGGGGCATGGCCTGCGCCGCAGGCCGCATCCAACGCATCGATTACTCGCTACCACCCATCAGCGACATCGAAGCCCTGGCCCAGCAAGTCCGCATCACCCCTCTCTGACCCCCTTCAGACGCCTCTTACAGGAGAGATCCTCGTGGCAACCATCCTGGCAATCACCGCCAGCCAGTCCGGGCCAGCACACAGCTTCATCATCGGTGAAGCGCTGCAGGCTGCCGCCCAACAGGCTGGCCACCAATTCGCCCTGAAGGTGCACAGTCACCTTGGCGAGCATGGCAGCTTCTCCAACCACGAACTGGCCACGGCCGATGTCCTCATCGTCGTGGCAGACGCCCCGCTGGACGCAGCTCAGCTGCCCCAACACATCCGCATCCATAAAAGCACGCCCCAAGCCGTCTTCGATGATGCGGCTGCCGTGCTCAGGCAAGCCCTCGGCGATCCAGCCAGCCGCCATCCGGTAACCAGCGGCCACACGTCTGGCCCAGAAGCCGCTGCCACCGTTTCCCCCACCGGCAAACCGCCTGCCGGCCTGAAGATCGTCGCCATCACCTCCTGCCCCACCGGGGTGGCCCACACCTTCATGGCGGCCGAAGCCCTGGAGCAGGGGGCCCTGGCCGAGGGCCATCAGATCAAGGTCGAAACCCAAGGCTCGGTCGGCGCCCAGAACGCACTCACGGCTGAAGAAATCGCTGCAGCCGATCTGGTCGTGATCGCCGCCGACACGCAGGTGGACAAATCCCGCTTTCACGGCAAACGGCTCTACAGCAGCAGCACCAAGGCCGCCATCCGTGATGCCAACGCGCTGATTCGGCAAGCCCATGCCAACGCCACCCCGTGGTCTGAAAGCGGCAGCAGCGAAGCGGGCACCAGCGGAGAAGGCGTGCCCGCCAAGAAGGCAGCCCCCAGCGGCCCCTACAAGCACCTGATGACCGGGGTATCGTTCATGCTGCCCTTCGTGGTGGCCGGCGGCCTGCTCATTGCGCTCGCCTTTGCACTGGGCGGCATCTACGTCTACGAAGACAGCAACCAGGGCACGCTGGGCTACCTGCTCTTTCAAATCGGCGCCAAACATGCCTTCGCGCTGATGGTGCCCATCCTCTCCGGCTACATCGCCTTCTCGATTGCCGACCGGCCAGGGCTAGCTCCCGGCATGGTGGGCGGGATGATCGCCAACACCGTCGGCGCCGGCTTTCTGGGCGGTATCGTGGCAGGTTTTCTGGCGGGTTATGTCAGCCTGGCGCTCAACCGCTACATCAAGCTGCCCCGCACGCTCGACGGCCTCAAGCCAGTGCTGATCCTGCCGCTGCTCTCGACCGGCATCGTGGGTCTGCTGATGATGACCGTACTGGGCGAGCCGACCGCCGCCGCCCTCAATGCGCTGACCGAATGGCTCAAGGGCATGCAGACCAGCAGTGCCATCGTGCTGGGCGTGATCCTGGGCGCCATGATGGGCTTCGACCTGGGTGGCCCCGTCAACAAAGCCGCCTACGTCTTCGGCACCACGCTGATCGCCAGCAACATCACCATGCCGATGGCCTCCGTCATGGCGGCCGGCATGGTGCCACCACTCGGCATCGCGCTGGCCTGCTGGATCTTCCGCAGCCGCTTCAGCGCCGAAGAACGTGAAGCCTCCAAAGCGGCCGCCGTGTTGGGTCTGGCTTTCATCACCGAAGGCGCCATTCCTTTCGTCGCCCGTGATCCCTTGCGCGTGATTCCCGCCTGCATGATCGGCGCAGCCGTGGCCGGTGGCCTCTCGGCCCTGTTCCAGGTGACGCTGGCTGCCCCGCACGGCGGCATCTTCGTGCTGGCCATCCCCGGCGCCGTCAACCATGTGCTGCTCTACGCTGCCGCCATCGCAGGTGGCTCCGTGGCCACAGCCGTCATGCTCGGGATCCTGAAGCGACCCTTGGCAGCCCCGGCACAGGCCGCAACGGCCTGAGCCACCTCGCTGACCGGCCTGCGCCACACGGCTGTCTGCAGCACAAGCCCATGGGCCGGCATGCACGGCAGCCAAGCCGGCTGAAAGGGGCACACGATCTGCCCCCGACGCGCTGAAGCCAACCCCAAACGCTTCAGCGCGTTTCTTCAAGTCCTTTTCTCTGCGAAATAATAATAATTATCGATAAAACCATCGCCTGGACGAACGGCCGCTCAAAACCATTCGTGTTGCCCAAGCGTAACAAAAGTCTCTCAAAAACAACTTGACGAAATATTTAGGCGCCTTGCTTCCATTAATCTTGGCGTCCAACGCACCCATAAGACTGCTCGGCACGGCCCGATTCGTCTCCTGCGCTTCTTTTGAACACCACCAAGGTTTACAGTTTGACCATGAAAAAACATTCCCTGATTCTTGCCATCGCCGCTGCTGGCCTGGGCTTTTCCGCTGCCGCTTCGGCTCAAACCGGCACCTATGTCCAGGGTGACATCGGTCTGGCCAACCTGCAAGTCGACAACAGCGACGTGTTCCACAGCCGAGAGCTGGGCCGCAGCATCAAGAACGCTTACAAGGATTCCGGCTTCATGCCGCGCCTGTCGATCGGTGTGGACACCGGCGCCCTGCGTTTTGCAGCCGACTACACCCACTACAAGAAGCTGTCCGACTCCGCTTCCGAGGGAACCGTCTCCCTCAACGCCTCGGTGAAGGCGTCGGGCTTTGGCGTCTCGGCCTTCTATGACTTCGAGAACCCCGACAGCGCTTTCGAGCCGTACCTGGGCGGCCGTCTGGCCATCAACAAGATCAAGTCTGAAGCCGGCTTCAACGTGGCCGGTCTGCGCAGCTCGGCCTCCGAGAGCGAAACCAAGCTGGGCTTCGGTCTGATGGGCGGCGTCAACTACAAGCTGAGCAACGACATGCTGCTCGACTTCGGCTACCGCTACAACCGCATGACCTCGGACGTGTACGCACACGAGTTCTCGGCGGGTCTGCGTTACTTCTTCTAAGCCAAGCCACGGAACAATCTCCTCTGTGGCAGGGGAGTCTACGGACTCCCCGGACAACAGGGGCTGCCACCTGGCAGCCCCATCACATGTCGTGCCCTTCCTTACTTCACGGCGTTGGGCACCAGCTTCTCCAACCCGGCCAACGGGGCATAGACACTCTCAGGCAGATGATGGCGCTGGCCCATGTAGGCCGCCGTGTTCATCGAGGCAAACACGTTGCCCTTGCCATCTTCCCACACCAGCACCTTCGAGGGCAGATCGATCGCCATCGTCGGCGACTGCACCATCATCGGCGTGCCCAGCTTCGGATTGCCAAAGACGATCACGCTGGCTGCCGGCATCTTCAACTGATGCTGCTCGGCCGCCTTCTGGTGATCGATCACCGTGAAGATGACCAACCCCTTGGCCTTCAAGGCATCCTGGATGCGCGCTACCGACTCGGCCGCCGAATAAGCGCTCTTGACAGTGAGCAGACCGTTCACCTCGGCCGGTGCCTTGGCACCACCACCGGCAGCCGAAGCGCCGACACTCACGACCGCCATCGACATCACCAGCGACTTCATCCACGGAAACTTCATCGACAAACACTCCTTGCTAGGGTTGAAAAGGATCAACACGCGCGCCTCTTGAACCGCGCCGTGACAAACGGTATCACACGAGCTGAAACGCTGACGGGGGCGAGTGCGTTTACATCGCAATAGCCCGAAAAACAGGGGCAACACGCTTTGCCGTGCTGCCCCCTGTCAACCACGCTGCATCCGGTCAGGATCAGAAGAAGCCAAGCGCCTCCGCGCTGTAGCTCACCAGCAAGCACTTCGTCTGCTGGTAGGCATTCAACGCCATCTTGTGGGTTTCACGCCCGATGCCCGAGTGCTTGTAACCGCCAAAGGCCGCATGCGCCGGATAGAGGTGGTAGCAATTCGTCCAGACACGGCCGGCCTCGATCTCACGGCCCATCCGGTAAGCACGGGTGCCGTTACGTGTCCAGACGCCCGCGCCCAGCCCGAAGAAGGTGTCATTGGCGATCTCGATCGCTTCGGCCTCGTCCTTGAAGGTGACGACCGAGGCCACCGGCCCAAAGATTTCCTCCTGGAACACCCGCATCTGGTTGTTGCCCAGCAGCATCGTGGGCTTCACATAGAAGCCATCCTTCAGGCCATCGCCCGGATCGTTACGGCCGCCCCCCGTCAGCACCTCAGCACCTTCGTTACGGCCAATGTCGAGATAGGAGAGGATCTTGTCGAGCTGCTGCTGCGATGCCTGCGCCCCCACCATCGTCGTCTTGTCGAGCGGGTTGCCCGCCTTGATCATCTCCACCCGCTTGATGGCCTTCTCGATGAAGCGCTCATAGATCGATTCCTGCACCAGCACGCGCGAGGGGCAGGTGCAGACCTCTCCCTGGTTCAACGCGAACATCGTCAGTCCTTCCAGCGCCTTGTCGAGGAACACGTCATCATGATCCATCACATCGGCAAAGAAAATGTTCGGACTCTTGCCGCCCAACTCCACCGTGGTCGGAATCAGGTTGTCGGCCGCAGCATGCAGGATGTGCTTGCCGGTAGGGGTCGAACCGGTGAACGCGAGCTTGGCAATCCGCTTGCTGTTGGCCAGGGCATCCCCCGCCTCCTTGCCAAAGCCATTGACCACGTTCAGCACGCCCGGCGGGAACAGGTCACCGATCAGCTCCATGAACAGCATGATCGAGGCGGGCGTCTGCTCGGCCGGCTTCAACACCACGCAGTTGCCGGCCGCCAGTGCCGGAGCCAACTTCCAGGCCGCCATCAGGAGCGGGAAGTTCCACGGGATGATCTGACCCACAACCCCCATCGGCTCATGGAAGTGGTACGCCACCGTATTTTCGTCGATTTCGGAAATGCCGCCTTCCTGCGCACGGATGCAGCCAGCAAAATAGCGGAAATGATCGATAGCAAGCGGAATGTCGGCCGCCATCGTCTCACGCAGCGGCTTGCCGTTGTCGATGGTTTCGGCCACCGCCAGCAGCGCCAGATTCTTTTCCATCCGGTCGGCCACAGCCAGCAGCAGGCCGGATCGCTCGGCTACCGCCGTCTTGCCCCACTTGCGTCGCGCCGCATGGGCTGCATCCAGCGCCAGCTCGACATCGGCGGCCGTCGAACGCGCCACCCGACAAAATGGCTTGCCATCGATCGGCGACACATTGTCAAAATACTGCCCATCCACCGGCGGCACCCACTTCCCGCCAATGTAATTGTCATACTGCTTCTTGAACGGGAAATCGATATTGATTCCGGCCTTTTGCAGATCATTTGCATCCATTCGCTGTCTCCTTGCGTCGATGGACATGCCGGACAAAGCCCCTCGCCCCCATGCTCGTCATGAAGGGCCGATTGTTCAGGCTTGACTCGGCGCAGTCTTTCATGGAGAGGGCGTGCAGTCACGGTCTTGTGCCGCAAAGCCACCACGGCCATGTGACGATCATGGCCCGGCGACCACCACCCTCGTTGGGTCAGACCATCTTACTTTGCCTCTTTCGTGCAGAGATATCCGGAAGAACCCTCGGGCATCCAGCATGCGTGCCATGAACGCATTGGCCCTCAGGCTCGCTCCACAACCGGGGGAAGACAAGGTGCCACACGCGGTCAAGTCTCGATGTCTTCAACAGCTTGGCAACGCCCTCTGCACACCGTTTTGCCGCCAGCCGATGGGCAAGCCCGGAAAAGACGACAGCCTCACCCCCCCCGGCCGGACTGCCAAGGCCACCAGCCCCAGCCGGAGCGCCAGAAACGCCGCAAACGCAGGGGCCGCCATGTCAACGAGAAGGCCACCAACAAGGCCGAAGCCGTCAGCATCATCACCCACACCAACACGGCCATGCTGGGGTGATCGGCTTGCAGACAGGCCCACAACCCGAACCCCAGCGCCACCGCCGCCAAACGCCGCTGCCGGCGGGCCAGCACCGGTGAATGGGGGTACCCAGGAAAGACCTGTATCCAGTGTGCCGCCATCGCCAGCGCCAACCAGGCCATGCCCGTCAGACAGGCAGCCCCGCCCCCCATCAACCAGATCAGCTCAACCATCCCATACCCCGTTGTCGAGCACCTTCCCGATCGGAACGGGCGGGCTTGCCACGCACCTGGTCAGCGCGCCCTATCAGACAAGGGGCACCCGCATCTTCCCGCTGACGAAGATGACGGGCTGCCATCACGCACAAACCGGCACTGGCCAGCAGGAAAAGATCAACCCCGGCCACCGGCCAGTAATACCCTATCGTCTTCAACAGATGATCACCGGTCGTCAGCCAGTTCAGACACACGGCCACCACGCTCAACACGGCCACGAGCCAGCACTGCTCACGCCAGGCCGGTGACAGGCGTCCCTGCGCCATCGGTGCACCTCTCACGAAGGCATGCACGATGGCCAGTCCCCACGCCCCCCAGAAAACCCTTTCCTCCCAGCGCCCCCGCATCGGCAGATCGAGCGGCAACAACCGGTTGGCCACCAGGATCGCGACGGTTGCCACCAGCATGCCCGTCACGGCCCCGACGGCAAGCGCATCCACATACCGGATCGCCTGACTTCCGTCGCGGGCATGCTGACGCTTTCGTTTCTCGACAAAAAAGATGAACCCCGTCGCGATGCAGACGCAGCCCAGCAAACCACCGAGCACATACAGCCAGCGCAGCAACCAGTGCCGGAAGTGCTGCAAGTGCAGCCCCGTGAGGAAATCGTTGATGGCCGCCACGGCCGTGGGCGGCGGATCTTCGCGGATCAGCTCACCGGAAGCCCCCTTGAAATGCACCCCGTCACTAAGCAGCGTGACGCGGTCGGTGCCGGCCCGATACACGCTCACCACGGCATGCGCATCACCCACGTGGTGAACGCTGATCATGCCAACCTCTCCCCCCTTGCCCGAGGCCTGCCAACGCCGGCGGGCCTCGGCCACCATCGCGTCCACCGATGCCAGGGGCGCCGCCACACCCGAAGCCTCTTCGGCCATGCCGGCCTCGGCCATCTGGGCCGTGAGCGCCGCAGCCGATTCGTCTTTCAACACCGTGTCGGACACAGGAAAATAGATGCGCGCAAAGATCACCAGGCCAGACAAGGCAAACACCAGATGAAAGGGCAGACCCAGCACCCCCGTCAGGTTGTGCAGATCGAGGGTGCTGCGTTGCAGGCTTTTCCTGGGCCGAAAGGTGAAGAACTCCCGAAAGATCTTCCGGTGCATCACCACGCCACTCACGAGCGCCACCAGCATCGTGAGCGCCGCCAGTGCCACCACCCAATAGCCCATGTCCTTCCAGTGCAGATGCAGGCCAAAATGCAGCGGGTAGAAAAACTCGCTGCCGATCGGCAGCCGATCGCTGGACACCGGCTTGCCCGTACGCGGATCGAGCTGCCCGACGGCATAAGCATGATCCTCGGCCGGGTTCCGTGGCGCCGGCAGCTCAAAACCCGCCCAGATCTTCATGACCGGATCACGGTGCGTGGCATACACCCCCCATTCATGAAAGGGCAGTGTCTCTGGCAACGGCTCCCGGCTCATGCCCTGCGCCATGGCACGTTCGTCGGCGTTCATCTGCATGCGCTCGAACACCGGCAGCAACACCCGATCGAAGGATGGCACGGCCTGTGGCTCGAAGCGGGTCTCAGGCATCGCCCAACGGTCGATTTCCCGATCGAAAACCGACAAGGCACCGAAGAAAAACACGATGATCAGCACATAGCCGAGCACCAGGCCAAACCAGGTGTGCAACCAGGCCATCGCCTGGCGAGCATTCTGAAACATGTGCCCTCCTCTCAGTACGGCCCGGCCCATTGCAACAGGCACCAGCCGAGCAGACCCATCAACCCGGCCCCCCCGAGCAGCACACCCCAGACACGACGCAACTCTGGCGCCACATAGCACCACAGGAACATCGCCGTGAACACCAGGAAAGCCAGGAGATGACCGAGCGTCTGCGCATCCTCATACGACAAGCCCATCACGCGCCCTGCGCCGATGCAGAACACGACGAAGCCGAACACGAAACACCAGACGCCGACCAGACTGGCCAGCACGCGTGCGCCGATCTGCCCACCTCTGCCCCAGCGGGACGACAGGAAACCAGCCATCAGAACCACCCTTTCACTTCACATCAGGACAGACAGCGAGACACCGCCCCGCCATCAGCCATGAGCATGCGAACGGAAACGACGCAGGATCAGGCGACCGGCCACCATCACGACCACACTGCGCCACGACAGGAAGACAAGCCTGCCAGGCAGCATCCTTCACATGCCCGGCTGAAAAACCCGCCTGCGAACAAAATAATGAGAATAACGATTCTCATCCCTAGACTCGGAGTTTACCGTGTCTCATGCCAGCGCGGTAAGCAAGGCTTGTCGCGGGGACGAGCAGGCGCATGGCACACTCTAAAATAAGTACCGTTCCTCCATCACCCGATTGCGCAAACGGCCCGGCTGCCGTGCTCGCCACAGCCCGCGGGCCTCGAGCCCCCGCCGCAGCCACCACCAGGAGTCCCCCATGTCCGACCTCAGCCCATCGTCCCCCCGCCTCACATCCCTCTCTCACGGCGGCGGCTGCGGCTGCAAGATCTCGCCCGGCGTGCTGTCGGCGCTGCTGGCCAAAAGCAACCTGACGGCCAGCCTGCCATTTCCCGATCTGCTGGTGGGCACCGAAACCGCCGACGATGCGGCCGTCTATCGCATCAACGATCACCAGGCCATCGTCGCCACCACCGACTTCTTCATGCCGATCGTCGACGACCCCCACGACTTCGGCCGCATCGCCGCCACCAACGCGATCTCGGACATCTACGCGATGGGCGCCACGCCCCTGATGGCACTGGCCATCGTCGGCATGCCGATCAACGTGCTGCCACACGAGGTGATCGGCCAGATCCTCGCCG
Source organism: Lautropia sp. (assembly GCA_030532895.1). Lineage (GTDB taxonomy): Bacteria > Pseudomonadota > Gammaproteobacteria > Burkholderiales > Burkholderiaceae_E > Lautropia. Next base: position 52,425 of record JAUNKF010000005.1, on the reverse strand, counting down.
GCGGCCAGTCGATCTGCCGGGAAGCTGGCATCCCCTTGGCCGGGGGCCATTCCATCGATTCGGTCGAACCCATCTATGGACTGGTGGCCATCGGCATCGTCGACCCCAACAACCTGAAGCGCAATGCCTCGGCCCAGCCCGGCGATCTGCTGATCCTCGGCAAGCCGCTGGGCGTGGGCATCTATTCGGCAGCGCTCAAAAAGGAAAAACTCAGCCCCGAGCACTACCAGCAGATGATCGCCGCCACGACGACACTGAACCGCCCCGGCATCGATCTGGCCCAGCTGCCCCAGGTGCATGCGCTGACGGACGTGACCGGTTTCGGCCTGCTGGGCCACACCCTCGAAGTGGCCAAGGGCGCGGGCCTCACGGCCCGGCTCGATGCCGATGCCATCCCCTTCCTGCCAGACGTTCAGACGCTGGCCAAAGCCGGTTACATCACCGGCGCCTCCGCTCGGAACTGGGCAGCCTATGGTGAACACATCGCGCTGCCCGCCGGGGCCGACCCCAGCTTACAAGCGCTGTTGACCGACCCGCAAACCGCCGGCGGCCTGTTGACCGCCTGCGCACCAGATGTCAAGGACGCCGTGCTGGCCGCCTTTGCCCGGCACGGTTTCGATCAGGCAGCCGTCATCGGCCGGCTCGAAGCAGGACTCGCACAGGTCATTGTCGAGTAAGCAGGCGCTTACATTCATGCTTCGCCAGTCGTGGTGGCATTGACGGCAAAGGCCCACGCAGGCATGCACCCATTCCAAGGATGCCATATCCGCGCAGACCTGTTCTGCGCGCCCAGAGGCGCTTTCGCGGGGGACGAACAAGCGCATCACACACGCCAGGGTTTACCCTGAAACCCATCGATTCCCCCTGCCCCGCAGTGGTACAGCCCCCCAACGAGGCGGCAGCACTCCGATAAAATTCACCCTTCTCAGCATTGCGACGCCCGGTCAAAAGGATCCATCCACCATGAACTTCCGTGCCTTTCGCCGCCATCTCATCGGCAGCACCCTCGCCCTCCTCCTGGGCAGCTCGCTGCTTTCCGCCTCCCCTGCCGTCGCCGCCGACGACGCGCTCCAGAAAGTGAAGGAACGCGGTGCGCTGCGCATCGGCATCGAAGGCACGTACCCCCCCTTCAACTTTCAGGACAAGGCCGGCAAGCTCGTCGGCTTCGAAGTGGATCTGGGCGAGGCCCTGGCCAAACAGCTGGGCGTGAAAGCCCACTTCCAGCCCACCAAGTGGGACGGCCTCCTGGCCGCGCTGGAGTCCGGCCGGCTGGACGTGATCATCAATCAGGTAACGATCACCGAAGCACGCCAGGCCAAGTACAACTTCAGCCAGCCCTACACGCTGTCGGGCATGCAGGCCGTGGTGCGCAAGGACAACGCCGACCAGTTCCAGACCCCCGACACGCTGAAAGGTAAGAAGGTGGGCGTGGGCCTGGGCACCAACTACGAAGAGTGGCTGCGCAAGAACATCCCCGAGGCCGACGTGCGCGTCTATGAGGATGACCCCACGAAAAGCCAGGATCTGGCCGTTGGTCGTCTCGATGCCATCATGGTCGACCGGCTCGCCGCCCTCTACCAGGTTGCCCAGAGCAACAACCGTTTCGCACTCGGCGGCCCGGCCTTCTCGCGTCAGACCTCCGGCATTCCGACCCGCAAGGGAGACACCGAGCTGCTCGCCGCCATCAACAAGGCGCTTGACACGCTACGTGAAGACGGCACGCTGGCCGCCATTTCCACCAAGTGGTTCGGTACGGACATCACGGTCACCGAGTGAATTGACAGATGCTTGAACAGCTGCCCCTGATCATCGAATCACTGCCCGCCCTGCTCGACGGTGCCACCTACACCATCCTGCTGAGCCTGGGCGGCATGTGCTTCGGCCTGGTCCTGGGCTTCTTGCTGGCACTGGCCAGGCTCTACGGCCCCAAGCCACTGCAGTGGCTGACCCGCTTCTATGTCTCGTTCTTTCGGGGCACGCCGCTCCTGGTGCAGCTCTTCATCATCTATTACGGACTGCCACAATTCGGCCTGGAGCTGTCGCCACTGCCAGCCGCGTTGATCGGGTTTTCGCTCAACACGGCGGCCTACACGGCCGAAATCCTGCGCGCCGCCATCGCCTCGATCGACCACGGCCAATGGGAAGCAGCCGCCAGCCTCGGCATGAGCCGCCGGCAGACACTGATGCGCATCATCATGCCGCAAGCCGCACGCACGGCCCTGCCACCGCTCGGCAACAGTTTCATTTCGCTGGTCAAAGACACCTCGCTCGCCGCCACCATCCAGGTACCCGAACTGTTCCGTCAGGCCCAGCTGATCACGGCACGCACCTTCGAGATCTTTGCCATGTACCTCAGCGCGGCACTGCTCTACTGGGCCGTGGCAAGCCTCTTGAGCGTGCTGCAGACCCGCCTGGAGAAGCGTGTGAATCAGTCTTATCAGGACTGATCGGCTTTTCGCCCCCAACGGCGCGGCTTCAACTCGCTCACCAGTACACCCACCACGATCAGCACCCCGCCCAGAATCGCCAGCCCCGGCAGACGCTCGCCGGCCAGCCGCCCCACCACCCCGCCCCACACCGGCTCGCCGGCATAGATGACGGTGGCTCGCGTGGGCGAAACCGATTGCTGCGCCCAGTTCATCGTGAGCTGGATCAGGATGCTGGCCGATCCCATACCGACGGCGGCCACCAACCAGATCCAGGAGAAAGCCGGCACCTCTTCCCCCATCACCGGCATCAGCAACCAGGCCGTACTGCCAGCCACGAAGAGCTGCAGCACCGTCACGCGGCGCACATCCACCTTGCCGGCAAAGTAGCCGATGAAGATCACCTCGCCGGCAATGGCCAGCGTACTGGCCAGGGTGGCAAGCTCCCCTTCACTCATACTGATGCTGCCCCCCTCCGGCCCAGCCAGCAGCAACAGCCCCACGAAGGCAAAGCCCGTACCGACCCAGCTCATCAATGGCGGCGGCCGCTTGAACACCAGCCATTGCAACAACGGTACAAGCGGCACGTACATGGCGGTGATGAAAGCCGATTTGCTGCTGCTGATGGTTTGAAGCCCGTACGTTTGCAGGCCATAGCCCACCAGAATGCTCAAGCCGATCACCGTGCCGGCATAAACATCCCGCCAGGTCATACCCCTCATGTAACGCCTAAACACCACCGCACCAATAGCCGCCGCCACCAGAAAGCGCAACCCCACGAAAAATAGCGGGCCGCTCACCGTCATGGCCGTATGCACCACCAGAAAGGTGCCGCCCCACACCATCGTGATCAAGATGAGGGCCCATTCCTGACGACTGATGTTCATGATGTCGAAAATATGAGAAGATGGGATGCGCACTATAGTGCGCTTTGAAAAGAGAAATATAGTGCACAATTCAGAACCTGTCCAGCCGGATCCCGTCAACTCGCATGATGTGCTGACCCACGTCGCCACCAACCTGCGGCGCCTGCGGCAGCAGGCCGGCATCAGTCAGGCCGCGCTGGCCGAATCGGCCGGACTCAGCCGCCGCATGATCGTGCAACTGGAACGCGGAGACACGAACATCAGCCTGGCCAGCCTCGACCGTCTGGCCCATGCCCTGGGCACCCGCTTCGTCGATCTGGTCAGCGATCCGGATGCCTGCCAGCCACGCCAGCCCACCGTGGCCTGGCGCGGCCGGCAGCCGGGCAGCGAAGCCATCCTCCTCGGCAGTGCCCCCGCCCGCCAGATGGCCGAGCTATGGTCTTGGCAACTGGGCGTGGGTGAGCACTATGTGGGCGAGGCCGATCCACCCGGCTACCACGAAATGCTGATCGTCACCCAAGGCCGGCTCGCCATCGAGTTTGACGATGAAACCCTCACGCTCGACGTGGGGCAGCATGCAATCTACGCCAGCTCGCGCGCATACGTGTACCGCAACCTCTCGCGTGGGATCACGCAATTCATTCGAACCGTGGTCTCGTGAGCGTGCAAGGCAGCACGACATGCCGGCCGCCAATCGACCACTCAAACACCTGGCTCATGTCATCCATGTGCAGCGTCGCCTTGGCGGCGATGACACCGTGCAGCACACACTGACGCTGGCAGGAAAACCCCTACCCCCGCCATGACCTGGGACATTGACCCCAAACGCCCCCATGACCGGTAGACTAAAGCAATTTAACAAATGTCATCATATGTTATCCAACCGGCTCAGACACCTCACACCGGCTGACACGCCCCTGTGAAACACGACATGGATCGCACAGGGCACAGGCGATCCACGCTCGCATGTCCGGGCTTTTCTTCCAGTCATCGAGGACAAGCGACATGAACATTCCGCTCGCCGACCCTACCGTGCCCTTTGGCCGCATCCTTCACCTCGGCGCCGGTGCCTTCCACCGCGCGCATGAAGCCGTTTACCTCCATCGCCTCAAGCGCCAGGGCGAACGTGGCTGGCTACTGGCCTCCACCAACATCCGCCCCGATGCCAACCCCCTGCTCGACGCACTCGCGGTACAGAACGGCGGCTATACCCTGGAAACCGTGCAACCGAACGGCCGCACCACCTACGAGTGGATCAGTGGCATCGATCAGGTGATTCCGTGGGAAGCCGATCTGGCCACCGCCACCCGCCTGGCAGCCGACCCACTGACGCGCATCATCTCCTTCACCGTGACGCTGGCCGGTTATTACCTGTCTGCCAATGGGGGACTGGATCTGCGCCTGACCGAACTCAGTGCCGATCTGGACAGGGTACGGCAAGGCCAGACCGGCCGTACCCTCTACGGTGCACTGATCGGCCTGCTTCGTGCCCGCATGCAGGCAGGCAGTGGGCCGATCACACTGCAAAGCGGCGACAGCCTGCGCCACAATGGCGACCGAGCCCGCAAAGGACTACGCGAATTCGCGCACCTGTGCGGCGCCGAAGACGTGCTCGCCTGGCTAGACACCCACACGAGCTTTCCCAACACCATCGTCGACCGGATCACGCCTCGCCCGCCCAGCAGCCTGCGGCAACGCGTGTACCTGGCCACCGGCTATCACGACCGAGTGCCCATCACGGCCGAAAGCCATCTGCAATGGGTGATCGAAGACCGCTTCATCGCAGGCCGCCCACATTGGGAGGACGTGGGCGTCCACATGGTGGATTCGATCAATCCCTATGAGGAAGCCAAGGCCCGCCTCTTGAAAGCCACCCATTGCGGCATCGCCTGGGCCGGCACGCTACGCGGCCACACCTACATTCATGAAAGCGTCCACGACCCGCTCATCCGCCAGCTCGCTTTCGATTACATCACGCAGGATGCCATTCCCTGCCTGGGCTTTCCGGACAACCCGGTGGATCTGCTGGCCTATCGCGATCAAGTGCTGAATCGCCTCGGCAACGTCTCGCTACAGGACACGAACCAGCGTGTATCGGCCCATGGTTTTTCCAAAATCCCGAATTGCATCGCACCGACGATCCGTGAACGGCTGGCAGGGCGCCAGTCGATCGAGGCCGTCGTCATGCTGCCCGCGCTCTTTCTGGCATTCCTGAAACGCTGGCATCATGGTGAGCTGCCTTATGACTACATCGATCAGAACATGAACCCGGCCCTCGGGCATGCCATGATCGATTCCGATGACCCGGTGGCCGCGCTCTGCGCAGAACCCCTGCTGTGGGGAGACCTGGCCGGCAACACCCGCCTGACCGAAGCCGTGCGTCGCGGCCTGGCCAGGGTTGAACAGGAAGTGATCACGCCTGCCCGACAGGTGCCCGGGATGTCTGGGGTGCCATATACCCCCCGCCATGAAGTCTCCACCCATGACTTGAGTCCGGCTTAACGCATGTCATCCACGAGGGGAAAGAACGACAAGCCAGCATTCGGTCACCCGGCGCACGCTTTTTGCCGTTCAAGCGCCTGGCGCTTCTCCTGCCTCCTGGCACATTCAGCCCATGACCATCCGGCACAGGATGGCTTGGGGTGTTTTTTTCGAGGCACAATAGCGTGAGCTACCAAGGATCTCGCCATGACCCGACTCGACCTGCACGACATCCGCCAGGACTACAGCAAAGAAGCATTGTCCGAAACCGAGTGCGCCACAGAACCGCTGGCCCAGTTCCGCCAGTGGCTCGATGCCGCCATGCACGCCCAGGTGCACGAGCCCACCGCCATGAACTTGGCCACCGTGGATGAAAACGGCCACCCCAATGCCCGCATCGTGCTGCTGAAAGAGGTGAACGAGCAGGGCTTCGTCTTCTTCACCAACTACCAGAGCCGCAAGGGCCGTGCCATTGCCCACCACCCGCATGTGGCGCTCACCTTCTTCTGGCCCGAGCTGGAGCGGCAGGTGCGTGTAGAGGGACACATCGACAAGCTGCCCGAGGCCGAATCCGATGCGTATTTCGAGAGCCGCCCCTACACCAGCCGCCTGGGCGCCTGGGCCAGCCACCAGAGCGAGGTGCTCGACAGCAAGGCCGACCTGATGGCCCGCGCCGCCCTCGTCGGCGCCCGCCACCCGCTGCACGTCCCCCGCCCCCCACACTGGGGCGGCTATGTCGTCACCCCCCGCCTCGTCGAATTCTGGCAAGGCCGCCCCAGCCGACTGCATGACCGGATCCAATATCGACTGGATGGCAGGATGTGGGTTCGGGAGCGCTTGTCGCCTTGAGGATGGCTTGAAGACGACTTGAGGCTGTACTGAGATCAGCGTGTGATCATCTGGCGTCAGGCTGGCAACAAGCCATGCTGGCGCACCAAGCGGGCGGCCTCCTGAATGCGGGTCACGCCGAGTTTTTCGTTCAAGCGGGCATAAGCGGTGTAAACCGTCGAGACCGACAGCCCCAACCGGGCAGCCACCTCGTGCGCGGCGTGCCCGGCATTGACCAGGGCCAGCATCTCCAGATCCCGTGCATCGAGCTGCCACGCCTGTACCCAATCGCGATGATGCGCGGCCAGGCGCTGTTCCAGCAAAATGGCCGACACGGCCCGAAGCAGCACTTGCCAATGCCACAGGCGGGCCTCGCCGCCCGAAGCAGGCTCATCGTCATTGGCCACCACCAAGGCCCCCACGAAGGCAGACGTACTGGTGTGCGCCGGCACCACCATGCAACTGCGCCAGCCGTACTGAACGGCCATCTCACGCATTTGCTCCTGCCCCACACTCTGGCACGCCAGCTGGCTACCCATCGCCGGACAAGTCTGAGCACGCGCATGCACCAGAAACGGATCATTGTGATACCAGTGCCGTTGCTGATAGAGCTGCATCCACGCAGGCGCGCAGCCGACCAGAAAATGGTGATGACTGCCCGCCACCTCGTCATCGGCTGGAAATGTGCTGTACAAAAATTGCGGAATACCCATCCCGGCCATTACACGCCGCAACACGCGATGCAAAACGACCTCATCCTCACACGCACCCAACGCCTCGATATCGACCAACAAGGTCTCGATATCGCCGTGCAACATGGATGGCTTGCGTGCAGACATGACGAGGCTTCCCTTCACACCATCCCATACCCGCCGGCAAGGTTTGTTTCAGGAAGCCAAGGCTGCTGAACGACAAGCTGCTGAATGTTGGTGTAATGCGGCTCAAGCTGCGTGAAATATGGGTCAGCCACCATGTACTCGAACAACATGGCCGGCGAATCGATCAGCACCGAATGCACGAAGCGGCTGCCATCAGCCTGAATCAGTGTGCGCTCGATCACCCAGCCGTCCGCTGACTGAATCAGCACGAGCCTCACTCGCTCCCTGCCCACCGGCGTTTCGGTGTCATGCCTCGTCTGCCGCATGCGCCTCTCCCGCCAATATCAAAAAGCCATCCGCTGCCAACTGCGCCAACGCCTGCCTGGCCAGACCCCGCTGCTGTCCAGACACGGACACACCGGCAAGCTGCCCCGTCTCCAACCACGCCAACGCCGAAAACCCGCCCTGAAAATCCCCCATCAACACGGCAGCGCCCGTATCAAGCAATCGCTTCAAGTGATGCGCCCGCTGCGCGCTGTCCGAATCCAGCCACGACGCAGGGCATTCAAAATACACCCGCCTCACCGGACAAGCCGTGTCAGCACACCAGCCCTCGATGATCGCCAGGCAATGCGCATCCTGACACTGAGCGGCCGACAGCGGCAAGCAGATCATTCCATCGACATCACACCCCTCTAACGCCCCTGTCAATGCCTGCAACCAGGCGGCCAACATCAACGGCGCCAAACCGCTCGCTGTACTGGCAGACAGCGCTCCCTGCCAGGCATGATCCCCCTGACACGCCTCGAAACCCGGCCATCGCGGTTGCACGCGATACCCCCAAGGCATACACCCTCCCAGCTGATACATCGGCGTCCACGACACCGCAGGCAATGCGCCAGCCCGCAGGCGCTGCGCCATCTCGATCAGCAACGCGCTGGCCTCTTTCATCCCGGCGGTATACATCCGCCAGACGGTTTGCCCGGTTTGCCGCATCTCGGCCTTGGCTTCATACATGGCTTCATTGGCCTCACGAATCAGGCTTGCCACACTGCCACGCCCCTCGTGTACCGCCACCCCCACGGCCGCCTTCATCTGAAAGACATGCCCCCGCAAATTCACGGGTGAGCGCAACACACCCAGCACTTGCGAGCGAACGCCCGCCAGACTTGTCTCGACAGGCATGGAAGGATCAGCCAGCGGCACGATGACGATGAACTCATCCCCACCAAAACGACTCCAGACCTGCTCGGGCAGACTGCGACGCAGTCGCTGGCCAAGCAGGTTCAGCAACTGATCGCCCGCCTCGTGACCCAACTCATCATTGACCTGCTTCAGATTGCCCAGATCGATGTAGATCAACGCCAGCCGATCCGTTGCTCCCTGCTGAGCCAGTCTTCCTTCCAGTTCTGCCAACAAGCCATGGCGATTGGCCAGCCCTGTCAGACTGTCGGTTTCGGACAAGACCCGAAAACGGGCCTCGCTATTGGAAAGCCGGCGAATCAAGATGTCGATCGCCACGAAAAATGCCAGCAAGGCAAGCGACATCAGCCCTGCCAGCAGCCAATAGACCCTTCTGGTCTGATGAAAGGATGCGAGCGCTGCCGCACGATCAAGACGAACCTCAACCAGCAGGGGGTAATCGGGAACCGCCCGTTTTGCGGTGATCAGTGCTGACAGCGGTATCGGGGCATGAGCAGGAAACTGGTCAGGCAGGGTTCTTTCCTGGTCACGCGCCGCCAAGCCCGTATTTGCCTGAGCAATCTGAGAATGGGAAGACGATTCACGGGGAGATTCATCGGAAGATGCGCCTGTCGGTCCCCCTCCCGGCGACAGCGCCAGTTCTTGTACTGGTGAATTGGCACCCCCTACCGAATCAGACAACACGGTGCCATCCTTCAGACTGACGACGGCAGTGTCTTCAGGATGGAGTCCTGCGGCCTTCAGGAAAGGATCGATCAGGTGCTGCCGGTCTTCGGACACCACGACGATGCCCGCAAAATGACCGGCCTTGTCCTCCAGCCTCCGGGTCAGCTGAATCGTCCAGATTCCCGACACGCGCCCCAGCACTGGCTTGCCAATATGCAAGCCCTGCACGTCTGGTTTCACATGCACCTGAAAATGCGCCCTGTCCCCCACCTTCACGCCACCTGCGTAGGGGATGGAGCTTTGCACGATCTCGCCACCCGCATTCACGACGGACACCTGCGCCGCACTGAGTGGCGATAGCAGCCCCGATCCCCGCAACCGCCTCAGATCGAAAGCATCCGGTTCACGTTCAAACTCTCGCTTCACCGCTCGCGCGATGACATCGATGTCATGAATGCTGGTTCTCACGTGCTGCGCCAGCGCGTCCACCAGCAGACGGGCACGGTCATGCGTAGCTGCCAGCAGGGCCGTCTCCTCCCGCTTCAAGTGGGCAAACATCCCAGCCCACAATGCCGCCAACAGCAACAGCACACCCAAGGGAATCAGCCATTGCCGCATTGAGCGCTTGGGCATTGGGTTGGGCGACAGGACAGCGCTCATCTTGCTTCAGGAAAACCCACTTTTTGAGGCCAGCGGTTTTCAAAGGGCCGAATGCAAATACGCTGATACAGCCCGGCCTGGTTATAGGGTTCTGCGGCGATGAAAGCATCCGCTGACGATCGGTCATCAAAGGCCATCACCAGCAAGCTGCCCACGGGCGTCTTGCCATCCTCCCCCAACAGCGGCCCTGCAAAAGCCATCTGATCGGCAAAGCGGGCCAGATAGGCTTTATGCTCACTCAACAACCTTGTCCGAATATCCGTGCCGGGGTGGTCAATATTGTAGAAACTGAACAACATGATCATGTTCCTCATGCAGTCTGAACCAACTTTGGGTGAATGTTTTTCCCATGAGTCTCCGTCACCATGCAGCCGGCCACCATGCCAACCCCCGAGACCGTTCCCAACAACAGCAACGCATGTTCCATGCCTTCCCGGTCAAAATGATCGATGAGCGCACCGATCACCGGTTGCAGCACGGCGGCCGCCAGAAACATGCTGGTGTTCACCACACCAATCGCCATGCCCGCCGATGCCGGGTCATTGACTTCCTTCGCCACCGCCCAGATCAGGGTATAGCTGGTGGATGCCATGCCCTGAAAAATGAACACCCAATAGCTTTCACCGGGAAAGTGCGTCATCGGCATCGTCATGGGCAGCCAGGACAACAGATACATCCACGCCAGCGCCAACAACAAGCCTCTGCGGTTTCCCAGACGATCGGACAGACGCCCCAGGAAAAGAGCCGTGACGGCATGCGCCACGATCATCAACATCACATGCGTGGCAGCAGCCTCTTCCGTCATCCCGTGCTCGCGCACCAGAAAAGGTACGGCCCACAGGCTCGAAAAGGTGAAGAACGCCCCACACACCCCAAAACCCACGAAAAAGCACGGCCATGTCTTGGGATTCTTCACTACCTGAACGAATTGCCGACGCCACGACGACAGGGAAGACATGCCAGGCCCGCTCGCCACGCCATCCGGGTGGCTCAATCCGATATCGGCAGGCTGATTTCTCACGAACCGTGCAATGAGCAAGCCCGTCACCAAGGTCAACAGCCCCACCGCACCGATCAGCCATCGCCAACTGACCCACTGCGATGCCCACTGCAACGGCGTGGTCGACAACACCGATCCCAGATTGGCAAACAGCAGCGTCAGTCCGCTCAAGGTTGCAAACTGCCGGCTTGAAAACCACGATGCATTGAGCCGTAGCAAAGCCACGAACGGGATCGCCGCACCAAAACCGATCAACGCCCTTGCCAAGCTCGCCACCCAAACACTTTGCAAAACAGCAAACAGGAAAGCACCCAAGGCCCCTACCAGACACCCGACCGTCAACAGCCAACGAGAACCGATCGTATCAGCCAGAATCCCGGTGGGAATCTGCATCAGCATGACCACCAGAAAAAAGACCGCCGAGATCATCCCCAACTCGGTCGCACTCGCCTGAAAAGACTGCTGAAGCTCCAGCGACAACGCTGCCGGCGCCACCCGATGAAAGAAGGAGACCATGTAGGCCGTGATGGCAAAGCTGAAGGCCGTCCACTGGGCGACCAGCAGGCGATGTTGAGCTGTGGCAGTCATTTTTGTCCCCTGGGCTGTTCATCTGGCATGAACAAAGTCATATAGCGATACGCTCGTCGCTTCCCCTTGATCTGGCCTCTGTCTCCTGCACCTCTCATCACCCTGATGCTCTCGGTGCTGGTAGCGATGTTCATGCTCCTACTACCTCTGTGGTGGATATCGGTGTCGGTAGCAGTGTTCCTGCTGTTGCTGTTGCTGTTGCCAAGATTAGAGCGATTGGCCCCAGAAATCAGCACCCTCAATTACCATTGACGGCGCCACCATCGCATGATAGGAGCCCTCTGCTCCACAACCACTTCGCCCCCACCTCGCCCCTCATCCCATGTGCAACCGCTATCTCTCCCCCAACGCCGACACCATCGCCCGCCTGTGGCAGGTGAACGCCCGTACCCCCATCCCCTGGTGGGACGAGGCCGAGGTGTTTCCGCGTGCGCCCGGCCTGTTCATCCGCGGGGATGCTGACGGCCAGCGAACGCTGGCCATCGGCACCTGGGGACTGATTCCGGATTTTGCGCGCACGGCGCAGCTGCGCTTTCAGACGAACAACGCGCGCTCGGAAGAATTGAGCAACAAGCCCAGCTATCGCAAACCGTGGCTGCGCGGGCAGCGCTGCCTCATTCCGGCCGTGCATTTTGATGAACCCTGCTGGGAAACCGGCCGCAATGTCTGGTGGCGCTTTCGGCGTGCAGACGGCCAGCCTTGGGCACTGGCGGGGCTTTGGAATGTCTGGACAGACCCGGCCACCGGCGAGCTGGTGAACAGCTACACGATGCTGACGATCAACGCCGATGCCCACCCGCTGATGAACCGGATGCACAAGCCAGACCCGCACTTTGGCCCCCATGATCAGGACAAGCGCTCGGTGATTCCAATTGAAGCGGCGGATGTCGATCAATGGCTCTTCGGCTCACGCGAGGAAGCAGCCAAGTTGATGCGGTTGGCACCGGTGGAAATATTCAAGGCCGCACCGGCCGTACTGGATGGGCTTGGCCCTGTCACCGGGCAGGGTGGGCGGCACAGCGGGGATGATCGGCAGTTGTCCTTACTATGAGATACATCGTTCACGACACCGACACAACCGGCCAGAAGAGACACTCCTAGAAATCAATAGAATTACTTTTAAACCTATTATTATCAACCTGATAACAAGAAAGAAAAACCGACACTTCAGAATCATTGGGGAAACCTTCTTTCACTTTTATCGAGAAAGACATGAAAAGCCTGATGACCTCTCCATTCAAGACATCGGCCAGCATCACCGCCCTGATGTTCCTGGCCGCTTGCGGTGGGCAAGCCCCTGGAGAAAGCAGTGCCCCTACTTCGCTGAACACCAAAGCAACGCAAGATTCCCCGCAGACAGCCCCACAACCCGGCCCTGCCGACAATGAGCACGGCAGCGAAACGGCACCGTTGACCAAAAACAGCATTCGGGGTGATGTCATCAAGGCGGCCTTGCTGCACTCCCCCAACCTTTTCCCTCAAAAGGATGGAAATCCCATCGTGGTTTATGCGTCGGCAGAGAACATTCCTGTCAGAAACTGGAGCGGGCCTTACGAACCAGACTTCAGTACCGATACGCCGATGCAGCTGTTGCAACTCACCACGAAGGATCACGACAGCCCAGGACTGGGTCAGCAGATTTTTTCGAACACCACATTCACGGCCCCGGACTCGGTGACCTTCCATAGCTTCCGATTGCGTTTTGGGTTGGACGACACCACAGACGGTCTGACAATTGGACGCGTACTGGAATTGGCCAAACTTCCAGGCCATATCAAGCGTGCTTATGCCGACGAAGACAAACAGCAAATGTCCGCAGACTCGGTCAAGTTCATCCGGGATGAAGACCGGTTTCCCTTCAAAGACAGCTTCAATTCCCCCATCCAGCGCTGGAAGGCGGCATCAGAGGAAAGTACCGTCCTTTTCGTGCAGGACCGAGACGAACAGAGCTTTTCGCTCTGTCTGAAAGCTCTTCTCGATCGTCATGAGCGAGAAACATGCACAACGTGGAAGATTCCCGGCAACTGGCAGCGCGGGCAAGCGCTCGAATTCGTCAATTTCGGCACCCGTGATATCGAGACGGTTAAGGACATCAACGGGCTGCCTCCCTATCGAGACATGAAAGCTGAGTTTTACTGGGGCGGGATAGACGACATGCCGCACATGCTGACGGAACCCGCCTCGGCTCCGTTGAGTGACAAGGGTATCTCGGGAGCAGCCCTGTCTGCCATGTTCGACAGCTGGACAAAGGCCAAAGGCAGCAATCCCAATCTGATGACCCTGCACGCCACGAGTGCCCCTGACGAACCAACCCCAAGCACGGAAGAGCCTCAAAGCGTGGAGCTTTCTCAACACGACAAACGAGCCTGGGCCGACAACATGCCGCTGGATATCGAGTCCTATCGACCGGCTGCCGGATATACCGCCCAGCTTGAGATCAAAAGCGCCTCAAGTCGTGCACCAGACGGCCGGCAAGCAGGGGAGGTGCCCGGGTTCGAGAGTGAATACCTGAATCCCATGTATGGGGTCACGCTCGTGGACGGAAAGCCAGTGTTCTTGCTGCAAGGCATGATGTTCCGGCCAGAACAAGCCAAACCCTTTGCGGCCCGCCTCGATGCGCTCGTTCCCTTCGGTGAGCTGAATGCCTGGCATGTCGAGCACCAGAAACAGGCCACCAGGCTCGAACTTCGCCCTCACGCAGATGCCGACAAGGCCGAACTATGCTGGATGCTTGGCAACCCCATGCACCGTGAAATCTGCCAGACCTGGCAGATACCAGCCGACTGGCATTGGGGCCAACCACTGCGCGTGGTATCGGCTCGTGTGATGAATGATCAAACGGCCGATGGCAACAGCAAGCGCTACTGGCAATGGAGCAGCATGGACGAGCAAGCGCCTCAGCCAGAAGCGCCAGCCGCCACCCCCTCGACAGAGCAGCCCTGAAACGGCGAATTACCCAAAGCGGCGCGCACTGCGCGCCGCGTGTTGGGCTTTGTGCTCATCCCCCCAAGCCTTCAACGCCAGAATGACTTCACCCAAGGTCTGACCATAAGGCGTCAAACGATACTCCACACGGGGCGGCACTTCCGGGTACACCGTTCTTGAGACGATGCCATCCGCCTCCAGCGCACGAAGCTGCGCTGTCAGTATCCGCTGCGACACCTCGGGCAGGAGGCGACGAATTTCGTTGAAGCGCAACACCTCATCGATCAGCAGCCGATAGAGGATCGTGCCTTTCCATTTGCCGCCGATCACCGACAGCGCGGCCTCCACCGAACAGCCTTCGTTGCAATCGAAACGGGGATGGGGAATGTTGCTCATGGCATGTCCTTTCCAACAGGCGTCATACGCTTCAACACAAGCACAGCGACGCTGCCCGCATGACGTTTCTTCGCCCTGAACGCCGGTGCTTTCACAAACCGGGTCACATTCATGTGACTGACAGCTTTTCATGTGCGTTCTTGTGGCGACCGCACCAGCGCGGCATCATGGCCGGAAACCATTCCGTTGTCCTGTTGCCCGTGGAGCACAAACTCAATGAAAGCCATCGGATTCAATCGCCCCTTGCCTGCCGAGCACCCTGAAGCCCTGTTGGACATCGAACTGCCCGAACCCACGCTGAACCCACACGATCTGCTCGTCGAAGTCCGCGCCATTTCCGTGAACCCGGCCGACGTGAAGGTGCGCGCCGCTCATCAGCCCGCCCCCGGCCAGTATCGCATTCTGGGCTGGGATGCAGCAGGCATCGTGCGTGCCACAGGCCCCGAAGCCAGCGGGTTCAAGGTTGGCGACGAGGTCTATTATGCCGGTGTGATCAACCGTCCCGGTGCTTATGCCCAATACCAGGCAGTCGATGCCCGCATCGTGGCCCATAAACCCAAGTCGCTGAGTTTTGCGGAAGCGGCCGCTTTGCCGCTCACGGCACTCACCGGATGGGAAACGCTCTTCGACCGCTTGCGGGTGAACGATCCTGTGCCGGGTGCCAACCATGCGCTGCTGCTGATTGGTGCAGCGGGCGGCGTGGGGTCAATCACGCTGCAACTGGCCAAGGCATTGACCGATTTGCAGCTGATCGCCACGGCCTCCCGTGAGGCCAGCCGGCAATGGGCGCTACAGCAAGGCGCCGATGAGATCATCGACCATAGGGAAGCGCTGCCGGCACAGATCGCGGCCCAGGGTCATGGCTCCCCAGCCTTCGTGTTTTCCACCAGCCACAGCGATCAGTACCTGAAAGCGATGGTGGAATTGATCGCCCCACAAGGACGGATCGCGCTGATCGACGACCCCGCCACACTGGACGTGAATCCGCTCAAAGGCAAAAGCCTCAGCCTGCATTGGGAGTTCATGTTCACCCGTCCGATGTTCCAGACAGCCGACATCGGCCGGCAGGGTGAAATCCTGCGGGAAGTGGCCCAGCTGGTGGACGCCGGCCGTCTTCGATCCACGCTCACCGAATGCATCCAGGGCATCGATGCCCAAAATCTGCGCCGTGCGCATCAACGCCTTGAACGGGGCGACATGATTGGCAAACTGGTGCTGGAAGGCTGGGCATGAAGGCGGCTTGCGGCGCCAAGGCACTGGCATCCGTCACGCTGCTGCTGATGCTCACCGCGTGCAGCTGGCAAGACCTGCATCCGGTATTTGGGGGCCAGCCGGATGCAGACAGTCAGGCTCGTATACAGGCATCGACACAGTTTGATGGCGAATATTTTTCCAATGCCGAACCGACCCGGATTTTTACGCCGAAGAAGGATGGCACGTCCCCATTACGACAGTGGCTTGGCAAATGGTGGCAGGCGCCCGCCGACAAGAACCCTCAGCATCCACTGCCCAGCCAGCCCCTTGAGCCAGGTCAGCCACTACCCGATGACAGCCTGATCTGGCTGGGTCACGCCGGTGCTCTGCTGAAGACCGGCGGCCTGATTCTGCTGACCGACCCGGTTTTCCATCGGGCCTCACCGATTCCCTTTCCCTGGCTGCCGTTACCACTCGTGGCAGAGCCTTTTCCGTTGCAACATCCGTTGTCACCAGAACATTTACCGGATCGTATCGATGCTATCCTGATCTCGCATGATCATTTCGATCATCTGGATCGCCAAAGCATCCTGCAACTGGATGCACGGGTGGGCCATTACTATGTGCCCCTGGGTGTGAAAGCACACTTGCAACGCTGGGGCGTGCCAGGCCGGAAAATCACCGAGATGGATTGGCATGAGCGGGTCAGACTTTCCATTCCCGATGATCAGAACATCAGTGCCGCTCAATCCGGCAGCAGAGAATCGGCAAGCGATCAGAACGCCAGACATGACAGGCGCCCTGCCTCTCGACACCCATCAGATTCGACCCAAACGGACAAAGCCGTCGAGGTCATCATGACCCCGGCCCGGCATTTCAGCGGCCGGATGTCGAGCGGCCATTTCAGCACGCTATGGGCCTCCTGGGTCGTGAAATCGCCCACGCTGTCCGTCTTCATCAATGGCGACAGCGGCTATGGCAAGCACTATGCCGAGATAGGCCAGCGATACGGCCCCTTCGACATTGCGCTGGTGGAAAGTGGCGGCTATGACGAAGATTGGGCCGAAATTCACCTCTTTCCTGAAGAAACGGTACAGGCCACCCAAGACCTGCGTGCCGCCCTGCTATTGCCCACCCACTGGGCACGTTTCGACCTGGCTCACCACCGCTGGCAGGAACCGATCGAACGCCTGCTGGCAGCAGCCAAACCGCAAAAACTGCGCGTGACCACGCCGCTGATCGGCGAAGTCTTCACCCTGGATGCACCGCCCGAGCGTGCCTGGTGGCGGTGATCATGCTCTGCCCTGCTGAAAAACCCGCGCCAGCCCATCCCGAAATCGCGGCAGGCTGATGACCCAACCACGGCGGACAAAACCTCCCCAACCTCCAGACTTGCCAATGCGGTGAATAGCGCGTCTAATCTCCGCATGATATGCGGAGATTACAACTGGGTCTGGCAACTGCCTGCCTGGCAACAGGCTGATCATCCTGGCTGGACATACGATGCGGGGGCACTGGCCACGCCACTGGCGGCGGCAAGCCAGGCGCAAGGCCGGCTGCTGGGGCGCCTGGCCGATGTCGGCATGACGCTACGCGATCAGGCGAGCCTTGCCGCCCTGACACAGGATGTGCTCGACACCAGCAAGATCGAGAACGAACACCTGGACGTGGCCTCGGTACGCTCATCCGTGGCACGTCGGCTGGGCGTGGACATCGGCGCCAGTGCTCCCGCCGACCGCCATGTGGACGGCGTGGTGGACATGGTGCTGGATGCCACACACCATGCCCGGCAGCCCCTCAGCTCAGCGCGTTTGTTTGGCTGGCAAGCCGCCCTGTTTCCTACCGGTTATTCCGGCTTGAACCGGATCGAGGTCGGCTGCTGGCGGACTGACAGCCAAGGCCCGATGCAGGTCGTCTCGGGGCCGGTTCATCGGCGGCGGATACATTTTCAGGCACCACCGGCCAGCCATCTGCCCAAGGAAATGGCACGCTTTCTGGCATGGGCCAATGGCCCCTCCACCGAACCCGAGCTGATCAGGGCGGCGCTGGCGCATCTCTGGTTCATCACGCTACATCCCTTTGATGACGGCAATGGACGCATCGCCCGCGCCATCAGCGACCTCTTCCTGGCACGAGCCGATGGCAGCTCCCAACGCTTTTACAGCCTGTCGGCGCAAATCCAGCGAGAACGCAAGCAGTATTACCAGATCCTGGAACGCACACAAAAGGGCACATTGGATGTGAACGACTGGCTCCACTGGTTCCTGCGCGCCCTGCATGATGCTATCGTGCAAGCCGAGCGCACACTGGATGCCGTGTTGGCAAAAGCGCGCTTCTGGCAACAATGGGCCGGCACGCCCTTGAATGCACGCCAGCAAAAAGTGTTGAACCGCTTGCTGGATGGCTTCGACGGCCGGATGACCAGCAGCCGCTGGGCCAACATCTGCCGCTGCTCCCCCGACACGGCGCTGCGCGACATCAACAGGCTGTTGGCGCTTGGCATGTTGCGCAAAGCCGCCGGCGGCGGGCGAAGCACGGCTTATGAAGTGAATCTTGAAACGACTGATGATTGATGGCTGATGGCTGATGGCTGACAGGATTGTCAGCGAGCAGGATTGCATGCCCTTGAATCTGGGAGAACGAAGCCTCGATTCACCCGAACGAGATCGTCATCAAGGAAAAGACGTTGAAAGGCATCATCGCCTACCGAGACATCTTCCCGGCCGTGCTGAAGCTGATGGAGCAGGGCTATTTTTCCAAAGACAAACTCGTGACCAAGCGCATTCCGCTTGCCAGCATCGTCGATGAAGGATTCGAGGCGCTGGTTCGAGAAAAAAGCCAGGTGAAGATTCTGGTGTCACCAAACTGAACTGAGCAATAAGGGGGCGCCTTTTCTGGCAGGGCGCCCCACCTCTCGCCCCCTTAAGGATACACAGAACAGGTCCACGCGGACGCCGAATCCTCGGAACGGGTGCATGCCTCGCGGGACTTGTTCCGAGCATCCTTAAAAAGCACCTTCTACTGAGCCAATCTCCTCATCCACAGCGTCTGTAATCAACACTCGCCACAACACGACCGGCCAACAAGGCTCTTTCATCAAGGCGCTTGCTCGCCTTTCGCTGCCGCCCCGTCAAAGGCCAGAATCTGCCGGTTGAATTGCAGAAACTCATCCAGATGATGCTGAATGATGTTGAGCAGCATCGGGAACTGTATGGCTTGATCATCATGCACGGCGATGTTCCGAAACCCCGCCATTCGTTTCATCGCCTCCGCCAGTGAGGGTTCAATCCAGCCTGCTTTTGCCAGTATCCCGAATACATCCCGCGCACTTTGTGGCAGACCGAGTCGCTCTCGACGCACCAGATGTTGCCCGACATCGAGCACGGCCTGGCAGGCCCGCAGCACATTGAGAATGGCAACATCCTGCCGATCGAAGCTCACGGAGAAACCGTCCGGGTCGTCTGCATACGCCTCGCGCACCCGGCGCACACAACGCTCGATGACCGCCGCCTTGTTCAGCAACACATCATCCGCCATACACATTGCCTCGCTCACGGATATCTTGCAACAGGCCGGCACGGGCCTCGTCCAGATCCATTTTTTCAGACAGCACGAACAACTCGAACAGCTCAACCGGCAAGCCAACAGACCATCAGCGTTCCCCGCGCGTGATGATCTGGTATTGCATGACCGTGGAGGCCGCCCTCAGCATCTGGATCAGGGCATCACGGTTCATGGGGGTATTCAGGGTTCATCACCACGCCAAAAGTGTCTCAGGCGTCTGCGGTGCTCAATCCGACAGAATAGCAAACACCCCCATCAGGATGAAGAGCAGGCCCGCCACCCGCTGTGCCCAGCGATAGCCCGAACCGCCCGCCAACAGGCGTGCCCGCAAGGGGTGGGCCATCAGCACGATCAGGAGGTCGGCCACTGAAAACAGCACATTGGCTGCCATCCCCAATCCCAACAACTGCCAGCCCACGGCGAGCGATGCGCCCGGATCGCTGAAGGGCAGCAAAAAGGACAAATAAAACAGGGCCGATTTCGGATTGGTGGCCTCGACCAACGCGCTCGACCACAGGATCTGACGAGACAGCCCGGCAGACGCCTCGATCACGATGGGGGCCGACATCCGCTGAATGCCCAGCCAGATCAGGTAAGCACCGCCGGCCGCCTTCATGACGCCATAGGCAGCCGGTGAGGCTTTCAACAACGCAGCCGCGCCCAACGCGACGATCACCACCTGAAAAACCCCGCCGAACAGAATGCCCAGTGCAGCCATCACCCCAGCCCGTCTACCGCCCTGCCAGGTGACGGAGATGGTCTGCAGCATGGCCGGCCCAGGAATGAAACCAAAGCCGATGCAACTGAGGATGAAAACCAGCCAGGGGGTTGAAAGCATCTGAGGGCGTTTTGGTGGCCGGTGTGAGACACCGGGTTACGAATACGAGAATCCGCAACAATAACGCCTGCTGACAAGAACGACATGAGGACTTGCCCCAATGACGGCAAGGCGCACATCCTGATCAGGCCCCACCGTCATCAGCTTTGTTCATCTACAGCATCAGGGGGAACGAAACCCCGATTCACGCGGACGAGCATCATCCCTGTCTGAGAGCCGGATCAACGTGTTCCCGAACATTTTGTCTCGAAGCGCGATAGAAACGACAATGCTCAAGATGACGGCCATCAGCCTGTAGTAGGCTCGACCCCGATGTCTGGCACAACACCCCCAGCAAGCGCCACGGCAAGGCAGGCGCGATCAGGCTTTACCCGATACATGATGATGACGACAGGCAACAACCGTCCCACCCCGACCATTCCTCAACGCTACGACAAGGTGGCACGCACGCTGCACGCCGTCATGCTGATCCTGTTCATCATCATGTTCGGCACGGCCATCGGCTGGAACCTCGACGAGAACCTGAAGCGTGTGCTGATCCCCTTTCACAAGGGCGTGGGCATTCTGGTGATGATGCTGGCTTTTTTCCGGCTGATGTGGGCGTGGATCAACTCGGAACACCGGCCGCCAGTGGCACTTCCCGCCCGCATCGGCCATGCCGCCATGTACGTGTTGATGCTGGCCGTGCCGATCATCGGGCTGATTCGTCAGGCCGGGCAGGCCGAGGGCGCCGGCACGAGCAATGTCAGCATGCCGTGGACGATCGCACTGGGCGATGCGTGGCACGGGGAGTTGGGCTTCACGCTACTGGTGCTGATCATCGGCCATGCGGGGATGGCGGTGCTGCACCAGTTGAAGGGCGGGAAAATCCTGCAACGGATGTGGTGAATTCAGGCTCGACCCGTCTGAAACGGATTGAAGACATCCACACCCAATTGCCTGAAATCCGTTACATTGCGCGTTACCACTGTCAGCCCATGCTCCTGAGCCGTCGCAGCGATCATGGCATCCTCATACAGGGTGTCTGACCGGCGATGCATCAATCTAGCCCATCGACGAAAAACACGCGCATCCATCGCCAGCACGTTGTAACTGGATGCCAACTGATCCAACCAACGCTCCAGCTCCTGCGCCTTGTCGGCATCCTGCTCCCGCGTTCGTTCGAGTCACACTTTATCGTACCCCACCCCGCCATCAACAACCAACGGGGCAGGGAAAACCGCCATTCACTCAAGCCTTGATGACTTCAGCCTCGCGCTTCGCGAGCACCAGGTAGCCAACGGCGGCAAAGACCGAGAGCGCGGCCACCACCACGTATGACCAGAACCAGCCAAAGTTGTCGGCCACGATCGGCATGACCCAGTTGGCACCCATGTTGCCGATGAGGTAGGCCGTGACGCCGACAAAGCCAATGGCCGTGCCCGCCACCTTCAGCGGCACGAAGTTGATCGTGAGAATGTTGACGATCAGCTGCGGGCCATAGATGAGCGCGCCCAGCACGCCGCAGACCACCAGCATCAGCGCATAATTCGGCGCGCCCGACGCCGTGATTTCTTCATAGGCGAACACGACGCCCGCCATCACGAAGAGGCCAATGGCACCGATTTTCGCCATCTTGTTCGGGTATTTGGCCGCAAGCCACGCAAAGACCAACGAGCCGGGAATGGCCACCCACTCCAGCACCGAGATCGCCATCTGAGCGTGGGCGTCTTCCATCTTGGCCACTTCGTGCAGATAGATCGGCATCCAGTCCTCCACGCCGAAACGGATGAAGTAAAGCGCCACGTTGACGGCCGCCACCAGCAGCAGGGCCGGGTTGCAGAAGACGTACTTCCAGATCAGCTGCCAATACGTAAGCGAGGCTTTTTCTTCTTCGCTCGCCACGTTCGATTCACCACCCTCGCCATACATCTGGCGCAACGAATCCAGCCCTTCCTTCTCGGGCTTGTCGCCCCCGTATTTCCAGCAGAAAGCAGCAAAGGCCAGCACCAGTCCCGCCGGCACGATGAAGGCGGCCAGCACATGATCAGTGTTCGGCACGATCCAGCCCAGCGTCGTCATGCCGGCGATCATCATCGGCAACAGGGCCGAGCCAAGGTTTTGCGAGATGTTCCAGCCCGCAATGGCGGCACCACGCGTGCGGTTGGGGTAGTAGTTGGCGATCATGTTCTGCGAAGCAGGCGCCAACGCCCCTTGCACGACACCACACAGGATCAGCAACACGGCAAGCGCCGCAATCGAAGTGTGATAGAAACCGATGATGATGCAGATGATGGCGCTGGCTGCCAGACACAACGAAAAGAGCTTGCGCAGGCTCACCTTGTCACCCAGCGCGCCCATGTAGAACTTGGCCAGCCCGTAGGAGACGGTGAGGCAGGAGAGCAGCATGGCGATGTCGTCCTTCTCCCAGCCGTTGCTGATCATGATGGACTTCGACATCAGCTTGAAGTTGTTGCGCACGAGGTAAGCGCAGACATAGCCCAAAAAGGCGACGATGAAGATCATCTTCTGCCGCTTGAGAAAAGCGGTGAACTTTTCCGGTGGCGTCTTGTACTCGGTTTCCATATCGTTTTGCTCGATGGTCTTGTTATTGATGTACTGATGGAAAACTGCGAAAGACACGTCGAAGCAGCCTTCGACGCATCCGTGGCCCGGCGCCTGAGCCATCACATCCCGACAGGTGGCCGGGCTTGGAGCAAGACGTAGCCGTTTTGGGCGGCAGCGCCCTGCTCCACGATCATTTTAATCCCGCCAGGGGCTGCCGTCTGTCGGGAATGGGCGGTTGACCGGCTCCGCCAACGCGTACATCAGCACACCATCAGCTCCCCACCTTCTCGTACAGCCAAGCCTTGATCAAGGACTGATAAGGCATGTCTCGCACATTGGCTGCCGCCTTGATGTCTTCCATGAGATCAGAGGAGGAACAGAGGGAGGCCAGAGCACGGCCGTCTGTCACCTTTCCGCCGCTCATGACCAAGTGTGGCGGGTTCATGCAGTAGACTTGTCTCGCACTGCCCTTCGTGCAGGCCGGATCACGAACAACGTCCTGTTTGTTGCCAATAAGAGACCGTCATGACACCCGAAGGCAAAGCCCGCCAATCCATCGACCAGAAGCTTGAAGAAGCTGGCTGGGTGGTGCAAGACCGCACGCAGATGAACCCTTCGGCTGGTCGTGGCGTGGCCATCCGCGAGTATCCGACCGATAGCGGGCCAGCCGACTATGTGCTGTTGGTGGATCGAAAACCGGTGGGCGTGATCGAGGCCAAACGCGATGCTCAGGGCGTCACGCTAACGGTGGCAGAAGATCAAACCGCGCGCTATGCCCATTCCCGCCTCAAGTGGCGCACCGACGATCAACCATTACGCTTCCTGTTCGAGGCCACCGGGCAGGTCATCCACTTCAC
Source organism: Lautropia sp. (assembly GCA_030532895.1). Lineage (GTDB taxonomy): Bacteria > Pseudomonadota > Gammaproteobacteria > Burkholderiales > Burkholderiaceae_E > Lautropia. The sequence goes on along the minus strand of JAUNKF010000005.1, from coordinate 28,568 downwards.
CGACACCAACGACCCGATGGCCAGGTCACGAGAAGTGTCGCACTTCTTCAAGCCAGAAACCCTGCTGAACTGGCAAGCGCGGCCCGAGATCATTCGTCGGCGGCTGCCCAAGGAGATGCCGCCATTACCAACCGAAAACCTGCGTGAGTGCCAGATCGAAGCGGTATCCGGGCTGGAGAAGTCCCTGCAAGCCAACAAGCCCCGTGCACTCATCCACATGGCTACCGGCTCCGGCAAGACCTTTACCGCCATCACGGCCGTCTACCGGTTGCTGAAGTTTGGTGGCGCCCGTCGCATTCTTTTTCTGGTAGACACCCGCAACCTGGGCAAGCAGGCGCATCAGGAGTTCATGGCCTATACCCCGCCAGATGACCCGCGCAAGTTTACCGAGCTGTACAACGTGCAACGGCTCAGCTCATCCACCATCGACCCGATGGCCGATGTTTGCATCAGCACCATCCAGCGGATGTACTCAATCCTTAGCGGCGAGCCACTCGACGACAGCGCTGATGACCTGTCACTGAACACTCTGCCGCAACTGTCGCACAAGCAGAAACTCGTTCAGTACAACCCCGACATTCCCATCGAAACTTTCGACTACATCATCATCGACGAGTGCCACCGCAGCATCTACAACCTGTGGAAACAGGTGCTCGACTACTTTGATGCCAGTCTGATCGGCCTGACCGCCACGCCAGACAGGCGCACCTATGGCTTCTTCAATCAGAACATCGTCGCAGAATACCCCTACGAGCAATCCGTGGCCGACGGGGTGAACGTGGGCTACGACGTGTACGAAATCGAAACCGAGATCAGCACTCGTGGCGGCAAGGTGGAAGCCAAGGAGTGGGTTGATCATCGGGAGCGCACAACCCGCAAACGACGCTGGGCCGAGGTGGAAGATGAGGTTGACTATCAACGGGCGGATCTGGATCGGAAGGTGGTGAACCCCAGCCAGATCCGGCAAGTGATCCAGGCCATGAAAACCGCCGTGGAAACCGTCATCTACCCGGAACGCAAGGAAACGCCAAAAACGCTGATCTTTGCCAAAAGCGACAGCCATGCCGATGACATCATCCAGATCGTGCGCGAGGTATACGATCAGGGTAATGCTTTCTGCAAGAAAGTCACCTACCGCTCCGAAGAAGACCCGGACAGCGTGCTGGCAAGCTTCAGAAATGACTACAACCCGCGCATTGCCGTCACCGTGGACATGATTGCCACCGGCACCGATGTCAAACCGCTGGAAGTGCTGCTCTTCATGCGCGATGTGCGCAGCAATGGCTACTACGAACAGATGAAGGGCCGAGGCGTGCGCAGCCTGGACGCCGATGGGCTGAGGCGCGTAAGTGCCAGCGCCCCTGGCGCCAAGGATCGCTTCGTGCTGATTGATGCGGTCGGCGTCGAGAAAACGCTGAAGACCGAAATTCGATCGCTGGAGCGCAAGCTTTCCCACTCACTGCCCACGCTGATGAACAACGTGGTCATGGGAAACCGTGATGAAGACACCATCACCTCGCTTGCCAACCGCCTGATTCGGATGTCAAAGCAGCTAGATCCCAAAGCACAGGCACGCATCGAAAAGGTCAGTGAGGGTATCCCGGTTAGAGAGCTGGGCAAGGCACTGCTGATGGCCGTGGACAAGGATGCCGTCGTGAAGACGGCTATCGAGATGGCAGCGGCCAAAGGTATTCTGCGCAACGAGGCCACGCTGACGCCTGAAGAGCTGGAGGAGGCACGCCGGCATCGACTCGAAGCCGTGTGCGCCCCCTTCGACCGCCCCGAACTGCGCGATGCGCTCGAAAACGCCCGCCGAGAGCAAGAACAGATCATCGACCACATCAATGCCGACCAACTGATCTTTTCGGGGTATTCTGAGACGGCAACAGAACAGGCCCAAAAGACCATCGACACCTTTGCCAACTATCTGAAGGAACACAAGGACGAGATTGCCGCCTTGAGCTTCTTCTACGAGCAACCGTACCAGCGCCGGGCGCTCACCTTCGAGATGATCGAAGAGCTGCACGAGCACTTGAAGCAACCCCCGCTGATGCTGACCACGGAGCGCCTATGGACAGCCTACGAGCGGGTGAAAGATCATCAGGTGAAAGGTGCAGGCACCCGGCGACAACTGACCGACTTGATCTCACTGGTACGCTTTGCCCTGGGCATGGATGAAGAACTGAAGCCTTTTGCCGACGAGGTGGACAAACGCTTTCAGAAATGGATATTCCGCCATAACGCCCAACGGGCCACAGCCTTCACACCCGAGCAGGTGGAGTGGCTTAGACTGATCAAGGATCATATCGCCAGCAGTTGCAGCATCTGCCGGGATGATTTCGAGTATGGGCCTTTGGTAGACAAGGGCGGCTTACTACGGGTCTGGAAGGTGTTTGGCGAGGAGCTGGACGGGTTGATGAGTGAGATGAATGAGGAGTTGGTGGCGTGAAAGAAGTTCCCAATGGATGGACTACTACAGAACTACGCTCCATCACAAACATAAACTATGGAAAGGCCATTCCAAAAGAAGAAAAGGGTTCTGGAGGCGCCTATCCAATAGTTGGATCTAGCGGCATAATTGGCTACCATGATAAAGCGCTGGTTAACGCCCCCTGCATCATCATTGGAAGAAAGGGATCGGCCGGATCGGTCAATTACATAAAAACTCCTTGCTGGCCAATCGACACAACTTTCTTCTTCAATACGCCCAAAGAGGTTCACCCTATTTTTCTATCTCGGCTTCTTGAGTACAAAAACCTTGGCCAACTCGATAAATCAACTGCCATTCCAAGTTTAAGCCGGGACGACCTTTACAAGGAAAGCATAGACATTCCTCCTTTTGAAGAACAAACCCGAATCGTCGAAAAACTCGAAGAACTGCTATCCCAACTGGACGGAGGCGCAGCAGAGCTGAAGGCTGCCCAGCAAAAGCTGGAGTTGTACCGCCAATCCCTGCTGAAAGCCGCCGTGGAAGGACGCCTAACGGCTGAGTGGCGAGAGAAGAACACGCCTACAGAAAGTGGCGCACAGCTACTCGACCGGATTTTGACTGAGCGACGCCAGCGCTGGGAAGCACAGCAGCAGGCCAAGTTTGAGGCCCAGGGCAAGAAACCGCCAAAGGACTGGCAAAAGAAGTATCCAGAGCCGGTGAAACCGGATACGACGGGGTTGCCGGCGCTGCCGGAGGGGTGGGTGTGGGCCAGCTTGGATATGATAGGAGAGATTGCGTCTGGTGTAGCAAAAGGCAGCAAAACCACGAAAAACACTCCAAAGAGAACAGTCCCTTACCTCAGAGTTGCCAATGTGCAGCGCGGCTATCTCGATTTAAGTGATGTCAAGTTCATCGAAGCAACAGAGAAGGACATAGCTGACCTAACACTGAAAAACGGTGACGTTCTATTCAATGAAGGTGGCGACCGAGACAAACTGGGTCGTGGATGGGTATGGCGAGAAGAAGTCCCAAACTGCATTCACCAGAACCATGTTTTTCGTTTCAGAAGAGCATCTTCGGATATAGAACCAGAGCTTCTATCCCATCACGGAAACACTTTTGGAAAGCTATGGTTTCAAAATGCTGGGAAACAGACAACAAACCTCGCATCCATCAACATGACGATGTTAAAGTCGTTTCCTGTGCCTATCTCTTCCGCAGAGGAACAAAGAGAAACGCTAGGGAAAATTCAACACCTACTGGATAGCATCAGCCGACAAGATGCATCCATAAAAACAGCTGCTTCCATCCTAAACAGCCAACGCCAAAACATCCTCCGAGCAGCCTTCGCCGGTAAACTGGTGTCCCAAGACCCGAATGATGAGCCAGCCAGCGAACTGCTCGCTCGCATTCAAGCAGAACGTGCTGCGCAGGCGCCGCAGAAAACAGCCAAACCAGGGAAAAAATCCAGCACCGAAGCCAAGCCGCGCAAGCCTCGCACACGCAAACCGAAGGAGGACACATGAGCACCCAGGATCAGTGCGTGCTGGATGTTGAGCACTTGGCCGAAACGATTGATCTGGAATGCAAGGCCGCTCAAGGCCAGGATGGCCAGGGTGAGCTGCCGCACGATTTCTGGAAAACCTACAGTGCGATGGCCAACCCCTTTGGCGGCACCTATCTGCGACTGCACGAAGGAGACTACCCAGCCGACCGCGAGCGGGTGCAACGGATGATAGCCGAAAACACCTCCGCGCCCCGTGATGACCACATCCTCCCCGGCATGGATATTGAGCTACTGGATGCAGAAGCCGTAGCCCGATACCAGCGCGCCTTTGGACTCTACAAGCCAGGGCATATCTGGGCGGGCCTACCCACCAAAGACTTTCTGACGAAAATAGGCGCCTATGGCCGAAACTGGCACGAAGGCACCCAAGGGCTTCGACTGGCTGGACTGCTGATGTTTGGCCGAGCCGAGATCATTCGAGATGTTCTGCCCTATTACATGCTGGATTATCAGGAACACTTGAGCCTGGATGAAAACGAGCGCTGGAGCGACCGCCTGATCCCTGATGGCACCTGGTCGGGTAATCTGTATGATTTCTTCAGCCGGGTTTACCGCAAACTCATCACGGATCTGAAAGTGCCCTTCAGGCTGGAGGGCGCCCAGCGCGTGGACGACACGCCCGCACATGAAGCCCTGCGCGAAGCCCTGGTCAACACGCTGATTCACGCCGATTTTCATGCGCCGGCCCCCATTCTGGTCATCAAGCGAGCGGACTCCTTCAGCTTCCGCAACCCTGGTCGAATGCGGGTTCCCATCGAATCAGCCCTGCATGGCGGTCTGAGCGATTGCCGAAACCGGCGGCTGCAAACCATGTTTCAGTTGGTAGGCTTTGGCGATCTGGCCGGATCAGGCGTTCCCAAGATTTTTACCCGCTGGGCCAGCCAGCATTGGGTTCATCCGCTGTTGCAGGAAGACCCGGAACATGAGCTGACCACGCTGGAATTGCGGATGATCGACCAGGTGCCCTCAGAAACCACCGGAGTAGACGAGCAAAACCACCGGAGTAAGCTCTCCAAACCACCGGAGTACACCTCTGAACCCACCGGAGTAGCGCAAACTTTGCACCCAAAAGGCGCAAAATTTCCACCAGAAGCCCTCGAAACCACCGGAGTAGAGCAAACTTTGCCCCCAAGCGGAGCAAACTTTGCCCCGGAACACCTCCATAAAACCACCGAACCGGGGCAAAGTTCACGCCTTGAGAGCGCAAAGTTTGCCCCGGAAGGGGACGGCGGAGCACCGTCAACGTCGTTACCTTTTCCCCTCTACTTGGACTGGGACAAGATGCCAGCAAGGTTGCAAACTCAGTTGCAAACGTTGGCACATCCCGTGTCCTCTCGAAAATGGGCCTCCCAAGCGTTACTTCAGGACACGATTCTGAACCTTTGCGACGGAAGATTCCTTGGCCCACAAGTTCTTGCACACCTGCTGGATCGTGAGCACAAGGAACTTCGTAAGCGCACCCTGAATCCAATGGTTGAGGCAGGTCTGTTACGCCCTGCCCATGCTTCTATCAGCGCCCGTCAACAAGCCTACACCCGCGCCACCCCCTCTTCCCAATCACTCACATGAATGCTGCTTCTCTTGTTCAGAAAGTCTGGAACTTCTGCCACACCCTGCGTGATGACGGGGTAGGCTATGGCGATTATCTGGAACAGCTGACCTATCTGCTGTTCCTGAAGATGGCCCATGAATATGCACAGCCTCCCCTTAACAAAAAAACGCGCATCCCCAAAGGCTATGACTGGGCCAGCCTGAAGGACAAGACGGGCGCCAATCTGGAAGCCCAGTATCTGAATATCCTTCACACGCTCGGCCAGCAGCCCGGCATGCTGGGCGCGATTTTCTTCAAGGCCCAAAACCGGGTTCAAGACCCCGCCAAGCTGGCCCGACTGGTGAAGATGATCGACGAGCAGGAATGGGTCGGCCTTGAAACCGATGTGAAAGGCGACCTGTATGAAGGCTTGCTGCAAAAGAATGCCGAAGACACAAAGAGCGGCGCAGGCCAGTATTTCACGCCACGAGCGCTGATCTCGGCAATGGTGGCCTGCGTACAGCCCGACCCCAAGAAGACGATTGCCGACCCAGCCTGCGGTACTGGCGGTTTCTTTCTGGGTGCCTACAACTGGCTCAATCGCCCTGGCAGCCGGCTGGACAAGTCACAACGCGAGTTTCTGAGGCACCACACCTTCTTTGGCAACGAAATCGTGCCAGGCACCCGGCGACTGTGCCTGATGAACCTGTTTCTGCACAATATTGGTGATCTGGAGGGGCAGCCCAGCATCGAGCGATCCGATGCGCTGATCGAAGCGCCCAAGACCCGGTATGACTATGTGCTGGCCAATCCGCCCTTTGGCAAGAAGAGCAGCATGACGATCACCAATGAAGAGGGCGAAGAAGACCGGGAGGCGCTAACCTATGAACGGCAAGACTTCTGGGAAACCACTTCCAACAAGCAACTGAACTTTCTTCAGCATATCGTCAACATGCTGAAAGACACCGGCAAGGCGGCCGTGGTGCTGCCCGACAACGTGCTGTTTGAGGCGGGCGTGGGCGAGAGGATTCGTCGCAAGCTGCTCGAAACCTGTGATGTTCACACCATTCTGCGTTTGCCCACCGGCATCTTCTATGCGCAGGGCGTGAAGGCCAACGTCATCTTTTTTGACGCACGCCCCAAAGACGACAAGATCAAAACCCAAGGTATCTGGTTTTATGACCTGCGCACCAACAAGCGCTTCACGCTCAAGACCCGGCCACTGAAGGAAGAAGACCTGAAAGACTTCATCCGCTGCTACAACCCGGAAAACCGGCATCAGCGCACAGAAACCGAGCGCTTCAAGTTCTATACCTACGATGAACTGATCAAGCGTGACAAGACCAGCCTGGATGTTTTCTGGCTGAAGGACGACAGCCTGGACAACCTGGACGAGCTGCCGCCCCCGGATGTGCTGCAACAGGAAATCATCGAACACCTGGAAGCCGCACTGACCTCCTTCCGGGACGTGGCGGCCGGTCTGCCTCGGCAGGGAAGCACCGCGACAGAATGACCCCTTCCGTCGCGGTGCCCATATCCTCCAACCCTTGGGTTGGCAATTTGGCACTGCCTGAATGGGTCGTTACCCGCCACCACAGATGAGCGACAATCCTGAACCGGCTTGTTCCAAGCGCTGACCAAACGAGCAGGGGGGAATGACTGGGGCAAGCCACTTCCCTGCCCGGTAATCCCCCTGCCCCTTTCTCACCCCAACAACGGCGCCAACGCCCGCTTCACCTCGGCCTCCTCACGCCCCGAGCGCTCGATCAGGTCGGCGAGCTGATCCTGGTCGATCTGACCGATGTTGAAGTATTCGGCGCTGGGGTGCGAGAAGTAGAAGCCGGAGACGCTGGCGGCGGGCACCATGGCGAGTGCGTCGGTGAGTGACATGCCGATCTCGGCGGCGTCCATCGCCTCGAACATCTGGCGCTTGATCGTGTGTTCGGGGCAAGAAGGGTAGCCAGGGGCCGGGCGGATGCCGGTGTAGGCTTCGGCAATCAGCTCCTCGTTGCTGAAGGCTTCATCGGCAGCATAGCCCCACAAGTCCTTGCGCACGCGCTCGTGCAAGGCTTCGGCAAAGGCTTCGGCCAGACGATCGGCCATGCCCTTGAAAGCGATGGCGTTGTAGTCGTCGAGCTTGGCCATGAACTCGGCCTCTTTCTTCTCGGCGCCGATGCCGGCCGTCACGGCAAAAAGGCCGATGTAGTCGGCGATGCCGCTGGGCTTGCCATCGATGAATTTGGGGGCAATGAAGTCAGCCAGACACTTGTTGGCCACACCTTCACGCTTGGCGGTTTGCTGTCGCACGTTGCGCCAGACCATCGCCACCTCGGTGCGGCGCTCGTCGGTGTAGATCTCGATGTCGTCGTCGTTCACGGTGTTGGCCGGCAGGAACATGACGACGCCGTTGGCCGTGAGCCAGCGGTTGTCGATGATCTTCTTCAGCATGGCCTGCCCATCGGCATACACCTTGCGGGCCTCTTCACCCACGACCTCATCATCGAGGATGTTGGGAAACTTGCCGGCCAGGTCCCAGGTCTGGAAGAACGGCCCCCAGTCGAGGTACTGGGTGAGCAAGCTCAGATCAAAATTCTTGAAGGTGCGCCGGCCGATGAACTTGGGCTTCGGCGGCACGTAGTTGGCCCAGTCGATCTTCTCGCGGTTGGCGCGCGCGTCGGCCAGCGACACGAAATTCGGCCCTTTCTTGTTCGCATGCTGGTTGCGCACCCGCTCGTAATCGGTGGCCAGCTCATTCAGAAAATCGGCACGCTGATCCTCCGAGACCAGCGCCTGGGCGATCGGCACCGAGCGCGAAGCATCCGGCACGTAGACGACGGGGCCGGAATAATGCGGCGCGATCTTGACGGCCGTGTGCACGCGCGAGGTGGTGGCGCCACCGATCAGGAGCGGCGTCTTGCGCGAGCGGAAATGCTCGTTGCGCTCCATCTCGCCAGCGACAAAAGCCATTTCCTCCAAGGACGGAGTGATCAGGCCGGACAGACCAATGATGTCGGCGCCCTCTTCACGCGCCTTTTCCAGAATCTGGTTACAGGGCACCATCACGCCCATGTTGACCACTTCAAAGTTGTTGCACTCCAGCACCACCGAAACGATGTTCTTGCCGATGTCATGCACATCACCTTTCACGGTGGCAATGACGATCTTGCCGCGCGAGCGCACATCGCCGCCAGCCGCGGCAAGCGCGGCCTTTTCAGCTTCGATGAAGGGCAACAGATGGGCCACGGCCTGCTTCATGACGCGGGCGGATTTCACCACCTGCGGCAGGAACATCTTGCCGGCGCCGAACAGATCACCCACCACGTTCATGCCGTTCATGAGCGGGCCTTCGATGACCTCGATCGGGCGGCCACCACGATCGGCAATTTGCTGCCTGACTTCTTCGGTGTCTTCCACGATGAACTGGGTGATGCCATGCACCATCGCGTGGGTCAGACGATCCTGCACCGGGGCGTTTCGCCAGCTCAGATCCACTTCCTTCTTGGCACCACCGGCTTTCAGCGTCTGCGCGAATTCGATCAGCCGCTCGGTGGCATTCTGCTCGCGCTCGGGCGCATCGGCCGGCAGATCAGCCGGGAAGCTCGGCGCACGATTCAGCACCACGTCCTCGACACGATCACGCAGCTCGGCCGGCAGGTCATCATATACACCGATCATGCCGGCGTTGACGATGCCCATCGTGAGACCCGCCTTGATGGCGTGGTAAAGAAAGACGGTGTGGATCGCTTCTCGCGCCGGGTCATTGCCGCGGAAGGAGAAGGACACGTTCGAGATGCCACCCGAAATCCGCGCATGCGGCAGGTTGTCGTGAATCCACTGACAGGCGCGGATGAAGTCGTTGCCGTAGTCATCATGTTCTTCGATGCCGGTGGCCACGGCAAACACGTTCGGGTCGAAGATGATGTCCTCGGGCGGGAAGCCCACTTCGTTCACCAGCAGATCATAAGCCCGCTTGCAAATCTCGATCTTGCGCTCAAAGGTGTCGGCCTGCCCGTCTTCGTCAAAAGCCATGACGACGGCCGCCGCCCCATAGCGGCGCACGAGCCGTGCCTGGCGCAGGAAATTCTCTTCGCCCTCTTTCAGCGAGATCGAATTGACCACGGCCTTGCCCTGCACGCAGCGCAGGCCGGCCTCGATCACCTCCCATTTGGAGCTGTCGATCATGATCGGCACACGCGCGATGTCGGGCTCACTGGCGATCAGGTTCAGAAAGCGCGGCATGGCGGCCATCGCGTCGAGCATGGCTTCGTCCATGTTCACGTCGATGATCTGGGCGCCGTTTTCCACCTGCTGGCGTGCCACTTGCAGCGCTTCATCGTACTGCTCGTTGAGGATCATCCGCGCAAAGGCTTTGGAACCGGTCACGTTGGTGCGCTCACCCACGTTGACGAAGAGCGAGCTTTCGTCGATGTTGAACGGCTCCAGGCCCGACAAGCGCGTGGCCACGGGGATGGCAGGTGGCACGCGGGGCGGCACATCACGAACGGCCTCGGCAATGGCCTGGATATGGGGGGGCGTGGTGCCACAGCAGCCACCGGCCACGTTGACGAAACCGCTTTCGGCAAATTCCTTCACCAGCGCCGAGGTGATGTCAGGGGTTTCATCGAAGCCGGTGGGCGCCATCGGGTTGGGCAGGCCGGCATTCGGGTAGACGCAGACGAAGGTGTCGGCCTTGCGGGACAGCTCTTCGATGTAGGGACGCATCAGCGCCGCACCCAGCGCGCAGTTGAGGCCGATGGTCAGCGGCTTGGCATGGCGCACCGAATTCCAGAAGGCTTCGACGGTCTGGCCCGACAGGATGCGGCCCGAAGCATCGGTGACGGTGCCGGAAATCATGATCGGCAGCCGTGGCAGCCCTTGCGCCTCGCGCTCCTCGTGCAGCTCATCCAAGGCAAACAGGCAGGCTTTGGCGTTGAGCGTATCGAAGATGGTCTCGACGAGGAACAGGTCTGCCCCGCCTTCGACAAGACCACGCGCCTGCGCCAGATAGGCCACGCGCAGCTCTTCGAAGGTGACGTTTCGCGCGGCGGGGTCGTTCACGTCAGGCGAGATCGACGCCGTCTTCGGCTGGGGGCCAAGGGCGCCAGCCACGAAACGCGGGCGATCAGGCGTGCTGTACTTGTCGACGGCCGCGCGGGCAAGCCGGGCCGAGACGACGTTCATCTCATAGGCCAGCTCGCTCATGTGATAGTCGCCCTGGGCGATGGCGGTGGCCCCGAAGGTGTTCGTCTCGATCAGGTCGGCACCAGCGGCCAGATACTGCTCGTGAATGGCCTGGATGATGTCGGGGCGGGTGAGCGAGAGCAGCTCGTTGTTGCCCTTCACGTCATGAGCATGATCCTTGAAGCGCTCGCCCCGATAATCGTCTTCGCCCAGCTTGTATTGCTGGATCATCGTGCCCATGGCGCCATCGAGGATCAGGATCCGCTCACGCAGCAGCTTGCGCAGGGTGGCATCCATCTGCTCGAGCGGCACGGGACGGGCCTGCGGGTTGGCCGGTGCATGGGCAGGGACGGCAGCGGATTCTTGAGTCATGACGGGTACGGGCAAAGGAAGAAAAACGGCGAAACGCTCACCACACAGATCAGGGCAGGCAGGGCATCGGCCAAGCCCGCAGCTATCCATCGTGCATTCTATGAAGGAATGGCCCATGCTGCCATGATCAGGCAAGCGCGGCGGATGGCCATGACAGACACGCGGCATGGATCTGCAAAACCCGCAGATGCTTCTGCGGTCGGGGCGCGTGTCATGCCGCTGTCCGCATGCATCAACGGCCCATTGTCAACGATAATAAGGCGCGTCGAACGGCCCCCGCCCACGCAGGCACTGCACGGGCCAGGGCAGGCCAGCCCACCCGGTCATCATGAGGAAGCAGCCCATGTCCTATGTGTTTCCACCTGCCGCCCCCATCAGCCTCGCCATCACCGGCACCGATCAACGCCTGCCGGTGAACCGGGTTTTCTGCGTGGGGCAGAACTATGCCAAGCATGCCCAGGAGATGGGCAGCTCAGGCCGTGAGGCACCGTTTTTCTTCATGAAGCCGGCACGCTCGGTGGTGCCGGTGACCGAGGGGGAAAGGGCGGCCGTGCCCTATCCCACCGGCACCCAGTCTCTGCATCACGAGGTGGAGCTGGTGGTGGTCATTGGCCAGGCGGGCCATCAGGTTTCGGCCGCCGATGCGCCCTCGCTCGTCTACGGTCATGCCGTGGGGCTGGATCTGACGAGACGAGATCTGCAGGCAGCGCTCAAGGAAAAGGGACGCCCGTGGGAAGTGGCCAAAGCCTTTGAAGCCTCAGCCCCGATCGGCCCTGTGACGCCGCTCGCCCAAACCGGCTGGTTGAGCAATGCGCCGATCCGGCTGTCGGTCAATGACCAGTGCCGCCAGAACGGCAGCATCGATGACATGATCTGGCCGGTGGCCGACATCATCGCGCAACTGTCGCAGCACTGGCATCTGCAACCAGGCGACCTGATCTTCACCGGCACACCGGAAGGGGTGGGTGCGGTCGTGCGCGACGATGTGCTGCAAGCCGAGGTCGGCGGCCTCACCACGCTCAACATCCGCCTGGTCTGACAGTCATCCCCCTGACGAACACCACGTACGCGCGCTGATCTGATGCCGCAAGGCGCCCACTCGGCCCCCAATGCGGCACCGATCATGCCTGCAAGCCCCAAACACCACCGAGGAGAATCATCATGACGACAACCACTGCTTCCGACGGCATCGGTTACGCCGGCGACATGTCGGTACAGGACGCCTGGGCACAGTTTCAAGCAGGCAAGGCCGTGCTGATCGATGTGCGAACCCCCGAAGAGCTGAAATGGGTGGGCCGGGTGCCGGGCGCCATTGCCGTGCCCTGGCTGATCGACAACGGCCAGCGTCAGAACCCCGAGTTTTTGAGCCAGCTCCAGGCAGCCGCCAGGCCGGATCAGACGGTGCTGCTGCTGTGCCGCAGTGGTGTGCGCAGCGAGCTGGGGGCCAAAGCCGCCACGGCAGCGGGCTACACCTCGGCATGGAGCATCATCGATGGCTTTGAAGGGCCGCTCGATGACAACAAGCAGCGCAATCGCGTCGGCGGTTGGCGTCATGCCGGTTTGCCCTGGGAGCAGGCTTGATGTCAGTCTGCGGCACCACCTGCCCGTTCTCTCTCAACCAAGCGACACCCTCATCCCCTCAAGGCCAGACCATCGGTCAGGCAGCCGCCAGCGCCTACCCCGGCCGGGTAGCGCTGGTTGGCGCCGGGCCAGGGGATCCTGAACTGCTCACCTGCAAGGCCGCCCGGCTGATCGCCGAGGCAGACTGGCTCGTTCACGATGCGCTGGTGCAGCCAGCCGTGATCGCGATGGCCAGACGAGCCACCATCATCCCGGTCGGCAAGCGTGCCGGCAACCCCAGCGCCCGGCAATCGGCCATCAACCAGACGCTGCTCGACTGCGCCCGGCAAGGCGGCCTCACGGTGCGCCTGAAAGGCGGCGACCCGCTGATCTTTGCCCGCGCGCAGGAAGAACTGGACACCTTGCGGGCAGCTGGCATCCAGGTGGACGTGGTGCCCGGCATCAGCACGGCCCAGGCCGCCCATGCCGCGCTGGCCCTGCCGATGACCGCACGCGGACACCGCCGGGCACTGGTGCTGGCCACGCCTCAGGTACAGGCCGAACCGGCCACCGCTGCCATCACGGGAAACATCCCCCCGGCCCCTTCGCCCGCTCATGCCTCACCCTACTTGTCTGGCTGGGCTGCGGCCGTGGCTGCCGCCGGTAGCGGCTCGCTTTACATGGCGGCCACCATTGCCGACCAGGTACGGCACCTGTTGCTCGATCACGGCATGCCTGCCGAAACCCCCACCCTGTGGATGATCGACGTGTCGCTGCCCACGCAGGCCGTCATACCCGGCACCCTCGGCACGCTGAGCCGGCCGCCCGCGGACTATGCCGGCCGGCCGGCCCTGCTGATCCTGGGCATGCAACCGGCCATCATCCCTTGACCTTGATGATGCTGCGCCAAGCCCGACGACAGTTCAGGCACGGGCGATCGCGCATCCAGCAACGGCCAGCATGGCAGCGGCCAGCAACATGCGGGAGCCACATGGGCTGCTTCTGCAGCTATGCAGTTTTCGGCCTCCCGCCATCAGACTCAGACTTGTTGAAAGCAAGTATCCACTTTCAATTGGCCAGCGCATGAACCAAGGCCGCTGCGTTGGCCCGCATCATGCTCAGATAGTCAGGGGCCGGCCCATCACCGGCCGACAAGGTATCGGAGTACAACTGGCCGACGGGGATCGTCTTGTCCAGCTCGGCCGCCATCCGCTGCACGAGCCGCGGGTCACTGCCATACTCCAGAAAGAAGGCTCGCACCTGCTGCTCACGGGCCTGGCGCACAAGCTTGGCCACGACGGCAGCCGAGGGTTCCGCTTCGGTCGACACCCCCTGCGGTGAGAGGAATTCGATGCGATAGGCCCGACCGAAGTACCCGAACGCGGCATGCCCCACCATCACTCGACGGCGGTTCTCAGGCAGGGCAGCCACCGCGCGGTGAATGTCCTTGTCGAGCTGCAACAGCTGCTTGTCATAGGCCGCAGCTCGTTGCTTGAAGCCCTCGCAATCGGCCGGCACGGCCTCACACAAAGCCTGACGGATGTTGGCGACGTAGTGGCGGACATTGGCCGCATCCTGCCAGGCATGCGGATCCAGCCCGCCATGATCATGATGGTGCCCAACGGCTGGCGCCTTCTTGGGCGCAGCATGCTCGTGATCATGTCCCTGCGCTTTCGTGTGGCCATGTTCACCCTGGCCTTTCTGATGCCTGTGGGCGTGCTCATGATCATGGCCGTGGTCATGTCCCTGCGCCTGCCCGTGTTCATGGTCGTGGTCGTGGTCGGCATCATGATGACCCGGATCGGCCTTGGCCGATTGCTGCTCCCCCTCGTCATGATCATGACGATGGGCATGATCATGTTCATCATCATGCGCATGCGGATCAGCCTTCAGTACCGGCACGCCCTGGCTTGCCTCGACCAGCAGGCCGCCATAGCCGCTGGCGCGCACCAGTCGCGGCATCCAGCCCTCGAAACCCAGACCATTGACGATGACGAGCTTGGCCGCAGCCAACTGGCGAACCTGGGTTGGCCCCGGCTGAAAGACATGCGTGTCACTACCAGGGCCAACCAGCGTCGTGACGCTGACCCGCTCTCCCCCCACCTGTTTGACCAGATCTCCCAAGATGCTGAAACTGGCCACCACCGGTAATGGCTCGGTGGCAGCCCCCTCTTTCCGATCCTCGGCATGCGCAGGCGTTGCCACCACCAGGCCCATCAGCACACAAGCAGCGGATACGGCCATGCCCAGCCGAACCGACACGCGACAGGGCCGGCCGGCGGGATCAAGCGCATGACGAAATGGGATCGCAGATGGGGCAGCAATGGGGCTGGTCATGCTCATGATTCGTAATGTCTCCTCGAACGGGCTTGTCGCCGCAGCAGGCCAGCCGGCGCCAGCAGCAGCGAAGCGCAATAGACAAGGCCCAGCACCAGCACGATGGTCGGGCCGGTGGGCCATTCAAAATGGAAAGACAGCAAAAGGCCCGCCGCCCCACCGCCGAAAGCCAGCAGCACGGACAGCGCGAGCAACCGATTGAAGGTCTGCACCCAGAAACGGGCCGAAGCCGCGGGCAGGATCATCAGCCCGATGGCCATCAATGTGCCCAGTGCATGAAAACCCGCCACGAGATTGATGACGAGCAAACCCATGAAACCGAAATGGGCGACGCCCCCCCACCGACTGTGACGGGGCAACAGGTTTGGATCGACGCATTCGAAGACGAGCGGCCGATAGAGCAGGGCGAGGCTGAAGAGGCTGATCGTGGCGATGAGGCCGAGCAACAGCAATGTGTCGTCATCGAGCGCCAGCACCGAACCGAACAGCACATGCAGCAGATCGACGTTGTTGCCCTGTGTGGAGACGATCACCACCCCCAACGCAAGCGACATCAGGTAGAAAGCTGCCAGGCTGCTGTCCTCGGACTGTCGCCCGCGCCGGGCCACCAGCGTGGCAGCCACGGCCACGACGAGGCCGCTCACGATCCCTCCCACCGTCATGGCCGGCAGCGACAGGCCCGCCACCAGATAGCCGACGGCCGCCCCCGGCAGGATGGCATGAGCCATCGCATCCCCGGTGAGGCTCATGCGGCGCAGCATCAGAATGGCACCGACCGGGGCCGCACCGAAAGCCAGGGCGAGACACCCGGCCAACGCCCGGCGCATGAAGCCGAATTCCAGAAACGGGCCAGCCAACAGTTGCCACAGTTCAGTCATGCAGCGCCCCCCTGAGATGGCGCACGAGCGGGCTGGGCTGGCGTCTGCTCACACCAGCGTGCCTGCCCCATCTGGCGGGCTGCCATCGCACGGCTGACAGCCAGCTGCCAGTTGGCCGGCGTCAGCACCTCGGCCGTGGGGCCGACCGCGATCATCTCTCGCGCAAGCAACAAGGTTGTGGGAAACCACTGCCGCACCAGATCCTGCTCATGCAGCGCCGCAATGATGGTGGTGCCCTGACGGTTCCACTCGGCCAGCAGGCGAAGCAATGCCTCCATCGTCGTGACATCGATGCCCACGAACGGCTCATCGAGCAGCACGACCCTGGCCTGCTGGAGCATCAACTGCGCAAAACGCACCCGCTGAAACTCCCCGCCCGACAAGGCACCAAGCACCCGACGGGCATAGCCACGCATGCCGACGAGGTCGAGCGCTTCTTCGATCTGCCGATAGTCGTTCCGGTTCAACCCACCAAATGCGCCGCATCGATGCCAAAGACCCGAAGCCACCATGTCCTGCACAGTGATCGGAAACTGGCGATCCGTCTGGTTGATCTGAGGCAGATAGGCGATGCGACAGTCTGGGCCCTGGGGCCAGCGAACCGTACCGTCCAGCGCGACGCTCTCGCCTGTGAGCAATTTCAGGAAGGTGCTTTTCCCCGCCCCATTGGGACCAACCACCGCCAGCATGTCGCCGGCAGCCACCGCCAGATTCAGATGGTGCAGGGCCGGATGGCGGTCGTAACCCACCGTGACGTTGTCAAGGCTGATCAGCATGGCATCCCACATCAGTGCAAGGCCCAGACGATGGCCGACCAGACCAGCGCACTCAGCACGACCGCCAGCAGCAGCCGTGCGCCGATGCCCCACCAGATGGCCGAGAGGCGAGGAAAGCGCATGTCCGTTCGATCAGTGGTATTGAATATCATCACACAATGCTAGTGAATTATCATTGCTCAGGCAATTCTGTCGGGAGGCTTCGAGATGACCCCAACCCCTGTCGGCCAACCCTGCTTGGCACCCGCCACGAACCCCGCCCCCCCATCTGCCTCCCCCCCGATGCAGGGCAGCCACCGTTCGGGCGGCTCAACCATGCTCGGGCTATGGCTGTCGATGGTGTTCAGCAGCACCTGCCTGGCACATGGCATTCACCAGCACGGGCTGGCCCATCTGGAACTCAGCCAGCAGGACGAGCTCGTGAGCATCCATTTCCGGGTGCCGCTCGACAGCCTGATCGGCTTTGAGGGCCGGCCGGCCAATGACGAACAACGCGCGCAGGCCAAGGCGCTGCTGGAAAAGCTGCAGCAGGCGCCTGACGCGGTGTTCCAGCTACCGCCAGCTGCCCAATGCACGCTGAACGCACCGCCCAAGATACTGGAAAAGACGCTGAGCGCGGCGGATGCCCCTTCAGCGGCGCCAGCTCATGACGCTGCAGCGGCTGGCGAGGGGCACGACCATGAGCATGACGAACACGATGATGGCCATGCGCACGATCATCACCACGAGCACCATCATGCGCACGACCACGACCACGAGCACGAACAGGGTGATCACGACCTGGAGCACAAACAAGGTGATCACGTCCATGCAGATGGACGGACATCCGGCCAAGCCAGTCCCGATGGGCTTGCCACCCCATTTCCGGCGGATCGGCAAACAGGTCATGCCCAACAGGAACCCCACGACCACGAGGCCCAGCGCCATGATGATGACGACGACGACCCGCACAGCGACCTGAGCGCCGAGTACGAGTTCCGCTGCCAGAACCCGACCAAGATGCGCAGCCTCCAGCTGACGGCCTTCAAACACTGGCCACGCATCCATGCGGTGGATACCGCCGTCGTCACGGATCATGGCCAGAAGGCAGCTCGGCTCAAAGCCCAGCACCCCCGCCTGAGCTGGTAAATGGCCGGCGAGACCATCCCCCCCGTCCTGGAAGCCCGGCAGCTGCGCTTTGGCTGGCCAGGCAGCGCTGAGCCATGCGTGGACATTGCCGAGCTGGTGCTGCGGCCGGGTGAACAGTTGCTGCTGCTTGGCCCGAGCGGTTGTGGCAAAAGCACGCTGCTCGGTCTGCTGGGTGGCGTGCTGCTTCCCAGCCAGGGAGCGGTGAAGCTGATGGGTCAGTCGCTGAGCCAGGCAAGCGCACGGCGGCGCGATCAGCTCCGCGCCGATCATGTGGGTTTCATCTTTCAGCAGCTCAATCTGGTGCCTTATCTGAGTCTCGAAGACAATGTGATGCTGCCCTGCCGGTTTTCAGCGCTGAGACGACATCGCGCCGGCGACTCGCCACGCCAGGCTGCGCATGCCCTGTTGCATGCGCTGGAGCTGCCCGAATCACTCTGGAAGCGGCCCGTCACTCAGCTGTCGGTCGGTCAGCAACAGCGCGCCGCCGCGGCGCGGGCGCTGATTGGCAAACCCGCCCTGCTGATCGCCGACGAACCGACCTCGGCCCTCGATCGTGACAACCGCGACCGGTTGATGCGGCTGCTGGCAGCCCAGCTGAAAGCCCACGGATCGGCACTGCTGATGGTGAGCCATGACGAAGCGCTTCAGGCGCACATGGCACACACGGTGTCGATGCATGTGCTGAATCAGGCTCTGCCTGCGCGTGAACACGCCCACGTACCGACACGAACGCCAGGGAGCAGCGCATCATGATGGCCTGGCTGCGACACATCGGCACGTTGGTGAAACTCGCCCTGCTGAGCGCGCTGAACCGTCGTGTCGGCTTCTGCCTCACGCTGTTGTCGGTAGCGCTCTCGACCTGTCTGCTGCTCACGGTGCAGCGCGGCCAACAGGCCATTCACGAGAGCTTCACCCGCGCGGTTTCCGGCACCGACCTGATCATCGGGGCACGAACCAGCCCGCTGCAATTGATGCTCTACGCCGTCTTTCGGCTGGGCGATGCCACGCACGACATCAGCTGGGCCGCCTACCGACAGATCCACGATCACCCGATGGTGGCCTGGAGCATTCCGCTCGCCCTCGGTGACTCCCATCAGGGCTATCCGGTGATCGGCACCACGCCGGCATACTTCCAGCACTTCCGCTATGGGCAGCGTCAGTCGCTGCAGCTCGCGGCCGGCAAACCCTTCGATGATCTCTATGACGTGGTGCTCGGCGCGGATGTGGCCCGACGACTCGGCTACCAGCTCGGCGACCGACTGACACTCACACACGGCACTGGCAGCGCGCCGGGCCTCATGCACGCCGACAAACCTTTTCGGGTGAGCGGCATTCTGGCTGCCACCGGCACACCAGTGGATCGAAGCCTGCACATCAGCCTGGCCGCGATGACGGCCATCCACCTGAACTGGCAGGGCGGTGCACCGATGCCCGGCGTCAACATCCCCGCCGACCGGGTGCGCGCCTTCGACCTGACACCGAGCAGCATCACGGCCGTCTTGGTCGGCCTGAAATCTCGTGCCGGCGTGTTCAACATGCAGCGATTCATCAACCACGAGATGGCGGAGCCGCTTCTGGCCGTGCTGCCGGCCGTCGCACTCGATCAGCTCTGGCGGTTACTCGACATCGTTCACAAGACACTGCAGGCGCTATCCATGCTGGTGCTGGTGCTCAGCTTCTGCGCACTGATCACGGCGATCCTGGCCGCCCTGGCCCAACGACGCCGGGAACTCGCCATACTGCGCACCGTCGGTGCCCGCCCACGGGACTTGCTGTGCCTGCTGACGCTGGAAGGGCTACTGCTCACCGGTGGCGGTGTGCTGCTCGGCCAGTTGATGCTGACCGTGGGGTCGGCCCTGGCAGCCCCCTGGCTGCAAACCCATTGGGGCATCCTGTGGCCTGTGGGCGGTTTGAGCGCCGCTGAGGCAGAATGGATGGTGCTGATCACGCTGGCCGGCCCGTTCACGGCGCTGTGGCCTGCCTGGTGGGCCAGCCGTCGTGCACTGGCCGACGGGCTGACGGCACGACTGTAGCGCGTGTCATGCACGAACAGGATCGCCCGTTGATGAACACTTGCCGTTTACCTCGCTCCCACACCTGCCCTCCCACCCGTCTGTCTGCCTGCCTGCCGGGCCTGCTGCTGGCCCTTGCCGTGCTCACGCTCAGCGCATTACCCTGGCAAAGCAGCTGGGCAGCCGGTGAGACCGTCTCAGCCACCCCTGACACGCAATCCGGACAAACCGCTGATGGCAAGCGCCCCTACGTGCTGGGAGAAACACTGCCCAAAGCCACGCCCGCCAACCCGGCGCAAGGCACAGCAGGCCATACCAAGAGCAGCACACACAAGGCCGCTGCCACACAAGACAAACACGGCAAGCACACCGGTAAAAGCGCAACCGGCCCAAGTGTCGATGGTGATGATCGCAGCGCCTCGGCCCGGCACGCAGGCACGAAGGCTGACCCGGTGCACTACCAGCCGATGGACTGGGAAGCACTGATTCCGCCTGATTGGGAACCGTTGAAGGAATTTCAGACACTGGACTTCAGCAGCATGGCCGACAACGATCCGCGCGCCATCGCCGCATTGCGCAAACTTCAAGCTGCCTGGAAAAACGCCCCTCTTCACCCGGACATCCAGCACGAGCCGGTCGAGATGTCGGGCTTCATCATCCCGCTGGACAGCAGCAGCCCCGGATCGATCGAAGAACTGCTGCTGGTACCTTACTTCGGCGCCTGCATCCATGTACCCCCTCCGCCTGCCAACCAGATCATCCATGTGGTGCTCGATGAGCCGCTGACAGGCTTTCAGATGATGGATCCCGTCACGGTGCGAGGCGAGCTGAGGCCCTCCCGGCATGACACCCCCTTTGGCAGCGCCGGCTATCAACTCTCGGCCCGGCAGGTGAGCGCCTACGAAGAGCCGGCAGACACCCCACTGGACGAGCATCCGTAGCAGTGCCTGTCATGCGCTCGTGCCTGCCCCCAACACGGTGGCTGGCGTGGCCCGCTCATTCGTGCCCGACGGCAAAGAGGAATACCATTTGCCTTGAACATCCACGGTCGAGCGTTGCAGCCATACCACGTGGCGATGCCCGGATCATCCCCATACACCGGGCAGCCACGACGCTCGATGGATGCATGTCCAACACGAGGAGAAATTGATGACATCGAAGCGCCTGCCTGTCTGGTTGCCGCTGGCAGCGGCCTTGCTCCTGGCCGGCTGCAGTTCCATGCCTGAATCCACCCACCAAACCGAGGGCCAGGCACCGCAGGTGGGCCGTGCCAGCCCCGGTAACCTGCTACCTGAGCTGCCTCCCATCAGCGCCAGCAGCAATCTGTGCACCGAGCAGGAGCTGGTTCATCACTATGCCGAGCAGTTTTTGCGGCGTCATCCCCTGCCACTGCCCTCACCCGACCTGAGCCTCGAACAGGCACGATGCGGTCAGAAAACCTTCCTCAAAAGCCTGATCCCGTCGGCCGGCCCCGTGGTGGGCTACAAGCGCGAGGTCCTGCCGATCAGCGCCCATGCGAGCGCCGCCGAAGCAGACCGGCTGCCCATCCGCGGCAATCTGCTGGAGAAGATGATCCTGCCGAACAACCCGGTGGTGGCCACACAGTTTGGCGCCGTGCCGCGCATCGAGGCCGATCTGGTGGCGGTGGTTCGCAGCGCGGCGCTGCATGATGCCCAAAGCCCACGGGAAGTGCTGGCGAGCCTGTCGGCCATCCACCCCTTCATCGAGCTGTCGGATCTGGCTTACCAGAAGGCCGAGGAGCTGGATGTCACCTCCGCCACACTGGTGAACGTGAACGGACGCTTTGGCGTGCTCGGGCCGGCCATCGACATCGAGGTGACCGAAGACATGGTGAATCAGCTCGCCAACATGCGGGTCAAATTGATGGACAAGGACGGCCAGGTGCTGCAAAGCGCGCTGGGTAGCAGCCTGGCGGGCAACCCGCTCAATGCCGTCATCTGGCTCGTGAACGAGCTGCAGAAATCAGGCATTCGCGTCCATCCGGGCGACCTGCTGTCACTGGGCGCCTTCGGCCAACGGATCACCCCGAAGGCCGGACAGCAGTATCGCGTCGTGTATGAAGGACTGCCCGACACACCTGAAGTGTCGGTGCAATTCCGCTGAGCCTGAACGATCCGGCATCAGACCGGATCAACGCCCGGCACCACCGAGCTTGGCCAGCTTGGCATCGATGGCTGCCAGCCTGGCCCGCTCGGCATCGAGGCGCTGGTTGTAATCGGCCTCAAGGCTGCGCATCTCGTTGACGATGTCCTTGTCGGTCTTCTTGTCAGGCGATTCGGCACCACGTGAGATGGCCAGCCGCGCGAGCGACAAGCGGGAGAGCGCCGAATCCCGCGCAGCCCGAAGCTGAAAGAGCTGGCGCCGAACCATGTGTCGTTGACCGAGCAACGCCACGCGTACCGGATCCGGGCCGCTGGCCTGGGCGACGGTGGCGGCAGGCTTGGGTGCATCCTGGGCAGCCCCGGCAGCCTGAGTGCCCGAATCAGCCCAAACCGACACCGACAACAGCAAGGAGGAGAGGAAGAGAGAACGCTTCAGCATGCCTGTTACCTCGAAAACGCGTTCCAGACAGTCTATCCCTTTCAGGGCCGATCGGCTGCCGGTTTTGTCGCAGTGATCAGGTATTGGCTCGTGCCATGCACGGATTCCTCTCCCCAAAGCCCTCACTCAAAACGTGATCAACGACATGATCAGGAAGAGCGGCAACAGGAAGGTGAGCGACCAGAGGATGTAGCCGAAGAAACTCGGCATCTTGATGCCCCGATCCTCCGCAATGGCCTTGACCATCAGGTTCGGCGCATTGCCGATGTAGGTGTTGGCCCCCATGAAGACGGCACCCGCGGAAATGGCTGCCAACACCGGCGCCAGCGTGGTCATCAACACGTTCGGATCCCCGCCCGCACTGTTGAAGAACACCAGGTAAGTGGGGGCATTGTCGAGAAAAGAGCTGAGCACCCCGGTCGTCCAGAAATACATCAGCGGGATCGGCTCGCCCTGTTCATTGGTAACTGCCTGCACCACGATCGAGAACGGCCCTTTCACGCCGGCCTTCAGCATCTCGATGACCGGGATGATCGTGAGAAAGATGCCGGCAAAGAGCTTGGCCACCTCTTCCATCGGCGCCCAGGAGAACTGATTGTCTTCATGGATGGACTTCGGCGTGATCATGAGCGAGACCGCGATGATGACGATGAGGCCCACATCACGCACGAGGCTGGGTAGCGGCACCGGCGTGCCGTAGACATCGATGGACACGGGAGATTTCCAGATGCCACTCATCAGCACCAGCCCCACCACGCATCCCAGCAGCAGCACGTTCTGCCAGCCATGCACGCCAAAGGGACGATTGATGTCGTCCGTGGGCGTGGGGTCGATGGGCAGGACGCCTTCCTTGCGATACAGCCAGCTGTCGAGCAGGAAGAACATGACGAGCAGCATCGTCGAGAGCACCAGCGTCTCCTTCCAGAGATGCTTCAGCGTCCAGGTGAACTCGACCCCCTTCAAAAAGCCCAGAAAGAGCGGCGGATCACCGAGCGGGGTCAGCGCACCGCCCACGTTCGAGACCAGGAAAATGAAGAAGACGATGACGTGCGCCTGATGCCGACGGTTGTCGTTGGCCCGGATCAGTGGGCGAATCAGCAGCATCGAGGCGCCCGTGGTGCCCATGAAGCTGGCCAGACAGGTGCCCAGCGCCAGAATGCCCGTATTCAGCGCAGGCGAGCCTTTCAGGTTGCCACTGATATGGATGCCGCCAGCACAGGTGAAGAGCGCCGTCAGCAGCAGGATGAACGGGATGTACTCGGCCACCGCCGCGTGGACGAAACCATACAGGGCAGCCTGAGGGCCATGGACGATACTGAACGGCACCAGGAAAGCCACCGCCCAGAAGGCCGCGATCTTGCCGAAGTGGTGATGCCAGAAATGCGGCGCCACCAGCGGGATCAGCGCGATCGACAGCAGGATGCCGGCAAAGGGCAAGCCCCACCAGATCGACAGGTTCGCGCCATCGACGGCGCCCGCTGCCAGCGCATCGAGCGGCAGCAACAACAGCAAAGGCAAACTGATCCGAGGGGCCATGCGCATGTTCCGTTCCATCCGTTCTATTCCAGTCGCCACCCAGTCCAGGCCAACGGCCCGGACGGACGACATGCGGCAGACCCGACTCACCGACGGGTGCAAGGGGGGAATGCACAGGCTGCCGCCGCCCGTTTGACTGTCCGTTCCGGGCAGCACTCGGCATGCGCCGGTTTCCTGCCAATCCCAGCAGTGGTATTTTGCATGGAAAGTGGGCCTTTAGCGCATGTGGTGCACGGATGCCGTCTCTGCACGCCAAAACACCCACTCATACCAACCCCGTCGCCACGGCCACCGCCAGCTCCTCCCGAACCTGCATCCTACCTGCTGCCAGACGGGATGACACCTCGGGACATGCCCTGATTCCGTTCATGTTTGCACGCATCTTTGCCCCTGCCTCCATCGATTCACTGTTCTCGGACGCCGCCCTGCTGGCAGCGATGGCCCGCTTCGAACATCGTCTGGCGCAGGCACAGGCTTCGGTCAGCCTCATCCCCGATGAGGCCGCCCTTGCCATCGGTCAAGTCTGCCACGAGCTGGGCGACCCGGCAGCCAGCGATGGCCCCGGTCACGCCATCGGGAGCGGACATTTCGACCCTGCCCGCCTGTATCCGGCCGCCCGCAGTGCGGGCAATCTGGCCGTCCCCTTCCTGAAGGCGTTGAGCGAGCAGGTGAGCCAGAGACACCCCGAGGCCGCACGGTATCTGCATTACGGTGCCTCTCACCAGGATCTGATGGATTCGGCCCTGGCCATGCAATGCAAGGAAGCCGGTCGCCGACTGATGGATGTACTGGAACGCCTCGGCCAGGCCATCTGCACGCTGATCGACACCCATCAGGACACACTCGTCATGAGCCGGCACCGGTTGCAACCGGCCACCCCGATCTTTCTGGCCTGGAAACTGGCCGGTTGGCTGGACCCTCTCACCCGCTGCCGCCGCCATCTTCGACTGGCGTTGCTCGACGCCTCGGTGCTGCAGTTCGGTGGGCTGGATGGAACCCTGAGCGCACAAAGCAAACAGCTGGAGCAGACGATGTCCATCGCTCAGCGGCTGGCCGATGCGCTGGGCCTGATCATGCCGATCGCCTCCTGGCACCCGTCACGTGACCGCTTTGCGCGGCTGGGCACGGAACTTGCCCTGCTATGCGGGGCCGTTGGAAAAATCGGGCGGGATGTGGCCCTGATGGCGCAGGCCGAAATCGGTGAGCTACATGCCGAACCGTCGGCCCGAGGGGAACCCAGCGTGATGGGCACACGCCCCGACACGCCCGTGGCCACACAACTGATGCGGGAAGCGGCCCAGCGGGCACCGGGCCTGTCGACCATCCTGCTCTCGGCCATGGACACCGAACACGAAAGTGGCTTGAGCCAGTGGCAATCGAGCTGGCACACGCTTCAGCAGCTGTTCGGTGCTGCGGCCAGCAGTCTGGCTGCGGCCGAAGACCTGTTGACGAACCTGAACGTCGAGCAGCAGACGATGCACGTCAACATCACGCGCCAGCATGATCTGAGCCTGCCCGGCATCCTGGTTCAGGAGCTGACGCCCAAGCTGGGCAAGACCGAAGCCATCTCGCTGGTGGAGGATTTGTGCCAGATCGCACGGACGAATCAATGGTCACTGCGGCAGACGCTGGGCCGTGACCCCCGGATCGCGTCCGTCATGAACCTCGGTGATCTGGAGCGCCTGTTCAATCCCACAGGCAGCCCTGGCACCACCTGGGTGATGGTCGATCAGATCGTCGAAGCCTGGCGTTCTGGCCGCTGACAGGTGAAGATCAATGCAGCAGCAATGGCTGTTGCATCAGCCCCTGAAAGCTCGACAGAAAATGGTCGACCTCTTCCATCGTCGGCTCTGCGGCGATCAGGACGGAAACATCTTGACGGAACTTGTCTGCCATCATGCCACCAATGAAGATCTCACGCTTTGCCGCCTTGTCCATGATTTCATAACCACGGCAGATGCGGTGCGGTTGCTCCCCATTGAACTCGACGATGCAGTAGTTCGCACTGTTGTAGATCATGTTCATCGGTATGACTTCCCCAAACGACGGAAGCCAGTGTGGCCAGAGACGATGCGTATCCCTAGCAACCCCCGATGATCGAGCCGCTCTCACCGATGAGCGTCGATAGCCCTGCGCGCCAGACAACGCCAACGCATCCGGTGCTGCGTCAGCTCACCAACACGACGCTGCACGCCCAGCGGCACTTTCCCGCCGGGTTTTGGGGCCGGCGCAGGGTCGAAACAGGGCGTGACACGGCTAGACCCAGTGCTGCTTCAGCATCAGCAACGCAGCGCTCAAAAGCGCCAAGTCCGTACCTTGCGCCAATCCAAGGCAAATTCGGTTGTCCAGACGCCAGACGGTTTCCCATGACCGAAGGACGGTGCTCAAGTTCCGCTCAGGCAGGCCGATGGCCCCGTTGGCGCCGTTGGCCGAGGACATGCCCTCGCTCACCGATGCCTGCCAGACATACGCACTTCGGTGGCTTTGCAACACGGCGTGGAGCCCTCGAAGGCCAGGCACGGCCAATAGCGGCGCCAATGCCGCCTGCACCACCTGACGTGAAGGCCGATCCGCATCAGCCGACCAACGTTGACACAGCAGGGTCTCGCCCGGTGCAAGCCGCTGCTGCACACATGCTGCCAACGGATCAACCTGCTGCCAGGCCCAACCCGTGGCTTGCCGATACAGCCGCACGCTGGCCCAGGCCGTGTCGGCCGCCCGATCCCCCGCCCCACTCAGCCGCGAATCGGATACGCCCCCAGCCGCCCGCGGCGTGGGCCACGACGGCGATAGCCACGCACACGTAGCCGGCTGGCGAGTGGCTGGTGCCGAGCACACATGGGCACCCCCATGATCCGGTACCTCGACAGGATCAAGTACCTCGATCACCTGCCGAAGGCTCAGGTACTGATCGAAGGGCGGACTGCGCAGCTGGTCGATCACCTTCATGAGATGAACCGGAGAAGCTTCAGACATCTCCAGCACGAGGTGCTGCCAATCAGACTGACGCAAGAGCCTGACCAACGTGGTTCGGAACACCGGCCCAGCCAGGCAGCAGATGCAACCGCCCGCCATCTGATGAGAGGCCCAGGGGCCTGATGCAGTCGGCGCCGACGGCGGCAAGCCCGTACGCAGCCATAAGGCGTGAGCCGGCGCCCGTTCCCCCGCCAGCATCTGCTGAATGCAGGATTGCCGGGCACCAGGTGAAGCACCTGCGATCAGGCTGACGGTGCGCCGTGCGGGCATCTAGGTATCAGGCGCGTCGGCGGATGATCAATAACCGGGATCGGTACGGCGCTTGATCAGACCTTTCTTCATCAGCATGTCGAATGCATCGGTCAGGTTGCGATAACGCGGCAGCAGATCGCGGTATTCCTGAACCTGACGACGACCATTGATCAGGAACAGCAGCATGCGGAGCCGATCGGGCAACTCGGCCGTGCCACGGGAAAGCACCAGCGCACCACGCATGGTCTGCACGAAGACCTCATTGTCCTCGATATCCACCACCTGCTGGTTGACGAGGGCATCGAGCTTGGTGGCCCAGTCTGTCGATCCGCCTTGAATCATGATGCGCTGTTCCTCAGGATGGGTTCGGTACCCCGAAACCGGGTGACAACAGGAATAACCATGAAGCAGTGTACGATGCCTGTGACAAAGAAACCGTGTCAGGCATCACGCTCGCCACCTGTCAGGCGTGCCCGTCAAGACTGTGGCTGCGGCATAAAGCACAACATGTGCCACGATTGACAGGCCGTCTGGTCGGTGAGCACCGGCGGCCAAGGTGGCGGGCATCGGGGGCAAGGCAGCCGGCCCCGGCAGGCAACGCACACCAGAGGCACTGGTGCTTCAGGCAACGGGCAGGATGCCTTCAGCCCAGTGGCTGGCCCAACGGCCAGCTTCCTCCGTTGTTCGATGACCTCAGATCGACTGGCTGACGCCCCGACGATAGTTGCCTTTGGACAGATCGATGCCCAACTGCTTGAGCTTGCGATACAGATGGGTACGCTCCAGACCCGTGCGCTCAGCCACTCGGGTCATGCTGCCGTGCTCACGATGCAAATGATGCTCGAAATAGGCACGCTCGAAAGCCTCGCGGGCTTCCCGCAACGGCACGTTCAACGGCAGATCACGCACCATGATGGATGGGTGAAGGTTCATGTTCGGCATGCCGGTGACCGGTGCCGCAATGAACTGAGCAGAGGGCGACTGCAACGGCAGTACCTGGTGGACGGTCTGACCGTTGGGAACCTGCAACATCGACAGTGGGGTGTTGCTGACGGGGGTGACGGACTGCATCGCGCCGGACACCGGCGCAGCGGCGCTGGCCCGATTCTGCAGCGCGCCCTGTTTGCCCTTGGCCAACCCCTGTTCGACCGCCTTCAACAGCTTCTGAAGGGCAATCGGCTTTTCGAGGAAATCCATCGCGCCAATGCGCGTGGCTTCGACGGCAGTCTCGATGGTGGCATGACCGGACATCATGATGACCGGCATGGTCAGCTGGCCTGCGGCGACCCACTCTTTCAGCAAGCTGACACCATCGGTATCAGGCATCCAGATATCGAGCAGCACCAGATCCATCCGGGAGGCAGCCATGGCCTCACGCGCTCGCTGTGCGTTTTCTGCCACGGTGACTGCGTGACCTTCATCACCCAGGATCTCGGAGAGCAACTCACGGATGCCCATCTCGTCATCGA
>JAUNKF010000055.1 GCA_030532895.1 Lautropia sp. | reverse complement strand
GGGTGGCCTTCGGAAACGGATTCGGAGGTGAAGAGGTATTCGCTCATGGATTGATGGGCATTCCCGGAAAAATTGAGTGGGCTTTGGGTCCGGCACCTGCCACAGACCGTCTGATCAGGGGGTACCGGCGTTGCCAGCTTCTTGGGAAGCCGCGACGCTTTAGCGGAAGAAACAAAACTGTTTCAATATAGAGGCCTGAACGCATGGTGCGTCGGGCCATTTGCCACCCCGCAAGTTGTCCCAATTAACTCGGTGGCCTCGTAAATTATAGCGACGGTGACTTCTCCAGCGACGGAAATCAATCACACCAGCCCTGTTTCTTCCCTGCTCGTGAAGGCGGTGAAGGCCTTGGCATGCCTGCCTTTGCCGGTTTTGCATGCGGTGGGCGGCTGCGCGGGGCGCATGGTCTACCTGCTGAGCCCTGGCATGCGGGCCAAGACCCGTGCCAACCTCGAACGGGCGGGCTTGTACAGCCCCCGGCTGGCCTGGAAAAGTGCGGCTGCTGCGGGCAAGGCGGCACTGGAGAGTGCCTATGTGTGGTTCAGAAACGACACTCACCTGCTGGCCTGTGCTGATCATCGCTGCATGACCGAGTTGGCGCGAGAGACCCTCGCCAGGCAGGCCGCGGGCGAGCGCAAAGGGCTGCTGATCCTGACACCGCACATCGGGTGTTTCGAGATGGGGGCGCGCGCCTATGGGGCGACGGCCCCGATCACCGTGCTCTACAAGGCGCCGAAACAGCCGGCTTTGCATCATCTGCTGAAGGTGGCTCGCACGCAGTCGGGCGTCACACCCGCTGCGGCCGATACGGCCGGGGTACGCGCGTTGTTGCGGGCGCTCAAACGCGGTGAGGCCGTGGGCATTCTCCCCGATCAGGTGCCATCCGATGGGGATGGGCGATGGGCTGACTTCTTTGGTAAGCCTGCCTACACGATGACCTTGCCGCAGCGGCTTGTGGAAAAGACGGGGGCGCGCGTGTGTCTGCTCGGCGTCTGGCGCCGTCCTGGCGGCCGGGGGTGGGACATGGTGGTCGAGGAGATGGAAGAACTGCCCACGCCCGAGGCCATCAACCGGCGTATCGAATCGCTGATCCGCCGTCATCCTGAACAGTATGTGTGGAATTACAACCGCTACAAGGTGCCGGGCGGCGTGACGCCGCCGGATCCGGGGGCGCCCGTTGCCGAACCGTCTGAACGGCAGGCGGCGGCGGTCGGTGCAGTGGCGCAGACCGGTGATGGCGCTCAGCCATCCGGTGTCGTCGCCCCGGCAGGCAGCAATGCCTTGGCCCACGTGCCCGGTGTGGCCGGTGGCCGTGACCCGATCTCCGGCGCTCCGGCTGCCGGGGGAGAAGAAGGGGGGCGGCCGTGAATCTGTCCCGCCTGGCGTTGGCTTTCTTCCGGCTGTTGTCGAACCTGCCTTATGTCTGGTTGAGGCGTCTGGGCAATGGGGCGGGTACTTTGCTCTATTGGGGGGCACGCGAGCGGCGTCGCATTGCCGAGGTGAACCTGCGGCTGTGCTTTCCGCAGATGAGCGAGGCCGAACGGGCGGCCGTCATCAAGGCGCACTGCCAATTCTTCGCCCGAAGTTTTCTGGATCGGTTCGTGCTCTGGTATCAGCCACCCGAGCGGATTCTGGACATGGTCAAGCTCGAAAACGTGCATCACTTCGATGCGCTGCAGGGCAAGCCCGTCATCCTGCTTGCCCCCCATTTTTTGGGCATGGATGCGGGTGGCACACGGCTGACCATCGACCACACGATGTTCACGATGTTTGCCAACCAGAAGAACAAGGTGTTCAACGAGGCGATGCGTGAGGGGCGCAGCCGCTTCAGTGGCGCCACCTTGCTGGTGCGGCAGGACGGTTTGCGCGGGGCAATCAGAAAGTTGCGAGAAGGCTTGCCGTTCTACTTCCTGCCCGACATGGATCTGGGGGCGAGGGATTCGCTCTTCGTGCCCTTTTTTGGCGTGCCGGCGGCCACAGTGCCCTCGGTGGCACGCCTGGCCGAGCTGACCGGTGCCAAGGTCGTACCCTGTGTGACGCGGATGACGGACGAAGGCTATGTGACCCGTTTCTATCCACCGTGGGAGGGCTATCCGGGCAAGGACATCGAGGCCGCCACCCGGCAGATGAACGCCTTCATCGAAGCGCGGGTGCTGGAGATGCTGCCGCAGTATCTGTGGACGCACAAGCGCTTCAAGACACGCCCCGAGGGCGAAGCCGACCCTTATCGCAAGGAGCTGCAGACATGAAGCTGAGCATCACGAAGATGCACGGGGCTGCCAACGATTTCGTGGTGATCGACGCCACCGAGCGCATGCCCGCGCTGAGCCTGGCCCAGTGGCGTTGGCTTGCCGACCGTCACCGCGGCGTGGGAGCCGACCAGATCCTGATCGTGCAGCGCCCGGATGAGGCGCAGTGTCAGGCAGCCGGGCCTGAAGGGCTGGATTTCGTCTACCGGATCATCAATGCCGATGGGCACGAGGTCGAGCAGTGCGGCAACGGTGCGCGCTGCTTCGTACGTTTCGTGCATGACGCAGGGCTGACCGACAAGACCAGTATCCGAGTGTTGACCAAAGGCGGCATCATCAACCCGCAGCTGATGCCGGATGGCCAGGTGCAGGTGAACATGGGCGAGCCGTCTTTCGATCCGGCAGCCTTGCCGTTTTCAGCGAGGGGCTTGATGCCCGAAGGCCCGGACAGCCTGTTGTGGCCGTTGGTG
The DNA here is from genome assembly GCA_030532895.1 of Lautropia sp. Taxonomy (GTDB): domain Bacteria; phylum Pseudomonadota; class Gammaproteobacteria; order Burkholderiales; family Burkholderiaceae_E; genus Lautropia. Next base: position 6,929 of record JAUNKF010000055.1, on the reverse strand, counting down.
CTGGAGAGACCCGATGGCGACATGGTCACGCGGCGGGTTTCGCTCGTCTCGATGGGCAACCCGCATGCGGTGCAGGTGGTGGCTGATGTGAACACGGCGCCGGTCGAGCTGGAAGGACCGCTGATCGAATCTCACCCGCGCTTTCCGAATCGGGTCAATGCCGGGTTCATGCAGATCCTGTCGCGCCGTGAAATTGCATTGCGGGTTCATGAGCGAGGTGCGGGTGAGACGCTGGCTTGCGGCACGGGTGCCTGTGCTGCTGTCGTCTCAGGGATTCGGCAGGGGCTGCTGGATGATGCGGTGCTCGTTCACGCCCGTGGTGGTGACCTGCGCATTCACTGGGCCGGTTCGGCGGGGCGTCCAGCACCGGTGCTGATGACGGGGCCGGCCGTGACGGTGTTCACGACCGAGGTCGAGGTACCGGTGATCTAGCCCGCGCCATGAACGTCCAGCAGGGTTGTTGCAGGGAAGAACAAGTGCTGCACGCGCCTGGCGGCAGGTGGTTTCACGGTTTGAAGGGGTAGGCAGGGATGAGTAAAGGACAGCGTGAGGACAGGTACCAGGCCAGCGAAGGGCAGGCGGCTGCGTTGGCGTCGCTCGATGCCGGACTGGTGGCGGCCTGGTTGCAGAAGCACCCGCAGTTTTTCGAGCAGCATCGAGACATGCTCAGTCAGCTTCAACTGACGCACCCGCACGGCGGGCGGGCGATTTCGTTGATCGAGCGACAGGTGGCAGTGCTGCGGGAGGACAACCGTCGGCTCGAACATCGCATGGCCGACTTTCTGCGCATTGGGCGGGAGAACGATGCGCTGTCGATGAAGATGCAGGCACTGAGCCACGCGATGCTTGGTGAGCGCGACCCGGCCCGGCTGCCGGGCATCTTGGTGGCCAGCCTCAAAAAGGGTTTCGAGGTGCCGGCCGTGCTGGTACGTCTGTGGGCCGAGCTGCCCTTGCCCGAGACCTCCACCGGGCCCGTGTCGACGGGCTTGCAGCAATGGGCTGACCGCCTGGAGCATCCTTATTGTGGGCCTTGCACGATGGATGAGATTGCCGGCTGGTTTCCCGACAAGGGTCAGGGCATGGCCTCGATGGCCGTGATGCCGCTACGTGCAGGCAACGACATGAAGGCTTTTGGCCTGCTGGTGCTGGCCAGTGATGATCCGAATCGCTTTCAACTTGGCATGGGCACGGTTGTGCTGGAGCAGTTGGCCGACATGGCGGGCGCTGCCCTGTCGCGTGCCTTGCCGGCCGAGGTCGCCGCCTCGTCGGCTTGAAGGAGGTCAGGCATGCCGGGGCAGGTCAAGGGGGAAGCCTTGGCGGAGGAGGCGGTACTGGATGGCGCGATCGAGCGCCACCTGACGCGGCTCGCGGTCGAACGTGGCTATTCGGCCCATACGCTGGCTGCATACCGGCGTGAGTTGATCGTGCTGAACCAGGCACGGTGCGGCTTGCCGGCCGAACGCCGGGACTGGGCTGATGTGCAGGAGACCGACATCCGGCGCTGGGTGGCAGCGGCTGCGCGTGAGGGCTTGTCGGCCACCTCGCTGGGGCGTCGGCTCTCGGTCTGGCGTGGTTTTTTCGATCAGCTGGCGCATGATGGCGTGCTCGCTTGTAACCCGGTACGTGCCGTGCGGGCGCCCAAGCGCCCGAAGCGTCTGCCGAAGGCGTTGCCGGTGGATCAGGCCGTGCAGCTCGTCTCGGCGTTGGATGGTGGCGAGGCGCTGGGGGACGAGACGTTCTTGCAGCTCAGGGATCAGGCGATGGCCGAGCTGCTGTATTCGAGCGGCTTGCGTCTGTCGGAGCTGACCGCACTCGATCATGCCTGGGTCGATGACAAGGCGCGGGCTTACCGCTCGGTGGCCTGGTTCGATCGGGGGGCGGCGGAGGTGCAGGTGTTTGGCAAGGGCAGAAAGCGACGGACGGTGCCGGTGGGCCGTGCTGCTTTGGCTGCGCTCGATGCCTGGCTGCCTGTACGCCACGCCCGTCTGGTGGCCGAGGGCGTGTCGGAGGAGCCGGCATTGTTCATTTCTCAGCAGGGGAGACGGCTTGGGAACCGCTCGGTGCAGTTGCGGCTGGCGCGGCTTGCCGTGACCCAGGGCTTGCCGTCGCATGTGCACCCCCATGTGTTGCGGCATTCCTTTGCGAGCCATGTCCTGCAATCGTCGGGGGATCTGCGTGCGGTGCAGGAGTTGTTGGGGCACGCCAGCATCAGTAGCACGCAGATCTACACCGCGCTGGACTTTCAGCACCTGGCGTCGGTCTACGATGCGGCACACCCGCGCGCCAAGCGGCGACCGTAGACACGTGGGGCCGTCGCCATGCATGTGTGTGGCAAGACAGGGGCACGACTGCACAGCGCGTGTCGGCTGAGGCCACGTCACGATGTCTGCAGGCGGGGCACGGTGCAGGTGGGGGCGTGACCGCAATACCCGCACGTGCTGAGGACGTGCGCCTCGGCACACGCGCTAAGGGGTATGGCCCGCATGCAACAGACATTGGTGTCATCATACAACAGTCTGCACAGGGGTTGTCCCCGTGTTTTCCTGATGTTTCGTGCCTGTTGCCGCATGAAAAATCGGGTTACTTGCATCGCGAAGGGGAGCGCGTACAATCCGCGGGCTTTCAGCGAGTGCGGGTGTTTTTTCTGGCGGTGCCGAAGCAGTGTTGGTGCTGCCGGCCGAGGAGACAGTCCGGTTCCAACGGCATCACACGGCCTCGGCGCTGGCACGGCAGGCTCACGCGAGGCGTTGAGGCATCTGGCGTCCGGGTAACCTCCGGGTAACCAACAGCAGGATTCACGCATGGCAAACGGTCTTATTCCCACCACGATCCTTACCGGTTTTCTGGGCAGCGGCAAAACGACGCTGCTCAACAAGATTCTGCGCGATGACCACGGTTTGAAGATCGCCGTCATCGAAAACGAGTTCGGTGCCGAAGGGATCGACAACGACCTGTTGATGCAAGGCTCAGGCGAGCAGATCGTCGAGATGAACAACGGCTGCATCTGCTGCACCGTGCGGGGCGATCTGGTTCGCATCCTGCTCGACTTGAAGGCGCGTCGTGATGCCGGTGAAATCCATTTCGACCGGGTGGTGATCGAGACGACGGGGCTGGCCGACCCCGGCCCGGTGGCACAGACCTTCTTCATGGATGATGAGGTGGCTCAGAGCTATCTGCTGGACGCCATCATCACGATCGTCGATGCCGTGCATGGTGAAAAACAGCTCGATGAGAACAAGGAGGCTCAAGCCCAGGTGGGCTTTGCCGACCGCATCCTGATTTCCAAGCGCGACCTGGTCGATGAGGCGCAGCTTGAGCGTCTGCGCAAGCGCCTCGTGCAGATGAATCCGCGTGCTCAGATCAAGGCCATCCAGTTCGGCAATGCCGATGTGGGCGAAGTGCTCGACCTGAAAGGCTTCAACCTGAATGCCGTGCTGGAGCTGGATCCGGATTTTCTGGAAAGCGATGCGCATTCACACAGTGATGAGGTGTCGTCCTTCGTCTTCAAGTCGAAGCGTCCTTTCGATGCGATGAAACTCGAAGAGTTCCTCGGCGGCCTGATCCAGGTGTACGGTCCCGACATGCTGCGCTACAAGGGCGTGCTGTACCTGAAAGGCTCGCCCCGGCGTATGGTGTTTCAGGGGGTTCACATGATGATGGGCGCAGACGCTGGTCGGAAATGGGAGGCCCATGAAAAGCCTTCAAGCAAAATGGTGTTTATCGGGCGGAATTTGCCGAAAGACGTGTTTCTCAGTGGCCTGAAGCAGTGCCTGGCCTGATGGGCTGGCACGATACAAGGTTCATTCATTGATTCGGGACGGCAGCGGTGTCCTGTTCTTGATCTCTGGTTTTTTTGCATCCAGAAGGGAGTAGTGATGACAACCACCAACCAGGTCGTTTTGACCGAAGAAGACATCCTCAAGATGCCGGAATCAGACTATATGAACTCCGCACAGCTTGAGTTCTTTCGGGATCGCCTGAAGAAAATGGAGATGGACATTCGCAACAATGCGGATGAAACCACCGAGCATCTGCGCGAGACCGTCATCGTCCCGGATCCGGCCGACCGGGCCACCATCGAGGAAGAGCATGCGCTGGAGCTGCGAACCCGCGACCGGGAGCGCAAGCTCTTGAAGAAGATCGAGCAGGCCCTGGCCCAGATCGACAGTGGCGATTATGGTTACTGTGAAGAAACGGGGGATCCGATCGGCTTGCCTCGCTTGTTGGCACGTCCCACTGCCACGCTGTCGCTGGAAGCGCAGCAGCGTCGGGAGCTGCGTCAGAAACTGTACGGTGACTGAATATCGATATCATCGCCGTGGAGGTGATCATTACCCGTGGCTGGTTGGATGTTCGATCAGCCGCGTGATCCGGGGAGCCTGATGGCTCCCTTTTTCATGGGCGTGTTTCCGGCATCCGTTCGACCCTGGCAGAGGCTCAGCCTGCAGCATGAACGGGAAAAAGTGTTGAAATGTGTCATTTGGTGACAGATGTGAAGATGGTGCTGTCGAGGCGCCAAGCGTATCGCGTCGACCGTGTCAGGCATTGGATGGCTGTTGCGCCGCTGGAGGCGGCTGAGCAGGTTCTGCCCCCGCTGCGAGGGGGATCCGAGGGCCGTGAGGCTGGCCGGCCATATGGCAGAAATGCATCAGACATCGTTTTGTTTGCTCAAAAGGAGACACGATCGTCAGGCCCGGATCGGGGCTTGGCTGCTGTCCATCCGGGGTGTCTGCCGGTTGGATACTGGCGACCGACTGGCGGGCGGCTGACGCCTTAGCGCGGGCAGCCCCCAGTGCTACACTGAAAATCAAGGCCAGTCAGGGGGCATAGTCAAGGTGGGTTTCTTTTCCTTTTTCAGCAGAAAAAAGCGGCGCAAGAGCGAATCGGCCACGGGGCCAGACTCGGCCAATGGCCTGAGCGCCCGTGAGCTTGCACGGCTCACGGCAGAGAAGATCGACGAAATCGAGTCGCAGATGGTGGCCGAAGGCACGTCCTTGGCGAATCCGGCCGCTGAGGCAGCGGCCCCGGCCAAGGCGGCCAGTGCACCGTCTGCGTCCGCACCGGCAGCTGCTGCACCGGTCGCCAGACAGCCCAAGCGCAATTCGATCGAGATTCATGGCTCGGGCTTGTTGCCGGTATTGGAAGAGGTCTCGGTGCTCTTTGCCAATGGACAGACAGCCGAGGCGACCACGGTGTTGCGCCATGCCATCCATCAGGATCAGTTGGGGGATCACACCCGTCTGGCCTGGAAGATGTTGCTGGAGCTGTATCAGGCCAGTGGCTTGCGTCAGGAGTTCGAGAACCTGGCCATTGAATATGCGTCTTCTTTTGAGCTGTCGCCGCCTGCCTGGGATGACGAGCTGGTGCTGGTCGTGACCGATCAAGGCCCGGCTGCCTCGTCTTCCACCGTGCTGTTCCCGGCGGTGATCGATGCGCAGGTGGTCAAGCAGACAGAGCAGATGTCGCGTGCCATTCAGCGAAAGCGGTTGCTGCGGATCGATTTCAGTCGTGTGACCACGGTCGACATGATCGGGGCCGATCTGCTGTTGCGGGCATTACGTGATTTCCTGAAAGGCAAGCAGGAATTGACCGTGATTGGTGTGGAGGCGTTGGAGAAGGCGCTTCGTCCGATGACCGAGAGCGGTCGCCGTGATCCTGACGAGCATGGTTGGGCCTTGCGGTTGATGTCGCTTCGGATGCTCGGACAGCAGCAGCATTTTGAAGACCTGGCCATCGAATATTGCGTCACGTATGAGGTGTCGCCGCCGTCGTGGGAACCGTTGCCTGACACCATCAAGGTGGTGTTGCAGGACTGTGACCCGGTGACGGAAACCGAAGAGCCGCCCGCGGCTTATGTCGGGGACACCTTCGTGATGTCGGGGGTGTTGACCGGTCGCTCCGAGATCATGTTCCAGCAGCTTCGTGGCTGGGCGGAGCCACGGGCCGAGGTGGTCTTCGACTGTCGCGAGCTGGTGCGCATCGATTTTGCCTGCACGAGTGAGCTGCTGAACGAGGTTGCCGCATTGCATCGGGCGGGCAAGCAGATCGTCATCCGCAAGCCCAGCTATCTGGTGGCTTATCTGATGATCGTCATGGGCCTGGGGGATCTGGCGGAGATGCAGCTGCGTCACGCCTGAGCGAGTCATGACGGATTCAGCCACGCGACAGTCCGTAGCGTCTCGTGGCTTCAGGGGGCTGAACACGCGCCAAGCCGCCCTGCGGTGCATGGCAGGCGGTGGATCACGGGCGCCAGACTCGGGGCGCCGCTTGAAAAACCGATGCATCATCACAACATGTCCTGAAAACTGATTTCAGGACGTGCTATGACGACAATCGTTTCTGTCAGACGTGGTGACCAGGTCGCCCTTGGGGGAGATGGCCAGGTGACGCTGGGCAACATCGTGGTGAAGGGCTCTGCCCGCAAGATTCGCCGCTTGCATGGCGAGAAGGTGCTGGCCGGTTTTGCCGGTGGCACGGCCGATGCCTTCACCTTGTTCGAGCGCTTCGAGGCACAACTCGCCAAGTACCCCGCCAACCTGATGAAGGCTGCTGTCGAGCTGGCCAAGGAGTGGCGTACCGACCGCATGCTGCGTCGGCTGGAGGCCATGCTGGCCGTGGCCGACAAACAGTACTCGCTGATCATCACCGGCAATGGTGATGTGCTGGAGCCGGAGCATGGTCTGGTGGCCATCGGCTCCGGCGGTGCCTATGCCCAGTCGGCCGCATTGGCGCTGCTGCAGAACACCGAGCTGACTCCGGCCGAGATCGTCGCCAAATCGCTGAAGATTGCCGGCGATCTGGATATCTATACCAACCAGAACCACACGATCGAGACACTATGACGCAGATGACCCCCCAGGAGATCGTCTCCGAGCTGGACAAGCACATCATCGGGCAGGACAAGGCCAAGCGGGCCGTGGCCATCGCGC
>JAUNKF010000021.1:36641-57573 GCA_030532895.1 Lautropia sp. | reverse complement strand
CTCTACCCTTATTTTATCATAATATCATGTAATATGGAATGGATATTAGTATTAGAAAAATCTTTAATAGATTATCTTTGGCGGAGTTGTATAATGGAAAAAGATTTTGTAATGTAATCGGAGTGGATCCATGTGTGATGAATCTTTTTTTAGAATTAAAAAAAGAAGGGCGCATTAATAAGTGCTTGGAACACTTCACTTTAAGAAAAGTTAGAGAGAGTTGCATTGATACGGATATAATATATGGCAAGTTTAGATTCAAAAGCGATTTGGACATGGGTGAGGATGAAATTGCTAAGCAGATTGCAATGATGGGGAAAGATCCTTTTTTTGAATATTATTTAGATCCAAGTATAAATTGCATTAAGAGACAGATTATAATTTCGGGTTTTACATTTGAAGAAATCAAGAGAGATAAAAATATTTTAGCTCTAAGTAAAATGGTGGATTGGCTTTATATCGAAGTTATTGACGGTTATAAATTCCTCGGTTGGTGGAGATAGAAGTTTTGCTTTGCATCAACTGTTTTAATGATACTGGTCAAGTCCGGAATCTGTTGTAAAATAAGAATATTCTTCGGGCAATGAGAAACATTGCCTAGGGAGGTTGCGGAAAGATGTTTTTCGTTCTGCAACAGCTTTTTTTATGTTGATGATTGATATGCATCCTGCGATTTTATCTTGCAAAAGTCGATTTTTTGCTTTATAGTAACAAAGTATAAGAAATGGCATACAAAACTTTATTCAAAATAGTATGGTTTTGTCTGCTCTTTGAGAAAAGCCTACATTGTAATGCAGCATCGGAATTTTATGTTGTTTGAATGGGGTTAGAATGGCATTTTTTCAGAACTGATGCCAAAACCTGATAAGTTGTGGAGAATCATAATTTGTTGTTTGGATGGAACGGCAAAACGGTGGGCGTACCGTTTCATACAAGGCGGAAATCAAAGAACAATTATTCAAAACACAAATTGTTGATAACTATTTTTCCATTAGCCTGCAAAGAAAAAGTCAGTAGCAAAAAAGAAATTTCAGGGAAAAATTTTTATGCGGAATTTTGAACACGCAAACTAGAGTACCGATATTCGCTACTCTAAAATAAGCATATTGCTGCGATGGTTTTAGTATAATAGATAAAGTGGAGAGTTTATGGAACAATTTTTTAGAACGGAATTATTGATTGGAAAAGAAGCGATGCAGAGGCTGTCGTTATCGCATGTGGCAATTTTCGGCATCGGCGGCGTGGGGAGTTTCGCTGCGGAGGCGATTGCGCGCTCGGGCGTGGGCGAGATGAGCATTGTGGACTTTGACAGCATCGATATCAGCAATTTGAATCGACAAATCCCCGCGTTGATGGGAACTGTCGGCAAGAGCAAGGTGTCGGTGATGGCGGAGCGCATTTTGCAAATCAATCCGCAGATAAAGCTGCATATTTTTGATAAGAAATATCTGCCGGAGAACAGCGACGAGTTTTTTGCGGCGGCTTTTGATTTTGTCATCGATGCGATTGATATCATCACTTCCAAAATTTTTTTGATAAAGACTTGCAAGGAGAAAAATATTCCCATCATCAGCTCAATGGGCATGGGAAATAAAATCGACCCGACGAGAATTCAGATTACGAAATTGGCAAAGACGCATACCGATCCTTTGGCGAAAGTGATGCGCAAGGAACTCAAAGACAGAGGTATCGCTGATTTGGATGTGGTATTTTCGGATGAAGCGCCGAGAAAGCCGATGCAGAGTATCGCATCAGCGGGCAAAAGAGAAACTCCGGCGAGCTGTGCTTTCGTACCACCGGTTGCGGGATTGATGATGGCATCTTTTGTCGTGCGAAAAATTTCAAAAGAACTTGATTAGTTTTTTTGAATCCGTTACAATATAAAAGTAAAAATCATGAGGGGGTTATTATGCAACTGAACAATTACGGTTTTTTGAAAAAGGATTATAATTTAGCATTGAAGGGGAATGTGTATTACGGACAGGTGAACGGGTATTACACAACGCTTCTTTTTGATGAAGCAAGCGGCCATTTTACGATTCGTATCGGAGCGAGCCGAGCGGATGTTGATTCGAAATTGAATTCGAAATTGCAATCGCTCATAGACGGCAGAGTCGTACGAAAAGCTTATCAGTCGGTAAAGACAATCGTCATCGAAGGAAAAAACACACTTCTTTCCGGCAAATTGAAAAAGCGATTGAGTTTTGCGCTTGAAGAATTGACGGATTATCTGGACGAAAATGATTACGAAACGGGATGCTTTGCGCTTGGCATTGATGACGGGACGCTGAGTTTGGTAAAAGTGAATTTGGAATATCATTATCTCTGTGCCGAGGCGCGTAATCACATGTCGGGGCAGCTCGCGGAATATCAAAGGGAAATTGACGAGCGCTCGGAGAATGTTGTTTTGGGAATATTGGGCGCGCTTGGCGGTGCAATCATCGGAGCCGTAGTTTATTTTTTGGTTTCTCTGTTGGGAATTTGGGCATGGCTTGCCGCTATGGTCGTGTATTTTCTTACTTTTAAGGGCTATGAAAAATTTGCCGGCAAAATCGGGTTTTTCGGCGCATTGATTTCTTTTGTGATGGGAAGCATCGGAGTCATCGTTGCGATTGTGAGCGATTGGTCTTGGGCTATTTTCCGGGAGCTTCGCAGTGAGATACCGGATTTAGCGATTACGGAGATTTTGCAGGATTTCTTGCCCATCCTCGAATACTATGGGATTAAAAGTAACTTTTACTTTGATTTCTTCGTATGGGGCGGCTTATCTTTACTTGTCGGCATCGTCACGATTGTTCAATTATATCGTGAAGTGAAGAATCGATATCGCATTGAAGAATTGGATTAGTTCATCTTTCAGAAATCGGGGATGAGATTTTCGGCAAGAATATTTTTATAAAAAGTGCAAAAGCGTTCTGCAGTCAAAAAATGATTGCAAAGAACGCTTTTCTATTGTATAATGCATGTAAACGATTACTCGTTCGTTTTGAATACAAAAATGAGAGTTGTATGAAATGGAATCGGAGAGCAAATTTAATTTTATTCCCCGGAGTTTTTTGACCAACCGGTAAATGACAATAGAAATATAGAAAGAGTGATTAGATTGGAAAAGCAATCTTCAAATGAGATAAAAAATTCTACGAAATTATCGATAAAGACGATATCCGAGCTGGCTGGAGTTTCGGTTGCGACGGTTTCTCGCGTCATCAACGGGAACGGTCGATTTTCCGCAGAGACCGAGCGCAAAGTAAGAGATATTATTGAAAAGTACAATTACAAACCCAATATGATTGCAAAAGGTTTGCGAACCAATGTCAGTAAGAGCGTCGGCATCATTATTCCGGATATTACGAATGAATTTTTTTCATCCATCGTGCGAGAATTGGAGATGTTGTTGTTTCAAAAAGGATATACCGCATTTATTTGTAATACCGACGAATCGGAAGAGATTGAGAACAAATATTATTGGGATTTGTGCTCAAAAGGAGTGGACGGATTGATTTATCTGTCGGGAAAAGTTTCCAAATCGGATAATTTGGTGCAGGTGCCGACGATTTTCATCGACCGTACGATTCCGAGTGACCAAAAAAATATCGTAATCGAATCCGACAATTTTCGTGGCGGGATTATGGCTACTGAAGAATTGCTTGCCAAAGGTTGTAAAAAAATTGTGCTGATTCGTGATGAAAGACAGATATCGACAATTCAAGACCGCTATCAAGGATATTGTTTTGCCCTCAAGAAAGCGGGTATCGAAGTGGATGAGAAATTAGTGATGCGCGTTTATCCCATCAGTTACCAATCGGCAAAAGAAGGCATGAAAAAATTGATTGCGCAGGGCATCGAATTTGACGGCGTTTTTGCAACGACGGATTGGATGGCGCTTGGAGCAATCGATGCACTTCGAGAGAGCGGAAGAAAATTGCCGGACGATGTCAAAGTTGTAGGATTTGACAATATTTCGATTTCCAAATTTTCATCTTTACCGATTACGACGATTTCGCAGGATTTTTACAAAATGGCGGAGGAAGCGGTGCATCTTTTAATGGAGATGATGAATGGTCAGGAGATTGAAATCAAAACTTATCATACGCCGGTGACTTTAATAAGACGAGAGAGCTGCTAGATTTCTCTCTGAGTGCGTAAACGATTACATCGGATAAAATTCTTTTCAAAGAATTTATCATAGAAAAATTTTTGGAGGTATTTTATGAAGAGCAAATTTGCAAAAGGAGTTTTCAGCTTGCTATTGGCTGGAATGCTTGTGCTAACCGGATGCGGAGCGAAGACATCCGAAGAAACAAATGGAAATACGACACCGCCGGCTGAAACATCAGGAGAAGGTGCTGAAATTGCCATTGTACTTAAAACTTTGGCAAATCCGTTCTGGGTTGAGATGAAGGAAGGCATCGAAGCTGAGGCGGAAGCGTTGGGAATCAAAGTGGATATTTATGCCGCTCAGTCGGAAGATGATTTGCAAGGTCAGTTGAATCTGGTTGAAACGGCAATTTCTAAAAATTACAAAGCAATCGGTATTGCACCTTTGTCACCGGCAAACTTGAACAATGCGATTGCAGAGGCAAACAAAAAAGGAATCTATGTCGGAAACATTGATGAAAAAATCGATGTGGAGCAGCTTCAAGGGCTTGGCGGAAGCATTTTGTTCTTTGTAACAACGGATAATGTTGCGGTAGGAGCAAAGGCAGCGGATTTTATCGTTGAAAAGAATCCGGAAGGCGGCAAGGTTGCCATCATCGAAGGAAAAGCGGGAAATGCATCCGGAAATGACAGAAGAGACGGAGCAACCGGCGTATTCAAAGCGAATGACAAATTTGAATTGGTTGACAGCCAACCTGCTGATTGGGACAGAGCAAAAGCGTTGGATGTTGCAACAAATATGATTACAAAAAATCCGGACTTGGTTGCAATCTATGCATGCAACGACACGATGGCGCTCGGTGCACAACAAGCGGTTGAAAATGCCGGCAAAAAAGGACAGATTATGGTTGTAGGAACGGATGGAGCACCGGAGGCAATCGAATCTATCCAAGCGGACGGTATGGCGGCAACGGTTGCACAGGATCCGGCGGAAATCGGAGCGGAATCACTTCGACTTTTGCAAAAAGCATTGCTGGACAAACCGGCGATGGATCCGATGGCGATTCCGGAAGCTACACCGGTGGAATCAAATTTGATAACAAAAGAGTAATTGTAAAGGGTTGTCCGTTGTCTGGGATGGACAACCCTCTTTTGATTGAGCTTGATTGTGCATGCACAATTTGATGTTAATGAGAGGAATGGATTATGAAAACCTTGGTTGAGATGAAAAATATCACCAAAACATTTCCGGGCGTCGTTGCACTCGAAAATATCAGTTTTACGGTTGAGCAGGGCGAAGTGCATATCCTTCTTGGAGAAAATGGAGCGGGCAAATCCACGCTGATGAAAATTTTGAGCGGAGCCTATGAGCCGACAAGCGGAGAAATTATTATCGAAGGGAAGAATTATTCCCGATTGACTCCGAAAGAATCCTTCGAGCATGGCATCAGCATCATCTACCAAGAGTTAAGCTTATGCGGGCAGCTTTCGATTACCGAAAATATTTTTATGGGCAAATTATTGACCAGGAAGAAATTCGGCATTGAAATCGTGGACAGGGAAAGGATGAATAAAAGAGCGAGTGAGATTTTGAAAAAACTCGGTCTGAACAAAAATCCCGAAACCTTGGTTGAAACGCTCAGTATTTCCGAAAAACAAGTGGTTGAAATTGCAAAGGCGATTGCCTTCGACGCCAAAGTGATTATTATGGATGAGCCGACTTCATCACTTACGAATGAAGAGGTGGAAAAATTATTTGAAATTATACGCACTTTGCAAAAAGAAGGGCATGGCATCGTCTATATTTCGCACAAGATGGATGAGCTGAAAAAAATCGGTACGAGAGTTTCCGTTCTCAAGGATGGGAAGTATGTCGGCACTCGTGAAATCGGGAATGTCGAAATCAATGAGCTGATAAAAATGATGGTGGGGCGAGAAGTTCAAAATCGCTATCTATCCAATCATGATTTCGAGCAGAGCGAAATAATTTTTGAAGCGAAGAACATAACAAGACGCGATCAGAAAATAAAGGATGTCAGTTTTTTTGTCAAAAAAGGAGAAGTTCTCGGATTTGCAGGATTGGTCGGCTCGGGAAGAACCGAGTTGATGGAGGCGATTTTTGGTGCAGTACCTTTATCTTCGGGTGAAATCTTGTTATACAATGAGACGGTCAACAATAAAAATCCGTATCAGGTTATCAAGAGCGGTATCGGACTTTTGACGGAAAATCGGCGAGAAACGGGATTTTTCCACAATTTTACGATTGAGGAAAATATCACTTTCATTCGCGGTATCAAAGATTCGACTAAAGGCGGTATCGGAGGAATTATCAATCGTAAAAATGATTTTGACATAGCGAGCGTTCAAACGAGCAATCTCAGCGTGAAGGCGCGCTCGGTCAAGCAGAATATCACGGAGCTTTCGGGTGGAAATCAGCAGAAGGTCATCATCGGAAAATGGATGGCGTCGGATGCGAAGATGCTGATTTTTGATGAGCCGACCAAAGGAATCGATATCGGAAGCAAGTCGGAGATTTATCGTATCATGCGAGAGCTTGCCGATTCCGGAAAAGTCGTTATCATGGTTTCATCCGAGCTTCCGGAATTGCTTTCGATTTGTGACCGCGTAGTTGTTTTCAACAAGGGTAAAATTCAAGGTACTTTGTCGGGTGACGGTATTACGGAAGAAAAAATTATGGAGCTGGCAACGAGTTAGGAGGAGAAATGAAGAAAAAAATCGAGTTCAGTCAGATTTGGGAGAAATACGGAACCTTTGCTATTCTCATTGTGATGGTTATCGTGTTCGGATTGATTTCTCCTGAAACATTTTTTACAAAGGGGAATTTTGTGCAGATTCTGTTGCAAAGTTCAGTGACGATATTGATTGCCTGCGGAGAGTTTTTTGCGATACTCATTGCCGGCATCGACCTTTCCGTCGGTTCCATCATTGCATTGACGGGAATGGTGACGGCAAAGTTGATGGTGTTCGGGTGGCATCCGATCGTTGCGATTTTGGTCGGCGGAATTTTGCTTGGAGCACTTTTGGGAGCGTTCAACGGTTTTCTGGTCAATGTCACGAAACTGCATCCATTTATTATTACGCTGGGGACTCTGTCGATTTATCGTGGATTGACACTTATCATCTCCAACGCATCGCCGGTGTTCAAATTTCCGCCCGCCTTCGGTAAATTGGTTGCCGGATGGCTCGGACCCGTTCCGATTCCGGTATTGATTGCTTTGTTCGTAGGTTTGGTACTCACTTTCTTGACGACCAAAACGCGATTGGGAAGAAATATCTATGCGATGGGCGGCAATAAAGAGGCGGCTTGGTATTCCGGAATCAATGTAAATTTGCATACGCTGATTGTATTTATTATTTCGGGAGTTTGCGCAGGGATTGCCGGCGTCGTATTTACTGCGAGACTCGGCTCGGCGGAACCGCTGGCGGCAACGGGATATGAAACTTTTGCCATCGCATCCGCCATCATCGGAGGAACGAGCTTTTTCGGTGGGAAAGGGGTCGTGATGAAGGTGGTCGTCGGAGGAATTATCATCGGAGCCATCAGCAATGGACTCAATATGCTTTCCGTACCGACCTATTATCAGCAAATCGTCATGGGATCGCTGATTATCGGAGTGGTCACTTTGGAAAGAGTATTTGCAGGCATCAAAGTGAAAAACTAAGTCGCAAATTCTTTAGTGCATTTTATAATGAAATGCAAATTCCGTCGAGCTTTCCGCTTATAAGCGGAATGATATAAAAAAGGATTGAAAAAAGACAACAGAAAAGATTATAAAATTATTCTGCGATTGATTTTGAATCGGTTTCAGAAATTTCAAAAGGAGAAAAGAATGAAAGCACAATTTTCCGTATCACTGATGTGTATGGATTTGCTCAAACTCAAGGAGCAACTTGAAATTTTGAATGAGCGGGCGGATATGCTGCATGTCGATATCATGGACGGACATTATGTAAAAAATATTACGCTGTCGCCTATGTTTGTGGAGGCAATCAGCAAGGTGACGAAGATTCCGATCGATGTTCATCTGATGACGGAGTATCCTTCCGACTATATTGAAGAATTGGCAAAAGCAGGCGCGACCTATATTTGTCCTCATGCGGAAACCATCAATAAGGATGCGTTTCGAATCATCAATATGATTAAGAATGCGGGAGCGAAGGTAGGCATCGTCATCAATCCGGCGACACCGCTGGATTATATCAAGCATTATATCCATTTGATTGACAAGTTGACGATTATGACGGTGGATCCGGGATTTGCCGGTCAGCCTTTTATTCCGGAAATGTTGGAGAAAATAAAAGAGGCAAAAAGATACAAAGAAGAAAAAGGATTGAATTTCTTATTGGAAATCGACGGTTCTGCAAATCAAAGAACTTTCAAGAGATTGCATGAAGCGGGAGCGGAAGTTTTTATCGTAGGCAGCTCGGGATTGTTCAGTTTGGACGAAGATTTGAACATAGCATACGATAAGATGGAAGAAATTTTTAAGAAAGAAACAATGTAGAGGAATTATGAAAGATAACGCAAGAATATTGGGATTTGATATCGGCGGAACCAATATTCGATTCGGAATGGTCGATGAAGGCGGGAAGCTGGAGCATTTTGTGATGAAAAAAAGTGCCGAGGTATTTGGAAAAGATCCCGTGCAATCCTTGGCGGAACAAATTCATGAATATATTGATCATCATCAGGACTATCGAATCGAATCGATTGTAGCGGGTTTTCCGTCAACGATTGACAGAGAGCGCAAAATTGTACTTTCGACGCCCAATATCGCAGGATTGGACAATGTATCGCTTGTGGACGGGCTGGGAAAATATTTTGCGCAACCCGTTTTTTTGGAGAAAGATGTCAATCTGATTTTTGAGTATGATATGTTTGAAAAAAATTTCGACAAGCAAAAAATTGTGCTCGGATTTTATATCGGAACGGGTTTCGGAAATGCAATTCAAATCGGCGGCAGCTTGCTCGTCGGGAAAAACGGAGTTGCAGGTGAACTCGGTCACACCGTTGTACTCGGCGATGACAAATTATGCTCTTGTGGAAATCGAGGATGCATGGAAGGCTACGCATCAGGCAAATATTTGCAGGAAATCCACAAGAATTTTTTCCCGGACATCGCAATCGATGATATCTTCACTTTGAAATCGGAGGATGAAAAAATCATTGGCTTTATTGAAAATTTGTCGGCTCCGATTGCCTCCGAAATCAATATTTTTGACCCGGATCATATCATATTGGGCGGTGGCGTACTCGCTATGAAAAATTTTCCAAAAGCGCTTTTGGAAAAATTCGTGCTCAAACACACACGCAAGCCTTATCCGCATGATACCCTTTCGTTCAACTATTCGCAAGCGAATCAACAAAGCGGTGTTATCGGGGCGGGAATCTATGGATACAAACAGCTCGGCAGATTATAGGAGGAGTTATGATTGCAATAGGAAGTGACCATGCCGGTTATGAATTGAAATCGAAAATTATAAAGCAGCTTGAAGAATGGGGATTGGCATATCGCGATTTCGGAACGCATAATGAAGAGCGCACCGATTATCCGATTTACGCTGAGAAAGTCGCCAAAGCGGTAAATTCGGGAGAATGTGAGAAAGGAATTTTGATTTGCGGAACGGGGGTCGGCATTTCAATCGCCGCCAATAAGATAGATGGCATTCGTGCGGTGGTTTGCAGTGAGCCGTATTCGGCAAAACTTTCCAGAGAGCATAATGACACCAATATTTTGGCATTCGGCTCGCGAGTGATTGGAGAAGAGCTTGCGAAGATGATTGTCAAAATTTGGCTTGAGACGGACTACGAAGGCGGCAGACATCAAAAGCGAGTGGAGCAGATTGATTTGCTCGGCAAAGGACAGGAGTTATAAAAATCATTTGCGATTAGCAACATTCGAGTGAATTTGCTCGATATATTGGAAAGCGGAAATTTCGTTTGAGTCGGAGTTTCCGTTTTTTATTGCGAAATTAATTTTTAATGGCAAAAATTTTGGGGGCAAGGTGGGATTGTTGTCGTTCTTGATTTAATGCTTTGGAATGAAAAATAAAAAGTAATTTGAAACGATGTTCCAATTTATGCACTGCAGCTTGAAAAATAAATTTGCTTTGTGATATAGTAAAGAAGAGAAAAGAGAAATTAGAGAACAGAAGACAGAAGACAGAAGACAGACAGGGGCGGTGTGCCTGATGGACAGCCAGCATAGCGCCTTGAATGGGCTTTCAGGCTGGACAATGGTGGATTCCTGGCTGTCGAAATGACGGAAGTTGCACCAGAAAATGATGGTGAGGGTGCGATGCTGGCATCAGTGCATGACGCGCTCCGAGCTAAGGCACTGAGGGTCAAGGTAGTCACCAAGGAGCCGCGATAGGTCTTCAATACGGTGTGCGTTTGTCACCTGGCACACCTGGAGCATCTGTATGGGTGGGCAGTTCGGTGTTGCTTGATATGGTTCACGCAGATAGTCTTTTTGTGTACACTAGGATACACATTCATGTTGGGAGTGGATCGTGTCTATCGTCAAAGCTGGGATTCGGGAGTTTCGTGCGGGCTTGGCCGAGTACATTCTGGGGGGGGAGCCAGTGGCTGTCACTCGGCACGGACAGACGGTTGGTGTCTTCATTCCGACGCAGGCGTCCGATGTCTTCGATGAAGTCGCGTTACGTCGGGCAAGTCAGACTTTGGACAGTTTGTTGGCTGTTCGGCAGATTGATTCCGAAGAAATCGTGACTGAGTTTAAAGAAGCCCGTCGTGCTGGAAAAGAAGCGTCCAGGGATGCCAAATGAACCGCAGGGATCTGCCTTTTCTGGTGTTGGATGCGAATATCCTGATCCGGGCGGTGTTGGGTAAGCGGGTGAGAGACATCATCTTGGGCTATCACAAGCAGGCTCGTTTCTTTGCGCCGGATGTAGCCTATGTGGATGCAAGGAAGTACCTGCCTCCATTGTTGTTGAAGCGCGGCCTTCCATCAGATGATGTGCTGGTGTTATTGGATCAGCTGGAGAATATTGTTTCTCCCATCACCCTTGAGGTCTATGGACACTTGCGCCGGCAGGCGCTTCAACGGATTGCTGCGAGAGATGAGGATGATTGGCCAGTGGTGGCCGTAGCACTGGCGCTGGATTGTGCCATTTGGACAGAGGATCAGGATTTCTTTGGCACGGGCGTGGCCACATGGACAACCGACCGTGTTGAACTGTATTTGTCCTCTGCGGGAGGCTGTTCTTGAAAGTTTGATGAGTATGGACTGAGGTTTTAAGGGTTGTGCCGTTCAGAAGAGAAAGCCTTTCAACGGTAAGTTTTCAGCACCGTATGTGTCGTTACCCGTAGCACTTGGGGCGCCTGATTGAGCCAGTCTTTCATCTGGTTGGCCTCATCGATGCTGTGGGCGCCGGCAAAAATGAAGAGATCGGTGTCACCTGCCACTGACCAGGCTCGTTCGAGGGCAAACTTTTTCTTGAAATGGGCCACGGCCTCATCGCACATGCCCTGCTGGCGAAAGCGCACCTCAAGCAACAGGCTGATGGGTGGCGCTGGGGTGATAATGCTGAAGCCGGCGATTTGACCGGATGCTTGCAGGGCTTCGATGCGCTGGCTGACGGCCGTGCGTGAGCGGCAGACGATCCGCCCGATTTCGGCAGCCGACATCCGGGCATCCGCTTTGAGCAGGTTGATGATTTGCCGGTCGATGCTGTCCATGTTTCAAGCCGCCGCGTTCAGCATGTGCATCACCAACCCGCGTCCGCTCTCCAGTGTGAGTTCTGGTGAGGCGGCAGCCTTGCGGATCAGGGCGAGCGCCTGCTCCAATTCGGCGGCATTCTGTTGCAGTCGCTGGTGGTTCAGGCTGTAGCCTTGCAGCAGGTATTCTTTCAGGCGGGTGGTGGCCCAGATGCGAAATTGGGTGGCATGGCTTGATTTAACCCGATAGCCGACTGAAATCACGGCATCCAGGTTGTAGTGCTTGAGTGTGCGGCTGACTTTTCTGCGGCCTTCTTGACGAACTACCGAGAAATGCTCGGTAGTTGCTGATTCGTCCAACTCTTGCTCTGCATAGATGTTCTTTAGGTGCAGACTGATGTTGTCGGTGCTGGTGTCAAACAACGTCGCCATCTGCGCCTGCGAAAGCCAAACGGTGTCTTCAGCAAAACGTACCTCGACCTGAGCTTCGCCGTCGGCGCTGCGGTAGATCTCGATGGGGGCGGTCATGGGGCGATCCTTTCGTGGATGGCGGAAGACTCAAGTATCACCGAACGGGGGAGGGCGTGCGCGAGGGCTGTTCGTCGAGATGGCTTGGGCAGGATGTCTGTAAAACAAGAGCCGTCGCGGTGGTGCCGCGACGGCCCGAAGAAGGGGGAGTGGTTAGAGCGTGTTATGCACTTATTCATCCCCGCGAAAGTCCCTCTGGGCGCGCAGCACTGCGTTACCAACCACGCTCTAAAGGGACTCGCGGCGCCAGATGCTTTGCATCCGGGCGCCGCTGTCCGTGATTCAACCTGGCAACGTCATCACTTCGCCTGGCTGGCCTTCAGCTCCTGACGGCGGGCGTGCAGGATCGGCTCGGTGTAGCCGGCTGGCTGGGCGGTGCCTTTGAAGACGAGGTCGCAAGCGGCCTGGAAGGCGATGGTCTTGCACTCGGGCGCCATCTTGATGTAGGCCGGGTCGCCGGCGTTCTGGCCGTCCACCACGCCTGCCATCCGTTTCATGATGTCCATCACCTGCTGCTCGCTCACGACGCCGTGGCGCAGCCAGTTGGCGATGTGCTGCGACGAGATGCGGCAGGTGGCGCGGTCTTCCATCAGGCCCACGTTGTTGATGTCGGGCACTTTCGAGCAGCCCACGCCCTGATCGACCCAGCGCACGACGTAACCGAGGATGCCCTGGGCATTGTTCTCGACCTCAGCCTGTTTGTCGGCCTCCGACCAGTTGGGGTTGGTGGCCACGGGCACGGTGAGGATGTCGTCGAGCTTGGCACGCTTGCCGCCTTTGGCCACTTCGGCCTGACGGGCTTTCACGTCCACCTTGTGATAGTGGGTGGCGTGCAGCGTGGCAGCCGTGGGGCTGGGCACCCAGGCGCAGCTGGCGGCGGCTTTCGGGTGGCCGATCTTCTGTTCCAGCATGGCGTTCATCAGGTCGGGCATGGCCCACATGCCCTTGCCGATCTGGGCCACACCGGCCAGGCCGCAAGCCAGACCGACATCGACGTTGTTGTCTTCGTAGGCGAGAATCCACGGCTGTGTCTTCATCTCGGCCTTGCGGATCATCGGGCCTGCTTCCATCGAGGTGTGCATCTCGTCGCCGGTGCGGTCGAGGAAGCCCGTGTTGATGAAGGCGATGCGCGACTTGGCGGCGCGGATGCATTCCTTCAGGTTGACGGTGGTGCGGCGCTCTTCGTCCATCACACCGAGCTTGACGGTGTACTGTGGCAGGCCCAAGGTCTTCTCCACATGGGTAAAGATCTCGTCGGCAAAGGCCACTTCCTCGGGGCCGTGCATCTTCGGCTTCACGATGTAGATCGAGCCTTTGGCCGAGTTGCGGGCACCGTCAGTCTTCTTCAGGTCGTGCATGGCGATCAGCACGGTGGCCATCGCGTCCAGCATCCCTTCGGGGATCTCGTTGCCGTCCTTGTCGAGCACGGCCGGTGTCGTCATCAGATGGCCCACGTTACGCACCAGCATCAGCGAGCGTCCTTGCAGGCTCAGCTTGCCGCCATCCGGGGTGGTGTACTCGCGATCAGGGTTCAGGCGGCGGGTGAAGGTCTTGCCGTTCTTGGTGAGTTCTTCGCTCAGGTCGCCTTTCATCAGGCCCAGCCAGTTGTGGTAGGCCAGCGCCTTGTCTTCGCCATCGACGGCGGCCACGGAGTCTTCGCAGTCCATGATGGTGGAGACGGCGGCTTCCAGCACGATGTCGGCCACGCCGGCTGGGTCGGCCTTGCCAATGGGGTTATTGCGGTCGATGCGCAGATCGATGTGAAGGCTGTTCTGACGCAGCAGCACGGAGGACGGGCTGGCAGCATCCCCTTGGTAGCCGACGAAGAGCGCTGGCTCGGCCAGACCGACCTTGCCGGCCGGGGTGGTGGCTTGCAGCTGGCCGCCTTCGACCGTATAAGCGGTCACATCGGCATGGCTGCCTTGGGCGAGCGGGGCGACTTCATCCAGAAACTGCTTGGCCCAGGCGATGACCTGCTCGCCTCGCGCTGGGTCATAGCCGCTGCCCGAGGGCAGGCTGCCCATGGCGTCGGTGCCGTAGAGGGCATCGTAGAGGCTGCCCCAGCGGGCGTTGGCGGCGTTCAGCGCGTAACGGGCATTCATGATCGGCACCACCAGCTGCGGCCCGGGAATGGAGGCGATCGCGTCGTCGACGTTGGGGGTGTCGATGGTGAAGTCCGGGCCTTCGGGCACCAGATAGCCGATCTCGGTGAGGAATGCCTTGTAGGCCGCCATGTCCTTGATGGGGCCGGGGTTGGCCTTGTGCCAGGCATCGAGCTGTTGCTGGATGTCGTCGCGCTTGGCCAGCAACTGTCGGTTCTTGGGGCCAAGCGTTTCAACCAGGGTCGACAAGCCTTGCCAGAACTGGTCAGAGGTGACGCCCGTGCCCGGCAGCGCCTCCTGCTCGATCAGGTCAAACAACGGACGGGACACCTGAAGGCCGAATTTGTCGACGCGGGAAGTCATGTAAAGTCTCCGTGATGAAGTGTTGCGATGAAAATGGGGCTTAGCCAGGCTCTCCGGGCCGGCGCCGGGCTCGATACCCGGCAGTATACTGAAGGATGTTGGTGCCAGCCGAGTGGGGGCCGGGGAGTGAGACGCCGGGCGCAAGGCCATGGCTTTGCATGGCGGGCCGTGCGTCCCGTGCGCACGCTTGTCGTCTCGGAGGCCAGCGGCCGTTTCATGTTCATCCGATGTGACAGCGCCTACATTTTGTAGCGTCTTTAAAAATCGCATCGCCTTGTTGCAGCCCGTGCCTTGGGCAGGGTCTTCGCTTGCAGAGGCCGATGTCCGCTGTAACACTTCTCCCATCCTGTTTCTTGCCTTCGTTGCATGCGCCCAGCTTTTCTTTGCCCCGCTTTGTTGATGGCAGGCGGTCTGATCACCGTTTCTGCCCAGGCTGCCACCCCTCGTGCCGACATCGCACGGCCTACCGATTTTGCATCGGTGGAGCCGGGCACTTCAGTGCTCCAATGCAAGTCGAACAGCTTGATGACCTGCGGCCGACAAGCCACGGGACGGATGAGCTTGCCGAAGGGCAGCGCCGCCAAGGACGCTTATCGTTTCGTGGAAGAGACGTTCCTCTTCGACACGGGCGTGGGCATCTTTCTGCAGACGGCCACGGCGAAGGACAAGACGCAGCACATCGAGTGGCGTCGGCGGTTGGCTTTCCGCCAGGGCGCCAATGGGGGATTCCAGTTGCTGCAGGTGGGCATGCAGTACCGCTGTGCGGGGGGTGAGTGGGGCAAGACCGTCTGCAAGCCGCCTGCATCCAAGGCTGCAGCTCGGCCGTCGGCCGCCGACAAGCAGGCCGTCAATCAACAGGCTGCCGAGAAGCTTGCCGCCAAGAAGCCGCCTGTTCAGCAGAAGCCCGCCACGCCTGCTGTTGAGGGCAAGGCGGCAGAGCCAGGGGGCGAGTCTGCGGCGGCGGCAGCCGTTGCTGCGGGCGGGGCCGCGGGGCGTGATGGTGCTGCGACAGCTGGTGTGCCATCGGCCACCGGGCAGGCGCCTGTCCGCGAGCAGGGGGCTGCCTCTCTGCCTTCGACCGGGCGTGCGGTCGGGGAGGGCCAACAGACGCCGCCGCTCGATGCGCAATGGCGTCCGCTGGATCAGGGGCCTTCAAAAGCAGCGGGACAGCCTGGCAGCGCTTCGGCCCAAGGCGCCAGCAAGGTTGCGCCGGTCGTGCAAGGCCAGCCTTCAGCCGTTGACGGCATGGGCGAGGCGGTCAGCCGGGCCGAACAGGCGGACAGCCGCCGTCCGCAACACGCGTTGCCGGGGCGTGATGCTGCCCGTGGGGGGGGCGCTGCTCCCTCGGTCGCGCAGCCATCGGAGGTTCTGGGCGCAGGGCAGGCGGGGCGTGCGGGCGCTGCGGGTGCCGTGGCTGGCGCTGGTGTGACACCGGCGACCGGTGGTGCGGTTGACGAGCAGGTGGCAGACCCCATGTCCGATCAGACGACAGGCCAGGATGTCCAACCAGGCACACGATCGGCCACCGGACCGGGAGGGCTTATCCGTCTGATGCCGACCTTGCCCGCTGCCGTGCGCACGGCCAATGGTTTCAGTCCGCTCGTGCTGTCCACCGAGGATGCGGTGCGCCTGTCCAAACCCTGCGAGCAGCCGATCGAGCTGTGCGGTCAGCGGGTCTTCGACGAGGTGTTCTCGCCAGAGTCCTATGCCGAGCTGGAACCGGCGCAGATCCAGCGCGAGAGTTTCATCTACGCCGACAGCCCGATCACCAGCGCAGTCTATCTGGTGACGATGGTGAACCTGCCCGATGATTCACTGGCGGCCGAGCGGATTCGCATCGAGTTCGTTCGTCGGGGGGCGGCCTGGGTGGCGGTGTCGGCAGCCCGTCAGATGCGTTGCCGACGGGGCGAGTCGGCGGTGCCGTCCAACTGGACGGATGGGGTTTGCCCGTGAATGGGGTTTGTAATATGTTTCAAAAACATCTTTCAAACACCTTGGATATAAAAAGATATTTCTAATAATGTATGACGCTTGAGTTTATGTAAGTTGGTAATGTATTTCGACAGTATCCTTCTATGATCGTCCCGAAACAGGAGGAAACTGCGATGCGCATTTATCCAAGCATGAAAGCAGGGACTGGGCTGGTACTGGTGGCCGTGCTGGCCGCTTGTGGCAGTGAGACGGGCAGTGGTGCTTCGCCATCGGGAGGCGCGTCGTTGTCTCGCGCAAGGGGTGAGATCGGCGCGCATGCTCAGGTTCGTTCGGATTCGGAAAGCCTTGTCGCATCGAAAGCGTTGAAGGCACCTGCTGTGGTGCCGAGTGCGCAGTCTTCGGAGATTGCGGATGGCAGCATCAGTGGTGATCTGCTGGCCACGTTGCTCGTGCAGAATACCGATGTGAAAGCGGGGCAAGCTGGGAACATCGAGTATTACAACTTTCTGGCGCCTGAACATCCGGCCTTGCCATTGTCCGGGCCGCTGCCGGGGCGCGGGCGTGAATGGGTGGCACCGCGTGTGCCCAGGGCGATGGGGTCGCAGCGCTTCCTGAACGGACCCTTTGAAATGGAGTCGTTGGCGATGCCGGTCAAGGCAATTCGGCCGGATCCCTTGCCCGATGATTTCACCCGGCCTGATGTGTCGCGGCGACATTACGAGGGAGGAGAACCGCTATACACGTTGTTCAGGGGAGGCATGGCTCGTCTGAATGTGGGGCTGCGTTACAGTGTGCCGCCAGATGACCTTCAGCGGGGAGCGGATCTGAGCACCAATTTCAAGACCGGTGCCAATCAGCCGGCCGGCAAGGTGCTGGCAGAGCCTGGCGATGTCGCAGCGGTGAGGATCTGGTTGCCCGACAGTCTGGCTGTGTCCAATTACGAAAATGCCAGCCAGGCCTACGGACTGTTGCCGACGGGAACGTCGGTGCCTATCAGGGCTGGAGAACGGATTGCCTTGGGTACGGTGCTGCAGCGTTGGCAGGACAAGGAAGGCAATCGTGTCGATTTCAGTGTCCGGCGTGGTGAAGTGTCCAATGAGGCACGGCTATGCACCGATGTAGATACGAAAGAAGTTAGACGGCTTACTTGCACGATCTGGCGAGTGGGGGCAAATTGGCGCTTCGGCAGTGACGAGGGGTTAGAGTACCGTGGCGTGTATCTGGCGGATGATCGTTCGCGTCATGCGGGTGGCCGTGGCACGCTTTATTGGCAGACACTGAAGGCGGAGCAACGACGCAAACCACCAGTGCCACGCATGGGGCAGCGCGCAACGGCTGCCGTGTCGGATGAGGGGGTGAGCGCTGATGTGGTGGCGACCATGCTGACTCAACAGAACTACCCCTGGGATCCCGAAACAAGAAATTCCGGTAATTATCTGCGCGCCAGGCGTACTGATGGCCCCTTTCCTGATGGTAAGCTGATTGACCCACCGGCGCCGCCCGTTGTGATTGCCCGTCATGATGTCAGGGACGCGCCGGATCATAAGGTGACGGATGGACCTCCCCCTGATACGGTGCCTTTTCATCTCTTGTTGGAAACCTTCAGTGGCTTTGGGGAAGATTCAGGCAATGTGCCGTACCATGGTGTCTCGATTGGTTTCCCGATCAGTTCGGTCGGCGGCGTTCGTGCTCGGGAGGAGGGGGGGCATCTCAAGCCGAAACCGGGTGTTTTGTTGAACTCGGGTGTGGAGCTGCTCAATCTCGGATATAACGCGATCAGAAATCCGCAGTCATCCGTGGACAAGGTGGCCCTGCATCCGGTAAAAGCTGCTGCATTGCGCAAGGATGCACTGATCGCCTGGGGGCATGTCGTGCAGCGTTGGCGTGCCAATGCAGGGCATGGTGTCGACATACGGATTCTGCGAGGCTCTGCTCCGGATGAAGCACGCGCCTGTTTTGATTATCGATTCGACAAGGTGCGTGGCCAGCTGTGCAGTCGATGGCAGGTGCCTGCTGGTTGGCAATTTGGCCAGGCACTGGTGCCATTGAACACCAGCGTGGTCGACGACCGCTCGATGGTCGAGGGCGAATCCGGCATGATGTATTGGGAAACCTTCCCGAAGTGAATCATGCCGCCGGGGCGATGCTTGAAGATTGGGCGCGCATGGGTTTGACGGAACATGCGCTGCCAAAACCGCTGGGCTGCCTTGGCTCAAGCTTGGGCAATCCGGCGCGCGAGTCAGTGAGCAGAACCGCTGGTCTGATGGATCGTGTTTGCGCCAGGCTGTCCTGATCCCGGTTCTTACTTATACGGGGCGCGAGATGTCGGTGCTGTTCAGCGTGCCGGCATCGTCCCCGGTGCCTGCCGGGTTCTGGTTTTCACACTTGGTGAAATCGTTGCCGCAGATGCCGCACACCTTGTCGATACCGAGGTTGGCAATGCCGCCGCAGGAACCGGCAATGGGCTTTCGGCCCGCCATCACGCCAATGGCCATCCCGGCCACCACCAGCAGCATCACGACGAAAGCAATCAACCAGGTCATGTCTGTTTCCTTTGCTTGAGGGGTAGGGAGGAGCTGGACAGCACGCTTGGGATGACCCTTATGTTGGGCGTCCGGGCTGGTCGTCAGCCTCCATGAGCAGCGGCCCATGAGGTCTGATGCCTAGTGGCATGTTGTCAGTATACCGGTCAGTGGCGGGTGTGGGTGCTCGGCTCATACACTGTTGGAGGTGGCAGTGCGTACCGGATTGTGATATACACACAACCAGTACATCCACAGAGGTACATTTCATGGTACAGACGTTGACCAGCCGCGTCTTTACGAATGGCAACAGCCAGGCATTGCGTATTCCCAAAGAGTTTCGCTTGGATACTCAGCGCGTCAGTATCACTCGAACCGAGGAAGGAGCTTTGCTGATCCGGCCGCTGCCAGATTCTGTTGAAGAACGGGCGGCCAAGCTGATGGCCGCCCTGGCTTCTTTTGATCAGTTGGGGGAGGATGGCAAGGAGGCTTTCATCCGTATCCTGGAAGAGGATCGACAACATCAGCAACCCGACCAGGACAGGACATTCTGATGCGGTACATGCTGGACACCAACATGCTCATCTACATGCTAAAACAGCGGCCGCCAAGTGTCGTGCTGAAGGTGGTCCAGCTATTGTCGAAAGATCCTCAATCACTTTGCATGTCTTTTGTGACCTGGGCGGAGTTGCTGAAAGGGGCCGAGCACAGCATCAGGCCAGAGCAAACCCGGAAAAGTCTGGATTGTTTGGCAGAGAGCGTCCCCATTCTGTATGTTGTCAGTGACGCCATGTGCCGCTATCACGCACAGTTTTCCGTCATGCTTCAGGCCAGAGGAACCCCTATCGGGTCGAATGATCTATGGATTGCGGCGCATGCCATGGCATCAGGCTGCACACTCGTCACCAATAACCAACGGGAATTCAGCAGGATTCCTGAGCTCGTCCTCGATAACTGGGTTTGAGGTGTCGAGGGTCATGGCTGCTGCGGTCGTTTGCCCCCATGCATCCGATCAAAAGCCGGCGTACTCCTCGTGTCAAACCCGCTTTCAGCCCGGCTGACAAATAGCGCCGCGATGTCGTTCCTCACTGCCCATGCATAACCAGCATCCGGCCCCAGCACCATCAATAGCGTCGAGAGGCCGTCCGCCTGCATGGCCTTGGGCTGGATGACGGTCACAGAAGCCAGCCGGTGGGTGATGGGGCGCAAGCTTCTGGGGTCGATCAGGTGCGAGAGGCGTTGGCCATTCTCCTCGCGATATTGCCGGTAGTCGCCGGAGGTGGAGACGGCCTGGCCGTTGAGGGTGAGGATTTTCTGGGCCTGGCGGTTGCTGCCGTCGAGCGGGGCTTCGATGGCGATGCGCCACGGGCTGCCGTCGGGCTTGGCGCCCTGGGCGCGCAGCTCGCCGGTGACTTCGATCAGGTAGTTGTTGATGCCAAGCGTCTCGAAGCGGTTGGCGATCTGATCGATGACGGCACCGGCGGCGATGCTGTTGAACTCGACGCTGATGGGGGCATCCTTGCAGAGCTGATTGCCCTGGATGCGCAGGTGTTGCTGGCCGATGTGCTGACGCAGAGTGGCGAGTGCTGCCTGGGCGGGAAGGGCAGCGGGGCGCCCGTCCGAGGCATTGCTCTTGTCAGAATCCTCCGTTGAGCCGGACACCGTTGCCGAACCCGAACCCGAAC
>JAUNKF010000021.1:0-36631 GCA_030532895.1 Lautropia sp. | reverse complement strand
CCGTATCAGGATCTGCACCCGCACCCGCATTCGAACCGGAAGGGGGGGCAGAAACGGTATGAGGGCTGGTGCCGGGCGCGTCAGGTGCCTGCGCCTTGAGAATCTCATTGATGTGGGCGCCGGGCTGAAGGGCTGTCTTGGCCTTCTGGGCCGCTGCTTTGGGGCCAAATCCCCAGGCATCGAGGGCGGGCAGTAACGTGATGTCGAAGGCGCCTTCGCTTTCGCGGTGCAGCTGCTGGGCGTAGGGGGCCAACGTGCTGGTGACGATGGGGGGCATCGTCATGCAGGTGCCGGCGGGTGCGGCATTGAAGCGGGCCACGTCCGAGTCGTTCCGGTAGGTGGACACGGCCTTGTCCATGGCATCCAGCAGTTGCTGCACTTCGATTTGCACTTGCTCAGCCTTGGGGGCGCGGCCATCCCGCACGTAACTGATGTGCCAGGTGCTGCCCATCGTCGGGCCTTGGCGTTTTTCAAGCGGCGGCTGACAGGCGGCCAGCATCGGGGCGAGCAACAAAGATAGCGTCAGACGGTTCATGTTCATGTAGAGGGGAACCCGCACACAACACGCTTTCAGGACACGAGCCGGACAGGTATGACGCCTTGGCGTTACAACAATTTGGCTGCTTTCCGGTCGAAGGTGGCAAACAGGTCGGCCCCCATGGTCAGACCTTCCTGGGCGATGGCTCCGTCTGCAAAATCGCCGCCAGCACGCAACAAGCTCAAGCCTGCATTAACGGCACTTTGCATGACCTGGACTTTGTGACTGGCGACCAGTGCTTGCAGCGCGTCTGCAATGTCATGGCTATCGAGTTTGTACCCACGCGCCAAAACCCAAGTGACTTCGTACAAGACAGGCAGAGGGATCACGACCTGCTCGGCTTCTTTGATCAAGCTGCGGCCAGATTCAGTTTGTACTGGGTCGTCGGCCAGCAGATAGCGCAGGATGATGTTGGTATCAGCGGTGATTTTCATCATCGTGGCCCGCGCTGATTTCTCCGGCCCAGCCTTGACGGGTTATGTTGTTCATCTCATCGATGCTGAGCGTGATCTGTTGGGTATTCTTGGGTTTCAGAATACCGAAGACGGCATCCAGATCGGTGTTTTCAGCTCGTTCTGCCTGAAGGATGGCGCGTCCATCAGGCAATTTGTCAACAGAGATTTTCTGTCCAGGACGGACGCCCAGATGTCTGAGCAGCTCCTGCTTCAGGGTGATTTGCCCTTTGGTGGTAACGGTCAAGGTGCCCATGGCAACTGGCGGCGTGCCATGCATGTTCACGGGCTTTCGCCGGCTCGAACAGGTGGATGGCACGTTTTTGAGTGAGTGGGTTCTGTGGATGTCTTGTTGACAAGAGTAAGGCATGAAAGCCTTACTCGCAAGCATCCTCAGTCGTCCCCATGCACCCAAGGCTCGGGCGCTTCGCCTCGCAGGGCTGCCTTGACGGCATCTTCGGTCTGGGCACGTTGCGCGTTCACCTGCTCGGCCATCTGCTTGTTCTCGAAGCGGCCAAGGTTCGGGTCGTAGACGCGGGCCTGTTCAACCAGACCGTGTCGGTCGTGGCGATAGTAGATGAGGCCGGCGGCTTCGGCGCGCTCGTGTGGCACGCCCAAGTTTTCCAGCGCACGTTTGCCCATGCGCACGGCCGAGTCGAAGGTCTCGCGTACGATCTCGTCAGCACCGGCCTGATAGAGATCGAAGGTGTGGAGCCGGTCATAGGCGCGGGCGATGATGCGCAGGTTCGGGTTGGTCTCGCGGGCAAAGCGCACGATGGCGAGCGCCTGTTCGCGGTTGTCGATAGCCACGACCAGCAGTCGGGCGGATGCCAGCCCTGCCGTCAGCAGCAATTCATGCCGCGAGGCATCGCCAAAGTGCGTCTTGATGCCGAAGCGGTTCATGCCGTCTACCGTACTGGGATCGAGATCGATCACGGTCGTGTGATAGCCGGCCATTTGCAGCAGGCTGTTGACGATCTGGCCCACACGGCCCATGCCGACGACGAGGATCGGGTTGTGCTCATCGATGGCGTCGGCCTCGCGGGATGCACCATCGGCAGCAGGTTTCTTCGGGCCAAAACGCTCATAGAGAACCAGCACCACGGGTGTGATGGCCATCGACAGCACGACGATGGCCGTCATGTTGGCGTTGACGGTGGCATCGATGACGCCCTTGCCAAAGGCGGCCGAGAACAGCACGAAGGCGAACTCGCCGCCCTGGGCCATGAGCAGTGCGCGTTCCAGCGCATCATGGTGACTGCTGCGGGCCACACGGGCCACGACGTAGATGCAGACGGCTTTGGCCACCATCAGTGCGATCACGCCCGACAGGATCAGCCCCCAGTTGCGGGCCACGACGTTCAGGTCGAGTGCCATGCCCACGCCGAGGAAGAAAAGCCCCAGGAGCAAACCGCGGAACGGTTCGATGTCGGCCTCCAGCTGATGCCGGAAGCTGGATTCCGACAGCAGCACACCGGCCACGAAGGCACCCATCGCCATCGAGAGGCCGCCCATCTCCATCAGGAGGGCTGCGCCCAGCACCACGAAGAGTGCCGAGGCGGTCATCACCTCGCGGGCGCGGCTGGCTGCGAGGATCCGGAAGAGCGGGTTCAGGAGCCACAGGCCCGCGCCGACGAGTGCGCCCAGGCTGGCCAAGGCCACGCCGATGGTCTGCCACACCGGGGCGGCATGGGCCTCGGCTTCAGGCACCGTGGGGGCCAGGAAGGAGACGATGGCCAGCAAGGGCACGATCAGGAGGTCTTCAAACAGCAGGATCGATACCATCCGCTGGCCGGCCGGGGTCGAGAGCTGCTGCTTCTCGCCCAGCACCTGCATGACGATGGCGGTGGAGGTGAGCACAAAGCCGGAGGCCGACACGAAGGACACCTGCCACGGAAAGCCGAACGCCATGCCGACGAAGGTGAGCAGCATGGCGCACAGCACCACCTGCATGCTGCCCAGCCCGAAAATCTGTCGCCGAAGCCCCCACAGGTGAGAGGGTTTCATTTCCAGGCCGATGACGAAGAGGAACATCACCACGCCCAGCTCGGCGATGTGCAGAATGGCGTGGGAGTCGGTGACGAGTCCGAGACCGAAAGGGCCGATGGCCAGACCGGCGGCCAGATAACCGAGCACCGAGCCAAGGCCCAGGCGCTTGAAGAGGGGAACGGCCACGACGGCTGCGCCCAACAGGGCGACGACCTGAACCAGGCCGGATGAGGATGCTTCTGCTGCTGCCAAGGGGAGTCCTGCCAAATAGGGGGAACCCAGGAGAATAACGCAAACGGGCTGTTTTGAAACAGGGGGCGCGGGATCAGGTGGCCTCAGTTCTTGACAGGAAAAATGTTAATTCCTTACATTGTCGTAAGGATGAAAGGAGGATGCTTCTCATGGCTACCGCAACTTTGACCAGTAAAGGTCAAATCACCATTCCTATGAGTGTTCGGACAGCGTTGGGGCTGGAAGCAGGAGATCGTGTCGAATTTGTGCCGTCCAATGACGGCCGTTTTGAATTGGTGCCGGCGACGGTGCCGGTCACGGCGCTCAAGGGCAGCATCGGAAAACCCAAGAAGACGGTCAGTATCGAGGCAATGAATGAGGCCATTGCACGTCGTGCGGCGGGGTTGGACAAGCCATGATCGGGCTGGATACCAATGTACTGGTGCGCTATCTGGCTCAGGATGACGAGGTGCAGTCTGCACAAGCGACAAGGTTGATCGAATCGCTCTCAGTGCAGCGACCGGGATTCATCAGCCAGGTGAGTTTGGTGGAGCTGGTTTGGGTGCTTGAATCCTGTTATGACACGGCTCATGCTGTCATTGCCGAGACGCTGGATCGTGTGTTGCGTACCCGTGTGCTGCTGGTGGAGAACCCGGAAACGGTGGTGGCTGCATTACGCCTGTTTTCGGCGGGCCACCAGGATTTTGCGGACTGCCTGATCAGCTGCACAGCCAAAAAAGCAGGGTGTCAGCAGGTTTACAGCTTCGACAAAAAGGCAATCCGGCGGGCAGGGATGGTGGCCGTTCCCTGAAAAACCATGAGCTGGTCTTTCCGGGCGAGCAGCTTTGCGGATGGAGACCTCGCTGGCACCGCATAGCGCGTGTCGCAGTTGCCAGCGTTTTTCATCGGGGAAACACCCAAAGAAAAAGGGAGCCGAAGCTCCCTTGTTCCGTTGCTGATTCGTGTTTGGCGCTGTCGGCCGGGGGAGGGCACATCGTGGAGCCCTCGGGCCGGGTGGTGGGCCAAACCTGATCAGCCGCCGAAGTCGTCGAGGAAGATGCTGTCGCGTTCGACGCCGAGGTCGAGCAGCATCTTGATGACGGCGGCGTTCATCATCGGGGGGCCGCACATGTAGTACTCGCAGTCCTCCGGTGCCGGATGATCCTTCAGGTAGTTTTCATACAGCACGTTGTGGATGAAGCCGGTCTTGCCCGTCCAGTTGTCTTCGGGCATCGGATCGGACAGCGCCAGGTGCCAGGTGAAGTTCGGGTTCTCTTCGGCCAGCTTGTCGAATTCGTCCACGTAGAAGGCTTCACGCAACGAGCGGGCGCCGTACCAGAACGTGATCTTGCGTTTGGAGGAGAGGCGCTTCAACTGGTCGAAGATGTGCGAGCGCATCGGCGCCATGCCGGCACCACCACCGATGAACACCATCTCGTTGTCGGTTTCCTTCGCGAAGAATTCGCCGAACGGGCCGTAGACGGTGACCTTGTCGCCCGGTTTCAGGCTGAACACCCAGGAAGACATCTTGCCCGGCGGGATGTCGTCCCGGTTGGGCGGGGGCGAGGCCACGCGGATGTTGAACTTGACGATGCCTTTCTCTTCCGGGTAGTTGGCCATCGAGTAGGCGCGGATGACGGTTTCGTCCACCTTCGAGACGAAGCGCCACATGTTGAACTTGTCCCAGTCGGCGCGGTATTCCTCGGGGATGTCGAAGTCCTTGTAGCTGACCGTGTGCGGCGGGCACTCGAGCTGCACGTAGCCGCCGGCGCGGAAGTCGACGTTCTCGCCTTCGGGCAGGCGCAGCGTCAGCTCCTTGATGAAGGTGGCCACGTTGTCGTTGGATTCGACCGTGCATTCCCACTTCTTCACACCGAAGACTTCTTCGGGCACCTCGATCTTCATGTCCTGCTTGACCGGGGTTTGGCAGGACAGGCGCCAGCCCTCATTGGCCTGACGACGGGTGAAGTGCGATTCTTCGGTGGGCAGCATCTCGCCGCCGCCGGACTCGACGATGCACTTGCACTGGGCGCAGGTGCCACCGCCACCGCAGGCCGACGACAGGAAGATGTTCTGCGAGGCCAGCGTCTGCAGGAGCTTGCCGCCTGCCGGTACCGTGATCGAGCGTTCGTTGTTGATCTCGATCGTGACATCGCCACTGGAAACGAGCTTGGAACGGGCGAACAGGATGATCACCACCAGCGCCAGCACGATGGCGGTGAACATGCCGACGCCCAGCAGGATTTCTTGATTCATCGAGAAGACCTCCTTAGAGCTGAACGCCTGAGAACGACATGAAGCCCAGTGCCATCAGACCGATGGTGATGAACGTGATGCCCAGCCCCTGAAGGCCGGCCGGCACGTCGCTGTACTTCAGCTTTTCGCGGATGCCGGCCAAGAGTGCGATGGCGATGGCCCACGACATGCCCGAGCCAAAGCCGTAGACGACGCTTTCCGACAGGTTGTAGTCACGCTCGACCATGAAGAGCGTGCCACCCATGATGGCGCAGTTCACCGTGATCAGCGGCAGGAACACGCCAAGCGCGTTGTAGAGGCTCGGCACGTACTTGTCGAGCAGCATCTCCAGGATCTGCACGATGGCGGCGATCACGCCGATGTAGCTGAGCAGCCCGAGGAAGCTCAGGTCCACGTCAGGCAGCCCGGCCCAAGCCAATGCACCATCCTTCAGCAGGTAGGTGTAGATCAGGTTGTTGGCCGGCACGGTGATCGTCTGCACGACGATCACGGCGATGCCGAGGCCGATGGCGGTGGACACCTTCTTCGAGATGGCGATGAAGGTGCACATCCCGAGGAAGAAGGCCAGTGCCATGTTCTCGACGAAGATGGCACGGAACAGCAGACTCAGATAATGTTCCATCTCAATACTCCTCCTTCTCGATGACTTGCGGTGCCATGCGGAAGGCTGGTGCTTCGTTCTGCTCCGACTTCCAGGCGCGCAGCCCCCAGATGATCAGACCGATCAGGAAGAAGGCCGAGGGCGGCAGCAGCAAGAGGCCGTTGGGCACATACCAGCCGCCATCGTTGACAGCCGGGAACACCGTCACGCCAAAGAGCTTGCCGGCGCCGAACAGCTCGCGCACGAAGCCGATGGCGATCAGCATCACGCTGTAGCCCAGGCCGTTGCCGATACCGTCCATGAAGGAGAGCAGCGGCGGGTTCTGCATCGCGAAGGCTTCGGCTCGGCCCATCACGATACAGTTCGTGATGATCAGGCCCACGAACACCGACAGCTGTTTCGACAGCGAGTAGGCGAAGGCTTTCAGCGTCTGGTCGACCACGATCACCAGTGAGGCGATGATCACCATCTGCACGATCATGCGGATCGAGGAGGGGATCTGCGTGCGGATCGTGGAGATGAACAGGTTTGAGAATGCGGTCACGAGCGTGAGCGCGACCGACATCACCAGCGCCGTGTTCAGGTTGGAGGTGACGGCCAGCGCCGAACAGATCCCCAGAATCTGCAACCCGATCGGGTTGTTCTTGAAGACCGGCTCGAACAGGACTTCCTTGATGGTGGGTTTTGCCATGATCACTTGTCTCCTGCGCGCAGGTTGGCCAGGAACGGCCCGAAGCCTTCAGGCCCGAGCCAGTATTTCACCAGTTGGTCGACGCCCTTGCTGGTGAGCGTGGCGCCGGCTAGGCCATCGACCTGGTGGGTGGCCTGAGCGCTGTTCGGGTCGACCGATCCCTTGATCACCGAGATCACGGGCTTGCCGCTGTCGTCATAGACCGTTTTGCCTGGCCACAGCGCCTTCCAGCGCGGGTTGTCGATCTCGCCACCCAGACCGGGGGTTTCGGCGTGTTGGTAGAAACCCAGACCGACGACGGTGTTCAGATCGTTTTTCAGCGCGATGAAACCGTGCAGCGTGGACCACAGCGCATAGCCGCGGATCGGCAGCAGAATGGTTTCCAGACCCTTGTCGCCCTCGACCAGGTAAACCACCGATTGGCGCTCACGACGGCGGATGCCGGCCGGATCCTTCTCGGTGGGCAGTGCGTCCGAGAGGGCAGGATCTTTCGCGGCCACGAGCGGGTCGAAGGAAGTGGCGTCCTGGGCATCGGTGAATTGGCCCGTTTTCAGGTCGACCACTCGGGGCTTGATGCGCTCGGCAAAGATCTTCTGCACCTCGGCGCCCGAGGCCGTGGGGTCGGCCAGGCCCGCAATGGCGAGAATGTTGCGCTGCTTGTCGAGCTGGCGGTTGACGAGCTGTGTCGGCTTGAGGCTGACGGCTGCGGTCGAGACGACGACCGAGCAGACCAGACAGACCAGCAACGCCACCAGCAGCGTCCGGCCGATGGATTCTTGCTGTTTAGACACGACGTGCAGCCCTCCGCTTGATGTTTGACTGAACCACGAAATAATCGATCAACGGGGCAAACAGGTTGCCGAACAGGATGGCGAGCATCATGCCTTCCGGGAAGGCCGGGTTGATGACCCGGATCATCACCACCATCACGCCGATCAGCGCGCCGAACACCCATTTGCCGGTGTTCGTCATCGAGGCCGAGACCGGGTCGGTGGCCATGAACATCATGCCGAAGGCATAGCCGCCCAACACCAGGTGCCAGTACCAGGGCATGGCGAACATCGGGTTCGTGTCCGAGCCGATCAGGTTCAGGAAGCTGCTGAAGGCGACCATGCCGATCATGACGCCGGCCACGATCCGCCAGGCCGCGATCCGCATGATCAGGAGCGCACCGCCACCGATCAGGATGGCGAGCGTGCTCGTTTCACCGACCGAGCCGGGCATGAAGCCGAGGAAGGCATCCGTCCACGACAGACCGTTCTGCGTGAGGGCACCCACGCCACCTGCGGCCGCCTGGCTCAGCGCGGTTGCGCCAGCGTAGCCATCGACCACGCTCCAGACCGCATCGCCCGACATGGCGGCCGGGTAGGCGAAGAACAGGAAGGCACGGCCGGCCAGTGCCGGGTTGACGAAGTTCTTGCCGGTGCCACCGAACACTTCCTTGGCCAGCACGACGCCGAAGCTGATGCCGAGCGCCACCATCCACAGCGGGGTGGTGGGTGGCAGCGTGAGGGCGAAGAGCACCGAGGTGACGAAGAAGCCTTCGTTGACCTCGTGGCGGCGGATGGTGGCGAAGAGCACTTCCCAGAAGCCGCCCACGGCGAAGGTGACGGCATAGATGGGCAGGAAGTAGACCGCGCCCTGGATGAAGTTGTCGTAGACACTGCTGGGGTCGAAACCGGCCAGCATGCGCACCAGCTCGATCTGCCAGCCGGTTTGGGCGGCGAGCAGCTCAGGCTGCTGGGCAAAGATCTGGTTGGCTTGCCAGCCCACATTCCACATGCCGAAGAACATGGCCGGGAAGGTACACATCCAGACCAGGATCATCATCCGTTTCAGGTCGATGCTGTCGCGGACGTGAGCCGTGGTGCGGGTGACCAGCGGCGGGCGGTAGAGGAAGGTATCGGCCGCTTCATAGAGGGGGTAGAACTTCTCGTACTTGCCCCCTTTGTGGAAATGCGGCTCGATGCTGTCCAGAAAAGATCGCAGACCC
Source organism: Lautropia sp. (assembly GCA_030532895.1). Taxonomy (GTDB): domain Bacteria; phylum Pseudomonadota; class Gammaproteobacteria; order Burkholderiales; family Burkholderiaceae_E; genus Lautropia. The sequence continues at coordinate 27,880 of JAUNKF010000021.1, read as the reverse complement.
ATGCTCAGCCCTCCTTTTCGATGCGGGTCAGGTTGTCCCGCAGAATCGGGCCATACTCATACTTGCCGGCGCAGACATAGGTGCAGAGCGCCAGATCCTCTTCATCCAGCTCCAGACAGCCGAGCTGCTGGGCGCCAGCCGTGTCGCCCACGATCAGCGCGCGCAACAGCTGCGTGGCCAGGATGTCGAGCGGCATCACGGCTTCGTAGTTGCCGATGGGCACCATGGCGCGCGGGCTGCCGTTGGTGGTGGTGCTCATCTTGAGCGAGCCGCCGCCGAACAGCCCCCGGAAGAAGGCGCCGGTGACCGAGTGCTTGTCGAAGCCGGGGCGCAGGAAGTGGAACATCTGCCGGTCGGTGCCCTCACGCAGGCAGCTCACCTGCTGGTGATAGCGCCCGAGGAAGGCGCAGGGGCCGCGTGCGGCACGGCCGCCCAGAATCGAGCCGGAGACGATCCGGTTGTCGCCGGCTTCCAGCTCACCGTGGGTGAGTGCCGCCAGATCGGCGCCCTGGCGGGTGCGCAGCAGACGAGGCTGCTTGACGACGGGGCCTCCCAGAGCCACGACTCGATCCGTCCAGAGTCGGCCGGTGGTGAAGAGCTTGCCGATGGCGATCACGTCCTGATAGCCGATCTGCCAGACCACGCGCTGGGTATCGACCGGGTACAGGAAGTGGATGTGCGTGCCGGGCAGACCGGCCGGGTGGGGGCCTTCAAAGCTCTCGACCTTCACGCCTTCGAGGTTTTCGCCGGGCAGCGAGACGCCGGGCGCCTTGCACAGGTAGAGGGTGGGGGCCAGATGCCGCAGCACCTGCAGGCCATGCTCGAAGGCATCGCGATGCGCGCCGATGACGACGGCAGGGTCGGCTGCGAGCGGGTGGGTGTCGATGGCCGTGACGAAGATGGCGGCGGCCTTCGCATCGACCTTGGGGGTCTTGCTGAAGGGGCGCGTGCGCAGCGCCACCCACAGGCCGCTGGCCTGCAGGTTTTCCCGTACCTGGGCCTCGGTGAGCGAGCCAAGCTGGGCTGCCTCGTAGCGGGCGAACTGGACTTCGCTGTCTTCACGGCCTTCGCCCGCCACATCGATGACGACCGATTGCAGCACGCGGCGTTCGCCCCGGTTGATCGCGCTGATGACGCCGGCAGCCGGTGCCGTGATCTGCACCCCCGGATTGGTTTTGTCGGAGAACAACGGTTGGCCTTTCCTGACCCGGTCACCGACCTGAACAGCCATCGTCGGTTTCAGACCGTGGTAGTCGAAACCGATGACCGCAACGCGCTCGACAGGCTTGGCGTCGCTGATCTGCTGGACAGGCTCACCGGAGATAGGAATGTTCAGGCCACGCTTGATTTTGACCATCTTGTTCGTGCCCATTCACTCTATGACGTAGCGGGATTCTACGAATAAACCGACCTCGACGTGACCAGAGTCGGGGGTTTTTCATAAGTCAAGTTGCCGATTCGGGCAAGTCATTGTTTTGACAGGGAAATCCTGTCGGCATCCAACTGACGCCCGAGGTGCCGCAACCCCGGTTCAACGGGCGGTGCGCCAATGGCCGGCCCTGGCGTGGCATGGTCGGTGCCGCGTCAGCGGGGGCAGCGGTGTTGGCGGTGGGCCGGTTGCCTGGGGTCAGCGTCGGCGGGAGCCGGACAACGGTCGTCGGTGACCGTGAGGCACCCGGAGCGTGTCATGCACTGATCCGTCCCGGTGAAAGGTGAAAGGGGCTTTCATGGCGGGCAGTTTTGAAACCATCGGCAGACGGATCAGTGCATGACACGCTCTGGCAACAGTTTGCCTGATTTTTCGTTCGAGTCCCTGATACAGGTCAGAGTGCGGGGGTTTTGGCCGGGTGATCGGGGTGGTGATGGCGGCACGTGCAGCGCGGTCAGCTCACCTCGATCTGGCGCTGGGCTTCGAGCCGGAAGTCCTCGTCGCCGTGCCACAGAAAACGTAGCTCGCCGCTTTCACGGGCCAGGAAAGTGAACTCGATGTAAGGGTTGCGCGCGATGGCCGAGCCGGGTTCCCAGGCAAAGATCAGCGCGCTTCCCAGGCGGGCCTCGAAGCGGGTGAGAATGTTGCGCGGGCGGATGTTGCCTTGTTCGTCCAGGCGCAGGCCAGTTTCCATCAGGTGGCTGATCTGGGCGCGCACGCGCAGCACGTCGCCTCGTTTGGGTTTCAGGTTGCTGACCCAGATTCGGGGAGGTGTCGATTGAGACATGCGTGGATTCCTCGTTGAATGCGGGCTACATGCCACAGCCGCTGGCGGCCACCGTGACGTCCTGTTTGGCGACCAGAATCTGGCCACGCTTCATTCGGGCCAGCGCGTGAAGCGTCTGGGATTGGCTCAACCGCACACGGACCGCTGCCTCGGCCACCCCGGCCAGTGGCGTGAAGAAGAGTCGGCAGGCCAGCGGAATCGGATTCTTCTCGGCCAGCAGGATCAGCTCCTCGCACCAGTCCGTTTCGGTGATCGGCAGCGTCACGGTCACTTTCACCGGCACGGCGCTCGGGTTGTCGGCCAGCACCGGCACCTCAAGTTTCAGGCCGTTGGATTGGGGGGCTTTGCCGGCCAGGAACCGGTCGAACTCCCGTTTGAATTCGACCGGATTCGGCTCCAGCAGTTGGGCTTGACGAGCGCTGTGCGAGTCTTGACCGTTGTGCGCACCGGGGTTTGTGGCGGCGGAGGTACCGGGATTGGTGCCAGCCGTGCCGGCGCCCTCGGGCTGCATGGGCGCTGGTGTCGAGGCTTGCGCCCGTGTCGGCCGTGACAGGCCCAGACCGGCGCCGAGCATGGCGGCGGCGCCCAGGCCGGTCAGCAGCGCCTGTCGGCGTCCGATGGCTGGAGGCCGGGCGTACACGGGGTGGGGGCTGATCATCTGTTGGCCGTGGTGGGGCTCCTGGCCGTTGGCCCCGGCATTGCGCCCGTCTTCAGGGCACTCGGAAAGGGAGGAGAGGGTCGTGTGCGGCATGATCGGGGCGTGCTCGGGATCAGGGCTTCAGGAACTCATTGAGGCGGGTGGCAAACCAGGCGAAGTCTTCCTTCACGAGGTCGGCCGAGCGGACATCCATGTCCACCTGATTCTGGATGACCTGACCCTTGCCGTCCACCTCGTAGTCGAAGAGCACCGAGATGGCCTCCTGTGGCTCGGTGTTGACCATCATGTAGCAAAGGTTGTCGGGTAGCGTGGGCGTGACGGTCTTGCCAGCGACTCGCTCGGCGATGTTCTTGGCCACGATCTTGCCGATGGCATTGGCCACATGGGCGCTCTTCGGATAGTGGCCGAACTGTGGTGAGATCGGCCCCATCGAGTCCCCCACGATGTAGACACGATCATCCTGGTTGGCATGGTAGTACCGTGGGTTCATGTCGGTCCAGCCGGTGGGCTTGCCCTTGTCATCCTGTCCGATCAGGCCGGCACGCCAGACCAGATCGGCGGCCTGGTGCGGGGGCATGAGGATCGCCTCATCAAAATCGAAGTCGCCGGCCGCCGTCTTGATGTGGCGCTTGTAGGGGTCGACTTCTTTCACCTTGGCGTTGGGCACATGGGTGATGATGTCCGGATACAGCTCCTCGAAAGCCTGCTGGTACCCGACGCTGATCGGCGCAATACGGGGTTTGGGGTCGAGGATGACGATCTTGCCCGGAATCTTGTTGCGCTTGATGTGAGCGGCGATCAGGCAGGCGCGCTCATAGGGCGAGGGCGGGCAGCGGTGCGGGGGGGGCGGCATCGTCATCACCAGCGTGCCACCCTTGAAGTCATGCACGCGGCGCTTGAGCGACAGCATCTCGCGGTTGGGCAGATAGGCGCTCGAATAATGCAGGCGCGTGTAGTCGATCGTCTGCCCGTCATCACCGAACCAGGCGTTGAAGGCATCGCGGATGCCGCCCGAGAGGATCAGGTAATCGTAGTCGAGCCAGCCGAGCGAGGTCTGCACGCGGCGTTTCTCGCGCTCGAAATCCATCACCTCGGCCTGCAACAGCGTGTAGCCGTAGCTGCGCGCAGGCCGCAGCATGTCACGATGCACGAAATCGGTGCCCACGATGTCGATCAGCCACTTGTTGCTCATCGGCCCCGACCAGAAGGTCGGGTTGCGTTCGATCACGATGACCTCGGCGGCTGGCACGAGCTGTCGCAGATAGGCGGCTGCGGTCAGCCCACCCCAGCCGCCACCGCAGATCACGATGCGCGGGCCTTTGCCGCGGCGGGGGATGAAGCTGCTGCGGCTGGCCAGCGCACCGGGGGCCAGGGGAGATGCCTGCGCCCCGTTGGGCAGCGTAGCGGCCAGGGCCAGGGCAGGGGGGATGTGCAGGAGATGACGGCGTTTCATGGGGCAACCTCGAAGCGTGTTGTCAGGCGGTGAAGGGGGCTGGTTTCAAGCAAGCTGTCTGTCAGCCAGTTCGTTCTGGATGGTGTTTCAAGCGGTATTCGGGCAGCCTCAAAGCGGCAAGGGGGGGCATGGGTGCATCGGCAGGCTCATCAGAGGGCTGGGGGGTTGGCGGTAGAGCCTGCGTGGGCAGGTGCACTACCGGGCCGGTGCTCGGATTCCGGGCGGACGATCGGTGCCGGACAGGCGTGTGCAGGATCGTTCTGTGCAGGATCACCGTGTGCTCGATCAGTGCTGGGCAGCACGGCTTGCCAGCGCAGCATCAGACAGGCACCTGCCACGATGCCGATGACCGGGGGCAGGCTGGCGATGGCCAGTGTCGAGAGGCCGGCCAGCCCTTGCCCGATCGAGCAGCCCAAGGCCACCACACCGCCAAAACCCATCAAGAGGCCGCCTGCGGCGCTGGCACCCATCCGGGCGGCGGACTGGAAGCTTTCCCAACGCGCTGTGCGCGTCACGAGTGCGACGATAGCCGCGCCGGCCAGCACGCCCAGCACCAGCATCACGCCCGTGGCCAGCTCTCGGCCCACCGCCACCTGCAGGTAGAGCCAGACCTCGGCCACCGGGCTGATGAAGGAGAGCGAGCTGAGCGGTTGTTCATCAAAGGGATCGGTGCCCACATGCGCGCTTGCCCACCACCCTGCTGCCACGCACAGCCCGATGACGAGGGCACCCAACCACCGGGCAGGTGCGGCGCGCAGGCTGGCATGGCCCAGGGCATAGGCCAGGAGCAGCAGGCTCGGCACACCGGTGGCAAGCCACAGCGTGACGGGCGCGGGCAGTCCCCAGGCTTGCAGCCAGCCATCGAGTGTGGGGTGGGCCAGTGTCATCATGCCCCAGCCTTGCAGCTGTTGGCGCAGCGGCGCGAGCACGCCGGTCATGCTGGCCTGCGCGCCCAGACCGAGCCACAGCAATACCCAGAGGGCACGAAGATTGCCGCCTGCCAGCAGCACGAGTGCGCGGGCGGCGCAGCCACGGGCCAACACCATGCCGATACCGAAGAGCAGGCCGCCCAAGAGTGCCCCCCATGGTGAGAACTGGGGGCGAACCGGTAGTGCCCGTTCGAGCGGGATATCGCCCCAGGCTGCGAGCAACTGCGTGCCGACTAGCGCCACGGCCAGCGCCAGCGCGAAGCTTCGCAGTGCTGGTGCGCCTTCGGCGGCCGGGGCAGGCGCCGCAGACGCCGGGCTGGCAGGGCCTGGCGGACAGGCTTCGGCCAGCCCGCGCAGCAGGCAGAAGCGGCTGAGCCGGGCGGCTGCGCCGAAGGCAGCGCCCAATCCGAAACTGACCCAGAGCGGATGGTCGACCATAGGTGTCCTGCTCAGCGATCCCAGATGTCGGTACTGATCGCCTGATACCAGGCCGACCCATGGCGGGCTTCGGCCTCGCGATAGGCGCGATCGGCATCGAGCGGACTGACGCCACCGCCCGCTGCCTCCACCATGCGACCGTCTTCAGGGTGATAGACGCCGGCCACCGAGATGCCATAGCCGGTGTCGATGAGGCTGTAGCAGGTGTTGGCATAACGCGCTTCGGGTCGTGGCTGCCCGCTCAGCTCGGCGGCGATGACGGCGGCCGCCAGTTTGCCCTGTGTGTTGGCCGCAAAGCCCGATTTGGGCATGGGCGCAGCGATGGTGGCATCGCCCAGCACGAAGACATGTCGGGCCAGGGTGGACTCGAAGCGATCCGGATGGATCGGTACCCAGCCGCTGGCGTCCGTCAACCCGGCCTGCACGGCGATCAGCCCGGCACGTTGTGGCGGAATCACGTTCAGCACATCGGCTTGGTGGCGTGTGCCGAAGAGGCTTTCCACCGTGCGTGTTTTGGCGTCCACACGCTGGATCTGCCCGTCATCCGATTGGCCGATCCACTCGATCATGTCCCCATAGCAGGCACGCCAGCCTTGCTGAAACAGTGCCTTTTTGGAGAAATTGTCCTTGGCGTCGAGCAGCAGGATCTTGCTGCGCGGCTTGTGATGCTTGAAGTAATGCGCCACCATCGCTGCCCGTTCGTAGGGGCCGGGTGGGCAGCGGAACGGGTTGTCGGGGATCACCATCATGAAGGTGCCGCCGTCTTTCATGGCCCGCAGTTGCTCGTGGAGCAGCCGGGTTTGCGGGCCGGCCTTCCAGGCATGCGGGGCGAGCTGGGCGGCCGCCTCGTCATAACCGGGCAGTGCATCCCAGCGCATGTCCACGCCGGGCGAGAGCACCAGTCGATCCCAGGACAGCAGCTGCCCATTGGACAGGCGTAGCCGGCGTTTGGCCACATCGACCTGATCGGCACGGGCATGGATGACCGTGATGCCGGCGGCTTTCAAACCGTCGAAGCCGTGGCCGAGGCTATCCCAGCTTCGCAGGCCCGCCAGATACAGGTTGGAAAAGGGGCAGGTGTAGAAGCGGCGCGCCGTTTCGATCAGCGTCACCCTGATCTGCGGGGCAAACTGCTTCAGATAGCGGGCTGCCGTCGCCCCCCCAAAGCCACCGCCCACGACGACGACATGGGCCGATGCCGCGCCGGCACGCACAAAAGCGGGCATGGCCAAGCTGCTCAGGCTGGCGAGGCCGGCCGAGGCAAGCCACTGGCGTCGATTCAAACGGGGGGCAGTGAGGTCATGCTGCCGACATTGATCCAGACGTGTGTTGGTCATGGCAGATCTCGACGTGGCGCCAGCTGGGCGTTGTGCACGGTATGCCCACGGGCTTGGTTGAGGCGCGTGCTGATCATCGGGCGCCTCGACCGGCCGTCTGGCCTGTGGCGGGCTGCGGCTGGCGGGCAAACCACCGGGCCAGCGCCTCCAGCGCTGTTGCATCCAGACTGGTGAGCAGGCGCGTCATCACGGTGGCATCGGGGGCCTTGCCCGTTTTGAAGGCGTTCAGCCGTTCCCGCAGGTAGCCGAGTGGCAGACCTTCCAGCGGCGGAATCCCTTCGGGCGGATGGCCCACAGGCCCATGACAATTGGCACAACCGGCGGCAAGTACCGTGACATCACGGTCGGGAGGGGAGGCGCCGGCCGATGCACGCCCGGACGGGCGTGTGGCCTGCCCGACAGGCGGGGGGGCGTCCTGATCGGCATCCCGGGCAGCAAGTACCAGGGGCAGTTCCAGGGGCGCGACAGGGGGCGTCACGGGTCGATGGCGCGCATCGGGCGCGTGCGGATGCGGTTGCGCGACGCCATCAGCCATCGGCCCTGTCGGGGCAAACGGCATCACCACCCCGGCTGCATCAGCTGGGGCGGAAGGCGTGGGCGCAACACGGTCTGGGCGGTGGGCGGCGGGTTCAGGCTGTGCGTGAGCGGCGGTGCCCAGCAGCATCAGCGCAACCCAGCTAACGCCCACACGGATTCCCCGGTGGGTGAAGCGGTCACGAATCAAGGTGGCAAGAGCGAGGTGAAAGCACCGCTTGCCTCAAAACGGTCAGACAAGCCATCGACAGGGCAAGTACCGTCGCCGGATCGGGCGACGCCTGCGGACGATGGCGGTGCAGTGCGGGCAAACGGGCGGCTAACGCATATGATGCACGGCGTTGTGCTGTCCGCTGTCGTGGCGAACCGGTGCATCACATGTGAAAAAGAGCATTCTAGCCCATCTGCGCCTGGCTTCGTCACCGCGGATACGGTGCGCTTCCTGCCCGATCGGTGCCTTGAATGCCCCGTTGAATGCCCCGAATTGAACATGCCCAGAAAAAGCCTGCCGCGCCGTGCATGGTGCAAGCCCTGCACCGTTTTCATGCCGGTGATGGCTGTCGGATGTGGCTAACACGAATAGCCTGTCTACTGATGGCGGGGTTTTCCCCAGATTGATCCAGGCGTTAAAAAAGATGACATTGTGGGCTGGCCGTATCGAACACGATGACGAGCCAGCAGAAGGGAAAGGCTGAATCTCCTTTCAGGTCAACGTGCCCTCGTTGATGGGGCAATGTCCCCATGAACCTGTTCAGCCCATCCCCGACCAAGGAGCAGGAGGGAGGAGACGCCCCCAGATGGCAGGCAACCCGCGTTCGGTTTTTGCCGCGACCGAGCACGACATCATCGTGGTCGGCGCCGGCACGGCAGGTGCGCTGATGGCGAACCGCTTGAGCCAGGATGGCAGGACGCAGGTGCTGTTGCTCGAAGCCGGCCAGGCAGACCATTACCCTTGGGTGCACATCCCGGTGGGTTATCTGTATTGCATCGGCAACCCGCGCACCGACTGGTGCTTTCAGACCGAGCCGGATGCCGGGCTGAATGGACGCCGGCTGCGCTATCCGCGTGGCAAGGTGCTGGGTGGTTGCTCCAGCATCAACGGCATGATCTACATGCGCGGGCAAGCGCGCGATTACGAGCAGTGGGCGGCGCTTACCGATGATGACACCTGGCGATGGCAGAACGTGTTGCCGGCTTTCATGGCCCACGAAGACCATTACCGGCTCGACCCCGCGCAGGCGGGCCGCTGGCAGGCCGGGGAACGTGAAGCTTTTGCCCGTTTTCATGGCAGCGCGCACGATCGCGGCGCTTCAGTCGGCACCGAGCGTTCCGGAAGCTCGGGCCGTGCAGCGGGAATGGGCCGTCATGCCGACGCCATACGGGGCGGGTCAGCAGGCGCAGGGCCGCCGCCGTGTCAGGGCGGCCCGAATCGCGATGCTGAGGTCGGGCCGGATGGCGCAGGGCGACACATGGGCGGTGAGTGGCGCGTGGAGAGGCAACGGCTTCATTGGGAGATTCTGGATGCCTTTGCCAAGGCGGCGCAGCAGGCCGGCATCCCGGCCACCGATGATTTCAATCAGGGCGACAACGAAGGCGTCAGCTATTTCGAGGTGAATCAGCGCAGCGGTTGGCGATGGAACACGGCCAAGGCATTCTTGAGGCCCGCCCGATCGCGTCAGAATCTGCGCGTCTGGACGGGCGTGCAGGTGCAGCAGCTGTTGCTGGTGACACGGCCCGATGGCAGCACGGCCTGCACCGGGGTGAAGCTCTGGGACGGGCAGCAGAGCGTCGAGCTTCGGGCGGCCAAGGCCGTGGTGCTGTGTGCCGGGGCCATCGGCACCCCGCATATCCTGCAACTCTCAGGCATCGGTGCCCCTGATCAGCTGAGCGAACATGGCATCCAGTCCCGCATCGTGCTGCCCGGCGTCGGGGCCAACCTGCAGGATCATCTGCAGATCCGGGCCGTGTATCGGGTGAAGCACGTGCCCACGCTCAACACGCTGTCGGCCAGCCTATGGGGCAAGGCACGTATCGGCCTCGACTATCTGCTGCGCAGGCGCGGGCCGATGAGCATGGCACCTTCGCAGCTGGGGCTGTTCACCCGTTCCTCACCCGAGCAGCCGTATCCGAACATCCAGTTTCATGTACAGCCCCTGAGCCTCGATGCCTTTGGTGAGCCGCTGCATCGCTTCGATGCCTTCACGGCCAGCGTCTGCAACTTGAACCCCGGCTCACGCGGCAGCGTGCGGCTGAAGGGGGCGGATTTCCGCGAGGCGCCCGCCATCGCCCCCAATTACCTGAGCACGCCCGAAGACCGTCAGGTGGCGGCTGACAGCCTGCGAGTCGTGCGCCGCATCGTGTCCCAATCGGCGCTGGCACCTTATCAACCTGAGGAATGGAAGCCGGGCGTTCAGTATCAGGGTGATGATGATTTGGTGCGGCTTGCCGGTGACATCGCCACCACGATCTTCCATCCGGTTGGCACCTGCAAAATGGGCCGAGACGATGACCCACAGGCCGTTGTCGATTCACGCCTGCGTGTGCTCGATGGCCGAGGTGGACGGATCGAGGGTCTCTACATTGCCGATGCCAGCATCATGCCGTTGATCACGAGCGGCAATACCAACAGCCCGACGCTGATGATCGCGGAGAAGGCAGCGGGCTGGATCCAAGAAAAACTAAAAAGGAGATGACGAAATGATGGGAACGCTTGCGATCATCGTGTCGCTGCTGTTGTTGATGTTTCTGGCCTATCGGGGTGTGTCGGTGCTGATCCTGGCACCGTTGATGGCAGCGCTGGCCGTGTTGCTGTCCGGTGAGATCGGGTATTTCCTGCCGATCTACACCGGCACTTTCATGACGGCGCTGTCGAACTACGTGCTGGCCTTTCTGCCCATCTTCCTGCTGGGCGCCTTGTTCGGCCGGCTGATGGCCGATTCGGGCGCGGCCATGACGCTGTCCCGCTGGATCATGCAACGCCTGGGCGCCCGGCATGCGATCCTGACGGTGGCGCTGGCCACCGGGCTGCTCACCTATGGTGGCGTCTCGGTCTTTGTCGTGGCCTTTGCCATCTACCCGATTGCGCGCAGCCTCTTTCAGGAGGCCGACATCCCGAAGCGTCTGTTGCCGCCCGCCATCGCGCTGGGCGCCTTCACCTGCACGATGACGGCCATGCCAGGCACGCCATCCATCCACAACGCCATTCCCATTCCCTTCTTCGGCACCAATGTCTTCGCGGCGCCGGGTCTGGGGCTGATCGCGTCGGCCATCATGATGGGCGGCGGGTTGATGTGGCTTTGGAGCCGTCACGCCAAGGCGCGTGCGGCCGGTGAGGGTTATGGGGTGCACCCTTTCGATGCGGCCGACAAGGACACGCAGGACGATACCGGCCGCTACAGCCAGATGCCGGTGTTGCTGGCGCTGCTGCCGCTGGTGCTGGTGGTGGGGGTGAACGCCTGGTTCACTTACGGCGTCTTCCCTGGCATGGACTTCAGCGCGCTGACCGAGCGCTTCCCAGCGGTGAACCCTGCCAAATCCACCGGCATGTGGGCCTTGATCATCGCGCTGGTGGTGGCCTGTTCGGTGCTCGTGGTGATGCGCTGGAAGCATTGGCACAACCTGAAGGACACGATCAACAAGGGGGCTTTCGGCTTCATGCTGCCGCTCTTCAACACGGCTTCCGAGGTGGGCTATGGGGCCGTCATCGCCAGCATGGCGGGCTTCGTCGTCATTCGCGATGCGGTGTTGAATGTCTCCGACAACCCGCTGATCTCGGAAGCCTTCGCGATGAACATCATCGCTGGCATCACCGGCTCGGCCTCCGGGGGGATGAGCATCGCGCTGCAAACGCTGGGTGCCGACTATCTGACGCTCGCTCAGCAGGTGGGGATCAGCCCGGAGCTGCTGCACCGCGTGGCCGTCATCGCCGCAGGCTGTCTGGACACCTTGCCGCACAATGGCGCCGTCATCACGTTACTGGCCATTTGCGGTCTCACGCACCGGGATTCGTACCTGAACATCGCGATGCTGACCGTGGCGATCCCGCTGGCCGCGCTGGCTGTGGTGATTGGCCTGGGCACGATGCTCGGCAGTTTCTGAGTGCCCCTCAACCCGCGTGCTTGTTCTTGTTTTTTGCGCCGCCTTGGCGGGCCTTCAGGCGCGGGTTGCTACGGCAGATGACATAGATGCGCCCACGCCGGCGAACGATCTGGCAATCACGGCTGCGCTTCTTGGCTTCTTTGAGGGAGGAGAGTACCTGCATGATCAGCTCATTAAAAACGATGTTATAACCTATCGATTATAGCAACGTCTGCGAGAGTTGGCAGGCTGTCGACATACCGGCCGTTCGGCGACTGATGACACAAAACCGGCAAAAAAAACCGGCATCCCGAAGCCGGCCAGCAAAGCTGGCGGTTGGGGATGCCGGTGTGCGACGGACAGGCGTGAAGAAGCGCCTGACGAAGGCCGATCAGGTCACATAACTGTCGGCATCAGCGGCGATCTCTTCCATGTCCTCATCGGCCATGCCTGGCTGTGGGCCGTTCGGATCTTTCGGCATGAACCAGCCGCAGGCCGCGTAGACCAGCCCCACCAGCGGCGAGAGCCAGCAGAAGAGGGCGAAGGGGGCATAGACGAAAGCGGACAGGCCCAGCGTGGTGCTGACGAAGGCGCCGCCGTTGTTCCAGGGAATCAGCGGTGAAACCAACGTGCCCCAGTCTTCGATGGTGCGGGAGAGGATGGTGCGGTCATAGCCCAGCTCGGTGAACTTGTTCTTCATCAGGCGACCGGGCAGGACGACGGAGGTGTAAACCTCACCGGCGATCACGCCCACCGCCAGCACGATGGCAGCCGAGGTGGCCACCAGCGAGAAGCGTGACTGGGTGAGACCAGCCAGTTTGCCCAGAATGGCGCGGAAGGTGCCATAGTGTTCGAGCACGCCGATGAAGGCCAGCGACAGCAGCATCATCGTGATCACCCAGCCCATCGACAGGATGCCGCCCTTGCTGAGCAGCTTGTCCACATACTCCTGGCCGGTTTCGGCCTTGTAGCCGTTCATCAGGATGTCGGAAATCTTGGCGACTTCAAAACCCTGGAAGAAGATGGCGATCAACGAGCCGAGGAACACGCCGGTGCACAGCGTGCCGATGACCGAATAGCGCCGAAAACCCATGACGACGACGAAGACGGCCGGGATCAGCGTGATCCAGCTCAGCTTGAAGTTGGTTTGGATCGTGTTCTGCAGCGTTTCGCGGATCTCGGGCGTGGCGGTGAGGTTCGCACCGTAGTCGCTGCTGATCCAGCCGTAGATGGCCAGTGCGATCAGGTAGGCCGGGATCGTGTTCGGCAACATCGACTTGATGTGGCTGACCAGATCGGTGTCGGTCACGGCCGGCGTCAGGTTCGTCGTGTCCGACAGCGGCGACATCTTGTCCCCGAAGAAGGCGCCGGAGACGACAGCGCCCGCCGTCCAGTATTCCGGAATGCCCAGCGCCGTGCCGATGCCCATCACGGCCAGACCCACCGTGCCGACCGTGCCCCAGGAGGTACCCGTGGCCAGCGACACCAGCGTGCCCAGCACGCAGGCAGCCGGCAGGAAGATGTTCGGACTCATGATGCCGAGACCGAAGTTCAGGATGGTGGGTACCGTGCCGGAGGCGATCCAGCTTGCAATCACCATGCCCACGCACATCAGGATCATCACGCTGGGCAGGGCCACCTTCATGACCTTGTACATCTTCACTTCCATGCCCTGCCAGGACTTGCCCTTGAGTGACATGAAGATGCCGGTGATGCAGATGCCGATCACGAGTGGCACGTGTGGTGTGAAGTCTTCGAAGACGAAGAACTGCACCATCAGGATGATGGTTGTCAGCACTAGCGGTGCGACTTCAAACCAGAACGGGTATCTGTCCCGTTCGCGTAATTGGGCGAGCATGGCTTCTCCTTGTCTTTTGAAAGGGATGGCGGGGATTTTCCGCTGCTTTGTCGTTTTTATCCAAACGAAGGGAATACGTGTTTTCCCTATGCTCGGGCATCACGCCCAGGCCGACACCGCCCACCGGCGTATGGGCCGATGGGCAAGTGTGCCGGCAGGCTTGCCCGTCATCAGCCGATCGTCATGAGGCTTGCGTTGCCACCGGCCGCGGCCGTGTTGATGCTGATCGAGCGTTCGGCCAGCAGCAGCTCGCTGCGGTAGTGGTGGCCTTCACGGATCTGTCCGGCCGTCAGTGACTGCAGGTTCACGATCGGGCCGGGGCGGGCGGCCAGTCGCTGGTTGAGCGCCTTCAAACCGGCTGCCTCGCCTTCGTACAGCGCTGCCTCGAAGTGCCCCGTGTCGATGTCGGCCGCCGCGATCCGCGCCACCCGGTCTTTCAGCCGTGTGGGCAGCTCGGCCGCCAGCTGAGCACCTGCCGTGCCTTCGGGCAGCAGTGCCGTGTTGCCGGTGGCCAAGCAGGTCAGCACCTGTGCCAGTGCACCCAGCGGGGTGCTGGCCACGCACAGCACGCGGCCACGGCCCTGCTGACGATACAGGTTGCTCTCGCCGGTGGGGCCGGGCATTTCCTGCTCGGCGTTGGCACACATCGCCGTGACCAGATCCTGCGCATGGCGTTGCAAGGTGTCGGTATCGGCCTTGGCGATGCCGGTCTTGCCCAGCCAGCTGGCCACCGTCTCGATCAGCTCGCGGTTTTCCTGGCTGGCGGGCAGCATGCCTTGTGGACGTGCCGACAGCAGCCGGTTCAGGTACAGCGGGCCACCGGCCTTCGGGCCGGTGCCCGACAGCCCCTCACCACCGAAGGGCTGCACGCCCACCACGGCACCGACGATGTTGCGGTTCACATAGAGGTTGCCCGCGTGGATCGCATCGAGCAGCTGATCGATCGTTTCATCGATACGGGTATGCACCCCGAAGGTCAGCCCATAGCCGGTGCTGTTGATGTCCTTCACCAGCGCACCCAGCTCATCACGTTTGTAGCGCAGCACGTGCAGCACCGGTCCGAAGACCTCGCGCCCCAGCTCGCGGATGCTCTTGATCTCGATGATGGTGGGGGGCACGAAGGTGCCCGCCTCGAAGGCGCCCTGGTCGGCACGGGCCAGCGCAGGCTGGCTCACCTTGGCGCCCTGGGTACGCATCTTGTCGATGTAGTTGACGATGGTGTCGCGGGCCTCCTGGTCGATGACCGGGCCGACATCGGTGGAGAGCAGCTCGGGGTTGCCCTGGCGCAGCTCTTCGGTGGCACCGCGCAGCATCGTGAGCACCCGGTCGGCCGCATCTTCCTGCACGCACAACACTCGCAGTGCCGAGCAACGCTGACCGGCCGAATCGAAGGCCGATACCAGCACATCCTGCACCACCTGTTCGGTGAGTGCGGAGGAATCGACGATCATGCAGTTCTGGCCGCCTGTTTCGGCGATCAGCGGCACGGGCTGGCCCTGCGCGTCGAGACGCTCGGCCAGTTGCGCCGCGATGAGACGCGCCACCTCGGTCGAACCGGTGAACATCACCCCGTTGACACGGGCATCGGCCACCAGCGGTGCGCCCACGGCCACGCCATCGCCCGGCACCAGTTGCAGCACGTCTTTGGGAATGCCGGCCTCATGCAGGATGCGTACGGCTTCGGCTGCAATCAGTGGTGTCTGCTCGGCGGGTTTGGCCAGCACCGTGTTGCCGGCGGCCAGTGCCGCTGCCACCTGACCGCTGAAGATCGCGAGCGGGAAATTCCACGGGCTGATGCACAGGATCGTGCCCAGTGGCCGGTGGGTGTTCTGGTTGAATTCAGCCCGCACCTGGTTGGCGTAATAGCGCAGGAAGTCCACCGCCTCGCGGATTTCGGCAATCGCATTGGGCAGCGACTTGCCGGCTTCGCGAATCACCAAGCCCATCAGGATCGGCGTGCGGTCTTCCATGATCTGGGCCGCGCGCACGAGGCACTCGGCCCGCTCGGCCACCGGTATGGCCTGCCAGCCGGCCGCAGCCGCCTCGGCCGTTTTCAGGATGCTGTCCAGATCCTCGCGCGTGGCTTCCAGCACATGGCCCACCACATCGGCATGGTTGGCCGGGTTGCGTACCGGTTTTGCACCTGCTGGTACGGCGTTGCCTGTCTCGACACGCCTGTCGGCTGCGGTAGCGGTGCCGGTGGCTGCGCTGGTGGCCGTTGCCGTCTGGCCGCTCTCGGCGTTCTGGCTCGCCGTCGATGTCGTGACACCGGCCTCATCCACCGGCTGGCGGTGGTTGCCGGGCAGGGCCAGCCACGGCATCGTGGCGCTCGCCATCAGCCCGGTGGAGAGCGCCGCCAGCTTCTGCTCGTTGGCCAGGTCGACGCCGGCCGAATTGAGTCGGTAGCCAAAGCCCTCCTTGGCATACAGTGCCGAGGGCAGCGGAATCAGCGGATGCGGCGCACCCGTGGGCGCAATGGCAGCGGCTTCGGCGATCGGATCGGCGATCAGCTTGTCGAGCGGCGTGTTCGGGTCGCTCACCTGGTTCACGAAAGAGGTGTTGGCCCCGTTTTCCAGCAGGCGACGCACCAGGTAGGCCAGCAGCGTCTCATAGGTGCCCACCGGCGCATAGATCCGGCACGGCCGGTTCAGTCCGCCCGCCGAGATCGGCCCCGTCACCTGCTCATACAGTGGTTCACCCATGCCGTGCAGGCACTGGAACTCATACTGGCCAGGGTAGTAGTTCTGGCCCGCCATCTCGTAGATGGTGGCCAGCGTGCGGGCATTGTGGGTGGCAAACTGCGGATAGATCGCATCCGGTGCGCGCAGCATCTTCTGCGCGCACACCAGGTATGACACGTCCGTATAGACCTTGCGGGTGTAGACCGGATAGCCTTCCATGCCGTCGAGCTGCGCTCGCTTGATCTCGCTGTCCCAGTAAGCGCCTTTCACCAGCCGGATCATCAGGCGGTGGCGACTGCGGCGCCCCAGGTCGATCAGGTAGTCGATCACATAGGGGCAGCGCTTCTGATACGCCTGCACCACGAAGCCGATGCCGTTCCAGCCGGCCAGTGCCGGGTCGAAGCACAGCGATTCGAGCAGATCGAGCGAGAGTTCGAGCCGGTCGGCCTCTTCGGCATCGATGTTCAGCGCGATGTCATAGCGGCGGGCCAGCAGTGCCAGATGGCGCAGGCGTGGCAGCAGCTCGCCGAACACCCGGTCGGCCTGTGCGCGGCTGTAGCGCGGATGAAGGGCCGAGAGCTTGATCGAGATGCCCGGCCCTTCATAAATGCCACGGCCGTTCGATGCCTTGCCGATGGCGTGGATCGCCATCTCGTAGGCCATCAGGTACTTCTGCGCATCCTCATCGGTGGCGGCCGCCTCGCCCAGCATGTCGTAGGAATAACGGAAACCCTTGGCCTCGTACTTGCGCGCATTGGCCAGTGCCTGCTCGATGGTCTCGCCCGTCACGAACTGCTCGCCCATCATCCGCATCGCCATGTCCACACTCTTGCGGATCAGCGGCTCGCCGCCCTTGCCGATCAGCCGGGTGAGCGCCGAGGAGAGACTGCTTTCGCTGTTGGTGGACACGAGCTTGCCCGTGAGCATCAACCCCCAGGTGGTGGCATTCACGAAGACCGAGGGGGAATGCCCGAGGTGGGATTTCCAGTCGCCGTGGCTGATCTTGTCGCGGATCAGCGCGTCGCGCGTTTCACGATCGGGAATGCGCAACAGGGCCTCGGCCAGACACATCAGCGCCACGCCTTCCTGGCTGGAGAGTGAGAACTCCTGAATCAGCGCCTCCACCCCGCTGCCACCTTGCTGACGGCGGCGCAGCCCTTCCACGAGCTGCTTGGCCAGCGCCTTCACCCGGCTTGTATAAGGTTCGGCCACCAGTGCCGGTTCTTCGGCCTGCTTCAGCAACCAGCTCACCGCCTCGGGTTCCGGACGGCGCCATGCTGCCGTGATGGCTGCGCGCTGCGGCGTTTGTGGTGCCACGTCCTGGGCGAAGGCCAGAAAGGGCTGCACCTGGTTGGGATCGGCGTGCTGCGCTACACCGTCCAGACCCGCCGTCTTGATGCCGGGGGCTCCCGCCTGCAGCTCGGGCGGCAGGTAGCCGCGCTCGATGTTCTCCATGTAACTGAGCAGCGCCTGCTTCACCAGCCAGGGCAGGGTGCGATGGTTGCGTTCGGCGACCTGTTTGAGGCGGTTGTGCAGTGCCTCTTCAACCTTGATGTTCAGGTGCGTATGACTCACGTGGTGTGTCTCCAACGATCTGGCGTGATCTGGGGGCCAGACGATTCTGGGAAGGAAAGGGGCGACAGCCGTCCGGCCGGGGCTTTCAGGCCCTGGCGCCCGTTGGTGCTGCATCTGTGCGTGTGGTGCATGATCGGAGGGCGTGTCGTTTGAGAGGGCGCTGAAGCGTCAGCATGCTGCAAGACCTTCAGTGCGGATTCAGTGCTTGGGGTTCAGCGTGTCGTCGGTGTTTTGGTGTCGTCAAGGTTCAATGTTTCAAAACGCCAGCGTATCACTTTTGTTATTGAAAAGTACGCTGGCAAAACAGGATGAAAAGCTTCAGAATAACGACCCCCATTTCCGGGGGGCCGCGCTGCATGGATTCTACGTGGCGGGGCCGCCGGGTTCAGCCTAAACCTGTCTACCGCATGAGGCTGCCCGTCTGGCTGCGGGCAGGCCGGCTGTGCTGGCCGTCCGGCAGCGCGCTTGCAGACCTGGCACGTCTCATTCGGCTGGTGTCACGTCGTTCTGTGGCGCGGCTCTGTGTGTTCAGATCGTTTTTGTGATTCCCGTGTTTCGTTCCCGCTCTCGCTCCCGAACTCGTCGGCACCGGCGTGTTCCTGCCGCTTCGACCGACACGGCCCGAGGCATCGACAATTTCGTCGAGGCCGTTTTGTCGGGCCAACCCGTGCCGGATGACCTGCGACGCCTGTGGCTGATCGAAACGGTACGTGTCCCGGATGCCGAGCAGTTCATCGATCCTTTCCAGGCCATGGGGTTGAGACTGCTCCGGCCCGAGGAAAGCCGCCGTTTGCGGGACGAGGGGCTGGCGCACTGGCTCGATGCCTGTTGCGTGCTGCCCCACCAGGCCGATGACTCGATGGCCGTCGAGGCGATGAACGAAGCCATCAATCAGGTTGCCTGCATGGCGACCTTTGCCGTCATGCGCGGCCGTGGCAATCTGATTGGCTATTGGCAGGGGCCGGAGGTCACACCACTGGCCCAGTCCCCCATCGTGGAGTTGAACACGTGCGGCATCTTCAGCCTGTTGCCGGGGCGCGACCTGACCGAAGCTTTGCTGGGTCTGCATGCCGGCGGGGATGCCAGCCGTTTTGCGGCGATGGCCGAGTGGTTTGCCCGTCATGACGTGCTGATCACGGCCCATCGGCCCGATGAGCTGCTCACGCCCCCGTGCAGTACCCGGCCCGAGATGCTGAAAACCGGCTTCTACAACCGCCAGCGCGTGGCAGCGGGGCTATTGCCCGTCTAGCTAGAATACCGTTTTGTTGGCGCGTGTCATGGACACTGATTCGTCCCTGCGAAAACCCCTCCGGGCGTGCATGGTACGCGCGATGCCCCGAATAGGGCTTGACTCCTCCGTTTGAATTGATCGCTGGTTGTGTCATGACTGATCTGTCTGCTGTCCGTTTCGGGGTTCGCGTGTTGCCATTGCCGTGGGTATTGGCAACCTTCGTCTGGCCCGTGGGGGCTGCGGCTCAGTCGTTGCCGGCTTCCAGCCGACCGGCCACGGGCGCCGTGGTGGCCCAGCTCGATAGCACACAGGTGCTGTTGTCGCCGGCCCAGGTGAAAGCCATTGAAAAAGCCGGGCGGGCTGTCTCGGCGTGCATCGCCATCGAGCAGGACGCCGCGCGCCTGCGCTGCTATGAACAGGTGCCACCCCTGTCGACGAGTCTGCGGCAGGGCAGGGGCAACGCGCAAGGCAGGCGCCCGATGGCAGCACAGACTGAGTCGGGTCAGGCCGTGCCGATCCCGGCCGCACAGGCAGAGGACTTGATGCGCGCCGTGGCGCGGGCGCAGGCGTGCCGGGGCATGAAGGGCGATGCCGATCGGTTGGCATGTTATGACGAAGTGGCAGCCAGCCGGATCGCCCCACCGGATCGCAATGCCCCCGAGGCGGCCGCCCACCACTATGGGTTGAAGCTGAAGACGCCGAGCGACCCTGAGCAGGGGCAAGCCCTGGCCCCGGCCGGTGAGCAGACGCCGCGTTCCTGGTTGGACAGCGGTAGCGCCTGGCTCAGCAGTGCCTTGCCATCCTTCGAGCCGTCACCGCCGGATGAGTCACGCTTTTTGGTGGATGGTCGCCAGGCATCCCGTGCCGTGCAGGATGTGCGCAGGAGCCTCGGTGCCGATCTCACCGACCGCTGGGAGCTGGATGATGCGGCCAGCCGGGGGCGTTTCGTGCTGCGGCCCTACAAGCCCATGTATGCGATCGTGACCGACTGGAGTTCGCGGGTGAACCGTGAGCCAGGCACCCCCAACCCCGAGAACACCTGGGCCACGGCAAGTCTTGGCGACCGTCAGGGCAGCAGCCTGTTGAAGAACATCGAGGCCAAGTTTCAGATCAGCCTGAAGACGAAGATCGTCGAGAACCTGATCGGCGACAACGGTGATATCTGGGTCGGCTACACCCAGGTCTCGCACTGGCAGATCTATACCGCTGCGATGTCCCGGCCGTTTCGCGAAACCAATTACGAGCCGGAGGTCATGGCCGTCTTTCGCACGCACCGCAAGCTTGGCAGCTGGCATTGGCGGATGGCGTCCATCGGACTCAACCATCAGTCCAATGGTCGAAGCCTGCCGCTGTCACGCAGCTGGAACCGCCTGATCTTTCAGTTTGGGCTGGAGCGGGACGGGTGGATGATGATGTTGCGGCCTTGGTGGCGCGTGCCGGAAACTGCCAAAGATGATGACAACCCCGACATCAGCGATTATCTGGGCCGGGGCGAGATGCTGCTCGTGCATCGCAAGGGGGGGCACGAGATGTCGCTCACGGCCCGCCATTCGTTGCGCCTGGGCAGCCGCGCACGCGGCTCGTTGGCGCTCGACTATGCCTTTCCCATCAGCAGCTACCTGAAGGCTCATCTGCAGGTTTTCCGCGGCTACGGTGCCAGCATGATCGATTACAACCACAAACAGACCCGTGTGGGGCTGGGCGTGTCGCTTGTGCAATGGCTGTAGACTGCGTCTCGACGCTGATTTGTCCCTGCGAGACGAGAGCCGCCGGCAGCGGGCGCGTGGCCGTTTCAATTCAGACGATGCGCCTGTGACGGTGCTGCCTCCTGTGTTTGTCCGTCACGGCCTGTTGTCCGCTCGCCAACCGCTGCTAGTGCGTGTGGTCCCAAAGGGTGTGATCGTGAGCCACGCGCGTCGGATCGCCAAAAAACTTGCCGACTTGCGGGTTGAATCCCACCGGCGCGCCCGAGCAGTTACCATCGACCCCTGTTCGATCCATTTTTCCAGCAGAGGGAGTCCATATCAGGATGGCAACACTCAGTCTGAAAGGCCGGTGTGTCCGGCTGTTGTCGGTCGGCATGGTGGCCGTCTGGTTGTCGGGTTGTGGCTACAACGACATTCAGCGCGCCGACGAAGCCACCAAGCAGGGCTGGGCCGAAGTGCTCAACCAGTATCAGCGTCGTGCCGACCTGATTCCCAATCTCGTCAACACCGTCAAGGGCTATGCCGAGCATGAAAAAGAGGTGCTGACGCGCGTGACGGACGCCCGCTCGCGCGTGGGCCAGATCCAGGCTCAGGTCAATCCGGCTGATCCGGCCTCGCTCAAGCAGTTTGAAAATGCCCAGGCCGAGATGAGCAGCGCCCTGTCGCGCCTGTTGGTGGTGGCAGAAAACTACCCGCAGCTGCAGGCCAACCAGAACTTCAGCGAGCTGCAGGCTGAGCTGGCCGGCACCGAGAACCGCATCACCGTGGCCCGCAAGCGCTACATTCAGACGCTCAACGACTACAACGTGCTGGTGCGCGAGTTTCCGGTGAATCTCACGGCCAAGGTCTTTGGCTACGACGTGAAGCCTCAATTCACGGTTGAAAACGAGCAGGCGATCTCGAAGCCGCCTGCCGTCGATTTTGGTGGGGCCAAAGCCCCGGCCGGCAGCACTCAGCCTGCGCCGGCTGGTGGTACGGCCAACTGAGCATCGAGGCTGCTGTCATGCGAGTGGGTCAGGGCGGCGTGGGCCAGCGTGCTCGCCGCCAACTTTCCGGCCTCTGGCGTCGCGCCTGCGGCGCGGCCCTGCTGGCCCTTGGGCTGAGTGTTGCCAGTGTCCCAGCTTTGGCGCTGCCGGCAGGCGGGCAGGGTGAGGCGTTGAGCAATGCATCATCACTGATGCTACTGGCACAGGCCAACGCGCCAGCCGCCAACCAGGATTGGCAGACGGCTGAGGATGTCGACGCCTTCAAGCCCATCCCCGCCTTGCGATCGCCCGTTACCGACTTGGCCGGCATGCTGCAACCGGGCGAGCGGCAGGCGCTCGAGCAGAAGCTCTTGCAGCTGCAAGCCGACAAGGGCAGCCAGCTTGCCGTGCTGATCGTGAAGACGACCCAGCCCGAGACCATCGAGGAATATTCGCTCCGGGTGGTCGAGCAGTGGAAGCTTGGCCGTGGCAAGCAGGGGGCTTCCGGGCAGGCCGTGGACGATGGCGTGCTGCTGCTCATCGCCCGTGATGACCGCCGTGCCCGCATCGAGGTCGGTTACGGACTGGAAGGCGCCATTCCCGACGGCCTGGCCAAACGCATCATCGACCAGCAGCTGGTGCCGCGTTTTCGGCAGCAGCAGTACTTTGGCGGCATCCAGGGCGCGGTCGACGCGATCATCGCCCGCATCCAGGGCGAAGCATTGCCGGCACCTGCCGATGCCCGTGCCACCGAGGATGTCTGGCTCGATGACATCCTGCCGCTGATGTTCTTCATGACCATCGGTGGCATCATCGCGTCCGGCATCGTCGGCCGCTGGATTGCCGGTCTGCTGGCCGGCGGCATCATGGGCTTCAGCGCGCTGGGCCTGCTCGGCTCGCTCGTGATCGGCGCCGTCTGCGGCCTGATCGTGCTCGTCATCGTCATGGTGGTGGCCGCGAGCGGCCATTCGCTGCAGCAGGTCGGTCGTCATACCTACCGGGGCGGCCGTCGAGGCGGTGGCATCGGCGGTGGCTTTGGTGGTGGCATGGGCGGCTTCGGCGGCGGCGGTGGCTTCGGTGGGGGCGGCGGCTTTGGCGGCGGTGGCGGTGGTTTTGGCGGAGGAGGAGCATCCGGTGGCTGGTGATACACGACCCAAACGCGGCTTGGGCTGCTACTGGCGCCACAGTGGCTGGGCGCCCGACCCCATCGCGCGCGCCTTCGATGAGGCCGCTTTCGACCGCATCGAGGCAGCCATCAGCGAGGGAGAAACGCAGCATCGCGGTGAAATCCGCTTCGCGCTCGAACCCACGCTCAGCTGGTCGGCACTGCGCCGGGGCCTGAGTCCGCGCGAGCGGGCCTTGCAGGTCTTCGGCAAGCATCGGGTGTGGGATACCGAAGACAACACCGGCATCCTCATCTACCTGCTCACGGCCGACCATGCCGTCGAGATCATCGCCGACCGGCTCGCCCACCAGCGCCTGCCGGCCGAGATCTGGTCACAGGGCTGCCAGCAGGTTGCCGATGCCTGCCGCGCCGGCCAGCCTGTCGAGGGCGTGATCAGCGCCATCCAGCAGCTCAATCAGGCACTGATCGCAGCCTTGCCGGCACAACCGGGCGCCGATAA
This sequence comes from Lautropia sp., assembly GCA_030532895.1. GTDB lineage: Bacteria > Pseudomonadota > Gammaproteobacteria > Burkholderiales > Burkholderiaceae_E > Lautropia. The sequence continues at coordinate 4,597 of JAUNKF010000021.1, read as the reverse complement.
TCCGAACGAGCTGGATAACCGGCCGGTTCGGTTGTAGCCTTTACCGGATGACTTCGATCCTTCGACGCCAACTGTTGTGCCGTACCCTTTCCGCCGCTGGCGTGCACGCTTCCGCGGTGACGGCACGTGCGGCTTCCGTGGGCGTGGTTGGCGTGTTCGGTAGCGTCCTGCCAGCTGCCCAGCTGAGGGCGGCCGCACCAAAGGCGGCCTCCAAGGCGGCATCCCCGTCCGGCGGCGAAACCCCGCCCGTGCCGCAGCTCAAGGCCCTGCCACCGGTACCCGAGGCCCTCAGCCTCGATTTCGACGTGTTCTATGGCGACTTCACCGGTCGTGGTGTGCACGTCGCCCAGGCCGTTTACCGCTTGAGCCGCCAGCAGGATCAATATCGGCTGGATACCGAAGCCCACGCCACCGGCGTGCTCGCCGTTTTCTACAGCGGCAACCTCTTGCAGACCAGCACCGGCGTGCTGGGTGAACACGGCTTTCAGCCTCAGCGCTACACCGAAAAGCGCGGCAAGCGCCCCGAACGGCAGCTGAGCTTCGACGCCCGCACCGGCCGCGTCAAACGGCTTGGTGATGCTGCACTGGAATACCCCTTTCCTGAAGGCACGCAGGACAGGCTCTCCATCTTCTTCCAGCTGGGCCTTCTGGCTCGCGGCCACAAGGCCGTCTCCAAACCCGGCCAACGCTTCATCCTGCCACTGGCCGGCATGAAGCGCATCGACGAGCCGCACTTTCATGTCATCAGCCAGGAGCCGCTGCGCACCAAAGCCGGCTGCTTCGAGGCCCTGCACATCGCCGTCAGCAAACCCGGCGATCCCGAAGCCCCCAAATTCGATGTCTGGCTCGCCCCAGCCCTCAACATGATGCCCGTGCGCATCCGCGTCGTCGAAGGCAAGGACAACCGCGTCATCGACCAGGTGTTGAAGAAACGGCCGGCTGGGGTTTGAGCATTGGAAAGCTTCGAATATGGAAAGACTTACGATCGACCTCACCGACCAACAGCTTCAGGACTTGAAGGCGCGGGCCACCCAAGCAGGCAAAAGCCTCAGACGCTATGTGCTGGAGCAGTTGTTTCCAGAGGATGAACGATTGCAGATCGTTCGTCCTTCGGCCATTCTCGATGCTAATAGACAAGCCGTGAGAGAGGCGGTCAGCCGCTACAGAACGACGAACCCCCGCGTTTTTGGTTCCGTGCTGCATGGCACCGACCACGAAGACAGCGATATCGACATTCTGGTGGATACTTTGCCCGGCGCCACGTTGTTGGATTTAGGCGGGCTTTATGGGGAGCTTGAGGACATTCTTGGCGTCAAGGTCGATCTGTTGACGCTGGCGGAATTGCCCGAAAAACGCCGGGCGAAGATTCTGGCGGAGGCGCAGCCGATTTAAGCTGCGCCAAACACAACACCCCTTTCCCCCATCAGACGCCGGCCACCATAATCAGCTAGCACCCGCCCGGCGTCTGGCGCGGCATGGCGCTGAGGCCACCAACCGTCAGCCAGCCCCCGATCAGACGCCACCGGCGTTCATCACGATCGGGAGACCATGTACACCGCCTACCATGCCAAATACTACGCCCATGAGCTGACCCGCCGTCACCGGGCAGACGGGGTGGATCGGCTCTCGCAATCACTCTTCGATGCCAGCGTCGATCTGAACCCGCATCAGATTGAAGCGGCCTTGTTTGCGCTGCGCAACCCCTTGCAGGAAGGCGTGCTGCTGGCCGATGAAGTCGGCTTGGGCAAAACCATCGAGGCCGCGCTCGTGCTCTGCCAGTATTGGGCCGAGCGGCAACGCCGCCTGTTGATCATTTGCCCGGCCGCGCTGCGCAAGCAATGGGCACAGGAGCTGCAAGACAAGTTTGCCGTGCCGGCCCTGGTGGTGGATAGCGCCACGGTCAAGCAACAAGGCAACGGCCAGATGCTGCCCGCCTTGCAGGCATGGGCCGGGCAACAGGTGCTGATCATGTCCTACCCCTTTGCCGCCCGGCATGAAGCAGCGCTGCGCGCCATTGCCTGGGATGCGGTGGTAATGGACGAAGCCCACAAGCTGCGTCATGCGCACCGATCCAGCAACCGCACCGGACAGGCGCTGAAGCGCGCCCTGGCGGGCCGAAAGAAATTGCTGCTCACCGCCACGCCCTTGCAAAACTCGCTGATGGAGCTGTATGGCCTCTCCACTTTGCTGGATGAGCATCTGTTCGGCGAAGAGGCATCCTTTCGTCGCCAATTCATGAGCGGCGAGGAAGGCATCCCGGCATTGCGGCACCGGCTGCGCAGTTTCGTCAAACGCACGTTGCGCAAGGACGTGCTCGAATACATCCGCTACACCGAGCGCAAGGCGCTCACCCAGCCTTTTGAGCCAACGGATGACGAGCATGCCCTGCATGAGCGGATTTCCGCCTTCCTGCAACGCGAGCATTCTTATGCCTTGCCCCAGCAGCAACGGCATCTGACCAGTCTGGTGCTGCGCAAGCTCCTGGCATCCAGCCCCTATGCCGTGATGGCCACGCTGCGTATCATCCGCGATCGCCTGCAAGCCATGCTGGCTGCCGGCACCCCGAGTGATTCCGAAGCCGATGCAGCCATGATGGAACGGCTGATGGCGCAGGAGGAAATGGGCGAGGGTTGGCTGGCGCAGTCGGCGGAAGAAGCGCCTGACGAGACAGGCACACCGGATGAAAACAGAACGCTGGAGATGGTGCTGGAGGGCGCGCCCAAAGTGCGCATCGCGTCACGGCCAAGCCGTCTTCAGGCAGACCTTGCTCAGCCGGATTGGGACGACCAGCATATAGATCCCGAGCTGTTGCGATTGGAAATTGCCGAGCTGGGCGAGTTCATCGAGGCGGCAGAAAACCTGCCAACCGACACCAAGGCCGCTGCCTTGCTCAAAGCCCTGACGCTTGGCTTTGACAACATGGCGGCGCTTGGCGCACCGAAGAAGGCCATCATCTTTACCGAATCCCGCCGCACGCAGGAGTATCTGGCCCGCTTTCTGGCGGCCAATGGCTATGAGGGCAAACTTGCGGTGTTCTCGGGCACCAACAATGACCCCGAGACCACCGCCATCTACAAGGCATGGCTGAAGACGCATGCCGGCACCGATCGTGTTACCGGTTCGGCGCAGGTGGATCGGCGAACCGCGCTCATCGACCATTTCCGCCAGGATGATGGCAGTGGGGCCGAGATCATGATCGCCACCGAGGCAGCGGCAGAAGGCGTCAACCTGCAATTCTGCTCGCTGCTGATCAACTACGATCTGCCGTGGAATCCCCAACGGGTGGAGCAGCGCATCGGGCGCTGCCATCGTTATGGGCAGCGCTTTGATGTCGTCGTCATCAACTTCCTGAACACGCGCAACCAGGCCGATCAGCGCGTACTCGAATTGCTCACCGACAAGTTCAACCTGTTTTCCGGGGTGTTTGGCGCGAGCGACGAGATTCTGGGCCGGGTGGAAGCCGGTATCGATTTTGAAAAGCGCGTGCTGCAAATCTACGATACCTGCCGGCTGCCGCAGGAGATCGAAGCCGCCTTCAACACGCTGCAACAGGAGCTGGAAAGCGTCATCACCAACCGCATTCGAGAAACCCAGACCCAGTTGCTGGAAAACTTCGACGAAGACGTGCACGAACGTCTGAAGCTGAAGCTGGACGAAGCACAGGCACGGCTGGATCGGTTGGGCCGTTGGTTTTGGGGCAGCACCCGTTTTGCGCTGAAAGACCGGGCGCGCTTCGATGAAGCCGCTTATGCCTTCTCGTTGAGCGAGCCACCGCCCAACATCGCGGCCGGCCGTTATCAGTTGCTGCGAGGTGGCGCCCAGCCGGATATGCTCGCCAACGCCTACCGGCTTAGCCATCCGCTCGGCGAGTGGTGTTTGTCACAGAGTCTGAATAGCGATACACCCGTGGCCGAGGTCTGCTTCAATTACACCGGGCACGGTCATCGACTCTCCGTCATCGAGCGCCTGAAAGGGCAGGGCGGCTGGCTCGTCTTGAGCCGCGTAGCGGTAACGGGGCTGGATACCGCTGATCTGTTGCTGTTCAGCGCACAGACGGATGGGGCAGAGGTACTGGATCAGGACACTTGTGAGAAACTGCTGTCCGTCCAAGCAGCCCGCCCACCGAAGCCGCTGGACGAGCCGCCACCGCCAGACTTGCTGGCCAACCAGCAACAGCGTGTGTCGGCCAGCATGGCCGAGGTGATGGAGCAGCACCAGCGCCTGTTCGAGGACGAGCGCGACAAGCTGGAACAATGGGCCGAAGACAAGTTGCTGGCTGCCGAAGAAGCCATGCGCGCCACCAAGGCCCGTATCGCCCAGTTGAAGCGGGATGCCCGAAAGGCCGCCACGCTCGCCGAGCAAAACGACATTCAACGAGCCATTGCCGAGCAGGAGCGAAAACGCAAACGCCAGCGCGAAGCCTTGTACGATGTGGAAGACGAGATAGCCGAACGACGCGATGCCATGATCGAATCCCTGCAAGCCCGCTTGCAGCAACGCACCGAAACAGAAACCCTCTTCATCCTGCGCTGGCGGGTCGAGTAAAATCCAATCAAATCAATAAGTTAGGTATAATAATGCCAACAGCCAACAGCCA
>JAUNKF010000054.1 GCA_030532895.1 Lautropia sp. | reverse complement strand
TTCAGGCAGATGCGCGCCACGATGTTGTCGCTGGCCAGAAACTGCTCAAAGGCCAGGTCGCCCAGTATGCAGCTCAGGTAGCGAAAGCTCATGAACTCGTGTCGCTCCCCGCCCAGCCGCAGCTTGGTGGGCAAAGAGCGGCTTCCTTTGAGGAAGATCACGACCGGCACCACTCGCGGTGTCTCGTACAACTCGGCCAGTTTCAGGCAGTACACCCCCAAGCGGTGGATGGAAAACCGCGAGGGATCGCTTTCTTCCTCCAGCAGAAAGAGCAGGATCTCGCGCCGGCCGTCTTCCCATTCAACTTTGAGCGGTACATCCAGCTCATGAAAGCGGTCGCCGAGCCGATCTTTCAGCATTTCTTGCCGGATAGGCGTGATCGTGACCTTCTCGCCTGGGTCAATGGCCTCTTCTTTGGCAAAGAAGTCCAGTGCTTGGCGAGGGTAGTCGAGAATCAGGTTTTTGAAGTCCTGGTCATGACTGAGTTTCAGCAGTTTTGCGATCAGGTGGGCTACGCGGCTGAAGAGGCTGGTTTGACCGAGGAGATCCTGGATGAGCTGTTGCGTGATGAGTCTTCCTCAAAGTCCGGCGATTGATAGGCAGTGATGCAGGCGATCAGTCTCGCCGTGGAGACTCACCCCCGCACCCGCATCTCAAAATCAAACAACCGACACTCGATCGCCCCGTTGAAGAGCGGGGTCTTGTGACGTTCGCGCAGGCCGAGCTGGCCGGGCAGGCCGCGGTCGCTGGTGAGCAGGAAGACGTGCCAGCCGCCGAAGTGGTCGCGCAGGTTTCGGCCGATGTCTCGCCAGTGTTCGATGGGGATTTCCACGCGCTCGTTGTAGGGCGGGTTGGAGACGATAATGCCCGTTTGGCTGTTGGCGGTGGGCGTGGTCGCTTTGGCGCTGGTTGGAATGTTTGATGTGTCCGGGGCATCCTTGACAGCATCGACATCGACATCGACAGAGGCTGAATCGTGCCGGTGGGCGATGGCAGTATGACCGTCCGCCTGCGGCTCCTGTGTATGCAACGAGACCGGCGGCAACATGGTCGCCGCATCCGCCACCTGAAACTGCACGATATCCTTCGGCAGTCCGGCCAGTGCCAGATTGTCGCGGGCCAGTTCGATGGCGTCGGCGTCGAGGTCGCTGGCCCAGAGCAGGTTTTTGGGCGCTGCCTCGATGCCTTGGCGGGCGCGCTCGCGGAGCTTGCTCAGCAGCTCGTCGAAAAGGGCGGGCTGATGAATCGACAACTGTTCGATGCCGAATTTTCTGTCCAGACCGGGGGCGCGTTGGCAGAGTTGCTGGGCGGCTTCGATGATGATGGTGCCAGAGCCGCAGAAGAGGTCGCCGAGTGGTTGGCCCGGCTGCCAGCCAGACAGGGCCAACAGGCCCGCCGCGAGGTTTTCCTTGAGCGGGGCGGAGACGTGCCGATCCTGGCTGCTGCGCCAGCCGCGTTTGAAGAGCGGCTCGCCCGACAGATCCAGATACAGTTGCAGCCGGTCGGCATTCAGGAAAGCGTGGATGCGCACGTCCGGGTTGCGGGTGTCGATGGAGGGGCGAATGCCACCGCGCTCGCGGAAATGGTCGACGATGGCATCCTTGATGCGCAGCGTGGCAAAGTTGAGGCTCTTCAAAGGGGAGCGGATGGCCACCACATCCACGCGCAGCGTGTGCTGGGCGCTGAACCAGTTTTCCCAGCCAATGCTGTGGCATAGCCGGTAGAGCGCATGCTCGTGCGGGCAGGGTGCTTCGATCAGGCGCAGCATCACGCGGCTGGGCAGCCGTGCCTCAAGATTGATGCGGTAGGCCAGTTGCAATTTGCCTTGGCAGGCAACCCCGCCGTGGGTGATCTCCACGGCTGTGGCGCCGAGGGCTTTCAGCTCGTCGGCCAGTACCTGCTCCAGACCGCGCGGGCAGGGGCAAAAGAAATCGAGTACGTCGTCTTCGCTCAGTTTTTTGGGATTCAGCGGCTGGATGCTGGACGAAGGCGCGTGTCTGGGCTTGCTGGCGTGCCTGCCACCTTGGCGGGATGCGGGTGATTGACCTTGGCGCGGTTGGCCCCGGTGGCCCTGACGATCCGATGCGGGCTGTAGGCGGGGGAACGAACGCTGAGGGGGTTTGGAATCGGATGTCACGGCCCGCACCTTAAAACGGCTTGATGATGACCAGTGCCACGGCAGCAATCAGCAGCAGCACCGGCACTTCGTTATAGACGCGAAACCAGGTTTCAGACTTCTTGTTCTGCCCGGTCTCGAAGCGCTTGAGCAGCACCGACAGGCTGTGGTGGTAGCCCGCCAGCAGCACGGCGATGGTGATCTTGACGTGCATCCAGCCGCTGCCGGTGCCCATGCCGATGCCAAAGACCAGGTAGAGGATCAGCCCGGTGATGAGGGCCAGGATGCCAATGGGCGTCATGAAGCGATACAGCCGGCGCGACATGCCGAGGAGTCGGTCGCGTTCAGCGTGTGAGTCTGCTTTCACCTGCGCGAGGTTCACGAAGATGCGGGGCAGGTAGAAAAGGCCGGCAAACCAGCTCGTCACCATCACGATGTGAAAAATCTTCGTCCAGTAAAACCATTGGGCATCGAAGTCCATGAAGGGGCTGAAATTCCTGTGTCTGTTGTCGAGGGGTATCAAGTTCTGATCTCACCGTGCCCGAACACCACGTATTTCTGTGTGGTCAGTCCTTCCAGCCCCACGGGGCCACGGGCGTGCAGCTTGTCGGTGGAGATGCCGATTTCGGCGCCCAGCCCGTATTCGAAGCCATCGGCAAAGCGGGTGGAGGCGTTGATCATCACGGAGGACGAGTCCACCTCACGCAAAAAGCGCATCGCATGCTGGTGGTTGTTGGTGATGATCGATTCGGTGTGCTTCGAGCTGTATTCGCTGATGTGGTCGATGGCCTCATCGAGGCTGTCCACCAGTCGGATCGAGAGGATCGGCGCCAGATACTCGGTGCGCCAGTCTGTTTCGGTGGCGGGGATCGAGGCGATGCCGGCCTGGTCGAGCAGGGCGGCGGTGTCGGCATCGGTGCGCAGCTCCACCTGTTTTTGCTGATAGATGGCGCCCAGGCGTGGCAGCAGCTCGGCCGCGATGGCACGGTGCACGAGCAGCGTTTCCATCGTGTTGCAAGGGGCGTAGCGCTGGGTCTTCGCGTTGTCGGCGATGCGCACTGCCATGTCCAGATCGGCTTCGGCATCCACGTATACATGGCAGATACCATCCAGGTGCTTGATGACGGGCACCTTGGCTTCGGCCGTGATCCGCTCGATCAGCGATTTGCCGCCACGCGGGATGATCACATCCACTGAAGTGCGATCGGTGATCAGCTGGCCCACGGCAGCGCGGTCGGTGGTGGCCACCAGCTGCACGGCGGTGGCGGGCAGGCCCGCCTCGGCCAGACTGTCTGTCATCAGCCCGGCCAGTGCGCGATTCGAGTGGATGGCCTCGGAGCCGCCGCGCAGGATGGCGGCGTTGCCGGACTTGAGGCAGAGCGCTGCCGCGTCGATCGTGACGTTCGGGCGCGATTCGTAAATGATGCCGATCACGCCGATGGGCACCCGCATCTTGCCTACCTGGATGCCGCTCGGGCGCTGGCGGAGGTCGCTGATCTCGCCGACCGGGTCGGGCAGTGCGGCAATCTGGGTCAGCCCTGCCACCATCGTGTCGATGTTGCGATCGGTGAGGGCCAGCCGGTCGACGAAAGCGGCATCGTGTCCGGCTTCGCGGGCCTGGGCCAGATCGTGTGCGTTGGCCTCGATGAGCATCGGGCGGGCCTCGTCGATGCGACGAGCCAAGGCCAGCAATGCCTGATTCTTTTGGGCGGTGCTGGCGCGGGCGAGCAGACGGCTTGCGGCACGGGCGGCCCTGCCCAGTCCTTGCATGTAGGCGGCGGTGTCTTCGGTGGTCATCGGTGTCATTCAGCCAGGGTCGAGATCAGCTCGGCGGGGGCCGGCAGGTGGCCGCCCGACAGGGCGATCAGCAGGGTTTCGGCATGAAACCACGGGTCGGCAGACGGGCCGGTGCTGGCGGCGCCCTTGGCCATTCTATCCAGCCGCGCCACTTGTCGCAGCAAGCTGCCGAGTGTGGGGTCGTCGAGGCGCTGAAGTGCTTGCCGCATCAGCGCTTCGCGCTTGCCGAAGACGCCAGCCGCACGCAGGGCAGCCGGCATCGGCTGGCCACGGCTCAAGCCCTGCCGAATGCGTTGCAGCTTGCGGATGGCATCGGCCAGCGCCCAGGAGAGCAAGGGCAGCGCTGCGTCTTCGGCGGCGAGCGAGCGGGCCATCCGCACGGTGCGCGGCGTGTCGCCGGCCAGCGCAGCATCCACCAGACCAAAGAGTTCAAACCGGGCGCTGTCGAGCACGATGTCGGCCACCGCGTCGGCTGGCAGCTCGCCTTCGGGCAGCAGCAAACCCAGGCGCTGGATGGCCTGATGGGCGGCCAGCAGATTGCCTTCGGTTCGGTCGGCCATCATCGCCAATACCTCAGGCGCAGCACGTTGCTTCTGATTGGCGAGCCGTTCGGCGATCCAGCCGGGCAGGGCGGTGGCATCGATGCGGGGCGTGTCCATCCACAGCATCTGTTTGGCCAGCGCCTCGAACCAGGCGGCATTGGTGGTGGCCCGTTCCAATCTGGGCGAGGTGACGAGCAGCCGCGTTTCTTCGCCGAGGATGCCGAGCAGCTCTTTCAGCGTGTCGCCCAGCTCCTTCGTGGGTTTGCCCTTCACGCGGATGTCCACGAGGCGCTGGCTGGCAAAGAGGGATTGCGACTGCGCAGCTTCGAGGAGTGTGCTGCGATCGAAACGGCCTTCGACGTCGACGATCTCGCGTTCATCGAAACCGTGCTTGCGGGCATGGGCACGTACCAGGTCGGCCGCCTCGATCACGAGCAGCGGCTCGTCACCGCTGATCCAGACCAGCGCAGGGTGCAGACGGCCCAGTGCTTGCCGCAACTGGTTGGGCGTGTTGATGCGCTGGCCCATCAACCCGCGCCCGGTGGGCGGATGGCGGCAAGCCGTCGCATCAGCTGGTGTGCCATGTCGGTGCTCATGTCCCGAAAGAGCATCGCTTCTTCATCGGCACGGGCGGTGAGCTGGTTGTCGGCGTTGGAGATGTCGCGGCGCAGCACGATCTCGCTGTCGGGGATCAGGTCGTTGCCCTGGGCGTCCATCGCCTTGAAGCGCACGCGAAGCCGAAGCTCGTATTCGCGGGCGCGTCCTTCAGGAGAATAGGCCACCACTTCCCGCTCGGGGCTTTCCTGCAGGATCAGCAGCCTCACGTCGGCTTCTTTCGGGTCGGTGACGAGTTCGCTGCCCTCGGCATGTGACATTTCGCGCCGTAGCGCGAGCCCGATGCCGCCCGTAGGCGCCAGGTTGGTGTAAAGCCGGTGAAAGGGTAGCTGGGTGCTACGACGTAGGCGAAAGCCGCAGGCAGCGAGCATCAGGCTCAGACCGCCCGCCGTCAGGCCCCGCCCCGCCTGTGACAGCCAGCTGCGACGTGCGCGCGCAAGGCTGACGGCGCCTTGGCAAAGCTGTGCACCTTGTTCAGCCTGGCACGAGGCCGAACCTGGGCCAGGCGTTCCGTCGGCCATGGCGCTGTGGGCCTGCACGCGCGCGTTCATCACAGCACCACGTTCACAAGACGGCCTGGCACGACGACGATGCGCTTGGGCGTCTTGCCTTCGCCGATGCGGGCCACTTCGGGGGCAGCGGCGGCCATGGCCTCGATGGCGGCCTTGTCGGCATCGGCCGGCACGCTGATCGAACCACGCATCTTGCCGTTGATCTGTAGGACCAGTTCCAGCGTGCTCTTGACGAGCGCGTCTTCGGCGACGACCGGCAGCGGCGCATCGATGATCTCGCGACCCTCGAAGCCACGGCCCAGTGCCAGTGCTTCCCACAACGCATGCCCGATGTGGGGCACGATCGGATACAGGCTGCGCACGAGGATCGACATCGCCTCGCGCAGCGCGGCCGCATCGGCAGCGGCAGCGGGGGGCGTCTGCTGTACCGCGGCTTCGAGCGCGTTCAGGATTTTCATCGCCCCCGAGACGATCGTGTTGTACTGAAGCCGCTCGTAGTCGTACTGGATCTGCTTCAGCACCGTATGCACGTCGAAGCGCAGGTTTCGCCAGGTGTCGGACAGTGCCGAGCCGTCCACCGTATCGGCAGCGCTGACGATGGCCTCACGCTGGTGGTAGCCGAAGGCCCAGAAGCGGCGCAGGAAGCGGGCAGCGCCCTCGACACCACTGTCCGACCATTCGAGCGTCTGCTCCGGCGGGCTGGCGAACATCACGAAGAGTCGGGCCGTGTCGGCACCAAAGCGTTCGATCAGCGAGGTGGGATCGACGCCGTTGTTCTTGCTCTTGGACATCGTGCCGATGCCGCCGTAGTCGATCTCGCTGCCATCGGCCTTGAGCCGGGCACCCACGATGCGGCCCTGGGCGTCGGTGATGTTGTCGACATCCTTCGGCCAGAAATACTCGATGCCGCCTTTCTCGGTGCGGCGTGAGTAGATGTGGTTCAGCACCATGCCCTGCGTCAGCAGCCGGGTGAACGGTTCGTCGAATTTGACGAGGCCCATGTCACGCATCACCTTCGTCCAGAAACGCGCATAGAGTAGGTGCATGACGGCATGTTCGATGCCGCCGATGTACTGATCCATCGGCATCCAGTAGTCATTTCGGGCATCGACCATCGCCCCGTCTTCGCCGGGGGTGCAATAGCGCATGTAATACCACGACGAATCGATGAAGGTGTCCATCGTGTCGGTTTCGCGCCGCGCAGGCTTGCCGCACTGCGGGCAATCCACCTTCAGGAAGGCGTCAGACTTGTTCAGCGGGTTGCCGCTGCCGTCCGGGATCAGGTCTTCGGGCAGCACGACGGGCAGGTCTTCATCGGGTACCGGCACCTCGCCGCAGTGCTCGCAATGGATGATCGGAATGGGCGTGCCCCAGTAGCGCTGGCGCGAGATGCCCCAGTCGCGCAGCCGGTATTGCACGCGCGTCTCACCGAGGCCCATCCGGATCAGCTCGCTGGCCACCTTGTCCACAGCGGCTTCGTAGCCAAGACCATCGAGCAGTGCGCCCGAGTTCACGCAGACGCCATGCACCTTGTCGCCATACCATTCCTGCCACTGGTTCAGGTCATAGGTCTGGCCTTCCACGGCCACCACCTGCTTGATCGGCAGTTGGTATTTGTGGGCAAAGGCGAAGTCGCGCTCGTCATGACCCGGCACGCCCATCACGGCGCCATCGCCATAGCTCATCAGCACGTAGTTGCCCACCCAAACCGGCACGTCTTCGCCGGAGAGCGGGTTGCGTACCGTGAAACCGGTGGGCACGCCCAGCTTTTCCATCGTGGCGAGGTCGGCCTCCATGGCCGAGCCGGCCTTGGCCGATTCGACGAAGGCGGCCACCGTCGGGTCTTTGGCTGCTGCTGCCTGGGCGATGGGGTGCTCGGCCGCCACGGCCACGAAGGTGACACCCATGATGGTGTCGGCACGGGTCGTGAAGACGTGGAGTCGGCCGTCATCGATCGCTTGACCGTCCGCACCCTGGATGTCGTGCGTGAAGGCGAAGCGCACGCCTTCGGAGCGCCCGATCCAGTTGGCCTGCATCAGCCGCACGCGATCGGGCCAACCGGCCAGATCGTTTTCGACGGCTTTCAGCAGCTCGTCGGCGTAGTCGGTGATGCGCAGGTAGTACATCGGGATGTCGCGCTTTTCGACGGGCGCGCCCGAGCGCCAGCCACGGCCGTCGACCACCTGCTCGTTGGCCAGCACGGTCTGATCGACCGGATCCCAGTTGACGGTGCCGTGCTTGCGGTAGGCGATGCCTTTTTCGCGCATGCGCAGAAAGAGCCACTGGTTCCACTTGTAGTAGTCGGCGTCACAGGTGGCCAGCTCGCGGCTCCAGTCGATGGCCAGGCCCAGCGGCTGCATCTGCTGCTTCATGTAGGCGATGTTGTCGCGCGTCCATTTGGCTGGCGCCACACCGTTCTTGAGTGCCGCATTTTCGGCGGGCAGGCCGAAGGCGTCCCAGCCCATCGGCATGAGCACGTTGTAGCCGCTCATGCGCAGATGGCGGTACATCACGTCGTTGATCGTGTAGTTGCGCACGTGGCCCATGTGCAGGATGCCGGAGGGGTAGGGCAGCATCGAGCAGGCGTAGAACTTGCCTTTTGGAAAACGCGGGTCGTTTTCGATGGCCTTGTAAGCCTGGGTGCTGTCCCAGTGGCTGCGTGCCTGGGATTCGATGCCGTGCGGGTCGTAACGCTCGTCCATGTGGGCGTCGATATGGGCGGTCATGTGGGGAGGCGGTCTCGGATGTCTGACATGGTGCGCCAAGCGGGCGCACGGAACCCCTGATTCTATCGCTTTACGACATTGGCTCACGAATTTGTGGCGGGCTTCGCTATCATCCGTGAATGGACGTTTCAATCGCTTTACCCGCCTGGCTGGACACGCTGTTTGGCACCGTGTTCGGCTGGATTCATCTGCCACTGCGTCGGGGCCATGTCGATCCGGTCAACGCGGTCGATTATTGGCATGCCGGGCTGATGGGGCTGGGGGGCGGCATCCTGTTGCCGGTGGCGGTGCTGGCCGCACGCTACTGGAAGATCGTGCCGGGGCAGGATTGGCCCAGGGTGCTCAATCACAAGGGTTGGCAGCGTGTGCATGTGCTGGCGGCGCTTGGCGGTACCCTGTGCCTGCTGGTGGGCGCCTATCTGGCTTTTCAGGGCATGTCGCTGAAGGCGCATCTGTCGCACACGCATTCGTGGGCGGGCTGGTCGGTGGTGGTGTTGCTGGTGCTGATGCTGCTCAACATCGGCTTGCGCGGCAGCGTGGGGGGGCCGGGTCACCATCGGGCGCGTACCCTCGTGCACCTGCACGACATTCCTGGTGATCACTATGACATGACGTTCCGTCGGCGCTTTTTCGAGGCAGCACACCGTGTGCTCGGCTACGGGCTGATGGCAGCCATCGGCATCACCATCATGAGCGGATACTGGCACATCAATGTGCCGCGCTGGCTGCTGGTGATCACGGCGTTGTGGTGGGGGCTGCTGCTCGTGCTGGCCTGGCGTTGGGAGCGTCAGGGCCGGGCGGTGGATGGTTATCAGGCCCGCTGGGGGCCGAGCATGGGCCATCCGGGCAACCGGATTCCGAAGCTCGGTTGGGGCTTGCGGCGTTACACCGAAGAGCAGTACCGCCGCCTGCCCTGGGGCAGCCGTCTGCATCGTCGTCGCCGTCGGCTGAGGGCCTTGAAGGCGAGAAAGGCGGCCCAGTCAGCCCAGGCGAAGAAAGCGCCCACTGCTCACCTGTAGTCTGCCGCGCCTGCGCTGTTCATGCCTTCCGTCCATGCCTTCTATCAGCCCGCTTCAGGTGGACGTGAGGGCGTTTGGCCAGCGGTAACGTGTTTGCCGCGTGTGGGCAGGCGTCGGGGCGGTGACGAATCCGTGCATGACATGACCCGAGCGCCCCGCGCTTCGCATCCGGTGCAGTGAGTGGGGCGCAGCCATGCCGAACAGGCTCTAGAATCGGCGCATGGCCGATCTACTTGCACACCTCAACGACAAACAGCGGGCCGCCGTCACGGTGCCCGCCGGACATGCCCTGATCCTCGCGGGGGCCGGCAGCGGCAAGACCCGCGTGCTCACCACCCGCATCGCCTGGCTGGTGAGCACGGGTCAGTGCTCACCGGCGCAGATTATGGCCGTCACCTTCACCAACAAGGCTGCGCGCGAGATGATGACGCGGCTGGGCAGCCTGCTCTTGCACAGCAACCCGCGCGTGATGTGGGTCGGCACCTTTCATGGGTTGTGCAACCGGATGCTGCGTGCCCATCACCGTGATGCCGGGCTGCCGGCCAGTTTCCAGATTCTCGACAGTCAGGATCAGCTCGCTTCGATCAAGCGGCTGCTGCGCGGGCTGAACGTGGATGACCAGCAGTATCAGCCCAAGGCGGTGCAGCACTTCATCAACGGGGCCAAAGAGGCAGGCCGTCGCCCGGATGACGTGGTGGGCCACGATGCCCACACGCGGCGGATGGTCGAGTTCTATGCAGCCTATGACGCGCAGTGCCAGCGTGAGGGCGTGGTGGATTTTGCCGAGCTGCTGCTGCGCGCCTACGAATTGCTCAAGCGCAACCAGCCGCTTCGCCAGCACTACCAGCAGCGTTTCCGCCACATCCTGATCGACGAGTTCCAGGACACGAACGATCTGCAATACAAGTGGCTGACGCTGCTGGCCGAGGGGGGCGCTTCACTCTTTGCGGTGGGTGATGACGACCAGTCGATCTACGCCTTCCGTGGCGCCAACGTCAGCAACATGGCGGCTTTCGAGCGTGACTATGCCGGGCCGCAGCTGATCAAGCTGGAGCAGAACTACCGCTCGCACGCGAACATCCTCGATTCGGCCAACCACCTGATCCG
>JAUNKF010000020.1 GCA_030532895.1 Lautropia sp. | reverse complement strand
GCGTGCTGGCCGATGTTGGTTCGGCGGATGGCCACGGTCACGATCTCGGTGCCGCTCGCGTCGATGGCGCGGCGGGTTTCATCGAAATCGACGTACTTGCCGGTGCCAACCAGCAGGCGGGATGAGAAACGGCGCGAGCCGATGGTCAGAATGTCGTCTTGGGGGGCATTCATGCTGCTGTCCTGTCTGCGGGAAGATGATCAAAAAGGGGGTCAGAAGGGGGGCTGTCCTGTGTCTGCATCGTGGCACGGGCAGCGGGTCAGACTGTGTCGGCGGGCCTCAGCGTGTGTGATGCGCGCAGTCGCCCGTATGAGAAGCCCTATCGGGTGCGCTTGATGCACTAGGGAGGCTTCTTCGTGAACGTTCAACCGCCGCCAACGGCCACGACGATCTCCAGCCGGTCGCCGGCGGCAAGTGGCGTGTCGGCATATTGCGATTTGGGCACGATCTCGCCATTGCGTTCGGTGGCGATGCGCTTGCCGGTGTAGCCCAGTTGCTCGATGAGGTCGGCCAGGTTTTCGCCCTCGGCCACCTGGCGGGCTTCACCATTCAAAAAGATCTCGATCATGGATGTGTCTCCGTCATCTCCATAAAGGTTGGTTGCCCGTCACTCAGCCTGTGAGTGTCTGTCAGCAGGGGCAGCGGGTGGCCGCATGAGGTGAGTGTAACGGCTGTGCGGGGGGCGGCTTCCAGTGGCGAAGAGCCGGCCCCTGCAGTAGCCGGCTTCGTGTGCGAGTCGGAGCGGGCGGGGCCACCTGATGTCGTGGCGGGCATCAGGGGTGCTTCTTCAAACGCGGGCTGGTGGCTCAGTGATGATCCTGCTTGTAGGCGCTGGCCATCAGCTTGTCGGTGTAGGCGATGGCGATGGCCGAGAGCAGGAAGGTGATGTGGATGACGGTCTGGGCGATCAGCACCCGGTCGCTGTAATTGTCGGCATTGATGAAGGTTTTGAGGAGGTGGATCGAGCTGATGCCGATGATCGACATGGCCAGCTTCACTTTCAGCACCGAGGCATTCACGTGGCTCAGCCATTCCGGCTGATCCGGGTGGCCGTCCAGGCCCAGCCGGCTCACGAAGGTCTCGAAGCCGCCCACGATCACCATGATCAGCAGGTTCGAGATCATGACCACATCGATCAGTGCGAGCACCACCAGCATGATGACGGTTTCGTTCAGTGCCGTGACCGGCTCGCTGGAACGATAGCCGATGCTGTCCACCAGTGCTTTCAGCGCAGCTTGATTGCCGAAGGCTGCCTCGATCAGGTGCCAGAGTTCGAGCAGGAAATGGCCGACGAAGACGCACTGGGCGGCGATCAGACCGAGGTAGAGCGGCAGCTGCAGCCAACGGCTGGCAAAGATCAGGCCGGGTAGCGCCCGCAGGCGCGTGTGCTCCTGGGCCACCACGGTGGCTACCGGGTGGTCTTGGGTGGGATGTTCAGGGGTGTTGTTCATGGGGCGGATTTTAGAGCGTGTCGACAACTAATTCATCCGTTCTGCCATGCCTGCGCTCATCGAGTCCTGTTTGCCCAGTCATCGATGTGCTCGTGATGGCAGGATGCTCAGGGTGTGGCCGGCTCATCCTCCTCCTCTCCCAAAAAACCACCACTCTGGTGCGCCCAGAGCCGTGCATACAGGCCACCTTTGGCCAGCAGCTCGGCGTGGGTGCCTTCCTCGACGATCTGTCCGCGGTCGAGCACCACGAGCCGATCCATCGCGGCAATGGTCGAGAGCCGATGCGCGATGGCGATCACGGTCTTGTCGGTCATCAGCTCGTAGAGGCTGTCCTGGATGGCGGTTTCCACTTCCGAGTCGAGCGCGCTGGTGGCTTCGTCGAGCAGCAGGATCGGGGCGTTTTTCAGCATCACGCGGGCGATGGCGATGCGCTGGCGCTGGCCGCCCGAGAGTTTCACGCCACGCTCGCCCACATGGGCATCGAGGCCGTGCCGGTCTTTCGCGTCTTTCAGTTGCTCGATGAACAGGTCGGCCTGCGCGCGACGGGCTGCGTCCATCACGTCGGTGTCGTCGGCATCGGGCCGGCCATAGTTGATGTTGTCGCGCACCGAGCGATGCAGGAGTGACGTGTCTTGCGTGACCATGCCGATCTGCGCACGCAGCGAGTTCTGCGTGACGGTGGCAATATCCTGTCCATCGATCAGGATGGCGCCGTCGTTCAGGTCGTAGAAGCGCAGCAACAGGTTGACGATGGTGGATTTGCCCGCGCCGGAGCGGCCGACGAGGCCGATCTTTTCGCCTGGCTTCACATGCAGGTTGAAGTGCTGCAGCAGTGGCCGGTTGGGGTCTCCATAGCCGAAGCAGACCTGATCGAAACGGATGTCGCCTTGGGTGACGACGAGCGGCTTGGCTTCGGGTTGGTCCACCACCGTGTGCGGGCGCGAGAGCGTGTTCATGCCGTCCTGGATCGTGCCGAAGTTCTCGAAGAGCATGGCCGATTGCCACATGATCCAGTGTGAGAGGCCATTGACGCGCAAGGCCAGTGCGGTGGAGGCGGCCACGGCGCCGGCGCTCACGATGCCATCGTGCCACAACCAGATGCCGAGTGCGGCCGTGCTGCCGATCAACAGGATGTTGATCGTCTGGTTGGCCACTTCCAGTATCGTGACCCGACGCATCTGGGCATGCACCGTTTTGAGGAAGGCTTCCATCGCACTTTTGGCGTAGGCGGATTCGCGTTCGCTGTGCGAAAAGAGCTTCACGGTCGTGATGTTGCTGTAGGCGTCAGTGATGCGGCCCGTCATCAGCGCGCGTGCATCGGCCTGCTGCTCGGCAAGCTTGGCGAGCTTCGGAATCGATCGCCACAGGATCAGCCCGAAGGCCGCCAGCCACATCAGGAAAGGCAGCAGCAGCCAGGCATCGAACTGCCACAGCACGACCGAGCTGGTCAGGAAGTAGACGAGGATGTAGACCATCATGTCGGCGAAGGTCATCACGGCGTCGCGGATGGCGAGCGCGGTCTGCATCACTTTGGCCGACACGCGGCCGGCGAACTCGTCCTGGTAGAAGCTGAGGCTCTGGCCCAGCATCAGCCGGTGAAAGCGCCAGCGCAGCCGCATCGGCATCACGCCCTGCAGGGTCTGAAAGCGCAGGTTCGAGCTGATCAGCACGAGTAGCGGGCTGATGATCATCACGAGCGCCATCAGGAGCAGGACGCCACCTTTTTCCTGCCACAGGGTCTCGGGGGTGTACTGGTTCACCCAGTCCACGACGAAGCCCATCCACTGAAAGAGCAGGGCTTCCAGCACGCCGATGAGCGCCACGGTGACGATCAGCAGCACGAGCCAGCGCCGCACGCCTTTCAGCGACGATCGGATGAAGGGCCACAAGCCCCTGTCCGGTACGAGGGCGGCTTCGTCGGGGTAGGGGTTGATCCGGTTTTCAAACCATTCAAAGAGGGATTTCATGTAAGGCGGTCGGGTGTTAGTGGTTGGTGCGCGTGGTCAGCGCACTGCCCATCGCGGCTGTTACGGTGCAGAGGATGGCGCCCCATTGCAGCCAGCTCAGTTGTTCGCCCAGGATGATCATGGCGACGATGGCGGCCACGGCCGGCTCCAGGCTGGTCATCACGCCATAAGAGCCGGCGGCCAGCCGTCGTAGTGCCCACATTTCGAGGAACATCGGAATGGCGCTGGAGAGCAGGGCCACACCGAGGCCGATCAGTAGTACCTGAGGTGAGAAGAGCGTGGTGCCGGCGTGTGCGAGGCCGACCGGCATCACCAGCAGGGCTGCCACGCTCACGCCGATGGCCACGGTCTGGCCCGTGTGCAGGTGGGTGGCCCGCTTGCCGTAGATGATGTAGCCGCCCCAGCAGATTGCAGCGCCTGTGGCGTAGAGTACGCCGATCGGGTCGAGATGGGTTTCGGCGCCTTGTTGCCAAGGCAGCAGCAGTGCAAGACCGGCCACGGCGCAGCCGATCCAGAGGTAATCGATGGGGCGGCGTGAGGCATGGAGCGCCACGGCCAGTGGGCCGCAGAACTCGATGGCCACGGCGATGCCGAAGGGAATCGTCCGGAGCGCCATGTAGAAGCTGAGGTTCATCAGGCCCAGCATGGCGCCATAGCGGATGATGGCCCAGTAGTCCTGTCGTTTCAGTCGCCAGCGCCAGGGGCGCCAGATCAGTACCAGCAACAGGGCCGAGAAGCCGGTGCGCAGGGCGGTCGTGCCTTGGGCGCCGATCAGCGGGAAGAGTTGCTTGGCAAAAGAGGTGCCAATGGCCAAGCCCAGCATGGCGCCCAGCAAGGCCAGCATGGCCTGGTAGGGAAAGGGGGGGCGGGAGGTGGCGGACAACGACATCCCGAGATGATAGCGGCCTGCTATCGCTTTGGCATCCGGATGTGGGTGTCGTTCCGGCGCGTGTCATGCGCGCCCAGAGGCGCTTGCGCGGGGGCGGAGCAAGTGCCTGATACGCGCTATGTGCTCATTTGGTGCGGCTACCCCATTTGTGGTGGCCGGCCCTGCAGGCACAACGGGGCAGGGGCTTCGACCGCTGATGGCGGACACTTCGATCGCTGACGGTGGGCATCAAGCGGGCAGGTCGGCCAGACCGATTTCCAGCAGCTCGCGCACATGTTGCTCGACGCTCACGGGCAGGGCCTGTAGCGAGTAGCCGCCTTCGAGCATCGACACGACCTTGCCCTCGCAGAGTTTCTGCGATTCGCGCATCAGCCAGTGCGTGATCCAGGCGTAGTCGGCGGTCGTCCAGGCCAGTTGGCCCATGTCGTCATCCCGGTGGGCGTCGAAACCGGCCGAGATGAAGATCAGCTCCGGTTGGAAGGCTTCGAGTGCTGGCCCCCATTGCTCGATGGCCGCTTCCCGCATGGCTTTGCCGTTGCTGTAGCCGGGTAGCGGTACGCTGAGGATGTTCGGCCCGAGCGGGATCTCGCCATGGTGGGGGAAGATCTGCGGCTGGAAGGTGGAGAGCATCAACGTCCGCTCATCGCCCGCCAGGATGTCTTCGCTGCCATTGCCGTGGTGCACATCGAAGTCGAAGAGTGCCACCCGCTTCAGTCCGAAGGCTTCAAGTGCGTGATACATGCCGACCACGATGTTGTTGTAGAAGCAGAAGCCCATCGAGGAGTGCCGGGTGGCATGGTGGCCGGGGGGGCGCACGTTGCAGAACACCCGGCGGTACTGGCCCGACAACACCAGCTCCACGGCCATCACGGCGGCACCGGCGGCGTGACGGGCTGCCGTGAGGGTGTGGCGGTTCATCATCGTGTCGGCGTCGACCGAGAAGTAGCCTTCCGACGGGGCAACCCGTTCGAGATAGTCCAGATAGCGTTCGCTGTGGGCGCGCGCCAGCTGCTCGCGCGTGGCTTCGGGGGCATCGAAGGTGTGCATCAGATCCAGCAGCCCACAGCCAAACAGGCGATCAGCCACGACCCGCACCCGGTCAGGCGCTTCCGGATGCCAGTCTCCCATTTCGTGCAGCGCCGAGCTGCCATGACTTATGTATGCCACATCCATAGTGGGTTCATTCTAGATCAGCCGGCCCCGGCTGATGCCCCCGGATAAACCCCTGGGCGCTGTGTGGGTGTGGGGCTTGGAGGAACGGTCTTGGTGGGCTTGAGGACACGCTCGGGGCGTCTCGGGTGGTGGAGTGGAGGGGGCCGGGGTGGAGGGGGGCCTAGCCTTATGATGAGCAGGCGGGCGATCGTGGCTGGCTTTTTGGCTGGGGGCCAAGTCTGATGGTGCGCGCTGCGAGGCTGTCGACGTTTGCGGACAGTTCAGGCCCCAGGGCTGGGCAGCCGCCCCAGAATCAGCGTACAATGCTCGGCACGCGGGTGTAGTTCAATGGTAGAACGGCAGCTTCCCAAGCTGCATACGAGGGTTCGATTCCCTTCACCCGCTCCATCTTCATCGCCCGTCCGGGCAAGCTGGTGCCGTTCTGGTGGCTGGCTGTCTTTCCTGTTGTTTCGTTTGTGTCCCGCGCGTTGGTGTCGGGCGGTCTGGCTTGCGCCGTGATGGTGGCCGCTGCAAGCACTCAAACCAGATCGTGTAGGGGGAAGGCGCTCGATGAC
This sequence comes from Lautropia sp., assembly GCA_030532895.1. Lineage (GTDB taxonomy): Bacteria > Pseudomonadota > Gammaproteobacteria > Burkholderiales > Burkholderiaceae_E > Lautropia. Next base: position 53,618 of record JAUNKF010000020.1, on the reverse strand, counting down.
AGGTACTCAGGGACAGGGACTCAGGGTTTTTCATGACGGATAAATTGTTTAGTTTTAAATAAAATAGGCATAAAGAAAATTTCTGACTGGTTTGTGGTGTATCCCTGATCGGCGTCTGGTCAGAAACACGACGAGGAGACGACATGAACAGCTTGTTCCGAGTGCTGTCGGCAGGCTTGATGGCGGCCATGATGGCCTCGGGGGCCGTGGCGGCTGAAGTCACGTTGAAAGCCGTCAATGCCTTCAGCCCAGACACTTTTTTCTCGAAGCGCTTTGACTCTTTCGTCAAGAAGTTGAACGAAGATGGCAAAGGGCTTCTTCAGATCAAGGTGGTTGGTGGCCCCGAGGCGGTGCCGGTGTACGAAATTGGCAATGCCCTGCGCTCGGGCGTGGTGGACATGGCCAATACCTCGGCGGTGTTTCATGCCAATCTCGTGCCTGAAGCCCTGGCCATGACCTTTACCAACAAGCCGATTCAAGCCCTGCGGGAAAACGGGGGCCATGCGTTGATGGACAGACTTCATCAGCAGAAAGCCAACATGCGCTGGCTGGCGCGCGTCAGCGATGGGCTTGAATACCACATCTACACCAACAGGAAGGTGGAGACGGTGGCCGGTCTGAACGGGTTGAAGTTGCGCAGTGCACCCGTTTTTCTGGTGCTTTTCAGGGAGGTGGGTGTGTCGGCGCTCCAGCTGCCGCCCGGCGAGGTTCATACGGCTCTGGAGCGAGGGGTGGTCGATGGTTATGGCTGGCCCTCGGTGGGCATTTTCGATCTGGGCTGGCACGAAAAAACCCGTTATCGGATCGACCCTGGTTTTTACAACGTTGAAGTGAGCCTGTTCATCAATCAGCGAAAGTGGCAGACGCTCACGCCTGAGCAACAGCAGTTGCTGGAAAAAACCGCCACTTGGGTGGAGTCGACAAATGCGGAAGACCTTGAGGTGGCCGAGCAGGAAAAGGCCCGGCTGAAAGCGGCCGGTGTCGAGATCCTGACGTGGTCTGACGAGCAGGCAAAGATCCTGCATCAAACGGCGGCTGACGCAGCCTGGGCCTCGGTGAAAAAGGCCAACCCGAAGGATGCCGCCGAGATCGAAAAACTGTTTCGTTGAGGTGGATGATGACCTCCGATGCCGTCAACACTGCAGGAGGTGGGCCGCGCTGGTATCGAGGGCTGATGGCCGGTTGTGGGGCTGTTGCGGCCGTGCTGTTCGCGATGATCGGAGTATTGGTGGCGGCCGATGTGCTGCTGCGCAACCTTGGGCTGCCCGGCATGTCGGCGAGCGCCGAGCTGGCGGAGTACTGCCTGATGAGCGCCACCTTCCTGGCCGCGCCCTGGCTGTTGCATCAGAACGAGCATATCCGCATCGATCTGATCGTCAATGCCTTGCCGCGGCGTGTGGCCTGGGTCTTGGCCTTGGCATGTGACGGGCTGGCAGGTGTCGTGTGCGCGGTGTTGGCCTGGGAGGCGGTTGCGGTGGCTTGGGATGCCGCCGAACAGCAAAGCATGGTGTTCAAGATGCTGATGTTTCCGGAATGGTGGCTCGGCGTGCCCTTGTTGATCAGCGCTGTGCTGTTGGCTGTGGAATTTGCCAGACGGGTCTGGTGTTTGGTTGCGAAGGGTTGAAAGGTCGGGCGCTTGCTTCTCGCTGAAGTCAAGATGATGGCTGCTGAGTGGTGCTGATTGGCGTGTTCCCAGCCTGGTTCTGGCCCCGATGCCGTTGCTGCCCCTGTTGCCACACTTGCCAAGGCAATCCGGGCCGCGCGTGGCACCTCGTCAGCTCGTGGTTGTGGGGACAGCGCGGGGACAACCAAGTGAATGACATGTTCCAAGACAAGGGCTTGCGCCTGCCAAGGATGAAGGGAGGATCGGGGCATGATGGAATGGCAATCGGCGCTGGCCCTGATGCTGGGCGGGCTGTTCTGCTTCATGGGCATGGGGCTGCCCGTGGTCTTTGCCTTTTTGGGCATCAACCTGGTAGGAGCATGGTTCTTTCTGGGGGAAGAGGCCGGGTTGGCGCAATGGGTGCGAAACAGCACGTCGGCGCTGACGCATTTTTCGCTGACGCCGATTCCGCTGTTCGTGTGGATGGGCGAAATCCTGCTGCAAAGCGGTCTGGCTTTTCGGGCGATTGGCGCCATCGAGCGTTTGATCGACCGCGTGCCGGGCAAGCTCTCGATCGTCACCATTCTGGGCGGCACCACCTTTGCGACGCTCTCGGGGGCTTCCATTGCCAATACGGCGATGATGGGGCGTGTCATGCTGCCCGAAATGCTGCAGCGGGGTTATCACCCCTCCATGTCGATGGGGCCGATCATGGCGGTGGGCGGTATTGCAATGCTGATTCCCCCGTCTGCCTTGGGCGTCATGCTGGGCAGTCTGGCGGGCATCTCCATCGAGGGCTTGCTGGTGGGGGGTATTTTGCCGGCCTTGCTGATGGCCATGCTCTTTTTGGGCTATGTGGTGTTGCGCAGCTGTTGGCGTCCGCAGGATGCGCCGATGGGCAGCACGGAGTCGTCGAGCGAGCTGACGCATTGGGCACGGTGGCGCCCGTTTCTGCGCCATGTTGTGCCACTCCTGGGCATTTTCGTGGCCGTGGTGGGGTCGATGTTTGCGGGCTGGGCCTCGCCTACCGAATCCGCTGCCATCGGCGCCATGGCTTCGCTGCTTGCTGCACTCGTCTACCGGGCCATGTCGTGGTCTGCCTTCTGGAAAAGCCTGATCGAGACAGCCAAGGTTTCTGGCGTCATCCTGTTCGTGCTGGCCGCGTCCACCACCTTTTCCCAGTTGTTGAGTTTCTCCGGGGCCAGCGCCGGCTTTCTTGGGCTGATTCAGTCGATGAACGTGTCCGCGCCCATGCTGGTGGCCGGCATGCTGCTGATCTTGTTGCTCTTGGGCATGGTGATGGATCAGATCAGCATGATGATGGTTTGTTTGCCTTTTTTCATGCCGTTGGCCAATGCGGCGGGTGTCGATCCCGTCTGGCTGGGGGTGATGATGCTGATCGCGATGGAAATCGGATTGCTGACACCGCCTTTCGGCTTGCTGCTGCTCGTGATGCAGAGCGTGGCGCCCGCTGGCATCCAGTTGTCGCAGGTGTATCGCGCCGCTTTTCCGTTCATCCTGTTGGAGCTGCTGTTGTTGCTGATGGTCTTTGGGTGGCCGGCGCTGGCCGTTTGGCTGCCGGGGTTGATGAGTTGATGTTGATGTGATGCTGTGGGTGTCGATGGCATCCTGGCGTATGGTACGCATGCTGATTGGGAGGCAGGGGTATGGGCGCGTACTAACGGGGGGCGCATTAGCATGTTGGCCATTCGCGGAGTCATCCGCTCATCTGTGATGGCATGACTTGGCTGACGAAGCCAGCGAGTGCGTTTTGCCCTTGAGCGCTCGGAGACGCGGAATATGCGAACATGCAGGCATCGAGGCGCGGGTACGAATCAGTGCATGACACGTGCCAGGGGTTCGCTATGCAAGTCGTGAGAGGCGACTCGCCCGTTGGGGGATACAGACCCGCCGGTTGGACTTGTTCCGTGTGCCCCTGGTTCATCCGACGCGCCACCAGGGGATCGGTCTTAAGGGAGCGCGAGATGATGCAGCGGGTGGGGTTGACGGTGGTGGAGGCGGGGCGATGAGCCGGTCGGTATCGGGGCGCCAGCCTGTTGGCCTGATGCAGGGTCTGGGTGAGCGCCATATCGGGCTGGAAGCCCGTGCGCAGCAGGATGACCACATGGACACCCGCCTGTGGCTGCGCCTGTTTTCGTTGACGCAGCAGATCGAGCAGCAGATCCGGCAGATGCTGCGCCTGCAGTTCGACACCACGCTGCCGCGCTTCGACTATCTGGCCCAGCTGGAGCGCTGCCCGAAGGGGCTGCGGATGAACACCTTGTCGCGCTACCTGATGGTGACGGGGGGCAACGTGACGGGGCTGACGGATCAGCTGGTGGAGGAGGGGCTGGTCGAGCGGATTCCTGACCCGAGTGATCGTCGGGCGCTTTTCGTGCGTCTGACGCCCAAGGGGCGCAAGCAGTTTGCCCGCATGGCCCAGGCCCATGAGCGTCTGCTGGGCGAGCTGTTTGCTGGCATGAACAGGCAGGACAAGGAGCTCCTTTATGAGCGGCTGGGCGTATGGCGCACGCAGTTGGCTGAACGGCAGCGCTGATGGCGATTAATTAGCCCCCTGATCTGATGACCAAGGGGCTGGGCTGCAGGGAGGGGCGTCAGGTGGCTGAGGCTGCCTGTCGCGCCGCGGTGACAGCTGCGAGCTTGCTGCCCGGCACGCGGTTCAGCTCGCGGTTGATCCAGAGCGAGATCTCGCTCACGGCATCGAGGTCGACGCCGGTGCGCATGCCCAGGCCGTGCAGCATGTAGAGCAGGTCTTCGGTGGCGAGGTTCCCGCTGGCGCCTTTGGCGTAGGGACAGCCACCGAGGCTGCCCACCGAGCTGTCGACGACGCGCACGCCTGCTTCGAGGCAGGCCAGCACATTGGCCATGGCCTGACCGTAGGTGTCATGAAAATGCACGGCCAGCCGTGGCATGGGCACTTCGGTGGCGCAGGCTTCGAGCATGGTGCGGGCCTTGGCGGGCGTGCCCACACCGATGGTGTCGCCGAGCGAGATTTCTTCGCAGCCCATGTCGAAGAGTGCCTTCGAGACGCGAACCACTTCTGCCACGGGCACGTCGCCCTGGTAGGGGCAGCCGAGCACGGTCGAGACGTAGCCGCGCACGGCCAGCCCCTTGTCTCGTGCGCCCTGGATGACAGGGCGAAGTCGTTCGAGCGATTCGGCCACGGTGGCATTGATGTTGCGCTGGGCAAAAGCGTCCGAGGCGGCGGTGAACACAGCGATGTAGTCGACACCGGCCGAGATGGCTCGTTCCAAGCCGCGCTCGTTGGGTACCAGCACGGGGTAACGGACACCGGGTTTACGGGTGATGCCGGCCAGCACTTCTTCGGCATCGGCCAGTTGCGGAATCCATTTCGGGCTGACGAAGCTCGTGGCCTCCACCTCTGAAAAACCGGCATTGGAAAGCCGGTTGATCAATTCGATCTTGGTGGCGGCGGGCACGATGGTCTTCTCGTTCTGAAGCCCATCACGCGCACCCACTTCGACGACGCGAACAAAGTCATTCATGGTTTTTCCAAGCCGTGAGCAGACAGGGGGAAGGCAGGCTGTTTGCGATCCTGCTGGTTCAGATGCCAATCATGTCCGCCCGAGACTGTCTGCCGCCCAGCCGTCTGGCCAGGGGGGCGGAGCCGTCGGGCGGCCACAGGGGCCGTATCAGGCCGTCAGGTTGAACAATTCGCGGCCGATCAGCATGCGGCGAATCTCCGAGGTGCCGGCGCCGATTTCATAGAGCTTCGCATCGCGCCACAGACGGCCCACCGGGTATTCGTTGATGTAGCCGTTGCCGCCCAGTACCTGAATGGCCTGACCGGCGAGCCAGGTGGCTTTCTCGGCGGTGTAGAGGATGACACCGGCGGCATCCTGACGGGTGATCTTGCCGGCATCGGCCGCGCGGGCCACGGCATAGGCGTAGGCACGGCAGGCGTTGAAGCCCACGTACATGTCGGCGATCTTGCCCTGCATCAGCTGGAAGGTGCCGATGGGTTGATCGAACTGCTTGCGCTCGTGGATGTAGGGCAGCACCACGTCGAGGCCGGCGGCCATGAGGCCCAGCGGGCCGCCTGACAGCACCAGTCGTTCGTAATCGAGGCCCGACATCAGCACGCGCACGCCGCCGCCTACCTGACCCAGCACGTTTTCGACCGGTACTTCGCAGTCTTCGAACACCAGCTCACAGGTGTCGGATGCGCGCATGCCGAGCTTGTCGAGTTTTTGGGCTGTGGAGAAGCCCTTGAAGCCTTTTTCGATGATGAAGGTGGTGATGCCTTTGGGGCCGGCGTTGGGGTCGGTTTTGGCGTAGACGAGCAGCACGTCGGCAACGGGGCCGTTGGTGATCCACATCTTGTTGCCGTTCAGCACGTAGCGGTCACCCTTCAGCTCGGCACGCAGCTTCATCGACACCACGTCCGAGCCGGCACCCGGCTCGCTCATGGCGAGCGAACCGACATGCTCGCCGGTGCAGAGCTTGGGCAAGTATTTCTTTTTCTGTTCTTCGGAGCCGTTCTTGCGCAGCTGGTTCAGGCACAGGTTGGAGTGTGCACCATAGGACAGGCCGATGCCGCCCGAGGCACGGGAGATCTCTTCCATCGCGATCATGTGCGCAAGGTAGCCCATGCCGCTGCCGCCGTACTCCTCTTCGACGGTGATGCCCAGCAGACCCTGGTCACCCAGCTTGCGCCAGAGGTGGTGGGGAAATTCGCTCTTTTCGTCCGCTTCGGCGGCCAGGGGTGCAATCTCGTTCTGCGCGAGCGAATGCACCATGTCACGCAGCATGTCGAGTTCTTCACCCAACTGGAAATCAATGGAAGGAATGCTCATGGTGTTCTCCGTTGACGGAAAGGTTCGATGGCTGATCGCATGACGGCCATCATGACTGGCTAATGGGTTTGGCGCGTGTCATGCACGCCCAGAGGGGCTTCGCGGGGGCGAAAAAGCTCATGACACGCGCTGATCGTGTCAGCGCTTCCCGCCTGATGCGTGGCATGCGGGGAAGTGCTGTGGTTCATCACTCGGCCTTGATGCTCAGCAGCTCTTCGCCGTCCATCACCTGGTCGCCGGGAGCAAAGCGCAGCTCGGCCACGACGCCATCGGCGGGCGAGCAGATGGTGTGTTCCATCTTCATCGCTTCCATCACGGCGAGTGGCTGGCCTTTCGTGACCTTGTCGCCTGCCTGCACGGCAAAGGAGATCACCTTGCCTGGCATTGGCGCCGTCAGCCGGCCGCCGTCGGCCTGATCATCGCTCTGGGCGAGTGGATCGATCCAGGTCACGCTGTCCTGGCCTTCGGCAGCAAACACGTCGAGCACGTTGCCGTTGCGATAGACATGGGCGTTGAGCGTCTGTCCGTCGAAGGCGACCTCGATGGCATCACTGTCGGGCAGTGGGCCGACATGCAACGGGCCTTCGGCGATGGGGGCTGCCTTGTAGTCCCCATAGGGGCGTACCCGCAGCTTCATGCTGGCATCGTGGCGGTAGCGCAGCTGCACGTCGTACTTGGCACCTTCGCTCTCGAATATGAAGAAGCGCTTGGCTTCGCCCCAGCCGCGCCAGCCGTTGTGATGATCGAAGGGATCAGCACCTTCAGAGCGCTCTTCGGCCGTCAGCATCTGTGCGACTGCAGCGGCGATGGTGTTGGCCACCGGCCAGGGGCGTTGGCCGAAGAGCTTGTCGGCCTCGCGCTGGATCAGCGCGGTATCGAGCTTGGCCTGGCTGAAGGAAGGGGTGGCGATGGCACGGCGCAGGAACTGGATGTTGTTGGGCAGCCCCACCACGTGCAATTCGGACAGTGCCTCGTCCAGTCGGGCCAGTGCCTGCTCGCGCGTTTCACCACGGACGATGAGTTTGGCGATCATCGAATCGTAGAAGGGGCTGATGCTGTCGCCTTCGCGCACGCCGTCGTCCACCCGGACGTCGGCGATCGAGAAGCTGCTGGCGTCGGGCTTGCGATAGACGTGCAGCGTGCCGGTGGCGGGCAGGAAGTCTTTTTCGGGGTTTTCGGCGTTGATCCGGGCCTCGATGGCGTGGCCCTGAATCCTGAGTTCCTCCTGACGCTTGGGCAGTGGTTCGCCCGAAGCCACGCGCAGCTGCCATTCGACCAGATCGTGGCCGGTGATGGCCTCGGTCACGGGGTGCTCGACCTGCAGGCGCGTGTTCATTTCCATGAAATAGAAGCGCATCTGCTCGGGGGCGTCATAGCCGCCGGGCTGCTCGACGATGAATTCGACGGTGCCGGCACCAACATAGCCGACGGCCTTGGCGGCCGCCACGGCTGCCTCACCCATTTTCTGGCGCAGCTCGGGTGTCATGCCCGGTGCAGGGGCTTCTTCGAGCACCTTCTGGTGACGGCGCTGCACGGAGCAATCCCGCTCGAACAGGTAGACGACGTTGCCTTGGGTGTCGCCAAACACTTGAATTTCGATGTGGCGTGGTCGAAGCACGTATTTTTCGACGAGCACGGCATCATCGCCGAAGCTGTTGATGGCTTCACGTTTGCAGGAGGCGAGTGCGGCATCGAAGTCTTCGGCCTTGTCGACGATCCGCATGCCCTTGCCGCCACCGCCGGCGCTGGCCTTGATCAGCACCGGATAACCGATCCGGTCAGCCTCCTGGCGCAGCAGGGCAGGATCCTGATTTTCGCCGTGGTAACCAGGTACGAGCGGGACGCCGGCGGCTTCCATCAGACGCTTCGATTCGGCTTTCAGGCCCATGGCAGAGATGGCCGAGGCCGGCGGGCCGATGAAGACGAGGCCCGCATCGGCACAGGCTTGGGCGAAGTCTTCGTTTTCACTCAGGAAGCCGTAGCCGGGGTGAATGGCTTGTGCGCCTGTGGTCTTGGCCGCGTCGATGATGCGTTGCCATTGCAGGTAGCTGTCTTTTGGGGCATTGCCGCCCACGTGCACGGCTTCGTCGCAGACCTGCACATGCTTGGCACGGGCATCGGCGTCGGAGTAGACGGCCACGGTCTTCACGCCCAGACGGTGGGCGGTGGCGGCCACGCGACAGGCGATTTCTCCGCGATTGGCAATCAGAATCTTGTTGAACATGCTGTGTTTTCCTTGATCTTGAACGTGTCCGCAGGAGGAGGAGAGGGGGCGGGCACGTGCCAGGTTTCTGGTGTCGTTCAGGCCAGCCAGCCGGGTTTGCGTTTTTGCAGGAAGGATTGCACGCCCTCACGGCCTTCTTCACTCGCCCGTACATCGGCAATGCCGGCCACGGTCTGCTCGATCAGGGCTGCATCGATGGGGCGCTCGGCCACATCTTGCACCAGCTGTTTGCAGAGCTTGACGGCATTGGGGCTGGCACTGCAGAGCGCTTGGGCCAACTCGGCCACTTTGGCGTCGAGTGAGCTTTCGTCGCTCACCACGCGATGCACGAAGCCGATGCGCAGCGCTTCGAGCGCATCGAAACGTTCGGCCGTGAGGAAATAACGGTGCGCTGCGCGTGTCCCCATCGCCCGGATGACGTAAGGGCTGATCGTGGCAGGAATGAGTCCCAACTTGACCTCCGACAGGCAGAAGCCGGCGGTGTCGAGTGCCACGGCCATGTCGCAGGCGGCCACCAGCCCCATGCCGCCGGCATAGACATCACCCTGGATCCGGGCGATGGTGGGCTTCGGACATTCATAGATCACGCGCAACATCTCGGCGAGCTTGCCGGCATCGGCGAGGTTTTCGTCACGGGTGTAATCGGCCATCCGGCGCATCCAGTTCAGGTCGGCACCGGCACAGAAAGCCTTGCCTTCGGCCGCCAGCACGATGGCGCGCACCTGTGGCTGCTGACCCAGTTCGGTGAAAGCCAGGGTCAGATCGGCAATGACTTCGTCGTTGAAGGCATTGCGCATCTCGGCACGGGTCAGCGTGACGCTGGCGACCTGGCCGTCCAGGGTGATGCGGAGGTTGGAAGACATGATGGGGAGTTCCTGTCAGCAGTTGGGGCGCAGCCGTCACGGGTGAGAGGGCTGCGCCAGGTCGAGGCGGATGAACCGGGAGTGCCGGCGGGGGCACACGCCATTTACATCCGGAACACGCCAAACTTCACATCCGGCACCGGTGCGTTGCGGGCGGCCGAGAGGCCGAGCGCCAGCACGCGGCGGGTGTCGGCCGGGTCGATGACACCGTCATCCCACAGGCGGGCCGAGGCATAGTACGGATGGCCCTGGGCCTCGTATTGCTCGCGGATCGGGGCCTTGAAGGCTTCTTCTTCATCGGCGCTCCAGCTGCCGCCCTTGGCCTCGATGCCGTCTCGCTTGACGGTGGCGAGCACGCTGGCAGCCTGCTCGCCGCCCATGACCGAGATGCGGGCGTTGGGCCACATCCACAAAAAGCGCGGGCTGTAGGCGCGGCCGCACATGCCGTAGTTCCCCGCGCCGAAACTGCCGCCGATGATGACGGTGAATTTCGGCACGTTGGCGGTGGCCACGGCGGTCACCATCTTGGCGCCGTGGCGAGCGATACCCTCGTTTTCATATTTGCGGCCCACCATGAAGCCGGTGATGTTCTGAAGGAAGACGAGCGGAATCTTTCGCTGGCAGCACAGCTCGATGAAGTGTGCGCCTTTCTGGGCAGACTCGGAAAAGAGGATGCCGTTGTTGGCGATGATGCCCACCATCATGCCCTCGATACGGGCAAAGCCACAGACGAGGGTGGTGCCGAAACGGGCCTTGAATTCGTCGAAGTCGCTGTCATCGACGATGCGAGCGATGATTTCGCGCACGTCGAAGGGCTTGCGGGTGTCGGTGGGGATCACGCCATACAGCTCTTCGGCCGCGAATCGGGGCGGTTTGGGTGGCGCGTCGGCCGGGTGGGGATCCTTTTTCCACTGCAGATTGCGGATCTTCTCGCGGGCCAGCGCCAGCGCGTGCGCGTCGTTCTGGGCCAGATAATCGGCCACGCCCGAGAGACGGGTGTGAACATCCCCACCGCCCAGATCTTCGGCGCTGACGACTTCACCGGTGGCGGCTTTGACGAGTGGCGGGCCGCCGAGGAAGATGGTGCCCTGGTTCTTGACGATGATGGTTTCGTCGCTCATGGCTGGCACGTAGGCGCCACCGGCCGTGCAACTGCCCATCACGACCGCGATCTGCGGAATGCCTTGGGCACTCATGTTGGCCTGGTTGAAGAAGATCCGGCCGAAGTGATCGCGATCCGGGAAGACCTCATCCTGGTTGGGCAGGTTGGCGCCGCCGCTGTCGACCAGATAGACGCAGGGCAGGCGGTTCTGCTGCGCAATTTCCTGTGCCCGCAAATGTTTTTTGACCGTGAGCGGGAAGTAGGTGCCGCCTTTCACGGTGGCGTCATTGCAGACGATCATGCACTCGATGCCGTTGATGCGGCCGATGCCGGCGATGGCACCGGCACAGGGGGCCGCATTGTCGTAGACGTTGAGCGCGGCCAGTGGTGCGATTTCGAGAAAGGGCGAGCCGGGATCCAGCAGTGCTTGAACGCGGTCGCGGGGCAGCAGCTTGCCGCGCGACAGGTGCTTTTCCTGGGCGGCGGGGCCGCCGCCCTGCTCGATGGTGGCGAAGGTCTTGTTCAGATCGTGCACCAGCGCACGCATCGCGCTGTCACTGGCCTGAAAGTCCGCAGAGCGGACGTTGAGTTTCGAGTTCAGGATAGCCATGTTGTCTGGAAGCTGTTCTGGGGCGAGGTTCAGGCGGTCTTGTCGGCGGTGAGGCCCAGCTCTTCCGACATCTCTTCACGAATGCGGAATTTCTGGATTTTTCCGCTCACCGTCATCGGAAATTCGCTGACGAAGCGGATGTAGCGCGGCACCTTGTAGTGCGCCATTTGCGTGCGGCAGTAGTCACGCACGTCATCTTCGACGAGCGTTTCACCCGGTTTGATGATGATCCAGGCACACAGCTCTTCGCCGTACTTCTTGTCAGGCAAGCCCACGATCTGCACGTCCTGGATCTTCGGGTGGCGATAGAGGATTTCCTCGATCTCACGCGGGTAGATGTTTTCGCCGCCACGGATCACCATGTCCTTGATGCGGCCCACGATGTTGATGTAGCCCTCGTCGTCCATCGTGGCAAGATCGCCTGTGTGCATCCACTGCTCGTCATCGATGGCTTTGGCCGTGTTGTCCGGGTCATTCCAGTAGCCGTGCATGACCGAGTAGCCGCGGGTGCAGAGTTCACCCGACTGGCCGCGCGGTACGGTCTCGCCCGTGTCGGGGTCGATGATCTTCACTTCAAGGTGTGGCTGCACGGTACCGACGGTCGAGACGCGCTTGTCGAGTGGCGTGTCGGTGCTGCTCTGGCAGCTGACCGGACTGGTTTCGGTCATGCCGTAAGCGATGGTGACTTCAGAGAGGTGCATCTCGCTCACGACCTGTTTCATCACCTCGATCGGGCAGGGCGAGCCGGCCATGATGCCGGTGCGCAGGGAAGAGAGGTCAAATTCGGCAAAGCGCGGGTGTTGCAGCTCGGCAATGAACATGGTGGGCACACCGTGCAGGCCCGTGCACTTTTCGGCGGACACGGTTTCGAGCACCGTCAACGGGTCGAAGCCGTCGTTCGGGTAGACGATGGTGCTGCCATGCGTGATGCAGGCGAGGTTGCCCAGCACCATGCCGAAACAGTGGTAAAGCGGCACGGGGATGCAGAGGCGGTCGGCTGGGGTCAGCTTCATGCACTCGCCGACGAAAAACCCGTTGTTCAGGATGTTACGGTGCGTGAGCGTGGCACCTTTCGGAAAACCGGTGGTGCCGCTGGTGAACTGGATATTGATGGGGTCACTGGCCTTGAGCGCTTTCTGGACATGGGCCACCCTTGGATCACCGGCCTGACCAGTGGCCATCAGCTCGGAGAAGCGGGCCATCGGAATGTCGCCAGCTGCCTCGTCGGCATCCCCCGGCTGGTCGATCCACCAGATGTGGGTGAGCATCGGCAGCTTGGCACGGCCCAGCTCGCGCAGCATCTTCAAGTATTCGCTGGTCTTGAAACGGGGGGCGGTGACGAGGGCTTTGCAGCCGACCTTGTTCAGGGCGTAATCGACTTCAGCGAGCCGATAGGCAGGATTGATGTTGACGAGGATCAGGCCAACTTTGGCCGTGGCGATTTGCATCAGCAGCCAGGGCAGGTTGTTGTGAGACCAGATGCCGACCCGGTCGCCAGGGCGCAGGCCGGCGGCCAGCAGCGCGCTGGCCAGCTGATTGGCTTGGGTCTGAAGCTCGCGATAGCTGAGGCGCTGATTTTCGTGGCGGCTGATCAACGCCGGGGCATCGGGCTGGCGGGCCACCATGTCGTCGAAGAAGTCGCCAATGGTCTGCTCGATCAGCGGCTGATCCGTGGTGCCCTTGTCATAGCTGAGGGTTGAGGCTTTCGTGTCGGGATGGGCGCTCATCAATGAGTCTCCTGGAGAAGGCGTGGACAGCGTTACGCCGAGGCGTGCTGACTTTCTGGCGATCTTATGATTTTCAGCCCAAAGGTTTGCGATAATGCGTAGACAATTAGTGCCAACGTTCTGACAAATCAAGACGGTGGCAGTGGTAGACGTTCTGCGGCGAAGCGTCTATCCGTGTTTACCCGTCGTCTGTTTCTGCCTTTCTGCCATTCATGGGTCTCATGTCGATCTCCGATGCGCCGCCACTGACCAAAGGGCGGCATCCGAAGCCGGTTCGGGCCACGCCCGTGCCTTTCATCCATGCCATCGTCTCGGCCTACACGGCCCGGCAGATGAGTGCCGCCAACGCGCTGGCACATGCGCAAATCACGCCAGAGGAACTGCATGATCCGAATGGTTGCGTCACCTCGGGGCAGGTCGAGCGATTGTCGGCCTATGCCATGCATGAGCTGGATGACGAGGCGCTGGGCGCCTTCAGTCAGCCCCTGGGTTGGGGGAGTTATGGCATGCTGGCCAGAGCTTCGTTGTCGGCGCCGAACCTGCGTGTGGCCCTGAAGCGCTGGTGCCGTCATCATGGTCTGTTGACCCGTGATGTTACGCTGTCGCTACAGTACCCGCCTTCGGCTGCCGAGGGGGGGGGAAGGCACCCGCAGCCGGTGGTGGGGGCGTGGGCCACCGTCACGCTGACCGAGCACCGGCCCTTGCCGGAGGATGTGCGAGTCTTTGCGCTCGTGTCCCTGTTGCGCAACATGCACGGCATTTCGTGCTGGTGGCTCGATTCGCAGGTGTCGCTGGCCGAGGTGGCACTGCCCTTTGAGATGCCGCATTATGCGGCCGAGCTGGCCCGGATGTTTCCGGGGCCGATCCGTTATGGGGCGCCCCAGGCCATGGTGCGTTTCGATGCCTGCTATCTCGACATGCCTATCCGGCGTACCGAGGCGGCGCTCAACCAGATGCTGAAGCGCGCGTTGCTGGTGGTGGTGAAACCCTATCGCCGGGATCGGCTCGTACGCCACCGGGTGCAGCAGCTGCTACGTGAAACTGCGACCGGAGCCGAGCAGACGGCCACGGCCATTGCCGATTCGTTGCATGTGTCGGTGCGCAGCCTGCACCGTTTCCTGAAGGAGGATGGCACGAGCCTGCAGGCGATCAAGGACGAGGTGCGGGAGGAGCGCGCACGTCAGCTGCTGATCCGCACCAATGACCCGATCAAGAAGGTGGCGGGGCAGGTGGGCTTCGACAATGCGCGCAGTTTTGCCCGTGCCTTCACGAGCTGGACAGGGGTGACGCCACAACAGTTCCGGCAGCAGCATAGCCGCAACCCCTTCAATGTAGAGTCCGCCGAATGAAGTCCCTGTCGTCTGCACGCACCCGTGCCCTGGTCGCCGCACACTTCTCCGCCGTCATGTTCGGCATGACCGGCATCCTGGGTGCGCTGATCAAGGCTGATGCGCTCATCATCACCAGTGGGCGGGCGGTTTTTGCCGCCGTGGCGCTGGGGCTGGTGTCGCTGGGGCTGGGGGGGGCGGCGGTGTTCGGCTCGCTCAGCGCTCGGCAGAAGATGGCACTGGGCATCAGTGGTGTGGTGCTGGCGGTGCATTGGGTCAGTTTCTTTCTGGCTGTGAAGGTAGGGGGCGTGGCGGTGGCCACGCTCGGCTTTGCTGCCTTTCCGGCTTTCATCGCGCTGATGGACTGGCTCGTGTTCCGAGAGCGGATCGGGCCGCATGAGTGGGGCTTGCTGGTACTGGTGACACTGGGGCTGGTGCTCGTGACGCCCGCCTTCGATATGGGCGATCAGGGCACGATCGGCCTGCTCTGGGGCTTGCTGTCGGGTTTCACCTTCGCGCTGTTGGCGATGCTGAACCGGCGCGCCACCCGCGGCGTGAATGCCATTCAGGTCTCGTTCTGGCAGAACCTCGTGGTGGCATTGGTGTTGCTGCCCTTCGTCAGTTGGGCCGGGGCAGCGCTCACGCCGGATGGACTGGCCCGCAGCTTCGGTGCCATGCAGGTGTCCGACTGGTTTTACCTCGCGTTGTTGGGGGTGCTGTGCACGGGCTTGTGTCACTTCCTGTTCGTGAAGAGCCTCGATCATCTCGATGCCCGCAGTGTGGGCATGATCGTGGCGCTGGAGCCGGTGTATGCCATAGCCTGCGCCTGGTGGCTGTTCGATGCCAAACCATCCGGCAGGATGCTGGCTGGTGCCTGTTTGATCATTCTGGCCACGGTGCTGTCGGCGCAGGGCAAGGCCGATGAGTCGACGGCGGGTTAGCGCGTGTCATGCATGTTCCGCCTCGTGAAAGCCCCGTAGGGCGCGCATGCCAGGCGCTGACGCACGGGGGCGAGAGGGGGATATCAGGCGCGTCAGTGTGTGTCCTGCGCCGTGCATGGCTCGGATCGCCCCGATGTCAGCACCATTTGTTCGCGGCTTTTTTGCACAATGCCTTCCCAGTGGGTTCAGGAGTCAACACATGACAGCTCAAACCGCCATGACATCGGTAACGATCGCCACGGAAGACTTGTGGGTCGATACGCCACGGGGGCGCTTGTTCGCCCGTCGTTGGGTGCCTGCAAGACCTGCTAGTCCGGTGCCGATCGTGCTGTTTCATGAATCGCTGGGCTGTGTGGGGGCGTGGCGGGATTTTCCGGCGGCGCTGGCCGAGACCACGGGACGAAGCGTGCTGGCGTATGACCGTCTGGGCTTTGGGCAGTCCGATCCTTATGAGGGCTTGCTCAAGCCGCGTGGCTTCATGGTCGAAGAGGCGAGCGAGCATTTCGACCGGCTCAAGCAGGCGCTAGGCATCCAGCGCTTCGTGGCGTTTGGCCATAGCGTGGGGGGCGCCATTGCCTTCTGTGTGGCCGCCCATCATCCCGAGAGTTGCCTGGGCGTCATTTCCGAGTCGGCCGTCGTCTTCGTCGAACCCAAAACGGCTGTCGGGCTTGTCGAGGCGCGGCGGCTCTTTGCCGATGCGGCGCAGTTTCAACGCCTGATCAAGTATCACGGCGACAAGAGCCGGTGGGTGCTGGATGCCTGGCTTGACACCTGGATGTCGGAGGAGATGAAAACCTGGTCGCTCGATGAGGTGTTGCAGCAGGTGCATTGCCCGACGCTGGTGCTGCAAGGCGGCAGCGACGAGTTCTCCACCGATGACCAGCCCCGCCATATTGCCGAGCATCTGTCAGGGCAGTCGTCGATCGTGATGTTGCCTAAATGTGGGCATGTGCCGCACCGTGAGCGCCTGGCTGAGGTGCTGGAAGCTTGCAGCCACTGGCTGCGTTTTCAGGAGATTCCCTGATTCGGTGAGCGGGGCCGTAACAGCCAGTGCGTGGCGAGGCCGACCACCACGCCCCAGAAGGCTGAACCGAGGCCCAGCAGTGTGACGCCTGAAGCGGTGGTGAGGAAGGTGAGCGTGGAGGCTTCGATCTGTCTGGCGTCCTGGCTGAGGATGCGCAGGTTCGTGCCGATGGCACCCGCCAGCCCGAGGCCCGCCAGTGTGGCCGTCAGCGCGGGGGGCAGGGCGGCGAAGAGCGCCACGATCGAGCCGGCGAAGGTGGCACCCACCAGATAGAACACCCCGTTGGCGATACCGGCCACATAGCGCTTGCGTGGGTCGGGGTGGGCGTCCGGCCCGGTGCAGATGGCGGCCGAGATGGCGGCCAGTACCGTGGTGATGCCGCCAAAGAAGGCCGTGATGCAGGAGATGGCGCCCGATGCACCCAGGATGGCGCGGGGTGGCACCGGGTAGTCCGAGAGCCGCATGATCGTGAAGCCCGGCAAATACTGGCCGCTAAGGCTGACCAGAACCAGTGGCAAGGTCAGGCTGAAGAAGATGTCCAGGCTGAAGCTGGGGGCCGTGAAGACGGGCCGGGCGATGTCGAGGCTCACCGTGCCGAGCTGTGTCTGTCCCATCAGAAAGGCCAGTCCGAAACCGGTCAGCGCCACCAGCACGATGGCATGCCTTGGTGTGAACCGCTTGCCCAGCAGGTAAGCGAGCAGCATGGCGCCCACGAGTCCCGGCGATTGCTCGGCCACCTTGAAGGCTTGAGCGCCGAACTGGAACAGGATGCCCGCCATCATGCCGGCCGCGATGCCTTCAGGGATCAGGTCGAGGATTTTCTGGAACCAGCCCGACAGGCCGATGGCGATCAGGATCAGTGCGGCCAGCAGATAGGCGCCGACGATCTCGGGCATGCCGACACCGGGCATCATGCTGAGCAGCAGGGCTGTGCCGGGCGCCGACCAACCGGCCACGACCGGCACTTTCAGCCACAGGCTCATCAGGATGGCGAATACCCCACCGCCAAAGGAAATTGCCCACAGCCAGGAGGTCGTCATCTGGTGATCGAAGCCGCCTGCCTGGGCGGCCTGGATGAAGATCACGAGCGGGCCGGCATA
Organism: Lautropia sp.; assembly: GCA_030532895.1. Taxonomy (GTDB): domain Bacteria; phylum Pseudomonadota; class Gammaproteobacteria; order Burkholderiales; family Burkholderiaceae_E; genus Lautropia. Next base: position 36,258 of record JAUNKF010000020.1, on the reverse strand, counting down.
GGAGACCAGCACGGCCAGCACCCCGGCCATCCAGGCGCTGAGCGACCAGTCTTCGAGGTGCAGGGATCGGGGCAGACGTTTGAGCACGGGATGACAGCTTGGGTGAATGATGGCGCGTGGCGTGTCGGGATCGGACGGAGGCTGCGGTGGCCGGAAGGCGGAGCGGGCGCTGAAGGATACCGGCAGAACAGGGGCATGATACGCGCACGACGGGGTGTTGATCCGGTTGTGCCCATGTCCAGGCCCATCCCAATCCCAATTCGATGATCGTCATGCTGGCCTGCAACCCAGGCGTGTTGTTCGGGCATGCGAATGGTGGTGGCCCGCGGGTGGGAGTCCGTTCGGAACATTCGCTGGCCTGCGTCGATCTGTTACGCTGACACCCACCTCAACATGCAGGAGGGGGTCATGAACAAGCCGATGGTCAAATCCAGGACGATCGCCACTACATCTGGGGGAGGGCGCGACGCGTCCCCACCCACGTCCCCGATGAAGCGCAAGACTGCACCCAGAAGCGCCTCAGCATCCAAACCCGCCACCAGACAAGGAAAAGGGGCGAGCCGTACATCGGATATTCCGCCCGAGGTGTTGGCGGCCTTGTCGCGTGGCGAGATCGAGAGTGCCACGTTGACCGAGGGGTTGGCGGTCGATCAGTATCGTTTGTTGACGAGCGTGTTGCCAGCGTTACCGGCCCCGGTGCTGGAACAGGCGAAAGCGGCCAGCCAGCTTGGCATTTTGAAGCGGATGATGGCTTTTGGCCAGCTGCTCTGGACAGCGCAGGGGGAAGCGGGGCTTCGGCGGTGCTGCGAACATGCGTCGGACACGGTACGGGGCTGGGCTTGCTTCATGGTGGGGGCACGCGATGATTTGAGTCTGGCGGCCAGGCTGGCTGCCATCCGTCCGCTGGCGGATGACCCGCATTTCGGTGTGCGTGAGTGGGCCTGGATGGCGCTTCGCCCGCATCTGGCGGCGTCGCTCGATGAGGCCATCGCCCGCCTGATGGCATGGGCCACGGACGAATCGGCTTATGTGCGCCGATTTGCCACGGAGTCGATTCGTCCGAGAGGGGTCTGGTGCGCGCATCTGACGGCCCTGAAACAGGAACCGCAGCGGGCCTTGCCGCTGTTGGCCCTTTTGCGAGCCGATCCTGCCGTCTATGTGCAGGATTCCGTGGCCAACTGGTTGAACGATGCCGCCAAGGACAACCCGGACTGGGTGAGGGTCGTATGTGCCGACTGGTTGCGAGGCGATCCTTCGCCCGAGACCCGCCGCATCTGTCGGCGTGCGATGCGCAGTCTTGGTTGAGCGGGTGGAGAGGTTTTAGAGCGTGTGCAGCATTCTGGCCACGTGGCTTTTCCGCTAACATACGCTCCCTTCGGCTTGGCCGACCGCTCGCCCCTCCCCCTGGCCGTTGCCCGGCGTGCCGCTTGGGTACTGGCTGTGGGCGGAATTGGGGGAGGTGGGATGCGACCTGATGGCCGTATCGTTCACGGGGTTTCTTAGGGCCGCCTAGCCACACCGGATGGCGTTTACGTGTTGAAACGTGCCCCAAACGGGCAATCCGGCCTTACAATCACACCTACCCGCTACACGATGACTAGTGTGGCAGCTGAGGGTGCGGCACTGGATATGCTGTTTTGGCGACATTGATCGCCATGTTGTCCATCAGGGGGATCTTCCGGTCTTTCTTGGCACATGGTGGCCATGTTGGCCGTTTCAGTCGGTGCTGCCACAGCCTTCGGTTTTCTTCCTCATGCAGCCTCGCCGTCCTGTTCATGCCGGTTCCACCGGGGCAGGCATGGCGCCTGTCGTGATGCTGGCTGGTGCTCAACCAGCCGTCGTTCTGTTTGTTTTCCGGTCGTTCCCGACCGGGCGTCTCTTTCCCCGGTCGTGACCGGGGCAGGGGGTGTGCCGCCGGGAAAGCCCCTGTTTTTGCCTTGGAATTTGCAAGTCCTATGAAACGTGACGCCCTTCCTTCCCGTGCGACGGAGCTTTCCGTGCAGCCGATCAGCCATGACGTGCTGGCCGAGAAATACCTGAAGCACGGTGAAACCAGCGAGGCCGAGCTGTTCGCGCGAGTGGCGCGTGCACTGGCTTCGGTTGAAAAGCCCGAGATCCGGGCCGAGTGGGAGGCCAAATTCCTGAGCAATCTGCACGCCGGCGCCATCGGCGCGGGTCGCATCATGAGCGCGGCCGGCACCGACATCCAGGCCACGCTGATCAACTGTTTCGTGCAGCCGGTGGGGGATTGCATCCAGGGTGTGGATGATGACGGTTATCCTGGCATTTACGAGGCCCTGCGGGAGGCTGCCGAGACGATGCGTCGCGGCGGTGGTGTGGGCTATGATTTTTCGCGCATCCGCCCCAACGGGGCCGAGGTGAAGGGCACGCATTCGATCGCCTCCGGCCCGTGCAGCTACATCAACGTTTTCGACCAGAGCTGCGCCACCGTCGAGAGCGCGGGCAGCCGCCGTGGTGCGCAGATGGGGGTGCTGCGGATCGATCATCCGGATGTGCTCGACTTCATCACGGCCAAGCGCACGCCGGGCCGCTGGAACAACTTCAACGTGTCGGTGGGCGTCACCGACGAGTTCATGCGCGCGCTGGAGGCCGATGCCGAGTGGACGCTGGTGCACAAGGCCAAGCCCGGCAAGCAGGTGCTGGCCAAGGGCGGGTATCAGCGTGAAGACGGCAAGTGGGTGTACCGCACGCTGCGTGCCCGAGAGCTGTGGGACACGATCATGAAGTCGGCCTATGACTTCGCCGAGCCGGGCATCCTGTTCGTCGATGCGATCGCACGTGACAACAACCTGAATTACTGCGAGTCGATCGAGGCCACCAACCCCTGCGGTGAGCAGCCGCTGCCGCCCTATGGTTGCTGCGATCTTGGCCCGATCATCCTCACGCGCTTCGTGCGTAACCCCTTTGGCGAAGGGGGCGAACCCGCGTTCGATTTCGAGACCTTTGCCAAGGTGGTGGCGGTGCAGGTGCGCGCGCTGGACAACGTGCTGGACGTGACTTTCTGGCCGTTGCCGCAGCAACAAGCCGAAAGCGCTGCGAAGCGCCGCATCGGCGTGGGCTTCACGGGGCTGGGCAATACGCTGGCCATGCTGAAGCTGCGCTATGACCGCGCCGAAGGCCGTGAGATGGCTGCCCGCATCGCCGAGACGATGCGTGACGCCGCCTATCGCGCCTCGGTCGAGCTGGCCAAGGAGAAAGGGGCATTCCCGAAGTTCGATGCCGCCAAATACCTGGGCACCGAGAAAAAGCCGGCCAGCAGCTTCGTGAGCCGTCTGCCTGAGGACATCAAGGCCGATATCCGCAAGTACGGTTTGCGTAACAGTCACCTGCTGTCGATCGCGCCGACCGGTACCGTGAGTCTGGCCTTTGCCGACAACGCTTCGAACGGTATCGAGCCGCCGTTTTCATGGACATATACCCGCAAGAAGCGGGAAGCCGATGGCAGCCGCAGCGAGTATCTGGTCGAGGATTACGCCTGGCGTCTGTACAAGGCGCAGGGTGGCGACATGGAGAAGCTGCCCGAGTATTTCGTGAACGCGCTGGCGATGACGGCCGAAGAGCATGTGGCGATGATGGAGGCCGTGCAGCCGTTCGTCGACACCTCGATCTCGAAGACCGTCAACGTGCCGGCCGATTATCCGTATGAAGATTTCAAGGATCTGTATGCCAAAGCCTGGAAAGCTCGTCTGAAAGGGCTGGCCACGTACCGGCCGAACCTGATCCTGGGGGCTGTGCTGGAGGCCGAGCCGGCCAAGCAGGAAGAGGCACCGACGGCTGACAGCAAGGTCGCGGCTCCGCCGCCGGTGGCCGCGCCTTCCGACTACGATCCGATGCGTGCCGTGGTCGAGCGTCGCCCGAAAGGCGCCTTGCAGGCCGTGGCCGAGAAGATCGAGTACTGGACGCACGAAGGTCAGCAGCGCCTGTATCTGATCGTGTCCTTCCTGCCGTTGCCCACGGCTGATGGCAAGGGGCAGGTGGAGCGGGCCATCGAGTTCTTCATGCCGGTGGGCCAGAGTGGTGAGTCACAGCAGTGGATCACGGCCACGATGCGGATGCTGAGTCTGGCAGCCCGTGGCGGCTTTCTTGATCGGGCACTCTCCGACATGCGCAAGGTGAGCTGGGATCGTGGCCCGGTGCGTCTGGGTACCTATGAAAAGGCTGATGGGACGCTGGTGCCTCGCTGGCACGATAGCGAGGTGGCTGCCATCGCCTATGCCATCCAGAATCTGATCGCCAAGCGGCAGGAAGCCGTGCAGGCTTCGCTTTTCGAGCCGGAGGAGCTGCCGCGGGCGGAGGCCGAGCCGGTGGTGAGCAATGGTTCGCTCAATCCGGGCGTGATGGCCGGCAAGAAGTGTGCCGAATGTGGTGCGCATGCCGTGATCCGCAAGGATGGTTGCGACTACTGCACCCAATGCGGCATGGTGGGCAGCTGTGGTTGATCTGCTGCCCAAGCTTGTAGGCCGCGGCTGTAGCACGACGTTGCATTTTGTCCCAAAGCGCTAACGCCTGAAAGACCCTGGTAGACCTTTGACGGGTTTACCGGGGTATTTTTTTGGCATCCCTCGCACCGGTTCGCGCCTGCGACAGCGCCTTCAGATGTGCATGACGGGGCAGGGAGCACGATCCGGTTTGATCGCTGCCATCATCGAGAATGTTGATTGCCTCGTGTTTTGACGCCCACGGCAGCCTTCCGGGCATCTCTCATTGGGGCGTCTGGCTTGTTGTGGGGCATTGGGAAGGGCCATGATCCTGAAAAAAGCGTTGATCGCTGTCTGTGTGCTGTGTTGGGCCTTGGGTGTCCAGGCGGCTTGTCCGACCGCCAAGCCGATCCGCCTCGGGGGGCTGGACTGGGAGAGCGGCCAGATCATGACGGCCGTCCTCGCGCGGCTGTTGCGCGATGGTTATGGGTGTCAGACCGAAATCGTGCCTGGCTCGACCACCACGTTGGAGACGGCCTTGATGCAGAACGACATCCAGGTCATTGCCGAGCAGTGGGTGGGGCGTTCTGCCGTGATGGGCAAGGCCGAGCAGGCGGGGAAGGTGAAGGTGCTGGGCAACACGCTCAAGGGCGGTGCCGAGCAGGGCTGGTATGTGCCGCAGTATGTGAAAGAGGCAAACCCGGATCTGAATCGGGTGGAGGATCTGCCGCGTTTTGCGCACCTGTTTCCCAACCCGGAGCAACCGGGGCGGGCGCGCTTGTTGAACTGTCCGGCCGGTTGGGTGTGCGAGGGCTTCAATACCCGGCTGTTGGAGAACACGGGGCTGGCAAGCGAGTACAGCAACGTGTTGCCAGGTACGGGGGCTGCGCTGGATGCCGAGATTGCAGCCGCCATCGAGCAGCGCAAACCGGTGCTGTTCTATTACTGGCAGCCCTCGGCCCTGATGGCCAAATACCAGTTGTACCGGATCGGGTTTCCGCCCTATGACGCGCGGTGTTGGGATGCTCTCCTGAAGCGGGACAAGCCCACGCGTTGTGTGTCGGGCTTTCCGGTGTCGAAGCTTGCGATGGCGGTGTCGACGGACTTTCATCGGCAGCACCCTGAGCTGGTTCGGCTGATCGAGCACATTCAGGTCGAGCCGGCCCTGTTGAACGGGTTGATGCTCGACATGGCAGAAAACCGGCGCAAGGCCGATGCGCAGGCCGAGATCTTCTTACAGGCGTATCCTGAGGTCTGGTCGGTTTGGGTCTCGCCGCAGGCCAAGGCGCGGCTTGAAGCGCGCAGCGAGACAGCAGGGGGCGATGGGCGCCGCGCTTTTTTTCCGGCCTGGTCGGTGGCCGAGCGTCTGAATCAGGGCTTGAGCCGGACGGTGCAGCGTTTTGGGGAACAGTTTCGTGCCATCAGCCGGGCGATGCTGGATCACTTCCTGCTGCCGTTGGAGCGCACGCTGATCGGTACGCCAGCCTGGCTCGTGCTGCTGTTGCTGGCCGCCTTGGCCTGGCATGCCACCCGCAGCGTCTGGAAGGCGATGTCAGGTGTGCTGGGCTTCTATCTGGTGGGGGCGATAGGCTTGTGGGTGCCGCTGATGCAGACATTGGCGCTGCTGATCGCCTCGGCCTGCTTCACCGTGCTCATCGGCTTTCCGCTGGGCGTGCTGATGGCGCGCAGCAACCGCCTGCATCGGCTGTTCACGCCGGTGCTCGACATCATCCAGACGATGCCGAGCTTCGTCTACCTGATTCCGGTGCTGATGCTCTTTGGCATCGGCAAGGTGCCGGCGCTGTTTGCCACGGTCGTTTATGCGATTGCACCATTGATCCGCCTTACGGCATTGGGTATCCGGCAGGTTGATCCGCGCATGGTGGAGGCGGCCGAAGCCTTCGGCAGCACCCGCTGGCAGTTGTTGTGGTGGGTGCAGCTGCCGCAGGCCCGCCCGTCGATCATGGCGGGCATCAATCAGGCGGTGATGATGTCGCTGGGCATGGCGGTGGTTGCCTCGATGATCGGGGCGCGCGGGTTGGGTGAGCCGGTGTTGCAGGCCATTCAGACGTTGAACATCGGTCAGGGCGTCGAGGCGGGGGCGGCGATCGTGATACTCGCCATCGTCATCGACCGGATCACGCAGGCTTATGGGAGAAAACGCCGATGAGCGCCTTGTCCTTCAAAAACATCAGCAAGGTGTATGGCCCCGAGCCGAAGGCGGCGCTGGCACTGTTGCATGATGGGGTATCCAGCACCGAGATCCTCAATCGCACCGGGTGTCAGGTGGGGTTGCGCAAGATCGATCTGGAGATTCCCGAAGGGGGAATTTTCTGCATCATCGGCCTGTCCGGCTCGGGCAAATCGACACTGGTGCGACATGTGAACCGGCTGATCGAGCCGAGCGAGGGGGAAATCTGGGCTGGGCAGTTGAACGTGACGGCGCTCGATGCCAAGGGGTTAAGGCAATTCCGCCAGGAGCGGGTCAGCATGGTGTTTCAGCATTTCGGGCTGTTGCCGCATCTGACGGTGCTGGAAAACGCCTGCTACGGTTTGCGTGTGCGACGTTTGCCGCGGCGGGCGCAGCAGGAGCGGGCTGCCCACTGGCTGAACGAGATGGGTCTGGGCGACCAGCTCGACAGTTATCCTGATCAGCTCTCAGGCGGCATGCGTCAGCGCGTGGGGTTGGCGCGGGCGTTGGCCACCGATACCGACATCATCCTGATGGACGAGGCATTTTCAGCGCTCGACCCGCTGATCCGCATCCGCTTGCAGGATACGGTGCTCGATTTGCAGCAGCGCCTGAACAAGACGATCCTCTTCATCACACACGACATCGACGAGGCGATGAAGATGGGCAACCGGATCGCCATCCTGAACGCCGGCGAGCTGGTACAAACCGGCACGCCTGACGAGTTGATGAACAACCCGGCCAATGCTTATGTGGCGGAGTTCATGAGCGTGGCCAAACGCGGCGAGGTCTGATGCGCTTTGCTCATCTTGCCAAGCTGGAGCGACATGAGTGCGCTGAGCAGTGGCTGAACAGGATGGCTGGTATGGGTGGTATGGGCGAGGTTGCCGTGTGCCCATACCGTCTTGCTGGGTGAGTGGTCGTGATCAAGGTTGATATGGCCGCTAATGAAAATGGCTGTTTAGCTGCCAGCCAGTTCTTCCGAGCGACGGCATGCCCGGGTAGCGGCTGCTTCCACGAGCTGGCGTAGCGCGCCGTCTTCCTCGAAACGGACGATGGCGGCGTGCGTCGTGCCGTTGGGGGAGGTGACAGCCTGGCGCAGCGCAACGAAATCGGCGCCTGCCTGATTTTGCAGCGTGGCGGCACCCAGCGCGGTTTGAGCAGCCATCTCGATCGCCATCTCGCGTGGCAGCCCCAGCTTGATGGCGGCATCGGCCAGCGCCTCGCTGAACAGGTGGTAATAGGCGGGGCCACTGCCGCTGAGGGCGGTGACGGCATGCAGCTGGGTTTCATCTTTCACCCAGAACGCCTTGCCCACGGCATGGAACAACTGGTCGATGGCCGCTCGCATGGTGGGCGTGAGCTGCGCGTTGCCAAAGAGACCGGTGCACCCTTGGCCGACCATCACCGGGGTATTGGGCATGCTGCGCACCACGGGCCGTGCCGTGGGCAGGGCAGCTTCCAGTGTGCTGATCGGCACGCCAGCCATCACCGACAGGACGGTGGCTGTCTTGAGCCGCTCGGCCGGCAGGGATTGCAGGGCTTCTCGCGCCATCGCCGGTTTCACGGCCAGCACGATCAGCTCATGGGGCGTATCCGTCAGTTCGGTGGTGGCACGAAACACCTGCGCCTGTACCGGGGCGTCGAGGTGCGGATCGACCGCATCGATGCCGGCCACGAGGCCGGCTTTGAGCCAGGCTTCGCCGAGGGCCGACCCCATCCGGCCATAGCCGAGGAAAAGGACGCGGGGAAGGGAGGTTTTTGCTTGTTCGGTCATGGCGGTGTCAGGAAGGGGCAAGCCAGACCTGTGGGGGCAAGTCTGGCGCCGTGATGGGGGTGAGTGCTCTGCGGGTTCTGTCGCTCGCGGGATGAGGTGTTCGCTGTGCGTTTTTTTCGGACGGATGTCAGGGCATTGGATTCATGAACATCTCGATGTCTTGCAGGCTGATGTCGGGCGTGGCGCCCTGATGCGCGGCCACCAGGGCGCCCAGGGCACAGGCAAAGGCCAGCGCATCGTCGGCCGGGGCTTTGTCCAGCAGCTTGTGAATCAGGCCTGCCAGGAAGCTGTCGCCCGATCCGACGGTATCGACCACCTTCACGCGGTAGCCATTGTGATGGTAGAAGCGGCCTTCTTCCAGGTAGACGGCGCCGTGCCCGCCCAGCGTCACGCACAGTCTGGGCGTGTGCGTCAGCTCGCTCAGGTACAGCATGTGCTGCAGCATCGAGTGATAGTGCGAGCCGGCGGCTTCGGCCAGTTCATACAGCTCATCGTCGTTGAGCTTGATCAGGTCGGCCTGCTTCATCAGCGCCAGCACCTGTTCGCTTTGATAGTGGGGCGGACGCAGGTTCACGTCGAAGATCTTGAAGCGGGCGCGCTCCAGCAATTGTTCGAGCGTGGCGCTGCTTACCGGGTCTCGGGCTGAGAGGCTGCCGTAGATGAAGGCATCCGACTCCGCCACGCGCTGGGCCGCTTCCTCCTGAAAGCGGATGCGATCCCAGGCGCAGGGGTAGACGATGTCGTAGGTGGCGATGCCGTCCGCGTCCAGCTTGACCTTGACGAGGCTCGTGGGTTGATCGGGGCTGCGCTGGAGCAGTTGGGTGCTCACCCCTTTGGCCGAAACCTGCTGCTCAAGGATCTCACCATCCTGATCTTCGCCACGGCTGCTGATGATGCTGCCATCCGCCCCGAGCGCGGCCAGCCGTACCAGCACGTTCAGTGGCGCGCCGCCCAGCACCTTGCCGCCCGGAAAATCGTCCCACAACACCTCACCAAAGCTCGTGATTTTCATCGTCAGGATTCCTGAAGGCCGCGCCACCTGGCGCGTGATGAGGAGATTGTAAGAGGGGGCCGGTGTTTTGGTGGGCGGTGCGTTTGGGGTGTACGGGTATACGAGAGGGGCCGATTTGGAACGTAACTTGGGACAGGGGACAATGGATGGATGAAACTGATATCCATTGCCTTCCTGTTTGCCCTGACGGCCGTGGCCGAGATCGTGGGGTGTTATCTGCCGTGGCTTGTGCTGAAACAGGGCAGGTCGTGGTGGTTGCTGGTGCCGGCGGCCGTCTCGTTGGCGCTCTTTGCCTGGTTGCTGACGCTGCATCCAACGGCTGCCGGGCGAACCTATGCCGCTTATGGTGGCATGTACATTGCCATTGCACTGATCTGGTTGCGCGTCGTCGATGGCGTGTCGCTGACGCGCTGGGACATGGCCGGGGCGGCCATCGCGCTCACCGGCATGGCCGTGATTGCCTTGCAGCCGGCGGCGGATTAAGGATACGCAGAACACGTCCTGCGTGGACTTGTTCTGCGTATCCTTAACCCCGGCCGCTCACCATTGCCATCACCTTGCCGGCATCCAGCGTGCGGGCTTCGGCCTCGATCTGGGGCTGGTACTGCGTTTGCAGGCTCTGGCCCCGTTGCAGGACATGGTTGTAGGTGTTTTTCAGCACGTCCGTCGAGAGCGTGCGGCCGCCGGCGTAATACTGGTTGGCTACATGACCCAGTGCATAGGTGGCGGCAAAGCTCATGCCAGAGCTGATGGCCTGCTTGCCGGCCTTGCCGAACAACCCTTTGCTGCGTTTCTTGCCGAGCAGCCCGGTCAGCAGCTTGCGGGCGGCCTGCTCCAGATACTGCGAGGTCATGCCGATGCCGACGGTGGCGAGAAAGTCCCGGATATGGCCCTTGTCGAGCGAATACCCATAGCTTTCGCCAATCTGGTAAACCAGCCGCATCTGCAACGGGATGATCGCCATCGTCGAGAGCGATTCGGGCAGCAGTTCGATGGCGCCGTTCGTGATGGCGGCGCGCAAAATCTTCTGGTCGATCTCGGCCGGACTCATCGTGCTGGGCCGGGTGGTGCCCGATGCCGGCGCAGCGGCTGACGTGGGCACGGGCAGTTGGGCGTTGTTGTCCTGGCCGGCCAGGGTGGCGCCCAGTGCTGCACCGGCGCCCAGACCCAGCGTTGAGGCATCCGCTGCACTTTGGGTGGCCGTGCCTGCCGAGTGGCCAAAGCCGTTGCTGGGCTGAAGGGCGGGCGAGGGGGCGGATGTTGCCGGTGTTGGCGATGCGGAGGGCTGGGAGATGGCCGCTGCCGGGTGGCTGCCGGTCGGTGAGGTGGACGCTGAGGGGCTGACAGCCAGCGGTGCTTCGGCCATGCTCGCTGTCTCATCCAGCGTTGCTTGCGCAAAACCGGCATCCAAATCCAGGGCAGCCCGAAGCTCCTTCAGAAAAGCCAGCTCCTTCTCGCTGGTGCTGCCATCGGCATCACAGACGCAAACGGCCATTTCATAGGCCAGCTGGCGGGATTCCTCGCTTTGAAGCTGTTTGGCCGCAGCCTCAAGGCTCGTGCGCTTGAACAGCACGTCCTGATAGAGCGAGGCGAGATTGATTTCGGCCGAGCCGGCCAGCCCCTCGGCAATCCGGCGGATTTCGTCGCGCTCACGATCGTGCTTGTGGCTGTCGGCGTAGGCGGCCAGCAGGCTGATGGTCAGCGTGGCTTTGATGTCCTGATCGGTCATGAGTCTTCCTTGTCGCGCGTGCGTGCGATTGTGCTTTCCCAACCGGATATGGTAGGGGCTACCGGAAAAATCAAGCGCCGATCAGGGGTTTGGGGGTCAAGGCTTGCAAGGCAAAAAGCGCAGTACGCGCGTGCCGTCGGCGGGGTCGATCAGCTCGTGGACGGCCACGCGGAACACTTGTTGCAGCAGCTCGGGTTGCAGGATCGAAGTTGGTTCACCTTCGGCAATCAGACGGCCCTCGTGCATCACGAGCAGCCGGTCGCACAACAGCGCCTGATTCAGATCGTGAATGGCCATCACTTTGGTACCGGGCAACTGCCGGACGAGCTGCATCAGCCCCAGCTGGTGATGAATATCCAGGTGATTTGTTGGCTCATCAAGTAGCAGGATCGGTGTCTGCTGCGCCAGTGCGCGCGCGATGTGCACGCGCTGGCGTTCGCCGCCTGAGAGCTGGTGCCAGACTTGGGCGCCTCTGTCCTGCATGCCCACGGCGTGCAAGGCGTCTTGCACGATCCGGTCATCCTTGTCAGACCAGCTTTGCAGGGCAGAGAGCCACGGCGTGCGCCCCAGCTCCACCGCATCCTGCACGGTGATGGCTTCTTGCGTCTCGGCCGATTGCGAGACCAGCGCCAATTGCTGTGCGAGCATGCGCCGGCGCAGGTGCTTCATGGGCTGGTCGTGGATCAGCACGTCGCCCTGGCTGGGCGTGAGCAACCCGGCCAAGAGGCGCAACAGCGTGGATTTGCCCGAGCCATTCGGGCCGATCAGGCCGAGCGTTTCGCCGGCCATCACGCTCACCGATACATCCTGCACGATGGGCTTCTGGCGGGCATGCCAGCTCACCTGACGTGTCTGCAGCACCGGTTGTGTCGTCGGCTGGACCTGAAGCACCGGCTGTGTCATTTCCGTCATCAGGCGTGCCTCCGGCTTTTGAGCAGGATCAGTGCGAAGGCCGGGGCGCCCACCAGGGCTGTGACGACGCCGATGGGCACGACCTGCCCCTGGATCATCGTGCGCGAAAGGACATCAGCCGCAATCAGGAAGATGGCGCCGATCAGCGCGCTGGCGGGCAACAAACGGCGGTGACGCACGCCCACCAGCATGCGCGTGATGTGGGGGATGACGAGGCCCACGAAACCGATGGCACCGACGACGGAGACCATCACCGCCGTGATCAGGGCGGCCGTGAGCAACAACACCGTTTGGGTGCGCCGAACGGGTATGCCCATCGAGGCAGCCGATTCGGTGCCAAACAAAAAGGCATCCAGAGCGCGTGCATGAAGGCAGCACAGACTCACGCCGATGGCGGCCACGCTGGTCGTCAGCCCCACCGCCTCCCAGCGCACGCCACTCAGGTTGCCGAGCAGCCAGAACAGGATGCCCCGGGCCTGCTCGGCGCTGCCGGAGGTGGTGATGATCAGCGAGGTCAGCGCATTGAAAAGCTGTGAGCCGGCGATGCCGGCCAGCACGATCTGTCCGCCATGCCGAAGTCCGCCACCGCCGGCGGCCTGTGCCAGCAGGCTCACCAGCGCAAAGGCGGTGAGTGCGCCCAGAAAGGCGCCCGCGCTCATCGAGACGGCGCCCGCACCCAGGCCGGCCACCGTCACCAGCACGGCGCCCGTCGAGGCGCCTGCCGAGATGCCGAGCAGATAGGGATCGGCCAGCGCATTGCGCAACAACGTTTGCAGAACCACGCCCGACACCGCCAGCCCTGCGCCACAGGCCGCAGCCACGATCGCGCGTGTGAAGCGGTAATTCCAGACGATGCCATCATCCAGCGGTTCCACCGGGTGCGGGGTGCCGAACAGATGATTGCTCAGCACATCGTGTACGGTGCCGACGGGAATCGAGGTCTCGCCAATGGCCGTGCCGAGCACGATGGCGACCGTCAGCAGGCAGAGGGCCGCCAAACCGAAGAGCACGGTCTGAAGGTGGACGAGAGGCGTCTGTCTGGTCATATGGGCCGTTTCGGTGTGAAAGATGAAAGGCTTTGACAGGCTTCTGGGCGCTTGAGCAGCAGCTGCCGTGCGCTGGATCGGTGAAGCGCAGGCAAACCGCGCCCACCGCGCGCCGTGTGTGTTTGATCGGCGGGCGGCCATGGATGGCCGCCCCGTGTGATCAAGGCTTCGTGGCCTGAATCTTCTTCACCGTCTCGGCAATCTGCTCCATGCCATCGGCGATGCGGATCGAGGCTTGCAGCGCGTCGGCATCCACGATGGCGATGCGGTCGTGCTTGACCGCATCCATGTGCTTCGTGACCGGATCATTTTTCAGAAATTCGAGTTTCTTCTGATAATCATCAGCTGGAAAACGGCGACGATCCATCCGCGCGATGATGACGACGGTGGGGTTGGCCTTGGCGATCTTTTCCCAGCCGACGGTGGGCCACTCTTCGGCCGAGTCGATCACGTTGCGTAAGCCCAGCTCACGCAGCATGTAGCCGGCCACGCCCTGTTCGCCCGCCACATAGGGGTCGAGCGCGATGTCGGCACTGGAGAACCAGACGACGGCCGACAGGTCTTTGACCTGGGCGGCTTTCACCTCGGCCGTCGCCTTGGCCTGACGTGTCTTCAGGCTGTCCACGAGTTTTTCGCCTTCGGCTTCCACGTTGAAGATCCTGGCCAGTTGCGTCACGCTCTTGTAAAGTGCCGCGATGTCGTAAGGGGCTGTGCGTGTGCCGTCGGCGCCGACCAGATTGTCCTTGCCTTCGCAATCGGAGGGCATGATGTAGGTGGGAATCTTCAGGTCATGAAACTGCTCGCGGGTGCCGACCAGCCCTTCCTTGCCGATATGCCATTCGAATTGCGTGACCACGAGTTGCGGGCGCTTGCCGATGACGGCCTCGAAACTCGGGTCGTTGTCCGCCAGACGGGGCACCTTGTCGTTGATGGCCTTGTATTGCGGCAGCACCGGGTTGAACCAGACGGCTGTGCCTGCCACCTTGTCGCCCAGCCCCAGCGCATAGAGCATTTCGGTGCCGGCCTGGCCGACCGTGACGGCCGAGGTTGGCGCTTGGGCAAAGTCGAGCGTGTAGCCGCAGTTTTCAATCTGTAGCGGGTAGTCGGTGGCCTGAGCCACCGTGGTGCCAAGGGCCAGCAGGATGGCCGTGGCGATTTGTCGCATCATCATCGCTTCCTTTGCCGGACACCCCGCCGGCCATGAACAAAATGGGCTTTGGCAGGTCTCCTGACTGACCGTTCATCGCCTGCTTTCGCCTTCCCGAATGGGGTTCGTCCGGCCTGGGGGCGAAGCGAACACGATTCAGTGGCTGATGGAAAGCAGGCTCCGGGCCTACAGTTGCGGGGGCAGTTCCATTTCGATGTTGATGCTGGATCAACGGGCTGGATTCCCTGATGCGAGAAGGGGCAAACGCCCGCTGAAGCGGTCTTGCGGTGCCCATGAGCTGGGGCCACAAGGCTTGGGGAGGCTTGCTGATCCTTCGGCAGAACCAAAGCTGAGCAGGATTTAGTCACAAAGTGAAATCTTCGTCAAGGTGCAAGGTGCTTTCCGGGCTTCCGTCATAATGAGCGCTTTTTGGCCGTCGCTGGATCATGACGGGAGCAGGCGTATATGGCAGAGCAGGGTAGCCAGGTCGATGTGCAGACGTGGCTGGACGAGCGTCCTTTCGGCCCGTATCAGTGGGTGATTTTCTTTTTGTGTTTTCTGATCGTGCTGCTGGATGGCTTTGACACGGCCGCCATCGGCTATGTGGCACCTTCGCTGATTCAGGAATGGGGCGTCTCGAAGCCCGCGCTGGCACCGGTGCTGAGTGCCGCGCTTTTCGGGCTGGCGGCCGGTGCGCTCTCCAGCGGGCCGTTGGCCGACCGCTTTGGCCGCAAACGTGTGCTGGTGCTGTCGGTGCTGATTTTTGGTCTGGGCAGTCTGGCCTCGGCCTTTGCCACCGATTTGCAGGGGCTGACCTGGTTGCGCTTTCTGACCGGTCTGGGCCTGGGGGCTGCGATGCCCAATGCGGTCACGCTGATCAGCGAATACTCCCCCGCCCGCCAGCGCTCGCTGATCACGAATGCGATGTTCTGCGGCTTTCCGTTGGGCGCTTCCTGCGGCGGCTTTCTGGCGGCCTGGATGATGCCGGCATGGGGCTGGCGCAGTGTGATGCTGTTGGGCGGGGTGTTGCCGCTGGTGCTGGTCGTGGCCTTGCTATGGCTGTTGCCCGAATCCTTGCGCTACATGGTGGCGCAGGGCTGGCCGGCCGGGCGCATCCGGGCGGTGCTGAAACGGCTGGGTGCCGATGGGATGGCGGATGCCGATTTGGGTGTAGCCGCTGCCTCGCCCCTGTCGGGCATGGCAGGGGCTCCTGCCCGCACGACGGAGGGTGCAGCGCTTTCACAGCCCTTGGTAGCGGGGCGTGCTGTCGGTGCGGCGGGTATAGAGGTAGCGGCATCAAACCCGTTGACGGGCGGGGGCATGCCGTCTCCGGCTTCGACCGTATCATCGAGCGCGCGTGAGACGGGCGCAAAGCAGGGCAGTCTGGCTGGCAGCATCGGCACCCTGTTTTCGCCCACGCACAGGCTCGGTTCGCTGATGCTGTGGATCGCCTATTTCATGGGGCTGGTGGTGTTCTACTCGCTGATCAACTGGATGCCGGTGCTTTTCAAGGAGATCGGCATGCAGCCACGGCATGCCACGCTGATCACGGCCATCTTCCCGCTGGGTGGGGTGGCAGCGGTGTTGCTGGGCTGGCTGATGGATCGCTACGACGCCAACCATGTGATCGCGCTGGGCTATGGGCTGACGGCCGTGTCGGTCTGGGGCATCGGGCAGGCAGCCGGGCAACTAGGCTGGCTGATGGTGATCGTGTTTGCGGCCGGCATCGTGATGAACGCGGCTCAAGCCTCGATGCCGGCGCTGGCGGCGGCCTTCTATCCGACGCGGGGCCGGGCCACAGGCGTGTCCTGGATGCTGGGCATCGGCCGCTTTGGGGGCATTGCCGGCTCCTTTCTGGTGGCCTGGCTGGTGGCGCAGAACCTGAGCTTCGAGCAGATCCTCTCGGTGCTGGCGCTGCCAGCCGTGATCGCGATGCTGGCGCTGCTGGTGAAGGCATGGCGCGGTCGACGCGGGGCGGTCGACGCGTCGAGGCAAGCGCCGTGAATGCCATGTCGTTATCTGGCTCTGGTCGAACGGGTCGTGCTCGGATCATGGCTGCGCCAGCCGCAGACCGGTGGCACGACAACATGCGGCGTGCCAGACTTGGCCGCCAGAACGCGGCATACTGTCCTGCACCTGCACCTGCACCTGCACCTGTCATGCGCTGATTTCCATCATGCTTGGTATCACAGACCTTCCGACCTACCTGATCGGCACGGTGGCCGTCATCCTGCTGCCGGGGCCGAATTCGATGTTCTGCCTCGCGATGGCGGCGCGACAGGGTGTGGCCGCTGGCTATCGGGCCGCTGCCGGTATCCTCGTGGGTGACGGCATCCTGATCCTGGCCACCATTCTGGGGGCTGGCACGTTGTTCAAGCTGTATCCGCCAGTGTTCGATGCGATCCGGCTGGTGGGGGGCGTGTATCTGGCCTACATCGGTTGGGGGCTGTTGCGCTCGGCCGTCCGGCAAGGACGGCTGCTGGCTGCCAGACACAGCGGCAGTGGTGCAGGTGCTGAAGATGGGCAGACTGGCGGCAACCCGGACATGCCCCGGATCGAGCGCCATGTGTTCAAGCGCGCCTTGTTGTTGAGCCTCACCAACCCGAAGGCCATTCTGTTCTTCCTGTCTTTCTTCGTGCAGTTCGTCGATCCGGCCTACCCGAATCCGGCGCTGTCCTTTGCGGTGCTGGCGCTGATCCTGCAACTGATCAGCTTCACCTACCTGAACCTGCTGATCTTTGCGGGCCAGCGGCTGGCGCATGCCTTCATGGCCCGACGCCGGCTGGCGCTGGTGGGCACCGGCCTGGTCGGGCTGCTGTTCATCGGCTTTGCCATCAGAATGTGGGTGTCTGCGGCATAACACGCTCTAGACCAAGAGGATTTGTTCCTGCTTGGGGCCGCGTGCTGCGCGGAAGTGCTGCCGGGAACGTCTGTCTGCTTGGGAGCAGGCCGTCCGGAGGCCGTGTCTTGTCTTCGGTGCAGCCTCTGGTACATGATGCGATGAGCCGACCGTCTCAGCTTGCTTGCCGCCGCGCGCGGACGGCTTCGGCAAGTTTTTCCAGCGTCGGGATCGTCTGCGCCATGCTGAGGCAGGCGTCCGTCACCGACACGCCATAGGCGAGCGGCTGGCCGGGGATGATGTCCTGCCGGCCTTCATTCAGGTGGCTTTCGATCATCACGCCCGTGATGCGACGATCGCCGGCGGCGAGCTGGGCGGCCACGTCTTTGGCCACCACCATCTGCTTTTGATGCTGCTTGCTGCTGTTGGCGTGAGAGAAGTCGATCATCACCTGTTCGCGCAGGCCATTGGCCTTCAGGATGGCGCAGGCGGCCTGCACATCGGCGGCACTGTAGTTGGGTTGCTTGCCGCCGCGCAGGATCACGTGGCAGGCGGGGTTGCCGTCGGTCTCGAAAATGGCGGCCTGACCCATCTTGGTCATGCCCATGAAGGCGTGGGAGGCTTGGGCAGCGAGGATCGCATCGGCCGCCACCTTCACACCGCCATCGGTACCGTTCTTGAAGCCTACCGGGCAGGAGAGGCCACTGGCCAGCTGCCTGTGGCTCTGGCTTTCGGTGGTTCGTGCGCCGATCGCCCCCCAGCTGACCAGGTCGCTGATGAACTGGGGCGAGAGCAGATCCAGAAACTCGGTGCCCACTGGCATGTCGAGCGCCAGGATGTCGAGCAGCAGTTGGCGGGCCAGCTCCAGCCCCTCGTTGATGGCAAAGCTGCCATCCATGCGCGGGTCGTTGATGTAGCCCTTCCAGCCGACGGTGGTGCGGGGCTTCTCGAAATAGACGCGCATCACGATCAGCAGATCGTCCTTCAGCCGATCGGCTTGTGCCTTCAGCTGACGGGCATAGTCCATCGCCTGACCATGATCGTGGATCGAACAGGGGCCGACCACGACGAGCAGGCGGTCATCTTCGCCACTCAGCACCCGGCTGATCTCGGCCCGGCTCGACTCGACCAGATCGGTGGCGCTGCGGGGCGCGGGCAGCCATTCCTGCAGCAGCGCCGGGGTGATCAAGGGCCGAACCGTTTTCATGCGGGTGTCATCGACCCGCATGCTGTCGGCCGGGTTCTGGGGTGTGGCGATTCGTGTCTGCATGGTCTCGTTGTGGTGTCTGGATTGCAATGTCAGACCCGCATTGTCCCATCTTCGGATGCTGGCTGTGCTCGGGCGCCACGAATGGGGCGTGCTGGATCATGTTGACGGCCCTGGTTCAGGACAAGGCCGCGGGTGTCGTCACGCCGGTGCCGTCAAGCCGTTGATGCACTCGCTGGGCTGATCCGGCCCCCGGTGAGCAGCCGTTCAAGCCCGCACTTGCGTGCGAAGCTGCCGTTGGTAGAGAACGGTGGCCAAGGTGAGGCACAGGCCGCCGAAGAGTGCCAGCAGCATGATCTTGTGATGGACTTGACCGTAGCTCGCCTGGTTCAGCAGCAGTTCGTGAAAGGCGCGCAGTGCCCATGACATGGGTGAGAACCGGGCCGCGGCCTGCATGCTGTCGGGCATCACGTGAGCGGGCACCATGATGCCGCCCAGTGCCGCCATGATGATGAGGCTGCCGCCACCCAGCACGACGGCCTGTTCGGTGCTTTTGACGAGCAGGCTCACGAGTAGGCCATAGCCCAGCGCCGCCAGACTGATCGCGCTCCAGAGCAGCGCGTAGGGCCAGAAGCTCCCGGTCAGCTCGAAGGCTTCACGGTTCAGCAGTGGCAACAAGTATTTGCCCAGCAGGATCATGCCGAGGAACTGGATCTGGGTGATCAGGAAATAGGGCAGCATTTTCGCAGCCAGCAGGATGCCGGCTGGTGCCTGTGCCATCCTGAGACGGGTCAGGGTGTGCGTCTGCCGCTCCGCCACGATCACGTTGGAGATCGGGATCAGGATGAAGAACATCCCGAAAATCAGCCAGGCGGGCATGCTGTGTTGCACCGAGGTGGGCCGGGGCATGTCACCGCCGTGTTGCAGATGGGTCTCATCATTCGCTGACGGGAAGGGGGGCATCGCATCGCCTGGTTTGGCGCACGCCACCTGGGGGCCTCGTGCCTGCCAGGTGTCGATCGGTGCCGAATCCTTCCGGGTGTGTGGCTGGCCCGTCAGCACGAGCCGGGCATCCTGCTGGGGGGAAGAATCCTTGCTCAGCGCGACCGACATGATCAGCATGAACGCCATCGGCATCACGAACAGCACGATCAGGCCGTGCCGGTCTCGGCCCAGCAGGCGCAGCTCTTTCAGCACGGCTGACAGGAAGATCGTCATGATGAATGTTGCTGCAGGAAATTCAGGTAGAACGATTCCAGCGACCCGTGCCCTGCGTGAAAGTAGGCCACGCCGGTGCCTCGTCGATCCAGCTCCTGCCAGATGCGCATTGCCGTGGGCTGGTCGGCCATCACTTCCACGGCGCCGCCGGCCGTCAGGCGCCCACGCATGGCCTGCAATTCCTCCTCGCTCAGCGGGCGTAACGGTTTGAAGACCAGCCGGTTCTGAAGGTTGCGGTTCAGGATCTCGTCGAGCCGGCCTTCGTAGATCAGCATGCCTCGGTTCAGCAGCAGCAGGCTATTGCAGAGCGACTCGATTTCCTGAAGGTAATGCGAGGTGTAGATGACGGTGGTGCCTTCGCGGTTCAGCGTGGCGATGTTGTCCAGAATGAACTGGCGGGATTCGGGGTCGATACCCACGGTGATCTCGTCCAGAAAGAGCAGATCCGGTCGGTTGATCAGGCCGATGGCAAAATTCAGCCGGCGCTTCAGGCCGCTCGACAATTCGCGGGCCAGCCGGTTGTGAACCGGGGCCAAGCCTGCTTGTCTGATCAGGGCGTCCAGATAGCGCTTGTCGCGTTGCTCGTAGAGCGAGGCGAAAAACTGCATGTTTTCCCGAACCGTCAGCATCGGGTAGAAGGCAAAATCCTGTGGCACCATCGACAGGCGCTGGCGTTCGGCACGGCCTGCGCTGCCGATTGGTTGGCCCTTGAGCAGGATTTCGCCCTGTTGCACGGGCAACAGTCCGGCAAGCAGGTTCATCAGCGTGGTCTTTCCGGCACCATTCGGGCCTAGCAGCCCCAGGCTGTCACCGGCGGCAACCTCGAAAGACAGATGATCGAGTGCCTGGCCCGGCATGCCCGGATAGCGGTGGCTGAGGTTGTCGATGCGCAGCATGAAAGCGGGAGTCTGCCGAGGGCAGGGATGATGCCAGCCCATATGTTATAAGACTGTAACTATTTTTGGCTAAGTGCTTCAGTTTTGGCGTGGCTCATTGGCAGAATTGGTACAGTGCCTGTCGGCAAAACCGCCGGAACTTCCGGCTAATCAGAGGAGATCAAGGTGGATTTCTGGCACGGGTTCTGGCTCATCACGGGCATTCACTGGCTGGCCGCGATGTCGCCGGGGCCGGATTTCGTCTATGTGTCGCAGCAGACCTTGAGTCGGGGCCGGGCTGCGGGCCTGCTCTGCAGCCTTGGTGTGGCGCTGGGGCTGGGGGTGCACATCGCTTACTCGGTGCTTGGGTTGGCCGTGGTGATTGCGCAAGCCGCTTGGCTGCTCACGGCCATCAAGATCATCGGTGGCTGTTATCTGGTGTATTTGGGCGTTCAGGGCTTGCGCGCCAGGGCCAGATCGGCGGTGGTGCTGCATCAGCAACAGGCAGCACCGGAAAACCCGTTTCGCACGTTGTGGCGCGGTTTTCTGTGTAACGTGCTCAATCCGAAGGCGCCGGTTTATTTCGTCTCGGTGTTCACCGTGGTGCTCTCACCCGACATGCCTTTGTGGCAATTGGCCGCTTATGGCGGCTGGATGATGGTGCTGCAATTTCTCTGGTTCGCCATCGTCGCTTTCGTGCTTTCGATCCCCCGTGTCAATCGGCAATTCCAGAAGGCGGGTCACTGGATCGATCGCGTGCTGGGGGGCGCGATGGTGTTGCTCGGCGTGAAGGTCGTTTCAAGTTAGCCCGTGCATGGCACGGATTTGCCCTGCCAAAGGGCATCCGGACGTGCCAGCACGTTCTGGACGCGCTGCTGCCTTATCAGTCGGCAAGGAATGCAGGCAGTCGGGCATCGATCTCGGCCAGTGCCTGCTCGAACAGCCGGGCCGGATCGACGCCGGCTTCCTGCGTGCCTTCGGCACGGATCACCGCCACGCTGTCGAAGCCCAGAAAATCCTCGAACACGATGCGCAGATAGGGCACGCTCAGCTCCATCGGTGCGAGCGCTCCCTGGCTGTAGACCGAGCCGCTGGCTTGCAGGATCAGCAGCTTGCGCCCGTCGTTCATCAAACCGACCGGCCCCTGCTCCGTGTAGCGGAAGGTCTGATTCGGCACGATGATGCTGTCGATGTAGCTCTTCAGCCGGGAGGGTACGTTGAAGTTGTACATCGGCAGGCTGATCACCACCCGACGTGCCGCCTTGAATTGCTGCATGATCTCGGCCAGACGTTGCGCCTGCTGCTGCTCTGGCGTGCTCAGGTCGTCGCCGTTGCCGAGCTTCTCGAACATTGCCATCAGCTCGCCGTTCAGCTCCGGAATGTCCGCCTGGTACAGCGTGAGCTGATCGGTGTCAGCTGCTGGCAACCGGCTTGCCAAGTGCTGAAGCATCCGGTTGCTGAAGGACTGTTCGGCGCTGGGGTTGGGATGGGCGTTGATGAGCAGGGTTTTCATGAGCGATTCTGGCTCGCGTCTGGAAAAGCCGGCGAGTCTATCGCATTCAGGCGTTCATGCGTAGCGCGTATCATGCACGCATTCATCCTCGTGCTGGCACCAAACCGTGGGCTGACAAGGCGCCATGCGCCGCTAAAACTCGATGCCTTCGTCAGCGTGACAAGGCTGTCAGCGTGGTTTGGGGGCCGGCCCTTCGGCCCAGCCCCTCCGAGCGTGCATGACACACGCCAATCCATTATCGTCCGCGCTGGGCGATCGCTGCTTCGGCCTCGTCCACCAGCTCGGCGCCGATCTGGGTTTTCCACTTCTCGAAAACCGGGCGGGTGGCTTTCACGAAGGCTTCGCGCTCCTCGGCCGAGAGCTGGGTGACGGTCACGCCCATGTCGCTCAGTTCCTTCACGAGCGGCTGGTCGGCTTCGGTCAGCCCCTTGCGGGCGATGGCGATCTGTTCCCTGGCGGCATCGATGGCTGCCTGACGGACGATGGCCTGATCTTCCGGCGTCCACGAGGCCCAGATGCGCTTGTTGACGACGAAGATCAGCGGATCAGCCACATAGCCCCACAGCGTCAGATGCTTCTGCCCCAGCGTGTTCAGCTTGGCCGCCATGTAGACCGACAGGGGGTTCTCCTGACCATCGACTGCGCCACTGGCCATGGCCGGCTGCGCATCGGCCCAGCTCATCTGGGTGGGATTGGCGCCCAGGGCCGAGAAGGTTTCCAGATAGAGCGGTGAGCCAACGACGCGGATCTTCATGCCTTTCAGATCGGCCGGCGACTTGATGGCGTGCTTCGAGTTTGAGACCTCACGAAAACCGTTTTCGCCCCAGGCCAGTGGCACGACGCCGGCTTTCTCCAAGGTGGCGAACAGCTGCTCGCCCACCTTGCCCTGCGTCAGCGCATCGATGGCAGTATGGTCGGGCAGCAGGAAGGGCAGCGAGAACAGGTTGAGTGGCTTGATCTGGGGGGACCAGTTGATCGTGGAGCCGATCGCGATGTCGATCACGCCCTGACGCAGCGCGCTGAACTCCCGGGTCTGGTCGCCTTGCAGCAGCGACACGCCGGGGTAGAGCTTGATGTTGATGCGGCCATTGGTTCGCTCACGAACCATGTTGGCCCAGATCTCGCCGCCCTTGCCCCACGGGAAGGCGGTGCCCAGTACCAGCGACATCTTGTATTCGGACTTGTACTTGCCCTGCGCGAGAGCGCCCTGCGGCAGGGCGGTGCAGGCCAGTGCGGCAGCAGCGGCCAGGGCGGTGAGGGTACGGCGACGAAGGCTCATCATCACTCCAGAAAAGAAAAGGAACAGAAAGATAGGCTGAAAGCCCGACGGGGTTGCATCAGGGAAAACACGGATGCACGGCCTGAATGGCCTGTGGTCACCTGCTGTCGTGCAGCTGCCCTCGCGCATGCGTGCAGGGGGCCTGCACCCAACAGGGCTGCGATGGCGTGCGCCCCTGCATGACAGCCGCTGGCAAGCGTCTTGATGTCAATATCCCAGTTGTCGGGGTAACCACAGCGCCAGATCAGGCCAGAAGATGATCGCCAGCATCACGACGAACATGGCGAGCAGCATCGGCCACACCCAGCGCAGCGTGTGGGACATGTCCACTTTGGCGATGCGGCAGGACACCATCAGATTCACGGCCAGCGGTGGGGTGAACTGGCCCAGCGCCACGTTCAGCGTGAGCAGGATGCCGAACCAGACCGGGTTCCACTGATAATGCTCGATGATGGGCCAGAGCAGCGGCACGAAGATCAGGATGATCGAGACACCATCGAGGAACATGCCCACCACGATCAGCAGCAGCATGAGCAGGATCAGCACCCCGTACTCACCCAGTCCCGAGTGGACGATGGCTTGGGTGAGCGGGTCGATGATGCCGAGGGTGGAGAGCGAGTAGGAGAAGATGCCGGCGAGCGAGACCACGATCAGGATCACGGCCGACAGCTCGCCTGCTTCACGGAAGATGCCGAAGAGATCGCGCAGATGAATGGTGCGGTGGATCACCATGCCGATGAACAGCCCGTAGACCACCGCCACCACGGCTGCTTCGGTGGGCGTGAACCAGCCGGCCCGCATCCCGCCCAGAATCAGCACCGGTGCCGCCAGCCCCCAGCTCGCTTCGCGCAGGCTTTTCCAGAAAGGCGGGCGGGGCAGGCTGGATTCCTGCTGGCCCATCTGGTGACGGCGGGCCAGCCAGACGGCAGGCAGGATCAGCGCGAGGCCCGCCAGCACGCCGGGCACGATGCCGGCCGAAAACAGCGCGGGCACCGAGGCGCCAGGGGCCATCACCGAATAGACGATGAACGCCACCGAGGGCGGGATCAGGATGTCGGTGGCGGCAGCTGCCCCCACCACGCTGGCCGAAAAGGCGGGGGGATAACCGGCGCGTGCCATCGCGGCGATCATCACGCCACCGACGGCCGCTGCATTGGCCGGGCCGGAGCCGGAGATGCCACCCAGGAACATCGCCACCATCACGGCGATCAGCGGCAGCATGCCGGGGCCACGGCCGACGATGGCGGTGGCGAAGTTCACGAGCCGTGCCGCCACGCCCGAGCGGTCGAAAATCGAGCCGAGCAGCACGAACATCGGAATGGCCAGCAGCGGGTACTTGCTGAGGCCAGCATAAAAATTCTGTGGCACGGCCAACAGGCCAAAGAGCGGGGCTTCCGGGTCGGCCACGGCAATGGCTGCCGCGCCTGCCAGGCCGAGGGCGGCACCGATCGGCACACCCATCAGCATCATGGCAAAGAAGGCGGCAAAGAGCAGCAGGGCAATCATGATGGCTGGTGCTCCTCATTCGTGTTGTCGGCGGCGCCTGACTGTTGGCCCGTTGTTCGTGTGGCAGCGGCACGAACGGTCTCCGCTGGCGTGGATGCCAGCGTTTGTTGGTTTGAGCGCGGCGTGATGGTGGCGGCTGCCGGTGTGTTGCTGTCTGTGGCTGTCTGAGGCAGGGGTGCGGCTTGCAGGCGGGACTGCCGGACATACAGGCCCATGGCCCGCAGCGTGATCAGGGCCGAGAAGATCGGCAGCCAGATCGTGTACCACCATTGCGGCACACCGATGCCGGGCGAGGTCTCGCCAAACTCGAACTCGTCCCACACCATCAGCGCACCCAGCACGGTCATCATGCCAAAGAGGATGATCACCATCGCCGTGCCGAAGCGGGCCGCAAAGTGCCGCCAGCCAGCAGAGCCCCGGTCGGCCAGCAGCTCGATCCGCACGTGCCGCTGCCTGGCAAACGCGGCAGAGCCGGCCACCATCGTCAACACCACCATCAGGAAAACCGAGATTTCTTCTGTCCAGGCAAAGGAGGCGCTGGTGAAATAGCGCACCACCACATTGCCAAAGGTGATCAGCGCGAGCAGCGCCATGATCAGCACCGTGAGCAGATCCTCGATCTTGAGCGGGATGCGGGTGGCAGGCTCAGCGGGGATGTCGGGCGTGTCGGTGGAAGGGGGAGAAGGGGCGTCGGCGCCGGTTGGCGTTTCTTGAAGGGAGCGGTCTTGGGACGACATGGGTGGTGAGAAGGTGAACAGGAAGCCCGCCTTTGGCCTGTGTGACGGACTTTCTCGGGAGCGAACAAGTCCTCATGCGCTGCGCTGAAGCGCGTGCGTCATGTGCCAAAGCAGGGGCGTCAAGTGGACAATTTTCCCACGCTTTACGCCGCTACGCGGGCCGGGCTGCCAGGGCTGGTGTGCCTGCGTTAAGCTAGAGCGTGTCATGCGCTGGGTGGTCTCTGCGCCGGCCGTCGTCGGAACAAAGGAATCTTGGGAGTATTGGGTGGGATGGAGCTGATCGGTCTGGGCTTTGAGCCGTATCTGCTGTATGGCGGCATTGGGCTGGTGCTGACGCTCGTCATCTTCTTCTCGTCGCCAGGGGGCATGATCGCCTCCTTGATGAAGCCGGCCGCCACGATCGGCCTGTTGATCGTCTGGGCGCTGGTGCTGGCGCCGATCATCGCCATGCAGCGGCGCTCGATCGAGGTGGACGGGCATGAGCTGGTGATCAGAAGCACCTTTTACACCTCCCGAACCCAGCTATCGGACATTCGGGCCATCTATGAGTACGCGCCGGGGGCTGGTGGGGTCAAGTTCGGCACGCGTACCAATGGCATCGGGGTGCCGGGCCTGTCGTCCGGGTGGTTCTCGTCGAAGGGGAACCAGTATTTCGTCGATGCCGTCGAGGGGGCCAACATCGCCATCTATTTTCTGAAGAACAAATATGTGGTTGCCTTGCAGGTGAAGGCGCCACTGAAGATGAAGGATCTGCTGCTGGACTTGGCCGCCGCCGAGGAAAAGGCTGCCCGGGCTGAGCCGGTCAAGACGAAGTCCGACGACGAAAAGGCCGCGGATGAGGCGGCCGAGAAGGCGCGGCGCATTGCCGAAGATCAGGGCTTGGTGGCTGAAGAGATCATGGCCCCGGAGAGCGGTGCAGAAAAAAGTGAATGAATACGCATGAAAAAACCCCGTGTGCCCATGCAATCACGGGGTTCTTCAGGTGAAGCAGCCTTCATCGCAGCAGGGCTGCTTCGTCAGACGCAGTCCTCAGCTGTTGTTGGCCAGCCGCTCCTTCACCTTGTCGGCAATGCGCAGGCACATGGCGACGATGGTCAGCGTCGGGGGCGCGCAGCCACCGGTGGGGAAGACCGCGCTGGAACCCACATACAGGTTCGAGACGCCATGCACCTGGCAATCCGGGTTCGTGACACCGGTGCTCGGGTCATCCGACATCCGGGCCGTGCCGGCCGGGTGGTGAGCCGTCATCTGCGTGACGAGCGGGATGCCGTCGCGCCGCTCGATGCGCAGCTTGCCCAGGCCCGTGGCCTCGACGGCGTGGCCGACGATGTTCTGGGCCTTGATGGCGCTCTGAATGTCGAAGTCGTTCCACCGGAAGGTGACTTTCGGCAGCCGCATGCCGGTGGCATCGCGCTGGTCGCTCAGCTCGATCCGGTTGTCCGGGTCAGGTGATTGCTCGGAGATCTGATAGAGGTCGATCACCTTGAAGATCTCGTCGCGGTTCGGCTCGGCATACCAGCCATTGCTGTCGCGGTCATACGGCGTTTGCAGCCACGGTGCGCGAGCCACCTTGATGTAGACCAGGTCGTCCAGCCCGGTCACCATGTTGGTCAGGTGGTGGAAAAGCCGGTCGGGGAGGCGTTTTTCCCGCAGTGCCTTCACCAGTTGGCGGGAAGAGTAGTAAGCGGGCGAACGGAATGTGGTGCCACGGCCATAGAGACGCTGCAGCATCCGGACTTTGGAGAAGCCCGGCTGTGCGTTCAGCACGATCGTGGTGTTCATGATGTGGTCGGATTCGAGCCGGCTTTCCGGAATGGCGAGCTTGCCCAGCACGTGCGACAGGCCCCGGTGCTGAAGATCGTAGAAGCCGAAGTGCGAAATCTTCTTCGATGGCATCAGTGTGCCGGTCTTCACGATCTGACGATCCATCAGATAGCGGCCCACCAGCCCGTGGTCGTTACCCAAGCCTTTTTTGGCCACCTTGTCGGAGGCCAACAGCAGGCGCGGCACCTGGTAGGCACCTTGGGTCAGCACGACGAAGCGTGCCTTGATCTTGAAGCGACGGCCATCAAGGCAAGCCACCTGCACGGTATCGACGTGGCTGGCGCTTTCATTGGTTTCCAGCTCCACCGCGTTGGCATTCATGATGACGCGGAAATTGTCGGCCGCTTTCAGCTGCGCGCCAATGCCATCGATCATCATGTCCTTGGAACCGGTCATGTAGAGCTTGGTGAACAGCTCGTCATCACGGAACTCGATCGGCTTGCGTTCCTCGCTGATCCAAGGATCGAGTTCGAGCGATTCGATACCGGTTTCCCAGGACTTCAGTGCCCGCATGTAGTACGGGTGCAGCGTGTCGTAGGTGATAGGCCAGCCACTGTGGGGCATCCAGTCACGCTTCTTGAAATCGACCGGGTCAAAGGTGGCCAGATGCAGGTTCTGGCGGTTGTTGATCTTCACATCCCATTGCACGGCTGTGCCACCGAAGCGCCGGTCGTGTGACCAGACGATGTTCGGATACAGATCGGGCGTGTCTTCCATCACGCCTTCGGCCAGCGCCTGGGTGGCAGGATCCGGTTCAAGCCCGCCTGATTCGAGCAGGATCACGTCGTGCTGGCTGCCCAGCATTTCCTTGGCCAGAAACAGGCCAGCCGGGCCTGCGCCAACGATCAACACGTCGGTTTCAAGAACTGCCTTGTCCGGAATGGAATGGGGATCTAGATTCATGAGCGAGGACAAACCGTCAGGGTGTGTGAGACACGATTCCATTATAGGAGGCGCCTTAGGGTTTGTACCCGGATGACAGGTGTTTTTGGTCGGGAGCCGTGGCCAAACGGCCGATCTGTCGGCCAATCATGGCGCAAGGGCCGGCCTTCCGGTTGGCCGGCTCAAGCCTGAAAAATGGGGCTGACCGAGGTTACATACCTGTTAAGCGATGTTGAGCCAATGTTGCAGGCAAATGTCAACGTTTAACCGATCATCGTCCCATGTCGATGGATGGGGGCAGGGGTTGGGTAGCCCAACGGCCGTATTGGTGAAATAACAACAGTGGGGGCGGCGTACACCTGTCTTGATGGCTGCGGCAGCGGTGCGGCGGCGCGTACCCACTGGCAGGGAATGCCAGCTTCACGTGCGGCGTCGATCAAGGCGTGGAGCAGGCCAAGGCGTGAAGGCTTGGCCTGCGTGGCGAGCACCACCACACGCTGTCCGGTACGGGCGGCTTCGAGCAGCCGGGTGACCGCGCAGGGGGCAGGGGGGTGGGTGATGCCTTCCTCGGCGCCGTTGGGCTGGCCCGGCAGTGTGTCACCGAGCCGATGTCGGCTGGCATCCTTGCGGATCTGCTGGCGAACGTCATCCGAGACGAGGTCATCGACGTGCACCGTGTCGGCCGCCTGCAAGAGCTGCAAGGCGCGCAGGGACAGCAGGTCGGCCTCATCGGCCGCGGTCGTCACGATGCTGAGGTTGCCCTGTTCCGGCTGGCGGCCAGCCAGCTGCGCGGCCAGCTCGGCTTCGGCCGCTTCGTACTGCTGTTGGGCGACCAGTTGTTCGAAGCGGCTCTCGAAGAGTCGTTCCCAGAAGTGCCGTCTGGCCCGCATCGTGTGGAGCCTGGCCTGTACGCGTTGACGCCAGCGGCCGGCGATCTCGGCGAGCTTGCCCGTGTGCGCCGGCATCATCGCCTCGATTTTCCGGCGCCAGTATCGAGCCAGCACCGGTGAGGTGCCGGCGCTGGAGATGGCGATCTGCACCGGGCTGCGATCGACCACGGCCGGCACGATATAGGAGCATTTCGCCTGATTGTCGACCGTATTGCAGAGCTTGCCGGCGGCCTCCGCTGAACGAAACACCTGGGCATCCAGTGCCGCATCACCCGTGGCCGACACCACGAGAAAGACGCCGTCCAGTTGAGATGGCTCGAAGGTGCTGCCGAGCCAATGGATCCGGCCGGCCGCTCGCCAGGCTTCAAAGGTGGGAGATAGCCGCTTGGCCACGACCCGGAGCACGGCGCCTGCCGTCAGCAGGCTGTCTGCCTTGCGCTCGGCAACCTCGCCCGCGCCGATGAGCAGTACCGGTCGCTGATGCAGGTGGGCAAAAATGGGGTAGTGCTGCATGATGGCTCCTGAAAAGGCGGTCGGTGAGCACGATTGGTGACAGGGGCGATCCGAAAGGGGGGGGCTTTTTGTAAGCCAACTTATCAATCGACGCTCTTTCATCGGCCTGATGCGTGTGTCAGGCCGAGGTCGTGATTCGTCAGCGTGTGAGCGACAGCAGGGGGTCAGGCCGCCCAGAAGTCGCGAGGGGCATCGAGCACGGGTTTGACGATGGCCGCCCGAATCGAGAAGTCACCAAAACCTTCGCCCTGTTCCCGCTCGTTGGCCCATCGGCCGAGCCAGCCGTCGAGAATGTCGAGAATCTCCGACTCGACGATGTTCTCCTTGAAGAGGCGCGGGATGCGGGTGCCCTCACGGTTGCCGCCTACATGCAGGTTGTAGCGCCCGACGGCCTTGCCCACCAATCCGATCTCGCCCAGCATGGCGCGGCCGCAACCATTGGGGCAGCCGGTCACGCGCAGCACGATGTGTTCGTCGGCGAGTTGGTGCTTGGCCATCAGTGCATCCAGCCGATCTGTGAAGCCGGGCAGGAAACGCTCGGCTTCGGCCATGGCCAGTGGGCAGGTGGGGAGTGAAACGCAGGCCATGGAGTTTTGACGTTGTGCGCTCACCCGTTCACTGATCAGGCCGTGCTGGCGAGCAATGGCTTCGATCCGTGATTTTTCTTCGGCCGGTACATTGGCCACGATCAGGTTCTGGTTGGCCGTGAGCCTGAAATCACCCTGATGTACTTTGGCGATCTCGCGCATGCCGGTTTTCAGTGGCCGATCGGGAAAATCCAGGATACGGCCGTTCTCGATGAAGAGCGTCAGGTGCCAGCGACCGTCATCACCTGCCACCCAGCCGATTCGGTCGCCGCGTTCCGTGAAGGCATAGGGGCGGGTTGGCTCGAAGCGGGTGCCCATCCGGCGCTCGACTTCCCCGATGAACACATCGGTGCCGACGCGCTCCAGCGTGTAGCGGGTTTTGGCGTTCTTGCGGTCGCTGCGGTTGCCCCAGTCGCGCTGTACCGAGACGATGGCAGCTGCGCAATCGAGCACCTTGTCCAGCCCGATGAAACCGAATTCCCTCGCCGTATCGGGATAGGTCCTGGTGTTGCCATGCTCCATCGACAGGCCGCCGCCCACCAGCACGTTGAAGCCCACGAGCTTGCCATGCTCACCGATGGCGACGAAATTCATGTCATTGGCGTGCAGATCCACATCATTGTGGGGTGGGATCACCACGCTTGTCTTGAATTTTCGGGGCAGATAAGTCTTGCCCAGCACGGGTTCGGTTCGATCACCGCTGTTGGCACCCTCGACGACAGGCTTCGCCTCGGTCGTTTCGGTCGAATGAAGCTTTTCGCCATCGAGCCAGATCTCGGCATAGGCGCGGGTGCGGGGCAGCAGGTGCTCGGAAATGCGCTTGGCCCATTCATAGGCTTCACGGTGCAGTGATGACTCCACCGGGTTGCTCGTGCACAGCACGTTCCGGTTCACGTCACCGGCGGTGGCGATGCTGTCCAGCCCCAGCTGATGCAGCCACTGGTGCATGGGCTTGATGTCATCCTTCAACACGCCATGAAACTGGAAGGTTTGACGGTTCGTCAGCCGGATGCTGCCGTACAGTGTCTGTTCGCCGGCAAACTTGTCGATACCCAGCCACTGCCTGGGCGAAATGATGCCCCCTGGCAGGCGGCAACGCAGCATGACGTTTTTCAGCGGTTCCAGTTTCTGTTCCACGCGCTCGGCGCGGATGTCACGGTCATCCTGCTCATACATGCCGTGAAAGCGGATCAGCTGAAAGTTGTCGCCGTTGAAACCGCCGGTGAGGCCATCTCCCAGATCGCGGGCGATGGTACCGTTGAGATACTGGCTCTGCCCTTTCAGACGTTCGTTGTCCGATAGGGGGGCGTCTGGCAGCTTGGCGCGCGGATCGGTGGTTGGGCCGCTGGCGGCCGGTTTGTCGAGAATGGTCGTCATGAAAACTCCTGGCATTCAGCCCGTGTTCGGTGCTCAGTAGACATCACGCTGATAGCGCTTGTCTTCACGAAGTTCGTTCAGATAATCGTCGGCATCGTCCGGGTCTTTCTGGCCGTGGTGCTGGATGATCTGAAGCAGTGCCTGCTCCACGTCACGGGCCATGCGATTGGCATCGCCACACACATAGAGGTGGGCGCCTGCCTGCAACCAGGCCCAGACTTCTGCGCCCGCTTCAAGCAACTTGTGCTGGACATAGACCTTTTCGGCACCTTGACGTGACCAGGCAAAGTCGCCGCGGGTCAGCAGTCCGTTTTTTCGGTACTGCAACCATTCGGCCTGATACAGGAAATCGTCGATGAAGCGCTGGTTGCCGAAGATCAGCCAGTTCCGGCCGCTGTCGCCATTGGCTTCACGTTGTTGCATGAAAGCGCGGAACGGGGCAATGCCGGTGCCGGCTCCGATCATGATGATCGGCGTATCACCATCGGCCGGCAGTCGGAAATGTGGGTTCGGCTCGACAAAGACGCGAAGCGGGTCGCCTTCTTCGAGCTGCCGGGCCAGAAAGCCCGAGGCGGCACCGGTGTAAGTGTTGCCTTGATGCGTGTACTGCACCACACCCACCGTCAGGTGTACTTCGTCGCCAACTTCGTCCTGGGCAGAGGCAATCGAGTAGAGACGGGGCGTCAGTGGGCGGAAAAGTCCTGCCAGGATTTGTGCCGGAAGCGGGTGCGGATAATCCCGAAAGACGCCCACTGGCGGTGTCATGGCCAGATAAGCATCAAGGGCTTCAGGTTTTTCCACCAGGCGCTTCAGGTCTTCATGCTCGGCGAGCGCAGCATATTGCTGCACGAAGGCCGGTGTGTTCTGTGTGATGTCCAGGTGTTCGGTCAGGGCATCGCGCAGTGACAGCGTGTGGCCATCGGGCAGTTGCACATTTTCATCACCACTCAACCCGTGCTGCCCGAGGATCTCGTCGACGAGTGGGGCGGCATTCACGGGCCAGATGCCCAGGGCGTCACCCACCTGGTACTGGATGTCCGAACCGGCCAGATCGATTTCGACATGTTCGACATCTTTTTCCGCGCCGCGCGCCGTGATCTTCTGACGAACCGACAGGCTGGCCGTGAAGGGATGCTCACGGCTGTATTGCCGAGCGGCACTCAAGCCTGGCAGATGGCTGTCCGTGTGAGCGGGCGCGTCAAGCCGGTTGTCAGCAGTCGCGCCCGGCTGAAAACCGCCGGCCAGACCGGTGCTGTCCGAAGAGGCTGCCGAGCCGGTGTTGACCCGCGCGACGACGGCAGACACGGTATGCTCGATCCAGGCTTCTGCCGCGGCCTGATAATCCAGATCGCAATCTCCGCGATCGGCCAGCCGTGTGGCACCGAGCTTGGCTAGTTGGGCATCAAAGTCCTTGCCGGCCTGACAGAAATCCGGGTAAGACGAATCGCCAAGCCCCAGTACGGCAAAGCTCAACTGCCCAAGATCAGGTACTTTTTTCCCGAAGAGGAATTTATACAGGGGAACGGCTTCTTCTGGCGGTTCTCCTTCGCCCTGGGTGGAGCTGACGAGCAGCACGATGTCTTGATCGGGCAAAGTCTTGCTCTTGAAGTTGCCGGCCCCCTCCAGGCGGGCATCCACACCATGCTCGCCCAGTTTCTGGTGCAGTTGCTCGGCCACGCGGCGGGCATTGCCGGTCTGGGAGGCGGACAGGATCAAGACTCGCCGAGGCGCAACGGTCTGCTCGGTGATCGTGTTGTCGGGGCCTTGCTGTGCGCTGCTTGTTGCGCCCGCCAGCCATTGGGCCGTGTCGGCCTGTTCGCATCGACTCCAGCAATAACCGGACAGCCACGCCAATTGCAAGGGGGAGAGTGATCCGAGTTGTTTCAGCAGCTCGGTGGGCAACGGGGATAGTGAAGGTGGGGGCGCTTTGCTCATGCCCCTACTGTATGCCCGTGCGCCACTTCGTGAAACTAAGGCATTTTTTGGTCGACATGCGGAATTTTCATATTCCGCCCGCACGAGTGGTCGAGACAACGCGTGCTGCCATAAAGTCGATGAAGCTGCGCACCTTCGCACTCAGGTAGGCACGGTCGAGATAAACCGCATACAGCCGGTGAGTGCCGCGGCTTGGCAACGTGGGAATGCGTTGCAGCTTGCCGTGAGCCAGATCGTCGGTGGTCAACCAGTCCGGCAGGTAGGCAATGCCCATGCCAGCCAGTGTCAATTGGTGCAGCATCAGTGAGCTGTTGCTTTCGGCCACACAGGTGGCAGGCAGGTTGATGGCCGTGTAGTCGGGCAGCACCGTCAAATGCTGGTTCAGGTCGTCGATGTTTTTGGGCATGCCATGCCGGGCCAGATAATCGGGGCTGGCCACCCAGTCGAAAGGCACCGTGGCCAGCGGTCGAACGATCAGGTTCGGCTCGGGCCGGGCCGTCACCCGCAAGGCCAGATCCATGCCGTGGGCCACCAGATCGGTGTGCTGGCTGTCCAGATGCAGGGAGAGGCGAACTTGTGGATAGGCACGCTGATAGTCGGCCAGCAGCTTGGCCATGCGGGGCGTGGCGCACCAGACGGGCATGGTCAGTTTCAGCAGCCCTTGTGGTGTGATGGCCCCCTGACGGGCGTTTTCACGTGCTTCGTCGAGCGTTTGCAGCGCCAGCAGGCATTGTTCGTGATAGGCGGCGCCTGCTTCCGTCAGGCTGAGCCGTCGGCTGCTGCGGTTCAGCAGCCGGGCTTGTACATGGTCCTCCAGGTGTTTGAGGTGCTTGCTGGCCATCGCGGTGGACATGTCCAGCGCTTCGGCTGCCCGCGTGAAGCTGCCCAGTTCCACCACGCGGCAGAACACTCGCATGCTGTTCAATGTGTCCATTGGACGCCTCCTTGATGCATACCATGCCATGATTTACTGTCAGGAAATGATAGATCAACAATTGGCGTCTTGGTTTACTGTAAGCTCGTCCATACACTCTTGTTGACATGCCAAGCCTGAGTCAGGGATTGAGTCCCGCCTCGCGTGAGCGCCGTGCATCACATGCTCACGATTCGTGTTGGGGCCGCACAGCTGAGTGGTATCGGTTTGTCATGGCATGAACGTGCCACCTGCCTATCGCTTCGCCCTCCTGTCTCAGGTCTGTTTTGTCTGTTTCGACCAATCGTTTTCTCTGGAATCACCATGCAAAAACTCCTCGTCCTTCGTACCTCCCTCAACGGTGAGAAGAGCTTTTCCAACCAGCTGCTCGACCATCTGGTGGCCGAAGCCCGCCAGCGTCATCCGGGGCTCACGGTGGTCGAGCGCGATCTGAATGCCGATCAGGTGCCGATGCTGAACAGCCAGACCGTGGGCGCCATTCGGGCGGGTGTGGCCGACACCGACGAGCGCCGTGCAGCCATCCAGCTCTCGGACGAGCTGGTGGCCGAATTGAAGGCTGCCGATGCCATCGCCATCGGTCTGCCACGCTACAACTTCATGCCGCCTGCCACCTTCAAGTCGTATGTGGATTACATCGGCCGTGCTGGTGTCACCTTCCGTTATACCGAGCAGGGGCCGCAGGGCTTGCTGCCGGATGTGCCTGTTTATGGCATCGTCACGAGTGGTGGTGCTTATGTCGGCACCGACACCGATCAGCTCAGCCCCTGGGTCAAGCAGGTGCTCGGCTTTCTTGGGCTCAAGCGCGTGGAGCTGGTGCACGCCGAACGCCTGGCTTATGATGCCGAGGCGAGCCTGGCCGAGGCACGTCAGCAGATCGAATCGTTGATCAAGGACTGATCATGACTGAACGCATGCCCGCCCTGTTCGTCGGTCATGGCTCACCGATGCTCGTGATCGAGCCGAATCACTTCACCGATGCCTGGCGTCAGACGGCAGAGCGCATGGCCAAGCCGCGCGCCATCCTGTGCATCTCGGCGCACTGGGAAGATCATGACAGCGCTGCCACGGTTTCCGAGGCCCCTGAGCTGATCTATGACTTCTACGGCTTTCCGCCTGCGCTCTATGAGGTTCAGTATCCGGCGCCTGGCGTGCCTTCGCTCGCCACGCAGATTGAGGGCATCCGTCAACAGCGGGGGGCGGGCATGGCGACGCTTCGGCACGATGCCGAGCGGGGGCTGGATCACGGTTGCTGGGCCGTGCTGCATCATATGTATCCGGATGCCGATGTGCCGGTGATGCAGCTGAGTCTGCCACGTTCGGTCAGTGCCGCCGGCCAGATCGACATGGCCCGCCAGCTGCGTCCCTTGCGTGAGCAGGGGGTGCTGATCCTCGGTAGCGGCAATCTGATCCACAACCTGCGCCTGCTCGACTGGCGCCGGATGCATGAGCCGGACTTCGGTTTCGAGTGGGCCAGAAGTGCGCAGAAAAAGCTGCTTGCACTCGTCGAGGCGAATGATCTGGCCGCGCTGGCCGACTACCCCGCATTGGGCGACGACGTGCGCCTGGCCATTCCCACGCCTGAGCACTTCCTGCCATTGTTGTGGGTGTTGGCCGTGCGTGACGAGGATGAGCCGCTGCGCCTCTTCAACACCGATTTCGTCGGCGGTTCACTGGACATGACGTGCGTGCAGGTCGGGTGACCATTGAAGATTCCGCAGGCTTCGCAGCATCAGGCTGCCGACAAGAGCGGGTCAACCCTCAAGAGCGGGTCAATCCTCTGATCCCCTGTCGCCCAGAGGGGCTTTCGCGGGGACGAATCAGTGCACAACACGCGCTAGGATGTTGGTGTCGACACTGATTTGGCGGCAAATATTGTCCGGCACAGCAGC
>JAUNKF010000053.1 GCA_030532895.1 Lautropia sp. | reverse complement strand
GCCTCGATGCGCGGATAGCAGAACAGGCATTTCTCGGCCTTGCCCGACTGCCAGTTGAAGTAGATCTTCTTGTACGGGCAGCCCGAGATGCACATCCGCCAGCCGCGGCACTTGTCCTGGTCGACCAGCACGATGCCGTCTTCCTCACGCTTGTACACCGAGCCCGACGGACACGAGGCCACACAGGTGGGATTCAGGCAGTGCTCGCACAGGCGCGGCAGATACATCATGAAGGTGTTCTCGAAGGTGGCATACATCTGCTTCTGCACCCCCTCGAACAAGGCATCCTGGCTGCGCTTGCGAAACTCGCCCGCCAGGTCGTCCTCCCAGTTGGGCCCCCATTCGACCTTCTCCATCTTCTCGCCGGTAATCACCGACACCGGTCGTGCCGTGGGTGGCGTCTTCATCACCGGCGCCTTCTGCAGGTGCTGGTAGTCGTAGGTGAAGGGCTCGTAGTAGTCGTCGATCGACGGCAGGTTGGGGTTGGCAAAGAGGTTGGCCAGAATGCGCAGCTTGCCTCCCTGCCGTGGCTCCAGCCTGCCGGACTCGGTGCGCACCCAGCCGCCATTCCATTTCTTCTGGTTCTCCCACTGCCTGGGATAACCAATGCCGGGCTTGGTCTCGACGTTGTTGAACCAGGCGTATTCCACGCCATCGCGGCTGGTCCAGACATTCTTGCAAGTCACCGAACAGGTGTGGCAACCGATGCACTTGTCCAGGTTCAGCACCATGCCGATCTGTGCACGTACTCTCATCGTCTGTTCTCCTTCGCGTCCGGGCTGCTCAGGCCGGCTCGTGCGTCACATCGGTGCTGGCTGGCTCATCCATCCAGTCCACCCGCTTCATCTTGCGCAGCACCACGAACTCGTCACGGTTGCTGCCGATGGTGCCGTAGTAGTTGAAGCCCCAGGCCAGCTGGGCATAGCCACCGATCATGTGCGTGGGTTTCAGAACCGCCCGCGTCACCGAGTTGTGGATGCCGCCCCGCTTGCCGCTCATCTCGGCACCGGGCACGTTCACGATCTTTTCCTGGGCGTGATACATCAGGCACATCCCGCGCGGAATGCGCTGGCTGACCACCACCCGTGCCGCCACGGTACCGTTGCTGTTGAAGGCCTCGATCCAGTCGTTGTCGGTGATGCCGGCACGCAGCGCGTCTTCCTCAGAAATCCACACGTGTGGGCCGGCCCGCCCCAGCGTCAGCATCCGCAGATTGTCCGAATAGGTACTGTGAATGCCCCACTTCTGGTGCGGCGTCAGCCAGTTCAGCACGATCTCGGTGTGGCCGTTGGGCTGGCGGCCCAGCATGCTGGCCACCGAACGCGTGTCGATGGCCGGCTTGTAGACGCAGAAGCCCTCACCGTAGTCCTGCATCCAGCGATGATCCTGATAGAACTGCTGGCGCCCCGTGAGGGTTCGCCACGGAATCAGCTCGTGCACGTTGGTGTAGCCGGCGTTGTAGCTGACTTCCTCCGATTCCAGTCCCGACCAGGTCGGCGCCGAAATGATCTTGCGCGGCTGGGCCACGATGTCACGGAAGTGGATCTTGTCGTGCTCGCGCCCTTTCGCCAGATGCACGTGATCGCGTCCCGTGATGCGTCCCAGCGCCTCCCAGGCCTTCACCGACACATGGCCGTTGGTCTCGGGCGCCAGCGTCAGGACCATCTCGGCGGCGTCGATCGCGGTGTCGATGCGCGGACGCCCCTGGCTCACGCCCGGCTCGCTCACCACCTTGTTGAAATGGCCCAGCTCGCGAATCTCCTGCTCGGTATTCCAGGTGATGCCCTTTCCGCCATTGCCCAGCCTGTCCAGCAATGGGCCCACCGAACAGAACTTGCGATGGATGTCGCGGTAATCGCGCTCGACCACCACCATGTTGGGAGCCGTCTTGCCCGGTACCAGCTCACATTCGCCCTTCTTCCAGTCCTTCGGATCAAAGGGCTGGCCCAGCTCTCCCGGCGTGTCGTGCAGCAGCGGCTGCAGCACGATGTCCTTGCGCGTGCCGAGATACGGACCACCAATCTCGCTGAAGCGTTTTGCAATCAGCTTGTAGATTTCCCAGTCCGTCTTGCTTTCCCACAGGGGTTGCACCGCCTCCGACAGCGGGTGGATGAAGGGGTGCATGTCCGAGGTGTTGAGATCATCCTTCTCGTACCAGGTGGCACTGGGCAGCACGATGTCGCCATACAGACAGGTGGTGCTCATGCGGAAGTCCAGCACCGTCACCAGCTCCAGCTTGCCATCTTCAGGCATCTGTTCGGGCGAGCGCACCTCGCTGGGGCGCACGGTGTCCTGTCCATCACAGAACACCGCATTCTGCGTGCCCAGCAGATACTTCAGAATGTATTCGTGGCCCTTGCCACTGGAGCCCAGGATGTTCGAGCGCCAGATGAACATGTTGCGCGGGAAGTTCTTCGGGTTCTCCGGGTCGTCACAGCTCATGCGCACCGTTCCCGCCTGCAGCCCCTGCACCACATGATCGACCGGGTTCTGCCCGGCGGCCTCGGCCGCATCACACAGATCCAGCGGATTGGTTTCAAGCTGCGGTGCCGAGGGCAGCCACCCCATCCGCTCGGCCTTGGCGTTGTAGTCGATCATCGCCAGGCCCGACAGCTTCTCGCGGTCGGCGGTCGGTGCCAGGATGTCGCCGACCCGCACCTGCTCGTGACGCCACTGGCCGGTGTGCGCATAGAAGAAGCTGGTGCCGTTCATCTGGCGGGGCGGACGCACCCAGTCCAGCGCAAAGGTCAGCGGTGCCCAGCCAAACTGCGGCCGCAGCTTTTCCTGCCCCACATAGTGCGACCAGCCGCCCCCACTCTGACCCACGCAACCACACATCATCAACAGGTTGATGATGCCGCGATAAGCCATGTCGGTGTGATACCAGTGATTGAGACCGGCGCCGACGATGACCATGCTGCGCCCCCTGGTGTCGTGCGCATTCTGGGCAAACTCGCGCGCCACCTGCGTGACCAGCGCGGGGTCGACACCCGTATGCTTCTGCTGCCAGACCGGCGTGCAGGGCACATCATCCTCATACGAGCGGGCCACGTTTTCGCCCCCCAGCCCCTGGTCCACACCATAGTTGGCCAGCTGGAGATCGTAGACGGTAGCCACCAGCCGCTCGCTGCCATCGGCCATGCGCACACGCCGCACCGGCACGTTGCGCGCCAGCATCGCGTCATGTTCGCCACCAAAGTAGCTGAAATGCACCGGCACGATCTCGTCATGCACGCCCTTCAGGCTCAGGCGCGGTTCGATCTCGCGGCCACTGCCACCATCCTTCTTCTCCAGATTCCAGCGGCCTGCCTTGCCGGTCCCGGCCTTGTCCTCGCCCCAGCGGAAACCGATGGTGCCGTTGGGCGCCACCAGCCCGTTGCTGTGCTCGTCCACCAGCACCGTCTTCCACTCGGGATTGTTGGCTTCGCCCAGGTTGTCGGGCAGGTGCGAGGCACGCAGGAAATAATCCGGCACCAGCCGCCCCTCGTGCTCGGCCAGCAGCACCAGCATCGGCATGTCGGTGTACTGCCGGATATAGTCCCGGAAATAGGGCGAGGGGTTGTCACGGTGGAATTCCGTCAGCACCACATGGCCCATGGCCAGTGCCAGCGCCGCGTCGGTGCCCTGCCGCGGTGCCAGCCAGATATCGCCAAACTTCACCATCTCGCCGTAATCGGACGAGACCGCCACCGTCTTGGTGCCCTTGTAGCGCACCTCGGTGTAGAAGTGGGCATCGGGGGTACGGGTCATCGGCACATTCGAGCCCCAAACGATCAGGTAGCCGGCGTTGTACCAGTCGGCAGACTCCGGCACGTCGGTCTGCTCACCCCAGGTCTGCGGGCTGGCTGGCGGCAGGTCACAATACCAGTCGTAGAAGCTCAGGCAGGCACCGCCCAGCAGGCTCAGATAACGCGCCCCCGCCGCATAACTGATCATCGACATGGCCGGAATCGGCGAGAAGCCGATGATCCGGTCCGGCCCATACTTCCTGATGGTGAAGGCATTGGCCGCGGCAATCATCTCGGTGGCGGTATCCCAGTCGGCCCGCACAAAGCCCCCCTGCCCACGCAACCGCTTGTACTCACGCGCCTTGTCGGGATTCTGGCTGATCGACGCCCAGGCCTCGATCGGGTCCATCGTCTTGCGCGCCTCGCGCCACATCTCCATCAGCCGCCCACGGATCATCGGGTACTTCACGCGCTGCGCCGAATACACATACCAGCTGTACGACGCGCCACGCGGACAGCCCCGTGGTTCGTGATTGGGCAGATCGGGGCGGGTGCGCGGATAGTCGGTCTGCTGGGTCTCCCAGGTAATCAGGCCGCTTTTCACATAGATCTTCCAGCTGCACGATCCGGTGCAGTTGACCCCGTGCGTCGATCGCACCACCTTGTCGTGCTGCCAGCGCGAGCGATAGGCGTCTTCCCAGCGACGGTCCTCGCGAACGACCGCACCGTGCCCCTCCGAGAACGACGAACGCACCCGCGACAGAAATTTCAGTCGATCCAGAAAATGACTCATGGTTCTTTCCTTCTCATCCTCTCGTCATGACAGGCCATCTGCAACAGCCCGCTCACTTCCATCCGGCCAGCCAGCCCAACCGGCCCCCTCTACTCAGCACGGCATCTCCGCCCCGCGGCGGGCGTAAAACCACCACGTCACCGCCAGGCAGCTCAGATAGAACACGATGAAACCGATCAGCGCGGCCTCGACGCCTCCCGTCAGCTCCAGCGAGGTGCCAAAACTCTTGGGAATGAAAAAACCCCCGTAAGCGCCAATCGCCCCCGAGAAGCCCAGCACCGCGGCCGCTTCCTTGTTGCCGTCGATCACGGCCTGTTTCTTCGCCTCGGGCGTATCGGCTGCTGCCTGCATCCGCTCGTTCAGGAAGATCACCGGAATCATCCTGAACGTGGATCCGTTGCCAATGCCGGTCAGAGCAAAGAGCACGATGAACATCGTCAGAAAACCGTAGAAGTTGCCGGCACCACCATCACGGGGCAGAAAAGCCATCACGCCCACCACCGCGACAATCATCAGCACAAAAGTCCAGAAAGTGACACGCGCACCACCCAGCTTGTCGGACACCCAGCCGCCCAGCGGCCGCGTCAGCGCCCCCACCAGCGGCCCCAGAAAGGCATAACGGGTGGGGTCCACATCAGGAAACTGCGCCTTGGTCAGCAGCGCCAGCCCGGCCGAGAAACCGATGAAGGAGCCGAAGGTGCCGATGTACAGCCAGCACATCAGCCAGTTGTGCTTGCGCCGGAAGATCACCGCCTGATCGGCAAAGGAGGCGCGTGCCTCGGCAATGTCGTTCATGCCCAGCCACGCAGCCAGCGACGACAGCAGGATGAAGGGCACCCAGACAAAACCCGCGTTCTGCAACCACAAGCGGTGCTCGACACCGGCCTTGTCGACATGGACAACGCCCTCGCCGCCCACGCCGATCATCGCGCCCGAGATCACCAGGGGTACCAGAAACTGCACGACACTGACCCCCAGGTTGCCAATGCCGGCATTCAGGCCCGTGGCCGTGCCCTTCTTCGCCTTGGGAAAGAAAAAGCTGATGTTGGCCATGCTGGAGCTGAAATTGCCGCCGCCCAGGCCACACAGCAGGGCCAGCACCAGCAGCACGCCATAGCTGGTGCCGGGGTCCTGCAGCGCAAAGCCCATCCCCACCGCCGGCACCAGCAGGCTCAGCGTCGAGATCACCGTCCACTTGCGCCCCCCGAAGATGGGCACCAGAAAACTGTAGAAAATGCGCAGCGTGGCACCGGACAGGGCCGGCAAGGCCGTCAGCCAGAACAGCTGGTTCTTGCTGAGTTCAAAGCCCACCTTGTCGAGGTTGACCACGACCACACTCCACAGCAGCCAGATGCTGAACGCCAGCATCAGCGCCGGGATCGAGATCCACAGGTTGCGGTTGGCAATGCGGGCACCCGTTTCTTTCCAGAAAGTCGGGTCTTCCGGTGCCCAGTGCGTCAGCAGATGTGATGACATGGCAAGGTATCCTGGTTTGGTTGGCAGCGTGCCGGCAGACGCACTGCCGGACCGCTGTTTCGTGCTGCTTTCATGGCCCGGGCAGCCCAGCCGGTTGCCCGGGAAGGGATGCCACGCCTGCCCTCAGGCAGCCGCTTCCGGGCCGGCAGGCTTCGGCGCTTGAGGAGCTTGCCGGAAACTGAAATGCATCCAGATCAGGCTGACGCACACCGTGCCATACAGCAGCATGAAGCAGCTGGAACGGATGCCGGTGAGATCGAGCGCCATGCCGAACAGGATCGGCAACAGGAACCCGCCCAGG
The DNA here is from genome assembly GCA_030532895.1 of Lautropia sp. GTDB lineage: Bacteria > Pseudomonadota > Gammaproteobacteria > Burkholderiales > Burkholderiaceae_E > Lautropia. The sequence continues at coordinate 4,579 of JAUNKF010000053.1, read as the reverse complement.
CCCCCCGCCAGCCCCACCACCCCCGACACCGCGCCGATGTTGTCGGTAAAGTCATCGGAAATGAACTTGAACACCGAAGCCTTGCCGATGGCGGTGGCAATGCCCACCACGAAAAGCAGGACGGTGAAGACCCAGGGGTTGAGACCGATATGGAAACTCTGCGGGCCGTTGACGGTGCTGATCGTCATGTCGGTCTGTGGATACGAGAGGATGAAGAAGCACACCCACATGATCCACATCACCCACCAGGTGGTGCGATAAGCACCGTAGCGGTCAGAAATCCAGCCGCCAATGGCACGCAACACCCCGCCCGGCAGCGAGAAGCAGGCCGCCAGAAAGGCCGCCAGCTTGATGTCGAAGCCGTACTCGCCGATGTAATACTTGGTCATCCACAGGGCCAGGGCCACATAGCCGCCAAACACCACCGAGTAATACTGGCAATAGCGCCAGACACGCGGGTCTTTCAGCATCTGCACCTGCGCCTTCATCGACACCGCCGACGGCACGTTGTGGGCCGGATTGGTGCGCGACCCCACCCAGAAGAGCAGAGCCGTCACCAGCATCATCACCGAATACACCTTGGGCACGATGGTCCAGCTGCCGCCCGCCGCCACGATCAGCGCCGGTGCGATGAACTTGTTCAGTGCCGAGCCGGAATTGCCCGCCCCGAAAATGCCCATCGCCAGCCCCTGCCGGTCCCGCGGGAACCAGCGCGCCACATAGGGCGTGCCCACCGAGAACGAGCCTCCCGCCAGGCCGACGAACAGCGACAGCACCAGAAAATGCCAGTATTCGGTGGCATAGCTCATCAGCCAGATCGGCACCACCGTGGCAATCATCAGCAGGAAGAAAACGATGCGACCGCCGTAACGGTCCGTCCAGATGCCCAGCGGCACCCGCACCACCGAACCGGTCAGCACCGGCATGGCGGTGAGCAGGCCAAACTCGGTTTCGTTCAGGCCCAGCTGCTCCTTGATCGGGATGCCCAGAACGGCAAACATCAACCAGATACAGAAACAGATCGTGAAGGCAAAGGTGCTGGACGTCAGCACCATCCAGGCACCCTTGGGCACCTCGGATGCAGAAGCATGGGCGGCGGTGGCCATGAACGTGTTCCCCGAGCAGAAGTGCCGCCCCAACCGGGGCGGCCATTGTGAGATTTGTTGTACTCACACTGTAGGCCGGATCCGGCGGCGCAACCATTCGCCGGAGGTACAACACACTGCGTCGCAAGAACTAGTACGAAAGAACTAGACGCCTCTCACCCTGCATCACGCCATGCCCTGATGTCGACTGATTATTGTTCTTCTTTGCATTGCATGCACTCCCATCAGGCTTGATGCTGATAAGGTCTCCAATATTTCTAGAATCATCCGTTTGAGCCTCTGTTGTCCGACTTCCATCATGCCCACTTCCTGCCCTGTCCATCCTGCCACCTCGCTTCCCCAGGACATCGCCCGCCCGGCCGGCCCGGCCGCCATGTTCATCATCATGACGCTGGCCCCGGCCGACGATGCCCCGGCCCGTGTGCGTGAGGCGCTGGCCGATCTGCCAGCACTGTTGCGCAGCCTGAACCTGCGTGCCCCCGATGCGCGGCTGGGCTGTGTGCTGGGGTTTGGTTCAGCCGCCTGGGACCGGCTCTTTCCCGGGCAGCCCCGGCCGGCCCATCTGCACCCGTTCCGCCCACTGAAGGGCGCCGTGCACCAGGCCCCGGCCACACCGGGCGACCTGCTGCTGCACATCCGCAGCAACCGCACCGACCTGTGCTTCGAGCTGGCCATGCAGCTGACCAGCCGCCTGGGCGATGCCGTCCGTCCCGAAGACGAGGTGCACGGCTTCAGGTATATGGATGCGCGCAGCATGCTGGGCTTTGTGGACGGCACCGAAAACCCCGAGGGCGAGGAGGCCGACGAGGCCACGCTGGTGGGTGACGAAGACCCGGACTTTGCCGGCGGCAGCTATGTCATCACCCAGAAATACCTGCACGACATGGCGGCCTGGAATGCGCTGCCGGTGGCCGAGCAGGAAAAGGTCATCGGCCGCAGCAAGATGGACGACATCGAGATGGCCGACGACGTGAAGCCGGCCAATTCCCACATCGCCCTCAACGTCATCGAGGACGACGATGGCAACGAACAGGCCATCCTGCGGGCCAACATGCCCTTTGGCACGCCCTCACGTGGCGAGTACGGCACCTTCTTCATCGGTTATGCCCGCCACCTGGCCGTCATCGAGCAGATGCTCGAAAACATGTTCATCGGCCGTCCAGCCGGCAATTACGACCGCCTGCTGGATTTCAGCAAGGCCGTGACCGGTAACACCTTCTTCGTGCCCTCGGCGGCGCTCCTGGACACGCTGGTGGGGGCCGACTGAACGCCCACATCTCAGTGGGCGTAGGCAGTTGGTCGTTCCCCTCCCGCAGCCAGAACGCAGCAGGCTGCTCCAAGGTTCCGTTACGACAACCAATCAGTAGGACCAGCATATCCTCGCCGGAGCAGCCCTCCCGTATTGGAGCATCGCCCATAGACGTTAATGGTCTAAAACTCGCTCTTGGGGAACTACGTTCACGTACAAACACGCCTTCTACCCCCCACCTCCCCAAGGACTGGCATCTCCTTCAGCCACACCCCGGAGCCTACCTGAACATCTCCATAGTCACAGTAAAGCAACCTAACAAACAAGCAGATCAGCAACGGTATCAGCCAAATTTCACGTTACTTAGCAGGGTATTCCTTAACAGGGTTTTCCTTGTTTGTTGCGCTTGATAACAATCTGAGATTGGAGTTAACTAACCCATATCTCTAGACATCAGCGAGATCAACAGTGAAAAGCACCAGCATTTCTGACAATAGCTATCCCCTGCCACTCGTCTATACACTCTCAGCCGCCGAAAGGATGGAAATTGAAAAATTACTTTCCGAAATGACCAAGCGGTATTCAACCATCGAACGAGATGACGTAGCGCTTGCGTGTGAAATTGCATCCAGCAAACTTCCACACGACCTCCTTAATGTCCTCCGGAGCATTGCTTCAGGTTACACAAAGTCCAGTCATCTCTTGATTAAAGGATTTGAAGTTGACGACACCCGCATCGGAGATTCGCCACTTCACTGGGACGCCCCATGGGATTCAGTAAACTACCTGAGAGAAGAAATGTTTCAGATGCTCGTTTCTTCTGCAATAGGAGGGGTCTTTGGATGGAGAACACAAGAGAATGGCAGATTCTTGCGACACATTGTCCCTATCGAAGCGGTAAAGAATGAACAGCTCGGCGGAAGCAGCGCAACCACACTGCTCTGGCATAAGGAGGAAGCTTTCCATCCTGGACGCGCAGACTTTTTCACACTGATGTGCTACAGAAACTCAGAACGAGCAACCACCAACATCTCCTGCGTCGATGACATTGAAATCTCTCCTGAAGATTACACAATCCTGCACCAGGAACGATTCCTGATTAAATCAGACAAATCTCACACCCCGGTCGAGAATAACAGTGAGTACTGGAAGATGAACTCCGAAGCCTTCTCCATCATTCAAGACATGATGGATAACCCACAACCAGTAGCCTTGCTGTATGGAGGACCAAGGCTTAAGATGATGAGGGTCGACCAAGCGTTTGCCTGCTCTCTTCCCGGTGACGAAGAAGCAAATCGAGCCCTCAACGCTCTTCATGATGCGCTTGACACTGCGGCCATTCATCTTGTCATGGAGCCTGGAGACATCGTCCTTTTGGACAATCTTCGTGTGGCTCATGGACGCTCCATTTACAAACCAAATTACGGACCCAAACAGCGCTGGATGCGCCGAGTAAACATAGCCAGTGGACGGCGAGCAAACTTTCGCCTGCGAGATAGTCACAAGTTGAGGGTAATGCTGTGAACCAACTTTCCCGACACGTCCTACCCAAACTCGCTTTGTTATGCGCAGTTTTCTTCTGGGCCAGTTCATTCATTGCAATGAAATCCGCCGTTCTGGCCCTGGATCCCGGAAAAATCATTTTTTTCCGGATGTTTATAGCCTCAGCCGTCTTCCTGCTTTTGTATAGATTCTGGGGGAAAATTTCTTATCAAAAGGGAGACTGGGCACTACTTCTCGTGATGGCAATTTGCGAACCAGGAATATATTTCTTTCTAGAAAGCCAGGCGTTACGACTTACCACAGCCGGGTCCGCCGCCACCATCAACGCCTTACAACCCCCCATCGTTGCGTTATTGGCCTGGATTATGCTGCGCGAGCGCCCACAGTTTTGGACATTGAGCGGATTTGCACTCTGCATTGTAGGCGCTGTTGGACTGAGTCTGGGGTCTGAAAGTAGCGATTACGCCCCCATGCCTTGGCTGGGCAATCTGCTGGAGTTTGGCGCGATGGTAGCATCGGGCGTCTACGTCATTCTTCTTAAGCGCCTCTCTGACCGTTACAGCCCATTCTTTCTAACCGCGCTCCAATCCTTTGCCGGAGTTGTGCTCTTCTTTCCGCTTCTGTTTGTCGGAAAACCGTTCAGCATGAACGTCCAAGCCAGCACGGTCATGTAATGACCCACTAGAAACCTGCTCAGGTGTTAGTGTTACGAGGAGAGCAC
>JAUNKF010000019.1:38849-59827 GCA_030532895.1 Lautropia sp. | reverse complement strand
TAGCCGTAGCCGTAGCCGTAGCCGCAAGGCATGATGGCACGCGCTGCACACGAGCATGGACACCACCGGCCCTGTTTCCGGCACGCCAGAAGGCCCAACTGAATGAAAACGGAACGTTCATGACTTGCTATGATGGCACGATGACAGACATGACGCACTTCAATGACCGCGGACAGGCCCATATGGTGGATGTCGGCGGCAAGCATGAAACCCGCCGGCGGGCAGTGGCAGAGGGCTGGATCACGATGCAGCCCGAGACCTTGGCCCGCATCGAACAGGGCACGGCCGCCAAGGGCGATGTGCTCGGCATCGCCCGCATCGCCGCCATCATGGCCACCAAACGCACGGCCGAGCTGATTCCACTCTGCCACCCGATCGCACTCTCGAAGGTGGGGGTCGAGTTCGAGCTGGATGCCGAAGGCAGCCGCGTGCGCTGTGAGGCCACGGTGGAATGCACGGGCCGCACCGGGGTCGAGATGGAGGCGCTGACGGCCGTGCAGTTAGGACTGCTGACGATCTACGACATGTGCAAGGCCGTGGATCGGGGCATGACGATGACGGACATCCGGCTGCTGGAGAAGCGTGGGGGCAAGTCGGATTGGGTGGCAGGTTGATGGTGTTGCCAAGCCTGCCCCCTACCTGAGCGCTATCGCCTAGCGTGCCACGACCATTCTGCCATGCATCCGCTCACACTCATGTCGACGCCATTTCCCGCAGCATGAACTCGTCGAACAGGGGAACGGTAAAGGCAATCAGCCCATGTTCCGGTGCGTAAAGCATTCCTTTCTTGATCAGGTTGTCCCGAGTGGGGGCCACGCTTTGAGCCTTGCGTTGCATTGCAGCCGCCACATCGGATGATCGCTGAGGCTCAGGCCCCATTGAGGCCAGGGCGCGCATGTAATCACGTTCTCCCGGCGTGAGCCGATCAAAACGAACCCGGAAAAATGACGCATCCAATTTGCGTAATGACACTTTGGTCGCGGCTTCTGCCTCCGCCAGAATGACCCGCCTTGAAGCACAAATGTTCCAGACGTTATAACCCCACTCCTGCAGAAAATAGGGATAACCTCTTGATTGACTGTATATCTCTTCAAGCGCCTCATCCTCAATGGAGGCGCCTTCCACCTCGATGGGTTCCCGGATCGCATTGAAGGCATCATCCTTGGCCAGGCGATCCAGTCTGGGAAACTCGAACAGGCGTTCCGCATAACTTTTGGCATCACCGGCCTGGCCTGCCAGCTGCGGCAAGCCGGCTCCGAACAGGATGAGCGGCAAGCCCTCCTGACTCACTGCGTGCATGGCACGTATCAAGGCTGCCAGCTCGGTCTTTGACACATATTGCAGCTCATCAATCAACAGGGCTACCGGCTTGTTGACCGCCTGGGCCGCCCTTGCAGTTGCCAACACAAGATCTGCGACATCGGTTTCCAGCTGCCCACTGTCTGCCAGCCCCGGCTCCGGATCAACACCCATCGACAGATCGACACCGCCAGCACTGATCGTGATGCCATTCAGAAAGCTTCGCAAAACACGCAAACCTTTCTTGACCGCCTCAACCACCTGTTCTCCCCTGTCCAGTTTCAGGAGGATGCGACGCATCATCTGCTGCAGCATCTGCCGCAAATCCTGACTATCCTGAGCCTCGACCATTTCCACCAGATAGCCCCTGGACTCGGCGGCCTGGGCGACCTTGTTGAGCAAAACGGTTTTGCCGACTCCCCGCAGGCCGAGCACCATCAACGACTTGGCATGGCGGCCGCGTTTGACGCGCTCCAATGCCACGAGGGCCTGATCCAGCACTTCAGAGCGTCCCGCCAGCTCTGGCGGACTCACACCAGCACCAGGATTGAAAGGATTACGATATTCGTCCATGAACCGACAACAACCACGAATATAGGAAAAACTAGCAAATTATAGCGAAAACAGGCTATAAATGAGCATACTTCCCTATATCTGTCTTTGCCCCCTCAGAACAGGATCGTCGCCAGCCCCAGAAAGATCAGGAAGCCGAGGCCGTCGGTGGAGAAGGTGAGCAGCACCGAGGAACCGATGGCCGGATCCCTGCCGAATTTCTCCAGCATGAAGGGCACGATCACGCCGAGCAAGGCGCCGATCAGCAGGTTCAGCACGATGGCGATGGCCATCGCCACGCCGAGCAACATGGCGTAATCGCTGTCGTGATACAGCAACCACGAGACGCCGCCGGCTACCGTGCCCCAGACGACACCATTGAGCAGCGCCACGGTCAGCTCCTTGCGTAACAGGCGACCAAAATTGCTGCCCGTCACCTGCCCCAAGGCCAGTGAGCGGATGACAAGCGCCATCGTCTGATTGCCGGAGTTGCCGGCCAGACCGGCCACGATCGGCATCAGCGCGGCCAGGGCCACCACTTTCTCGATCGTGTCATCGAACAGGCCGATCACCCGTGAAGCGACGAAGGCCGTCACGAGGTTGACGGCCAGCCACAACCAACGGTTGGAAGCCGACTGCCAGACGGAGGCGAAGAGGTCTTCGTCCTCGCGCAGACCCGCCTGATTCAGCACATCGGTTTCGCCCTCCTCCCGGATCACGTCCACCACATCGTTGACGGTGAGCCGGCCGATCAAGGTGCCAGCCTCATCCACCACGGGGGCGGATACCAGGTCATAACGCTCGAAAGCCTGCGCCGCATCCCCCACATCGTCGGTGGCTTCGAGCGAGAGGATCTCGCGGTGCATGACCTCGGACACATCGGTATCCGGCTCGTTGGTGAGCAACTGTTCGATGGACAGGCTGCCGATCAGCAACCCATCCCGATCGACCACGAACACCTGATCGGTATGCTGGGGCAGCTCGTCGAATCGACGCAGGTAACGCAGCACCACTTCGAGCGTCACGTCCTCGCGCACACGGACGAACTCGAAGTCCATCCACGCACCCACCGAATCCTCGGGGTAGGACATGACGGCCTGGAGCTGCTGCTGCTCCTCGGGCGTGAGCGCATGTCGCACCCGCTCAACCACAGCCGGCGGCAGGTGCTCGGCCAGATCGGCTACATCATCCGCATCCAGATCCTTGACGGCTGCAACCAGCTCGTCTTCCGTCATCGCGTCGATCAGCGACTCCAGCACCGGCTCGGAGACTTCGAGCAGGATGGCACCATCGGCGCCCCGCTTGACCGAATCCCAGACCAGTGCACGGTCATCCTGCGGCAATGCCTCCAGCACATAGGCGATGTCGGCCGGGTGCAGGTTTTCAAGGCGTGCCCGAAGGTGGGACAGATACTGCTCTTCGAGCAGATGAGACGGCAACTCGCCGTGTTCGCCCGCGCGCTCGGCCTCCAGCCGGGCCGTGTCCTGCACCGCGGCATGGTGCTTCAGGAGTGACTCGACTTCCTGCAGCGCGTTCTGGGCCTCTTCGGCCTCACGCGGCACCACGGTTTGTGGGCCGCTTTCCTCTTCCTCGGCGTCGGCCTGCAACTCTTCGGCCAGCGGGCGCGATGAAGAAGCTGGTGAAGCGCCTTTTTGTGGTGGCAAGGAAGCCGACGTCGCGTCCGGCACCGGATGTCCCAACGCCACCGGCTGCTCGATCCGCCCCTCAGTAGCGGACGGGTCGGGCGCCGGCTGCGCGGGCAGCGGCGACGAAACCGACTGAATGTCCGTTGGCTTGGGTGGCGTGGTCATGAGGAGGATCACCGGGCCGGGCAGCGGCCATAAGCCCGGATACGCTCAGGAACGTCACGCAGCGCCGGGCATCATGAATGGGGAATGGGTCAACATGGCATGTTAGCGCATGCCCTCGATCCCTGGCGACCGCCTGTCGGCAAAGCGTGAAAACGGCTCGCCCTGCATCTCATCACACCGCCATCAGCAGATGCGCTGCACAATAGGTGTGATGCACGGAGGCAGCTGGGCGGGCATGACGCGCCACAGGACACCCGCTAATGTGTCATCTCTGCCCGCAACATGGCCAGCACCGGTGCCGTGTCAGGAAAGACACCCCGCCAGATACGAAAGCTCTCAGCAGCCTGGCAGACGAGCATGCCAAGCCCATCGAGCCGCTGCGGCACATCGGCTGCCTCGGCCATCTGCAAGAACGGGGTGGGCCGATCGGCGTAGATGCAGTCATAAGCAAGCCGGCAGCCGTCGAACAAGCCTTCCGGCAAGCTCAGGCCCTGGGTTTGCAGGCCCGCCGAGGTGGCATTGATGACCATGTCGGCCGCCGGTGCGTCGGTCAGCGCCACGGCTGCCAAGGCAGGATGGCGACCGGCAAGCAGCGGATGCGCATTCAATGCGGCCACGAGCTGCTCGGCTCGCGCCTGATTGCGGTTGGCCACCACCACACGGCTCACCCCGGCTTGCAGCAGGGAGAGCATCAGGCCACGCGCGGCACCGCCCGCCCCCAATACCGTCACCGTTGCCCCATCAAGAACACCGCCCTGCTGCTGGATGTCGGTGACAAGGCCCACGCCGTCGGTGTTGTCGGCCAGCACCTGACCATCGACGAAACTGAGCGTGTTGGCCGCCCCCGCCACTTCGGCCCGCTCGCTTCGCCTATCGGCCAGCCGGAAGGCTGCTTCCTTGAAAGGCATCGTGACGTTGGCGCCCCGGCCCCCCTCCTGCTCGGCAAATTGGCACATGGCCTCGCCAAAGGCAGCGGACGGCTCGGTCGGGACGAGCCGCCGCTGGTAGTCGATCAATTGCCCGGTTTGCGCCGCAAACGCCGCATGAATCTGCGGCGAGCGACTATGGGCGATGGGATTGCCCACGACCAGGTATCGATCGGGGGGTACGGAGCGGTCAGCCAGACGCATTTCGGCAGATTCCTGAAGACAGCCCGTGGCGCCAGAGGCATGCGATGCGTTTTGCAGGCGTGCGGGCGAGGAAGCGCAGAGCGGGTTCTCCACGCGCGGATCCGACAATGTATCAGGCTTGCCCAGCCCAGGCGCGAGTGATGCACGGATTCGTCCCCGTGCTGGCCTCAAAACCGCGGGCTGACACGGCGCCACGCACCGCCAAGGCTCGGATGGCCCGAAGCGCCTGGCGGCCGTCAGGATTTGGTGCCTTTCACGGCGCCGGTGCGCAGGCTGTCGTTCGTGAAAGTCCAGGTACGGACGATCTGCAGGATGTCGCCGTCCTTTTTCATCTCGGTCGTGAACGCCTCATAAGGCGCCCCCGCCAGCACGATCTCGCGGATGACGCGGTTCAGCGCATCGTACTTCGATTTGCGGTTGATCAGCACATCGACGACGTTACCGTATTTGTCCAGCTCGACCGTGACGGTGAGCGAGTCGTACATGCGGCCTCGTGCCTCGGCCGGGAAGCGTTCGGTGCCAATCCGCTCGATCTTGTCGGCCCAGCTGCTCACATAACGGGCATAGTTGACGCCCACCGCGTTGACACCATAGGTGAGGCGGCGCGGGCGCTTGGCATAGTCTTCGAGCTGTCGATCGATCTGGGCCTGCAAGCGGGCGATTTCGCGCTGCGCATCGAATTCGTCCGCCCCCTTGGCCGGTGCTTCCTGAGGCTGATCGACCTGCGGATTGGCGGCATTGGCGTTGTTGAGCGCCAGAAGCCGTTGCTGCTCGGCTTCGAGCTGCTGCAGACGTGCTTCCTGCTGTTTCAGCGTGTCGCCATCGACGGCCTTCGGCGAGACAGGCAGCGGGGAACGTGCCCGGCCTTCATCACGGTCGCCACCCGCCTCCATGTTGACCTGCGCCAACACCTCGGGGTTCAGCGGCTTGTCACGGGTGGCGGCGTTCAGCAGCACCACTTCAAGCTGCGATTCGGCCGGCAGGAAGCGGTTCGGATCAGCCGGGCTGAACCGAAGCATCATGATGCCCAGATGGACGATGAGCGAGACGACGATACCGACCGACAGCGGGTCGAAGCGGGAAAGCGATTGCCAGAAAGCGCGAGACCATTGCAGGGCAGCGGCCATCAAAGATTACTCCGTGTTGATCGAGTCCTCGGTTGCCTGATCGGTGCTGGCCTCGGCCCCCACCGGATCTGAATCATGAGGGTCGGTCAGCAGGCGGACGGCACGGGCCTGGACGGTCAGATCCAGCTCGTCCCATTCGAGCAGATCCACCAGCAAGGGCTGGCCATCGGCCAGCGGCGGCAAGCCCGTCACCTGGAAATACAGCGGCGCGTTGGCCAGGCGAACGGTTTCGTCCCGAACGCCGACCGCCTCGAAACGGCTGTCCGCCTGTTGCCCAACCCACTTCAGGCACCAGTAACGCTCCATTGTCTGCTGATATTCACCCACCGTGCCATACCGTGCCTCAAAAGCAGACACAATCGCATACAGAGATGTGTCATTCATGGTGAAAGGCGGCACCTGACCTTCCAGCACGGCCACCAACTGCATCTGATTGATCAGGTCGATGTAGCGACGCAACGGCGACGTGCTCCAAGCATACTGGGCAACCCCCAGCCCCTGGTGAGCGGCAGGATGGGTGGACATTTTTACCCTGCCAAAGGACTGTGACCGATACAGCCCCGAGACATCATGGTCTGCCAGCAGACGCCCCCAGCGGGAATTGGCCAGAATGGCCATCTCGGCCACGATGCGATCGAACGGCGCATCACGACGACGCGGCACGATCTCGACGTGTTCGCCATCGATGCGGAAGGTGAAGTCGACACGCGAGCGCATCTCGGGCCGGCCCCGCATCTTGTCGCGCTCGGCCGACAGCGCCAGCGTGAGCCGCCACAGGAGACGGAAGGCATCGGCATAAGGCAAGCCTTCAAGCGGATCCGGTTCACCATCGGCAGGCTGGGCATTCAGCGCCGCCTCCGAATCGAAGGGCACCAGCTCATCATGCCGGATGTTGCGCATCACGCGAATGCGGTCGACCTGGCTGAACTCGCCCGCCACCTGCAAGGTTTCAACATTCACATCCAGATACAGGGAGAGCGCCGGTCGAACCGTGCCCTCGTCCAGCGAAAAGCTGCGCACGACAGCCTCCGGCAGCATCGTGATCTTGTTGCCCGGACTGTAGACCGTGGTCATCCGGTCTCGCGCCACGTTGTCCACGCTGTCCCCCGGCTGGATACCGAGCGCGGGCGCGGCGATATGCACGCCAATGCGGGCGATGCCATCATCGAGCCACTGCACCGACAGGCAGTCGTCGATCTCCGTCGTACTGGCATCGTCGATGGAGAAGGCTTCCACCGGGCTTTCCGGCAGGCTGTCGAGCGCGGGCGGCTCGTAATCGGCCAAGGCCGCCGGAAACGCCGTACCTGCCGGAAAATGCGAGCGCAAAAAGCGCTGCACATGCACCTCGCGTGCGCTTGGCAAGGCCCCTACGCGCAACAGCAACCGCTCGGGCGACAGCCCCGTCTGCTGACAGGCCAGATCCAGCGCACGGTATTCGATGGACTGGCGATCGGCCGCCACGAGCAGATCGGCCACTCGTTGCTGAATGAGCGGTGGCAGCTCGCCAGCGGTCAACGCTTCGGCCAGAGACTGGATTTCCTCCTCCTGGCGACGCTTGCGCTCGATGGCCGCCAGCGCCGCTTTCAGCGTCTCGGGTTGGGCCGGACGGTAGCGCCCACGCCCCTTGCGGTAGAAGTACACCGGCATGCCATGCAGTCGCATCAGCATGGCTGTCTGCTGCACGACGCTCGCCCCTTCGCCGTAGTATTCGCCCACCAGCAGCTGGTAGTCGAACTCCTCCTGTGGCGCCACCTCCCACAAGAAGTCGATATCGATGTTCTCGGCCTCGGCCAGCGCCTGGGCCAGCATCTCGGCCGGCCCCGGTGCGCCAAAGCGCAGCATGACATTGCCCTGCTTGACCTTCACACGCTTGCCCGTCGGCAATTCCACTTGCAGGCTGGCGCCCGCGTCTTGCAGGATGGTGCCCGTCTTGAACTGGCCGGCCTCCTCAAATAACAGATACGATTGACTCATCAGCAAACAGGCCGTTGTTCCAGAAACACCCAAAAATGGTAGAAGACGCCGGGGAGGCTTCGCGGCTTCGAGCAGCAGGCATGGCGATGGGGGCCTGATGCTTGAAACGCCAAGCCACACAACCGCCCACATCGCCCGAGCACTCAAGCCCCCAGGACAGCAGGCCATTATACGAGCGGGCACCCGCATCAAGCCGGCTTGCCCTTGTACACCGCAGGCGCTGGCCGCTCACCATGCATTCGAGATGGTTCGGGGTGAGCACCGGCCTCTTGCCTCACCGCCGGTGAACATGCGGCGGAGACACGACAGCCCAAGCACGCCATGCGCGCCCAGACTCTCGCGGGAACCCATCAGTGCATAACACGCTCTAGGAGCCGGGGCGGCAGAAAGCCAGCACCTCATCCAGATGATCTTCAAAATCCGACAGGCCATGATCACTGCCCGCCAGCACCTTCTGTCGGGCACCGGCGCAAAAAGCCACCATCTCACGCCAGTCGAGCACTTCATCGCCCTGCGCAGCCACCAGAAAATAACGCTCAGGCCGTGTGATGGCCGGTACGGCCAAGTGCATCAACTCGTCGATGTAGGCTGGCAGGAACTCGAAGGGCGCACCATCGTGGTAGCCCGTCTGCGGGCCAACCTGTGAGGCCAGATCACGCGGTGCCTGAACGGCCGGATTCAAGAGCACGGCGCGGCAACCGAAGCGTTCGGCCAGATGAATGGCATAAAAACCACCGAGCGAGCTGCCCACCAGCGTGTCGTGCGGGCCGGGCGACAGCTCACGCACCACCTGCTCGATGGCCTTGGCCGGGGAAGGCGGCAGCGCCGGCGCCTCATAGTGTGCCGACAGGCCCAGAGCCGCCAGCCGCTCGGCCATCATCCGCCCCTTGAACGACAAGGGCGAGGAACGAAAGCCATGCAGATAGATGATCCGCCCCGCCAACTGGCCGGCACGCCCCCGCATTCTCAAGCCCTCTCGGCCGGTGCACGGGCCAGCCCTGCCAGCAGGCGCGCATGAATGCCACCAAAACCGCCATTACTCATCACCAGCACGGCATCACCGGCACGGGCATCGGCCAGAATCGCCGCTTCCAATGCGTCCATGTCGGTCAGCACCTTGAGCTTCGCGCCCAGTGGGGCCAGCGCCTCGGCCGCATCCCAATCGATGCCACCGCTGTAGCAATAGACCCGATCGGCGCCCGACAGGCTCTCGGCAAGCCGATCCTTCATGGCGCCGGCACGCATCGTGTTCGAGCGCGGCTCCAGCACGGCCAGGAGCCGCCCGTTCATCGTGGCCGTGTCCCTCCCGGCCTGATCCGCGTCCCTGTCTCCGGCCTCAGCCACGCGCCTGCTCCCTGCCGCACCCTGTTCGTTGGCCATCGCCGAGGCATCCTGCTCGTCGGTGGCCAAGGTCGCCCCCACCGGGGCAGCCCGCTGCCCTTGGGCCAGCATCCGCGCCCGCAACCCCTCGATCGTCGTCTCGATGGCCGTGGGATGGTGGGCAAAATCATCGATGACGGTCACCCCCCGCACGGTGCCACGTACCTCCAGCCGCCGGCGTACCCCCTTGAAGCGAGCCAGCGCCTCGATGGCGTCGGCCGGGTTGATGCCGATGTGCTCGGCCGCTGCAATGGCGGCGATGGCATTGGCCCGATTGTGCGCACCCGCCAGCGGCAGACGGCACGTGCCGAGCACCGTCTCGCCTCGCTTCAGCACGAAAACCGTCGCCTCGGCCTCTTCCTGCACCTCGGCCGCATGCCAGCCATCCGCCCCAAGACGCGCTTCAGCACTCCAGCACCCCCGGGCCAGCACCCGTTGCAGCGCTGTTGCATCTGCGGGCCAGATCAGACGCCCCTCACCGGGCACGGTACGCACCAGGTGATGAAACTGGGTTTCGATCGCGGCCAGATCCGGGAAGATGTCGGCATGATCGTACTCAAGATTGTTCAGCACCGCCGTGCGCAGGCCGTAATGCACGAACTTGGAGCGCTTGTCGAAGAAAGCCGTGTCGTACTCGTCGGCCTCGATCACGAAATGGCGCCCCCGCCCCAAACGCGCCGATACCGGAAAATTGCCCGGCACGCCGCCGATCAGAAAGCCAGGCTCACGGCCGTTGGCCTCCAGAATCCAGGCCAGCAACGAGGCCGTGGTGGTCTTGCCATGCGTGCCGGCCACGCCCATCACCCAGCGTCCGGCGAGCACCTGCTCGGCCAGCCACTGCGGCCCCGACATGTAGCGCAGGCCCGCGTTGAGGATCGCCTCCATCAGCGGATTGCCGCGCCTGACCACATTGCCGATCACCCACACATCGGGTTTGAGCGCGAGCTGATCCGTGCCCCAGCCCTCGATCAGCTCGATGCCGAGCGCACGGAGCTGATCACTCATCGGTGGGTAGACATTGGCGTCACAACCTGTGACCCGAAAACCGGCTTCTTTGGCGATGGCGGCCACCCCTCCCATGAAGGTGCCGCAAATGCCCAGGATATGTATATGCATGCCAGCGATTCTACCGGCCGGCCCACGTCTGGCGCATGCCAGGCACGCATCCATCGCCGCGCCGGCACCACAGGTGCACACCGGCTGCCCGGTGGCACCGGACTGTTGTTATCCAGGCACAAACGGTACACTTGCGAAGAATATCGGGCGGGATGCGCCCGATGAACCTGCTCATGAACCGCATACCAGACGCCTCCTTTGCCCTGCCCCCGGCAGACAACCGCACCGAAGTGCGTGCCGAGATAGCCGCGGCCGCTGCCCGTCTCATCGCCGACAGCGCGCTCGACTACCAGAGCGCCAAGCAGAAAGCCGCACGGCGCGCCTTCGGCGGCAACACGCCACCGGCCGGCCTGATGCCGAGCAACGACGAAATCGACCAGGCGCTACGCGAGCACCTGGATCTTTTCGATCCTGAACACGCCGAGCGAGTAGCCACCTACCGGCAAGCCGCCCTGCTCTGGCTCACCCGACTGGCCGATTACCGCCCCCATGTCTGTGGTGGCACCTGGAAAGGCATCGTCGCCCCGCATGCGCCGCTGCACATCCAGTGCTTCACCGATGACGGCAAGGAGCTGGAGATGTTGCTGCTCGATGCCGGCGTCAACTATGACGTGGTCGAGGTTGCCCACTTCTCGCCCCGGTTGCCCGATGTTCCAGCACTGGTCTTCCATGACCGGCACGATCTGCCGATCATGATTTCGGTTTACCAGCATGATGATCTCCGGGGCGCACTGAAGCGAGGCGCTGGTGCCTTGCCCGAACGAGGTGATCTGAGCGCGCTCGAACGCCTGATCGCGGCGCAGACACGGATGTCCGATGTCGCCGACGCCGCCCCACCCGCCGACGGCGTCCACGCCCGCGGCCCCTCATCCGTTTAGCAGTGTGCTGCATGCCAAGGTATGCCATGTCAACCGGCTACCTGACGCATCTCATCACCTTTCTGGAGGCTCTTCCGATGCTTGTCCACGTCCCGTCCCACGCCAAACGCCTGTCATTCTCCCGTGCGTCGGCAGCGCTGATGCCACAGCCCCACTCGGCTGCCCGCTGGATGGGGCCTTGCCGGTGTCTGGCCACACTCGGGATGGCAGTCGCGCTGGGCATCGGCACGGCACAGGCAGCCGACACACCGCCAGCGGCAGCTCCGAGCCCGGCAGCCACCGAAGAAGCCCAGTCACCGCTGGCACAACTTGCCGCCTTCGGTTGGCGTGACAGTAACGACCAACCCTTCGACCTGAAGCAACTGGCGGGCAAGCCGGTCGTCATCAATTTCTGGGCCACCTGGTGCGCCCCCTGCGTGAAGGAAATGCCCGCGCTGTCTGCACTCTCGGCAGATATCGGTGACAAAGCCGCCTTTCTGGGCATCTCGCTGGACAAACTTGACAAGGTCAAGCGCTTCACCGACAAGACCCCGGTGGCCTATCCACTGCTGATCGCCGACTTCAAGGGGCTTGGCCTGTCGCGGCAATGGGGCAACAAGCAGGGGCAGATGCCTTACACCGTGGTGTTGAACGCACAAGGCGAGTTGCATTGGCAGCACGCCGGACTCGTGGACGTCGAAGAACTCCGTTCGATGCTAAAATCAGCCGAACTGCGTTGAGCGTGCACGATCTTGAAGCCATCTTGCGATAAAAAAGCTTTACTGGCCATTCACGGCCCCAACCTGAACCTGCTGGGCACCCGGGAGCCGGAGGTGTACGGCCGCGTCACGCTCGACGACATCAATCAGCGGCTGGCCACGCTGGCCCAAGCAGCCGGCGTGCCCTTTGCCAGCTTCCAGAGCAACCACGAGGGCGCCCTCGTCGACCGCATCCAGGCGGCACGTGCCGACGGCACCGGCTTCATCATCATCAACCCCGCCGCCTACACCCATACGAGCGTCGCGTTGCGTGATGCGCTGGCGGCGGTGGCCCTGCCTTTCGTCGAGGTGCATCTGTCCAACGTGCACCAGCGCGAAAGCTTCAGGCATCATTCCTATTTTTCGGATATCGCCCAGGCCGTCGTCGTCGGCATGGGTGCTTTCGGCTATGAAGCGGCCCTGCAATTTGCCTTGTCAAAAATGGGATACACCGCAACCTGAGCCTGTCCTTCTGTCGGCCCGCGACCTGCGTTTCGATCCTGCCAGACAGGATGCGCAGCCCCAGGGCTTTTTTATCACCCAACACACCGGTCGACACACCGGCATACTTATCCAACAGGGATACCCAGCATGGATTTGCGCAAACTGAAAACCCTGATCGATCTCGTGGCCGACTCCAGCATTTCGGAGCTGGAAATCACCGAGGCCGAGGGCCGCGTCCGCATCGTGAAAGCCCCGCCACCAGCCGCTGCCCAGGCGCCTGTCGCTCAGGTGGTTCACCTGCCTGCCGCAGCCGCCCCCACCACGGCCGCTGCCGCCCCCCAACAAACCGCAGCCCCCACGGCCAGCGCCCCCGCCACCCCTGCTGCCACCCCCCGCGGCAAGACCGTCAAGTCACCGATGGTCGGCACGCTGTATCGTGCACCGAACCCGGAAGCCGACCCCTTCGTCTCGGTCGGCACCACGGTCAAGGTCGGTGACACCCTTTGCATCATCGAAGCGATGAAGCTGATGAACGAGATCGAATCCGAGTTCGCCGGCACCATTGTCGAGATTCTCGTGGAAAACGGTCAGCCGATCGAATACGGCCAGCCGCTCTTCGTCATCGAATAAGCAACCCAAAGGCCGGCGCATCATGTTCGAGAAGATCCTCATCGCCAACCGGGGCGAAATCGCCCTGCGCATCCAACGGGCCTGTCGTGAAATGGGCATCCGCACGGTGGTCGTCCACTCCGAGGCCGACACCGAAGCCAAGTATGTGCGGCTCGCCGACGAATCGGTCTGCATTGGCCCCGCGCCCTCGCGCGACAGCTATCTGCATGTGCCGTCCATCATCGCCGCGGCCGAAGTCACCGATGCCGGCGCCATCCATCCCGGTTATGGTTTCCTGTCGGAAAACGCCGACTTTGCCGAGCGCGTCGAAAAAAGCGGCTTCGTCTTCATCGGGCCGCGCCCTGAGTCCATCCGGCTGATGGGCGACAAGGTTTCGGCCAAGGATGCGATGAAGGCTGCGGGCGTGCCGGTGGTGCCCGGCTCGGACGGCGCGCTGCCCGAGAACAACGAGGAGATTCTCGCCATTGCCCGCCAGGTGGGCTACCCGGTCATCATCAAGGCCGCAGGTGGCGGTGGCGGTCGCGGCATGCGTGTCGTGCATACCGAAGCGGCACTGCTCACCTCGGTCGCCACCACCCGCAGCGAGGCGCAGGCCGCCTTCAACAATGGCCAGGTCTACATGGAGCGTTATCTCCAGAACCCGCGCCATATCGAAATTCAGGTGCTGGCCGACGAGCATGGCAACGCCGTCTATCTGGGTGAGCGCGACTGCTCGATGCAGCGCCGCCACCAGAAGATCATCGAAGAAGCCCCCGCCCCCGGCATCACCCGCGAGCTGATCGACCAGATCGGCCGTCGCTGTGTCGAAGCCTGCAAGCAGATCCGCTACCGTGGTGCAGGCACCTTCGAATTCCTCTATGAAAACGGCGAGTTCTTCTTCATCGAGATGAACACCCGCCTGCAGGTCGAGCACCCGGTGACCGAAATGATCACCGGCATCGATCTGGTGCAGGCACAGATCCGCATCGCCGCGGGCGAAAAGCTGCCCTTCACACAGGCGGACATCAACCTGAAGGGCCACGCCATCGAGTGCCGGATCAACGCCGAAGACCCGTACAAGTTCATTCCCTCGGCGGGCAAGATCACCAACTGGCACCCACCCGGCGGCCCCGGCACCCGTGTCGACTCGCATGTCTACAACAACTACTTCGTGCCCCCCTACTACGACTCGATGATCGGCAAGGTCATCTGCTATGGCGACACCCGCGAGCAGGCCATCGGCCGCATGCGCATCGCGCTGTCGGAAATGGTGGTCGAAGGCATCAACACGAACATCCCGCTGCATCGGGATCTGATGGAAGACGGCGCCTTCAACCAGGGCGGCACCTCCATCCACTATCTCGAAAAGCTGCTGGCCAACCGCAAATAAGCCCGCCATGAGCCAGTCCTGGATCGAATTGACGATTGAAGTCGACAAGGCCCATGCCGAAGCCTGGGCCGATGCCTGCATGGCGGCCGGTGCCCTGTCGGTGCAGGCCGAAGACGCCGATGCCGACTCGGCCGACGAGCAGCCGCTATTCGGCGAGCCGCTGCCCGCCGGCACGATCGGCGCCGGCATGTTGCCCCAGACCTTCGGCTGGACACGCACGCGGCTTGCCCTCTTGCTGGAAGCCGATGCCGACGGCCCGGCCCTTCTTGCCCAGGCCGCCACCGCACTCGCCCAGCCCGTGCCGCCCATGCTGGCCACCCGCACGGTGGATGATCAGGACTGGGTTCGGCTCACCCAATCGCAGTTCGACCCGATTCCCATCGGCCGGCGCCTCGTGATCCTGCCCAGCTGGCACGCCGCCGAAGCCGCTGCCGACGAGCACCGCGAAGCACTCATCATCGATCCGGGCCTGGCCTTTGGCACCGGCAGCCACCCCACCACCCGGCTCTGCCTCGAATGGCTCGACCAGCACGAGCTGCTCGCTGGCAAAAGCCTGATCGACTATGGCTGCGGCTCCGGCATTCTGGCCATTGCCGCCGCACGACTGGGCGCCAGTCCCGTCATCGGGCTGGACATCGACCCGCAGGCCGTGCTCAGCACCGAAGAAAACGCGCGCATCAACCGTGTGGCGCTGACAGCACTCAGTGCGGACGCCGACCTGCCCACCTCGGCCGACATCGTGATGGCCAACATCCTCTCGACGCCCTTGAAGCTGCTTGCCCCGCTGCTGTCGGCACTCGTGGCCCCCGGCGGCCATCTGGTACTGTCCGGCGTGCTGGAACGACAGATCGACGAGGTGGCTCGATGTTACGATCCCGCGCTGAAGCTCTCGCCCTGGCAAACCCGTGACGGCTGGGCCTGCCTCGTGGGACACCGACCGGGCTGACAACCCATCACACCTTCCTGCAACGGTAAGATAGCCTCATGGCGCTCGCAACCACCTGTCCGCAATGTAAAACCAGCTTCAAGGTCGTTCCCGATCAGCTCAAGCTGCGACGCGGCCTCGTCCGCTGTGGTGTTTGTCAGCATGTCTTCTCGGGCGTGGAGCACCTGCGCTACGTCGACAAGGACGAAAAGACCGAAAAGGCCACGCCTGCAGCCGGCATGCCTTCGGCCCCCGTCACCGCCATCGACGCACCCACGCCAACGGCAGCCCCCCCGGTCTCGCCACAAGGCCCCGACATCACTGCCGGCACCGCCCAGGCCGTGGACGCCAACGCGCCTGCCGGTCAGGGCGCCGTGCACGACAGGTTGCCGCCCGAACAGGTGCTGAGTGTGACCGAGGTGCCCGATCTGAGCATGCCGGGCGAGGCCGCTGAAACAGACCACGTGGCCGCAGACGGAGAAGAAGCGCACGCCAATACCGGTGCGACGCCCCCCAGGCCGGCCGACACGGACAACGCGCATGATGCGAGCCACCATGCCGACAGCCAGGCAAGCAGCCACGGGGCCAACCACGGCGCCTCCTCACAGCCAGAATCCGGCCAGGACGAGCCACAGCCACGCAACAGCCGCGAAAAGCGCCGCTGGCGCCGCGAACGAGAACGCGAGCGCGCCCGTCAGGCCGCTGCCGCCCCGGCCCCCGTCGACGACGAGGTGCATACCCAGTTCTTCATGGCCGACCATGAAGAACTGTCCGGATCCGCCAACGCCCCGGACAGCTCTCGGCTGCCCGCCTCGTTGCGCCAGGACGCCAGCAAGGCCCGCCACGGCCAGGAGGATCTCGACCCCGACACCCTGGCAGCCGGCGCCTTGATCGACGAGGCCAACAAGATCTGGCAACAGCATCAGCCCCGCCAGACCCAACCCTCGGGTACTCAGGCCACAGAGGCACACGACACGGACAAGCACGAGGACACGACACCGGCCTCGCCCGCGGCCGTCCTCGAAACCGCCACCGACGAACCGGTGCCGGCGGCAGCCTTGCCCCAGACCGGGGACAGTACCGACACCCCGCTCAAAGCTCGTAACAA
The DNA here is from genome assembly GCA_030532895.1 of Lautropia sp. Taxonomy (GTDB): domain Bacteria; phylum Pseudomonadota; class Gammaproteobacteria; order Burkholderiales; family Burkholderiaceae_E; genus Lautropia. The sequence continues at coordinate 43,347 of JAUNKF010000019.1, read as the reverse complement.
ATGGCTCACGCCAACCCGTGCGCGTCGACTGATCATCGCGCTCGCCGTGCTCGCCATCATCCAGCTGCTGGCCGTCTTCCGTACCGAAATCGCCTACCACCTGCCCTTCCTGCGGCCCTTGGCCAGCGCAGCCAGCACCCTCACCGGCCAGACCATCGAGCCCCCCATGGCACTGGGCAGCCTGTCGATCGAATCCTTCGAGCTGCGCAGCACCCAACAACCTGGCCAGACACGACTCACCGCCATTCTTCGCAACCGCAGCGAGCTGCCGGCCCGCTGGCCCGCGATGGAGCTGACGCTCACGGGGCCGTCCAACGCCGTGCTGGTACGCAAGGTGATGACGCCCGCGCACTACCTGCCCGTGACGCGCTCCATTCAGGACGGCATCCCGGCCAAAAGCGAACAACCGCTCGACCTCTTGCTCGACACCGGCGAGCTGAACCTGGCCGGCTATGCCGCCTCGCTCTTTTATCCATAATGAGGACAACATGACCCAGCGCGTTCTGATCAGCGGCTCCGTGGCCTTCGACACCATCATGGTGTTCGACGGTCATTTCAAGGATCACATCCTGCCCGAGCGGGTTCACCAGATCAACATTTCGCTGCTGACCCCACAACTGAAGCGCGAACAAGGTGGCTGCGCCGCCAACATCGCCTACAACCTCGCCCTGCTGGGCGGTTCACCCGCCGTGCTGGCCGCCGTCGGGCATGATGGCCGCGAGTATGTCGAGACGCTCAAGAAACAAGGCATCGATGTCAGCCAGGTGCTCGTGCTGCCCGAGTACTTCACCCCGCAGGCCTTCGTCACCACCGACCTGGCGGCCAACCAGTTCACCGCCTTTCACCCTGGCGCGATGAACGAAGCCCATCAAGCCCGCGTCGATGCCTTCCCGGTGGCCGAAGTCGCCTGGGGCATCGTCTCGCCCAACGGCAAGGCTGCCATGCTGGCCCACGCAGAAGCCTTTGCCAAAGCCGGCATCCCCTTCATTTTTGATCCGGGCCAAGCCATGCCGATTTTTGACGGCGACGAGCTGAAAACCCTGATCCAGTCGGCCAGCGCCCTCACGGTGAATGACTACGAGTTCGGCATGGTGCTGCAAAAAACCGGCTGGACGGAAGAGGAAGCGGCCCAGGCCGCCGGCACGATGGTCGTGACCTTGGGCGGCGACGGCTCGCGCGTCTACCAGAACGGCCAGATCGAGACGATTGCACCGGCCAGCATCTCGCAAGCCGTCGATCCCACCGGCTGTGGCGATTCTTACCGTGCCGGCCTGCTGTACGGCCTGACCCACGGCTGGGACTGGGCCAAATCAGCCCGCCTCGGCAGCATCATGGGCGCCATCAAGATCGAGTCGCATGGCCCGCAAAACCACAAGCCCGGCCTTGCCGACATCGCCCAGCGCTTTGAAGCCACCTACGGCGAAAAGCCCTGGTAAAACCGACCGGGCCGACCCGCTGAGCGTGTGTCATGCACGCTCAGCGCGACTGCCCAGCAGGTGCAGCGCCTGCAAGGCACGCCTCTTGTCCAAAGCATCTCCTGTCCTATCAGTTGTCATCAAGCATGCTTCACTCCTGACAATATCTGTCAGCATCGCGCTCTATAGTTGAAGCCGATTCAACAAGCACACACTACCTGTCAGGAGACCCCGATGACCGCTCAGACGCTCACCCTCTACACGCACCCCATGTCGCGCGGCCGCATCACGCGCTGGATGCTGGAAGAAACCGGCCTGCCCTACGAGACCGTGCTGCTCGATTACGGCACCACGATGAAGACGCCGGACTACCTCGCCGTCAACCCGATGGGCAAGGTGCCGGCACTCAAACATGGCGAGACGGTCATCACCGAAGTGGCGGCCATTTGCCTCTATCTCGCCGACCTGGTGCCCGAGAAGAAGCTCGCCCCGCCCGTTGGCTCGCCCGAGCGTGGCAGCTATTACCGGTGGATCAGCTTCATGGCACCGCTGGAACAGATGGTGATGGCCAAAGCGAGCGGCCAGCCGATGCCAGACCCCGTCCAGGCCGGCTTCGGCTCCGAAGCCGATGTGTTGGGCACGCTGGAGGCGGCTCTCAAAAACCGCGAGCATCTGGCCGGCGAGCACTTCACGGCAGCCGACCTGATGGTGGCCTCTTACCTCGGCTTTTACATGCAGTTCAAGATGCTGGAACCACTACCTGCGTTTACGGCCTTTGTCGAACGTCACGGCACACGCCCGGCTGCCCTGCGAGCAGACGAGATCGACAATGCGCTGTTGCCCAAGGATGGCGCAGCCCCCGATGCCGCCTGATGCAGGATACAGCGTGTCATGCACGCCCAGAAGTTTTCGCGGGGACGAACCCGTGCGTGACACACGCCAAGCGCAACGAAGCATCGACACATGAGCACCCGAGCCACCCGCCTGCTGCAATTGCTCGACCGCCTGCGACAAAGCCGCAGCGCGGTCACAGGCGAGCGGCTGGCCCAGGAGCTGGGCATCAGCCTGCGCACCTTGTATCGGGACATTGCCACCTTGCGGCTTCAGGGGGCCAATATCGAAGGCGACCCCGGTATCGGCTACCAGATGCGTGGCGGCTTTCTGCTGCCCCCGCTGATGTTCGATCAGGACGAGCTGGAAGCCCTGGTGCTGGGCGCGCGCTGGGTTGAAGCACAAGCCGATGCCGAGCTGGCCCAGGCGGCCTGCCGCGCGCTGGCCCGTATCAGCAGCGCCCTGCCCGAAGTGATACGCACCCGCGTGGACACGACGGGCCTTTACGTGCCCATCTGGCCCGAGCACAAGCCCCCTGAACCCTGGCTGCCCGTGCTGCGCCATGCCATCCGCGACGAGCACAAACTGCGGCTGGACTATGTGGACGCCAAAGGCGATGCCAGCAAACGGATGATCTGGCCCTTTGCGATGGCCTTTTTCGATCCGAGCATCCGACTCATTTACGCCTGGTGCGAGCTACGTCAGGACTTTCGGCATTTTCGGGCCGATCGCGTCATCGAGCTGCACGATACCGGTGAAAACTACCCGGTACGACGACATCAATTGATGAAACGCTGGCAAGCCATGCACAACATCGAGCCATCGCCTTGTGAATCGATGTCAAAGCCCTCAGCGCCGCTGTCAAGATGACGACGAGCCACATCCAGATGCGCTCAGGGTGCGCGCAACGACGCACCGATGGCGCTCATCACCACCGTGGGATCGAGCAGCACCAACAGGATCTGGATGATCAGGATCGCCACCAGCGGTGACAAATCAAAATTGCCAAAGAGCGGAATCACGCGACGGAAAGGCCGCATCAAGGGTTCACTCAACATCGACAGCGGATAGGCAATCGGCGCATTCGGGTTGATCAGCGAGAGCACGGCCGAACCGATGATCAGCATCATCGCCAGATACAAGCCCCAGCGAATCAGCCACAGCACCGCAAGCAAGGGCACGCGCAACGCATCCACCCCCAGCCCCAGCAGCAGATAAAAAGCCAGACTCGTCAGCAAAGCCATCAGAAAAGCCGACACCAGGCTGGGCCAGTCCATCCGTCCGGCCGGCGGGAGGAGCCGTCGTATCGGTTTGACAAGCCACTGCGTGACCGCATGCGAAAAGTTCACGAGCGGATTGTTCAACGGCGCAATGCGCTGAGACCACGCGTAAGCCCGCAACAGGCACAAGCCTGCCATCAGTGACGCCGCCGTTTCCAAAATCAACCAGAGAATCGTCTTCATCCAGACCTCTTCCATTCAACAGAGACCGCCATCCAGAGCGACAGCCCCTGACTTTTTGCCGCACGGGCACCTGACGACAGATTCAGCGCCCGGACAGCCCCGCGCCCAGACCCGATACCCGAGATATCCATGCCACGCCTTGTTCACCAAACCAAGTTGCCGAATTGATCTCAGGGCTGAAACGCCAGCCTTCAAACGTCCAGGCGCAAACCGGATGGATGGGGATGTGCACGACGTATCCCCATCCACCGTCTAATTTACAGGGAAACAGAAAAAGACACGGGAGGGGAAAGCCCCTCCCGGCAAAGTCAGCCACGGCGCCAAGACCGTTGGCAATACATACCATCAGCCGTTGCCACGACTCAGCGCCGTGGCCAAGGTGCGCCGCTGCCTCCAGCACATGGCGCGGCACAAACGGCAACACTCAAGGGCGCTGCCCCAACGGGAAGGGCCAAGCTGCCGTGGCAGGCGTTTTGTCGGTCAGCGCAGCGGCTTTGCGACCGCGCTTGGCAGGCGCTTTGGCCGCAGCCGCCTCAGCCTTTGGCTTGCGACCCCGCTTGGCCGGTGCTGCCACCTCCACAGCGGCCGCCTTGGGCGGACGGCCACGGCGCGGTTTGTCCACCACGGTCTCGACGGCAGCTGCTTTTGGCTTACGGCCCCGCTTGGCCGGTGCCGCCACCTCAACGGCAGCCGCCTTGGGCGGACGGCCACGACGCGGTTTGTCCACGACGGTCTCAACAGCCGCGGCTTTCGGATTACGGCCTCGCTTGGCCGGTGCCGCCACGTCAG